>OZ241341.1:0-661170 GCA_965200445.1 Mycoplasmatales bacterium
CGTTTTTTCATATTAACCCTCACAACTTCGGGAATAATATCACCAGCTTTTTGTACATATAAATAATCACCTATCCGAATATCCTTAAACTGAATAAAGTTAGCATTATGTAAAGTTGCTTTTTGTAGAGTAGTACCAGCTACCTTCACTGGTTTTAAAATAGCATTATAGTTAATGCGACCCGTACGACCGACAGTCGCTGTAATATCTAGCAATTGTGTCTCTTGCACCTCAGCATGAAACTTCAGAGCAATCGCCCACTTAGGGTGCTTGCTAGTGGTTCCAAGCAAGGGATAATAACTAAAGTTATTCACCTTAATGACGATACCATCAATGTCATATGGCAAACTAGCACGTTGTGCTTCCATCTGGCGAGCAAAAGCGCAAACTTCATCAATATTGCGACATAATTTGCGGTAAGGGTTGACAGCAAGACCTCACTTCGCTAATTGCTCTAACACCTCCCACTGGGAATTAATATTTAAGGCATTACTATCTAGCAAGTAATAAAAGAAGGCTTCAATCCCGCGCTGTTGAATAATGCTGGAATCTAAGTTTCTGAGTGTTCCCGCAGCAGCATTGCGGGGATTAGCGAATAAAGGTAGCTGCTTTTCCATGTTGCTACGATTCAGTTGGATAAAGCTTTCTTTCGTTAAATAAGCTTCACCCCTGACTTCTAATAATTTCTGCTTAGCAGGTAACTGCAAAGGAAGATTTTTAATCTGCTTCACATTTTCTGTAATATTTTCCCCTACTTTACCATTGCCACGGGAAGCACCAATCTGCAAAGCGCCCGCAATATACTGTAAACTAATTGATACCCCATCAATTTTTAACTCACAAACATAAGTAACATTAGTCTGATTAGTTAATTTTTGCACTGTTTTATCAAAGGCCTGCAAGTCTTCTAGATCAAAAGCATTAGCTAGACTGAGCATCGGTTGATTAAAAGTCACCTGACTAAAGTTACTGGTCGCTTCCCCACCTACCATTTGGGTGGGGGAATCAGACGTCACAAGTTCTGGTCATTCTTGTTCTAGATCAATTAATGTTTGCAACGTTTGATCATAAATGTCATCCCTAACACTGGGCTGATTTAAAACATAGTACTCATAGTTTCAGTTGTCTAGATCAATACGTAATTGTTTGACTTGGGCTTTTGCTTGTTTAAAATCCATATTTTTAAAACTCTGTAATCATTTTCTCTGATTAATTTTCGAACGAAATCATTTCTTGGTGCAGTTTATTTCTAATAAAAATCCGACTAGTTCAGCGGCGGGGGTTTTTCAGCAGCCTTTGCTTAACACCTTGAATTAAAGCGGTACGGTGAACTAATACCTGATAACCAAACATGAAAATACCTGGCAAAGTAAAGGAAGCACCCAACACTGCTAGTAAAAAGATCGTTAATTTCAAAATACTTCAATCAGACACCGCAGAATGGTAACTGACATTATTGATCACCTGGTAGGTTAAATTATTGTCAGGGTAGATCACAAAATACATGAGACAAATCGCAATTGCAATGGGGCCGATCAACACCATTAGGTTCGGGAAAAAAGACATAAACCGACTATTATAAGTCAGCATTAAGAAATTAAATAATCACACATACACATACAAAGCTAGTTGCATAGCAATTTTCAGAATTAGCACTGAATACAAAGCGGGGATTGGGTTATTTGTCGCAGCCAAGCTAATTCCCAAAATGGCTGCTAAAACAATGTATAAAATACTAAACCCTAAGTATTTATTGGCGACTTCCCGATACTTATTTTTTGAATAAATAAAAATATTGATGGGCTCTGTGATAATAACTAAAACAGAAGATAGCGCAAGCACCAAAGAAAAAGTTGGTTCATTAAAAATAGTGATGTATAAACTGCGATTACTAAAATTATTAATATTTTGCGTTAGCACATTATCAAACAAACTGTTAACCAAGTAAGGGGATGAAATGAATTGGTTGATGAAAGCAACTGCGGCTAAACCATAGGTTAAAAACTCTATTTTCCGATATTTTTTTCAGTGCAACCGTCCTTGACTGGCGAATAATAACCCATAAAAATTTTGAAACGATAGCACAATCACTAGCATAATGCTACGCAAAAAAATGGCAATGGTTAAATAAAAAGCTAATGTAGAACCAACCGTAAACCCTAATAAAATAGCAATAATAACTAAATCACTATTTAGTAAGATCCCATAGCCAGCCTTTTGGATAGCAATGGGAATGCTGGATTTAATTAAAAAGCGGTTTAGATGTTGGGGTTTTTTCGCTATTTTTAGCCATGCGTAATTACGTTTAGCATGCAATTTAACAAACGCTATCATGACTGGTGAGTACAATAAAAACGGCGCAAACAGTACTCAAATAGGTGCTGCAATTAAGAATAAGGCAAAAACCGCCCCATAAACCACACAATTAGCTAAAATGTCCAGCAATATTAAAATAGCATTGCGGTTATCAGCTTTAATTAAATTCTGCACTGCTCCTGTGGCCAGCATATGCACAATATTGCGGGACACAATAAAGAAAATAATCAATGCTACTCACCAAAACTCTAGCTTCATGGAACTATTGTTACTTCTAATCACTTGTTGAGAATCAAAGTATACATACAAACCATAACCTACTACAATCAATACTAAAATCACCAAGCCTAATTTGGCTAAAAATTTGTTTTGTTTATGGGTGGTCGTTAAAATGTGGTTAACATAGGCTCAGTTTTTTTCTTGCAACGGCTTATACAGAAAAATACTAGTAGCTACCCCAATCCCGCTTTCCACACCAGCAATTAGCGTGATCAAAGTTAAATTAACTCGAATAAACCCATTAATCGCTAGATCAAAGCGGTTAACAATTAGTTCCATTAGGGTAATATTTAAAACAAACACCATAACACAACTAAAAATTTGTCAAAAAATATTAATGAGAGCCTGACGACGTAATTCCATAAAGTAAGAATTGGAGCAATGAAACTGGGTGAAATTATTGGTATTGTTATATTATAGATTATCTGGCGACCAAGAACACAAAAGCAGCAGTATTCATGCCAGCGTGTACTAAAATACTCGCATAAACATTATATTGAAAAACTACAAATGTAGTGGTAATTGCTAATCCGCCCCCCAGGTAAGCAATAATATTTTGTAAATCATTGCTACCACTCACATGCATTTCCGCAAAAAAACATACAGAGGCAATAAAACCAATTACCGGGTTTGCTGACAACAAAAAAATACCATGCCGAGTGCTTAATTCTTCAATGATGGGGGCAACCAGAATCGTTAAAACTGCCACCGATAACAAAAAGTATCAAGTCTGATTATTTTGGAAAATTTGCTCGTTGCTTGATGTGCCACTAGACACCAAATTTTGGATAACCCCAAAAGCAAGATTAAGACCAATGGCTGCTGCAATAAACAGAGGAATAAAGCAACAGTATCTTTTTCAGTTATTAGCTAAAGTAGCTTTTAATTTCAAGCGAAATACCGGCATATAAGCAAAACACAGCACTACCGCTAGACCATCTGCAAAAATAGTCGTTAAACTAGCTTGCAAAGCGCTAGATGCACTAGACAGACCCAGTAAACTAAAAATCACCCCAGCGACTAAGCCTACAATATTAAAAACATAAATATAAATATAAAAAGCATATGCCCCCGTTTGGAGCATTTTGCTTTGAAATCCTTTTCTGACCAAAAACACATTTCCAAGAATAATTGATATGATTCTTAAGAATGTACGGGTAATGCTTAAGCCTGATTGCAATGGCGCATCTACATTACTATTAATTAACGCTAACTTAAAAATAACATCAATTAATATAGGCACAATGATGGCGGTTAGCAAAAAGACTACCTGCGATTCACGTTCGCGGAAAACCTTAAAATCCAAGGGATAAACATGCTCAGTTTGGGAAGGCTGAAACTGCCATGGTCAGTGGAACGTCTTTTTTAATTTGGTAAAATCAGCAATGGCTAGAACCCTTCCAGTTAGTGTAATATATTAGCTGGTAATTAAAAACAAACCACTATTTAATGAACTGGTAATAATAATTTGCTTCGAAAAAGCTACTGCACTAAGGCAATTATAGTTAGTTTTATTTGTGCGGATAAAGGAGCCAGTGATACTGTCCTTAATAAATAAACCATATGAACGAGAACCAATTAGAAAAAACGGACTATTAACAGGGGCATTAGAAGCCTGAACAAAATCACCATTTCTAATAAAATTAGCTTTGTTAATACCTTCTGTGCCCCCAAAATCCGAAACATGCCATTGTCAATTGGCAGCAGTTGGAGTTGCATCAGCTTTTATATCATAAAAACTTTGATTGTTGCTTTCGATAATAAATTTGTTATCGCCGGAAGTAGAATTATCATAGCTAAAGTAATTAATATTATTATTAATGTCTTGATCGTAACTAAGAATAAGCGGAGTTTGATACCCTTTACCCTCTCCTGGCTCGGGTTTTGCTGCGAAGATACCATTAGTGGTGGAAATAAAAATATAGGATGCTTTCGGAGACCAGTAAATGTTGTTAACTATATTATTAAACCCGCCCTTTTGAAGGGGAGCACCTACAATGTCTTTGCTTGGGGTTTCTTGCATAGCAATGTGTGATCACAGTAAATTATTTGCACCCATATTACTGTCGGAATCTCATAATAAGTTTTGGTTCTGATAATCGTAATAAATTAATTTAATCTTTGCTGGAGGATTGTCAGCAGTTAATTTAGATTGTGTTACAGGTGTTAATGTGTTAGTTCCGGGAAATTTATATACCCCAAAAGGCAATGACCCTTGAGCGGTAATGTTGGTATTGATAAGCAGATTTTGATCTTTATTGTTAAGTCGTAATTGCAACACTAAAAATCCTTGTGACACTTTCACATTTTGGACATTTGTTCATTCGGCATTAGAGCTAGGATTAGACCACTTAAATTGTTTTAGACCTGTCATCTTTCCGTTGTTAACTGGACTGTACCATAATTCTTTTTGTTTGCTGACCATGTTTTCGGTTTGCAGGAATAAAAAATTGGTAGGGTTGGTGGCGCCTTTAGGATGACCAGTCACTTTCCATAAATGGAGAATATTTTCATCAGTGGGTGAAAAATCAGATGGGAGTTGTGAAGCATCAACTGTTTGCGCTTTTCTATAATAGATACTGAAATCGTACCCCCCTTCCACAAGTTCACCTCGTTGATCATTGTTGGCATGAGCAATTACATAATAATCATAAGGAATATCACTTGTCGAACTGGTTTTAGCAAAAGCTGTTAAATCACTGAAGTGCTTGGTTTGTTCGCCGGTGACTTCAATACTGGTAATTTTATAATTACCCAGGTTAAAATTATTGTCATCACCACAAGCAACAGTCGAACTTACCGCTCCCCCTAACAAAGTCATTACACTACTAATTCGTAAAATGGTTTTTAGCATTATGCCCTCAATGTGTTAATTAAATTATAATTTTTCTCATATTTTTGGAGAATAAATTTGTATTAATTTTACCGCAAAACTCAGAATCTTATTAACGTTCCCTAAAAGTGGTTCAGCATTATTAATATAATCAATATCACCGTGTGAATAGCGGTTTAACATATCAATAATACCCTGAAAACTACTCTTTTCCTCAATTGAAAAACAGTCACGGTCCGCAAATAATAAATTAAAGTTGAGACTCCCAGCATATACCCCGCAGTATATTTCTAATAAAATCCGCACTTTATTGCAAATGTCTACCAATGAATGCTGGCTAGGGTTTTGGCTCATGCCTAAAATATCAACAATGATTCGCTTCATCACGGTTTCAAATTGACGATGATAGGTTTTAGATACTGTACTTAAATGCCGATCCAAATATCACAAATACATGCTGGTATTACGGTGTAAATCATCGCGGTATAGTCGGAACATTAATTGATCACAAAAGGCCGCGTTATGGGTCATAATTAATCAATTCAGGCGATCATAACGTGAACTCTGGATGAGATGCGTAATAATACGGACAATATTGGTAGCATAATTATGGTCCATACTAGTAATCGGATCATCAATTACCACATAATAGTTAGCATCGTTTTTAACGTGCTTGTTAATTTCTGATAAAAAATAACATAAAGACAGCAGACGATTTTCTGCATTACTAATGGTTTTAATTTTATCTTTATAAAAACGATGAACAATCGTCCCATTAATAATCTTATATTTAAACCCCAGTCCAATGGCTTGCAAAAGGTCATTTAAAATATCATCAGCTATTTCAGGGGCGCTAAATGATTGTTTGATTTTATCTAATAGCTCTAAATCACCAAACCCCCGTAGTAGATCAAACCGGTCACGCAAAGCAAATGGCAAAAATTCATACTGATCATCCAGATGACTTTTTAAGGCATAAATCAGCGCTAATTTTCAAAATACTCAGATGGTGATTTTTTCATTTAAAATGCGGTTATTGGGGCGGGTGTACATCAAACCTTCATAATCATCAAGAGCCAGATTCCCCAACTTACTACCATGGCGAAAAAAAGCATTATTCGCAAAATTAATAATTTTTAACGTGACAATCGAATGTTGAGTCACCCCTTTAATAATGCTGTCAAAAGTTTGTTTAGCATGCCGATAATAAGCCTGAACATCTAATTTACTTGATGATGCAACGTTAGCACACCTGCGAAACCAATCAAATAAAGTCGTGGCTAATTTTTTATCAATAAAATCAAGAATATTGCAATGATTAGCCAAAAAGGTGAATAAGCTAGTTACATCATGGGCCTGATTAATTAAGCTGATCATCTTCCAGCATTCCAAATAACGCCTCACCCGGTTATCGCTGGATTCACCAATGTACATTTGCTCCCCTAACCGGGTCACAATACTGTCCGAATAATAATCAGCATTAAAAATATAAAAATTATTCCATTCTTTTTTCCATAGGCCATCCTCAAACAGATTACTGCTTTTCCCTAACAAGATTTCTGCTTTGTTCCCAGGATTACAATAAGTCTTAATCAGATCATTGTCATGACTTTTATTAATGGAGGCAAGCAGCCGGGAAAAAGTTGTTTTACCGGTCCCATTTTCAGCATGCACAATATTAATTCGGCGCTCGCTTTTAAAAGTAAATTCTTTTAATTGACCAATATTTTTAATGTTTATTTTCAAAATGATTTATTTTAATGACCACACTCTTAGCTAATTGTGCCAATCATGTCACCTATTTTGACCTTTTTTTTATCCATATTAAAATTCAACACCTTACCTTCAATGGTGTTAGGCATAATAACTAATGGTGATTGCATACTAGGTACTTTAGCTTTTACTGCTTTTAAATCAACAGTCACCAGTAAATCACCAGCGTTCACCTTATCGTCCATAGCCACTTTTGACGTAAACCCTTTGCCTTGTAATTCGACAGTGTCTAAACCAATGTGCAACAACATTTCTACACCTGATTTATGGCGAATACCATAAGCATGTGGTAAAACAGTAATAATTTTGCCGCTAATCGGAGCATAAAAATTACCATTAGTGGGATCAATTGCAATCCCATCTCCTAAAGTCTTTTGCGCGAATACCTCATCTTTTACTTTATCAATGGGCACAATTGCGCCATCAGTGTAAGCCATGATATTAATTACTTTATTTTTTTTATGAAATAACATTTTTATACCTCTAACACCATCTAAGCAATGGTAAATTTTCTATCAATTTCGTTTATAATTTCTACTTCATCACTATATGACAAAGCCTTTTCAGCTAACTGCTTCGCTACTTTACTATCAATGCGAGATAAAAATTCACGAATGCCTAAAATACTAGTTGCAGACATAGACAAAGCATCAATCCCTAGTCCTACCCAGATTGGTAATGCCCGCATATCGGCAGCAGCTTCACCACAAATTCCCACTCAACGGTTATGAGCATGGGCACCATCAGCAGTCATTTTAATTAAACGCAACACCCCTGGATGAAGTGGTTGGTAAAGATATTCTAGTTGAGAATTCATTCGATCAGCTGCCATGCTGTATTGAATTAAATCATTTGTACCGATTGAGAAAAAATCAGCGTGAATAGCTAATTTTTCAGCAATCAATGCTGCTGAAGGAATTTCAATCATCATTCCGACTTGAATATTAGCATCAAAAGCAATCTTAGCTGCCGCTAAACGTTTCTTCTCATCTTCCACAATTGCCTTGGCATCTTTAAATTCCTGCACAGTACTAATCATGGGAAACATAATGGCAATTTTGCCAAAGGCTGAAGCTCTTAATAGTGCCCGAATCTGTGTGCGAAACACTTCTTCATGTTTTAAGCATCAGCGAATCGCTCTATTGCCTAAGAAAGGATTTAATTCATCATCAAATTTATAATAGCTCAGCATTTTATCACCACCAATATCGAGCGTGCGGACGACCACAATGTTTTTGTGCTGGACAGCAACTGCTTTGTAGGACGCTAGCTGTTCTTCTTCGGTAGGAAAATGGCTTGCATTCATATAGAGAAATTCACTACGATACAAACCAATCCCTTCTGCCCCTTTGTCATTCACCTCATCAACATCAGTTGGCAAACCAATGTTGGCTTCAATCAAGATTTTGTGGTTGTCCTTAGTTAAGGAAGGTTTATTTTTGAATAACTGTAATTTAGCTAAATGCTTTTGATAGTCAAGCATGCGTTGCTTTCAATCAGTTTGTTCCTTCGCAGGGAGGTCTCAGGCTACTATCCCTTTAGAACCATCAATAAAAATATTTTGCAATTGTCCATCTAGGACTTTAAAAATATCTTTAATTCCACTCACGGCTGGGATACCTTTGGCGCGAGTCATAATGCCGGTGTGAGAAGTTTTGCCACCCTGTTCACACACAACCCCTTTCACAAACTGAGGATTTAAATGGATTGTGTCAGAAGGAGTTAATTCCAAGGCTATGATGACCACATCTTCTTTAATCGCCTTTAAATTTGGCAGCTGAATCTTCAGCATGTAACATAGAATTTGTTCTTTGACATCACGTACATCAATCGCTCTTTCTTTAAAGTAACTGTCTTCCATCCCTTGAAAAGTGATGATGTATTTATTAAATATGGTTTCGGTCGCCTGAGCGGCATTTTGGGAACCAGCTTTAATTAAACTAATAATTTCTTGGGCTGTAACAGGGTCTTTGAGAATTTCTAAGTGAGCCTTAATAACTTCAACGCCCGCCCCTGCAGGTTGATCGCTTGATTCAAAATCCTTAATCATATTTTCAAGGTTGTGCGTGGCCTGACTAATCGCATTTTGAAAAATACCAATTTCATCTTCTAAGCCCTTATAATCGGTCGGGATGACAATTTTAGGCTTCACCAAAAAGAATGGTTTTCCATAACCAATCCCAGGGCTAATACTTAGTCCTGATAATAAATTGTTGGCTGGCATATAAATTCCTATGTAAATAATTCTGATTTATATAATATGTTTATCTATTCTAACACACCAGAGAGGCTAACTCCGTTTGCCCTCGTTAAATGGCTCGCCATCGGCTAGTGGTTGATTATTGTATTTGTAAAACACCATAATAGCGACAATCGTAAACACAAACGGTAGCGCCTTAATTAACCCAGCGTTATTAGCAAATCAACCTTGCGTTACGCCCAGTGGCAATCAACTAGCTAAACCTAACAATCCACTAAATAAAAGTGCTCCCAACGAAATAAACTGAACTCTTCATTGGCCAAAAATCATCACCGCTAAGGCTAAAAAGCCTTCGCCTCCCACGTTACCATTAAATGAATTCGAAACGCTGAAAGTGAAAATAGCACCAGCCAGGGCTCCTAGAGCTCCTGATACCAGCAAGGCAATATAACGAGTCCGAATAATATTCATCCCAACAGCATACATAGCATTTGGATTTTCCCCGACCCCTACATAACGAGTCCCAACTTTAGTGTAGCGGAAAAACACAAAAGTGAAGATTGCTAAGCCAATCGCAATTAGAAAGTAAACATTCCCAATTTTATAAAAACCATCTATTGAATATAAAGTGTAATTGGTGGAGTATTGGTTATCAACGCTACCGGGTTGGGTCACCATAAACAAAGCAATGGCAGCAGCTAAAATATTAATCGCGGTCCCAACCACAATTTGATTTGCCTTAAGCGACACAGAAGCAAAGGCTTGCAGCAAATTAAGTGCCATGCCCGCTAACATTGCGAGCAAGACAGCTAGAAATTGAGAAGCATTACCTAGCTGGCCATTTTTATTTAAATAAAAACCAAAGAGAGCAAATACTAAAGCACCAATTAGCATATTCCCATTGACAGCAATGTTAATAACACCAGTCCGTTCACTGTATAAACTAGCAATGGCAGCTACCAACAAGAAAGCAAAGGCGATGGTAATATCTTGAAATAAAAATCCAATGGATAGCATACTTAGACCCCCTTTTGTTGATGTTTTGATTGTTTCATTTTTTGTATTTGTACTCGCTTATCAGCATAAAATTCTTTAATTTCTTGGTTGTTGGTTGCCACTAAATTAAGAAAGATAGTATTAAAACGTTCTAGAGCTTGCTGCTTGTGTTTGTAGTAACCATTCTTCAAAATCCTCTTTTGTTTTTTTAAATTAGGCGCAGATAAATCTTTTTGCTTCATAAGCTTTTGCTTATCACCACGATATAGCTTGTAAGAGTGCTGCAAATCTTCTTGGTAATGACTGCGGGCTTTCAAATAAGCGTTCAGGTGAGTACCACATAATTCTTCATAAGTGCGACTCATCACCGCCTTAAAGGCAGATATTTGATATGCATAGGATTGCTTGTACGCTTCTGCTCGGTTGTAGCGTAATTGTTTTTTATAAACCAGAATTTGATCACGACACTCCATTAAATCATAATTAAGGGCGTTAAGGCGATCAGGATCCTGTGGATAAGCTTTTTGTTGCTTTAGTGTCAATTTACTAAAGTGTTTTTTGGTTTGTTGAGCTAGTTTTTTGCGACGCAACTTAATCATTTTAATATCATGATGCAGCTGCTTATTTTGTTCCGTAAAAGCATGGGGCCGCTGATTAATTCATCATGCATGGACCCGCCTTCAAATGCCAAGCTGGTAAAAGAGAGTAGAAATGCTAGCTAAATAAATTAAAATCCCGAAGATTACCTGACCAAGATATTGGTTAATATTAATACCTGGTAAAGAGGCAGCAATCACAGTCCCCTGGTCTAGCACCCCTCATAAAAAGGCTACCAAAATAATGCCTAGGGGATTGTTAAAAGCTACCAGCGCGACAGCAATACAGTTAAAACCAAACTCCGGTAGTAAAGTGGTGCGGAAGGTAATTTGTGAGGTAATTGATAGGTAATAAAAATACCCGACCATGCCAGCCAGCGCCCCTGAAATCAGCGCTGAATACATTAAATTATTTTTAATTGAAATCCCAGCATATTTGGGAACAGTTCTACTGACCCCAATTGCTTTTATGCGGAATCCTAGGGTAGTATACCGTAGCAACACAAACATCCCTACAGCTAACACCACCGCTATTATTAAAGGCACAATAAATTGCATGCCATCAATCATGAAATTATAATTAGGAGCAATATTTTTACTACCAAAGGCATTGGGGTCATAAAAAGCGGGATGGTTTAAAAAAGCTCAGCGCATAATGAAAAAGACAGCATAGTTTAGCATAATCGCTGTTACTACTTCATTAATTCGAAAATATGCCTTGCAGAACCCAGCAATCCCAGCCACCACCATCCCTGCTAACACAGCAATAAAAAAGGCAATAATCATAAATAAAGCAGGGTCCATCTTATTACTCAAGGGCGTTGTGCCATTTACATAATTAGTTTCCGCAGTGCCAAAAATAGCCACTAGGCTCCCTGCACATAACATTTGCCCTGAAACCCCAATGTTAAAAAAGCGTGCTTTAAAAGCAACAGCAATCGCCAGTCCCCCTAATATATAAATCGCAAATGTCGTTAGAGTAAGATTACGAAATACACCACCCAGTGAATATTTGACTACCCCTTCATAAAACGAGAAAGGATTCGCTCCACTCCCTAGCAAAATAATAAAACTAATTAACACACCAGCTAAAATCGATGCTGTGCTTGCTCAAACTTTAAGACTACTTGTTTTTAAAGAATCAGAACTTTTGAGTAATTTCAGATTTTGGGTGTTTTTTCAAATGAATCTTTTTATCAACATGTTTATTTACCTGTAAAAGCATCTGTGACTGATGTGGTAGATTTTTGCATTTCAGAAATATATGTCCCTATTTCACCGACTGAAGTAGCTGCTGTTTGCATAGTTTGTTTAATTTCGCCCCCACTCAAAACGACTATTCTATCAGTTAATTTCATAATTTCCTGTAAGTCATAGGAAATCAGGATAATAGCTTTGTTGTCAGATCGTTCTTTCATAATTTGCTCATGAATGAAATTAATGGAATTTTGATCAAGTCCACGTGAGGGGTTAGCTAAAATTAGCAAACTATGTGGCTTTAACATTTCACGACCCACCAGCACCTTTTGCTGGTTACCACCAGACATTCACCGCATAGTTGCGTATCCACGACCTCCTCCACGCACATCAAAGTTGTCAATAATGCGTCTGGCGTGCGACCCAAGATAATTAAAATTAATTAAACCGTGCCTACTAAAAGGTTTGTGTTTAATAGCCGGCAATGCAATATTCAGGAAAACAGGATAATCTAAAATTAAGCCAGCACCATTCCGGTCTTCAGGTATAAAGGAAATCCCTTGTTTAATGTGCTCATTAATGCTTTGGTGAGTCACATTTGAGCCTTTAAAAATAACCGAACCTGATGTAATTTTTTGTGCCCCAATAATAGCTTCATAAAGTTCATTTTGCCCATTATCACTAATACCAGCAATTCCGACCACCTCACCAGCCTGCACTTTTAAGGAAAAATTTTTCAAGCCAGCTCTTTTAGGGTCGGACAAATTAGGAACAGTTAAATTCTTAATCTCTAAAATAGTCTCCTCAGAGCGTGTCGAAGTCCGTTCGATTTTGGCAGGATTATTATTTCCAAACATAGCTAATTTTACTTGTTCCTCAGTTACATTATGCGTTAGAAAATTAGCAGTAGATTTACCCATGCGCATGACTGTAATTTCATCACTAATGTCTATCACTTCTTGAATTTTGTGTGCAATAAAAATAATTGTTTTGCCATTATCCCGTAAAGTTCTGACCATTTGAAAAAATTTTTCAATTTCTAAAGTACTTAAAATCGAGGTCGCTTCATCAAAAATTAAAATGTCTAGATCACGATATAGTAACTGCAAAATAGAACATTTTTGGTGACCTGTTACTGACAAACTACTCATCTTGGCTTTTAACTTCAGATTAATACGGTACTTTTTACATAAATCAATTAAAATTTTCAGAGTTTGCTTACGCTTGACAAACCCCAATTTATTAACTAATTCGCTCCCCACACTGATGTTTTGCCACACTTTGTAAAACTCCACTAATTGATAGTGTTGCTGCACCATACCAATACCCAGGCGAGCTGCTTTCAGGGCACTATCTATATAGACTAATCTACCATTAATTTTAATAGCACCTGAAGTGGGTTTATACAAGCCTAACAACATTGACATAAGCACAGTTTTACCAGCGCCATTTTCGCCTACTAAGCCATGGATGGTGCCTTTTTTCACTCGTAAATCAACTTCCGAGTTGGCATATTGACTGCCAAAAATTTTATTAATTTTTAGCATTTCTACAGCATATTCAGACTTGTTTGATGATTGTTTAGTATTTTTTGGATTTGCCATATTATGGTTTAGGTTTAGATATAGTAGCTAAATATTCTCCCCAATTATTAGTAGTTAATTTAGATTGCTTGTAAATCAGTTTTTGCGTGTCTTCACAGGTTTGGTACCAACCGCCTTGTGATTCGGAAATTACCTGCGTATATGTCTTAACTAAATTATTAAAAACTGGCAACATTGAATTTTTGTAAATTTTAGATTCTGCCTGTTGAGGATTATCAGAACCATATTCTATTAAATTAACAAATTTTTGATTCACAGTTGAATCCGGACCCTGTGCAGCAACACCATTTCAGCTTCATTTATAGTAAGGAGTATCCGGGTTGCTAGGCTTAGCGGGAGTGGATTTGACATGGCCCAAAAAACTATTTTTAGGTGCTGGTCCTTTCACAGTTTCGTTTTTAACTGCTTGCAGAGCATCATCAGTAGCTGTTGATAATTCTTTTAAAGCAGAAGTTATCATCCATCGCTTACCAAACAATTTGCTTTGATCTGAATCAACTCCAATCGCTTTATTGAAAGGCTCGGGTTTTATACTTTCAAACCTTTGAATGACATCATTGGTTTGAAAACCGGCCACTGCCATAATGCAATTGGCATTATTAGAAATTAACAAATTACTAATACTGCGCGCTTTTCCTGCAGTAAATGACCCTGAGAATCAACGGGTAGGCACTGGGTTAACGCTGCTAATGTTTAATTTTGTAAATGTGCCATCTTCTTCCACATCCCCTTGTACGGGGCTTAAATTAAGCTTCCGAAGCATTGCTCCCGGGGATTTTTGCTTTGACGGGATGGCTGATGGCAAGGTTTTACTTAATAGTTTATACCATTCTGTAACCACCGGATTACTTGATTGACCCTTTGTGCTAATGATGTAATTTCAAAAACTAATCCCTGCTAAAAACCCTCACATGTAATTATTAACAGCGACTGGACTAGGCAATCCCCCGAAAGTACTTAACCGAGGGAATTCTAATGTCTGCTTGCTAACTGCATTTCCATAAAACTCGCCTGCAGTTAAACTAGCTAAGAAACCGCTAATTGATGACTTAAACACAATCGAAGATAAGTTTCTTGGGATGACACTGGGGGCAGCATCAACTTGAATAATTTTTTTATTATTAGCAGCAATTTCGTTGTCGAGCGAACTAAACCGATAACCACTCAAAACTGAAATTTGGGAACCTAGTGTTTTTGCTATGTTGGTACTTTCTAGCAAATCACTGGTTAAGCCACTCTTGGGTTCAATATAGGCGGCTTTAATATTGGGTTTATTAGGATTTTGGGATTTAACAAATTGTGTTGCCCCATTATAAACAGATTCATTAAAAGAATTATCAGTGATATACCCACTATCAGTAATGACTCAATAGCGTAAATCAAATTGGTCTTGTGAGCAACTAACAGAGGCTAAAACTGTCGGAGAAAACAAACAACAAGTTGCGATGCCCTTAACAATTAATTTAAACATTCCTACCGCTTTCTGAGTTATGGTGATTAATAATAAAAAATAAAATTGCTAAACAATTTTATTTTTTTTCAAAGTTTCTTCTAAAGCAGCAATGCAAGCTTTTTCGTCTGCACCGGTTGCTTTAACAGTAAATTCGTCTCCACATTTAATCGCCAAAGACAGAGTGTTCATAATAGACTTTAAATTACCAACTCGACCTTTAGATTCAATCATCACTTCACTTTCAAACTGATTAGCTGCAGTAACGATTAATGACAGCGGACGAGCATGTAGACCGACCGGATCTACTACTGTTCCTGAATAAGATACCATTAAATTCCCTTTGTAAAATTCATAAAAATAACAAGGCAATTATACCCTAAATCACTAGTGTTTGGCAAGTTCTAAAACACTTTCCAAAGCTAATTGTGCCATTGATTTTAAGCCAGTTTCTTTAGTATCACTAGTAATTTCGGCACCTGTCACTAAGGACCCTGCTATTGTCAGAATTGCTCCTGCTTGTCGCTGAAATTGTTGGGCAATAATAAATAATGTATAGCATTCCATTTCCACTGCAATGGCAGCTTTATCACGAGCAATTTGCTTCCAATCATCGACTCTTTCTAGATAAAATAATTCTGCCGAATGGCAATTACCGGCTTTAATATCAATCTGATGTTTGCCCGCTGCTGTATTAATGGCTGTACACACAGCACTAGAGGCAGCAATAATGTCACACTTTTTTTGCAATAAACGCTGATCAAAATTATTTTCACCACTCGCAGCAGTCACATTCACTAAATCTAGCGGTTTTAATTGGGGATCATAGCCACCAGATGTTCCGACACGAATAATACATTCCACATCATAGTATTCATATAATTCATGCACATAAATAGCAATCGAAGCAGAACCCATACCATGAGCACCAATCGTCACTTTTTGACCTCTATAAATGCCAGTGTAATAGAACATGCCTCTCACGTCACTGACTAAATGTACTTCAGTTAAAAATTTTTCAGCTATATATTTAGCGCGTAAAGGGTCCCCTCCTAAAATAACATACTTAGCTATAGAACCTGGTGAGGCATTAAGGTGGTAAGCTTTCGGATATAGGTCACGATGAAACATAGATTTTCCTTATTTTTGATTATCTTCTAATTTTTAATATTAATATTTTAAACTAACTAAGCTATTCTGTAAAAAATTTAATGTTAACATTCTTAATGTTAATAGGTCGTCGCCCAAAATTAGCATCATCAAACAATACCACATAAATCGTTTTACTGAGTATCATTTCAACAACACCATAGCCATACAAAGGGTGCTTTAAACGAACACCAACTCGATGCGAGGTATTAATTTTTTGGGGATGTGCTCAGGCCCCTAATGAGGAATCATCAGATAAATACTGGGGATCAGCAGATAATTGTTCAAACTGATAGTACTCAGCATTTAATTCATCAATAAATTGCGAACGCTGATTGTTGGCATGCAACTCATAGTTATAACCTTCATTGTAGGTGATAAACAGATGCTGCTTAGCACGAGTCATAGCAACATAAAAGATGCGTCGTTCTTCTGAAACATCATTGTTCTGAACTGAGCGAAAATTAGGCATAATGCCTTCATTGACCCCAAAGATAAATACTACAGCACTTTCAATGCCCTTCGCACGGTGCACTGTCATTAACCGGACTTTGTTTTGTAAGGTGCTAGCAGATGAGTCAGACTCAGGATCAATATAAATAGCATCCAAGAAATTATGGATAACATCGCTACCTCGTGTTTTACTAAGGCTAGCGGCATCAAACTCTTGTAAAGCATTAATAAATTCACCAATGTTGGTTTGCTCTAAATCATTGCGTACTGTGTAATCAGTGCTATTAATTCACTTGATTTGTCGCAAAATAGGTAGCATTAATTTTTTTAAGGAAGTAATATCCTTAATTTGTAAACCACTAAAAGCTTTTTGCCATGTTAACAAAGCATTCTGTATAGCGACTGGCAGTTGATCTAAATAGTCAGCTAAAAGTTCAAAAAAAGTTAATTTATGTATTTGTAAAAAATGTAAAATTTTAGCTGCCCGCACCTGACCAATCGTGGGGGTCTGCAAAAGAATTCTTTCTAAAGCAACATAGTCATTAGGTTGTGCAATCAAACTTAAAATAGCTAAACAATCTAGAATTTCTTTCCTCCTTCAAAATTTAAAGTCGCCCACTACCTCGTAATTTATATTAAGATGGCGAAGGGTTTCTTCCAAAGGGCGCGATAAATAATTAGCACGGTACAAAATAGTGATATCAGATAGTGCTAGTCCATGAGGTTGGCCTTGCTTGTGCGCACTTACCAATGATTGAATTTGTTGGGCGATTCATGCGCATTCTGCTTGCACACTAGGAGCAGCCACGACAACAGGGGCAGATCCTTTGCTGTTTTGCGTAATTAGTTTTTTATCCACCCGATTAAGATTGTGCAAAATAAAGCTATTGGCAAGTTCTAAAATATATTCAGTAGAACGGTAATTTTCTTCCAAAATAATAATTTTAGCGGTAGGAAAGTAACTTACAAAATTATTTAAAAGATTGGGTTGGGCACCACGCCAAGAATAGATCGCTTGATCAGGATCACCTACCACTGTGATATTATTGTGCTTACTGCATAGCAATTTAATAAAATTAAATTGCACTAAATCTGTATCCTGAAACTCATCTACTAAAAAATAGTCAAACCGGTTTTGCCACTCCTTTAGAACTTCAGGATGTTTTTGAAACAGAATATTCGTGTGCATAATTAAATCACTGTAGTCCAAATAATTGTTATCAAGTTTATACTTTTCGTATAACTCATAGATCTTTGCCATGGGGTAGCGGGTAATATGATTTACCACCAGATAATCATCAGCAAAGGTTTGGGCAACCGCGTCATAATCTAAATTGCGTTTTTTATAAAAACTAATTCTATTAATAGCCTGATTAATAGTTTTACGTTCCAATTTATCATTTGGCTGTCATTGTGTTTTTATTATTTTTTTAATAATACTTTGCTGTTGATTGGTATCAATAATCAGAAAATTTTTTTGGTATTGCGCATGGATTAGACTAAAACGCAATATTTTGGCACACAAAGCGTGATATGTTGAAAAATGTATGCGGTGTTCTATGGCGGGCATAACTTGATGAATACGCTCAATCATTTCTTGCGCTGCTTTACGAGTAAAAGTGATGGCGCAAATTCTATGACCTGGTACTGCCATTTTTGTCATTAAATAAACAATCTTTTGCACAATAACTGCTGTTTTACCCGAACCAGCTCCCGCAATAATACAAAGGGGGGCATCAGTTGTCGTGACAGCTAGTTGTTGTTGAGCGTTGAGTTTAGTCATTATCCTGAATTTTTTTTAACTCCTCATCACTAATATTACCGGGTTGCTCATGGCCTAAATGGGCATGCTGATCATCACGGGAAATAATTTCTGGTTCTGGCAGGGCAGGTTTTTTAATTGCTGGTTTGGTGCTGGTAACATAAATTTTATAGTGGTAATCAACATAGAATTGATGGTTAGGATCTAAGGCAATAGCACAAATAATGACAAGATACCACAAAATAATAAATACGCCCACTATTCTAATAATCAATAATACATTGGCCTTATCTGTGTCACTAGTAAATGTATGCCTAAGTGATAATCCATAAACTATCCCAAAAATTAAATTAAGGGTTAGCTGAATTAAATAAGGAATAAAAATAATTATTGTCTCACGAGCCAGCAAGTGCTTAAATTTGAATTGATCGGTGCTTTGCAATAACTTTACTCCGAACAATTTTTTACCTGGCGTTCGCCCCTGCCAAAATCAGGGGACCACCAAAAAATAAATGATCAAAATTACTATTGATGAAACATAAAGAATCACCGCGGCTAGTTGCTGGTTGATTTGTCAGTCAGATACAGTTAAAGCCAAAGGCAGTAAAAACAGACTAGACAGTAACATATCAAAAAAGCGGACTCAGCAACGTCTCCAAACACTCGCTAGTGGATATTTTAATAATACTGTAGGATGCATATTTTATGAACGCGAATAGCTAGCTACTTATTTCTTAACGTTTTTTAAAGCATCACGGAAATGCTTATCAAAACTAGCAATCGCTTTTTTAAAATGCTCATTGCTGGTTTGAGCAAGGTATTCGTTATCTAGAAAGTCACTAATGCGACGCTTTAAGCGATTATGAATGTTTTTGATAATGCGAATACGTACTAAGGCATTGGCTGATTCTAATACATTCAGCATTAAATGTTCGACTAAATAATAAAAATAGGCAAAATTCAAAGCTGCAGCATGCTCATCATAAAGATTTTCCCGTCGGTAAAAATTTAAAATATGCACTCATTGTTTAATTAATTGAATCAAACTAAAATTGTACACCGGAGCGGTGACATACGTAATCGTAGGACTAGGAAAGTGAAAATAAGTTCGACTGTATCCCAAAAACTTATAAATATACAGTAAATTATAAGGAGTGCGGCTTTTCATAAAGAGGCGATTATTAATAATAATCGAACGCTTAAAAAATTTAGTATTGAGGCTGAAATTAATTTTAGCCCATATATCAGGGTGGGTACGTAAGCTATAAAAATGCGGCTTGGCAAAATCTTCTTTGTGGGGTAAGCCATTAAAGGGAATCTGGCGAGAATTGCTCGATTGTAAAGCAATTAGATCTGGCTTGGTTCTTAAGGGTTTAACCCCAGCCACTATCTTAGCAATAAAATCATTTGGGACAGTAAGAAAATCCTTTCAAAAGGCTATATACTGCCCTACTGCTTGCGTAACTGCGAAATTATAGCAATAAGATGGACCTTGATAACTGGTGTTAACAATAATTTTTAAACGTGGTCCTCATTTTTGCTTATACGAATTCAGAAAATTAATTAGCTGGTTTTTTTGACTATCGTTTGTACCTTCTACTAAAACTAGTAATTCAAAATTATCACAACTTTGTTTTTCTAAAATTTCTATTAAATCTTTTAAATGCTTACTACGTTCCTGAACGTATAGTAAAATGCTAACAAACGTCATATACAGCTACTACAAAAATTACTTTTTATAACTTATTAATGCTTTTATTTTACCACTCACTTGCACATAATCAGGCAAATTATACACAACAGCTGATTGGCCTTTGGTTAAGAAATGATTATCAAACTGGCCACTACCTTCCAGCACTGTAATCTGGACATAGTTGGTTACTGTTACGTCCACCTGATTACGGTTGGAGCAATTCAGTAAATAAATGGTAAATGCGGCAGAATCCCACAGCATCCCTTGGTTAATGTGTTTAATGCGTAAATTAGAATCAGGAATAGTCGTGACAGCGATACTTTGTGCAGTGTGCAAAGTTCTTGGTTGCCCATCAAGACCAGGTCGATCATAATCATATAGCCGATAAGTGATATCTGAGGCCTGCTGCAATTCATAAACTATCACCCCTTTGGTAATAGCATGAATCTTACCAGCAGGCACCTTGACAAAGCTACCTTTTTGAATAGGAACCTTTTTTAATAATTGAGACCAGTTTTGCGCTTCGATTAATTGCTCAAATTCTGCTTTAGTTTGAGCAGCATGGCCATAGATAATTTCTGCTTTTGGAGGGCACTCCATAACGTATCAGCATTCCGCTTTCCCCAAACTGCCCTTTTCATTGTGATAGGCGTAATCATTATCTGGGTGCACCTGGATACTTAAATCGTCTTCAGCACTAATAATTTTAGCCAACAGTGGGTATTCATCAGCTACATTGCTCTTGGTATTACTCAGGCTGTCTTTGTTAAGTTGATAAAATTGCCGTAAAGTGGTATTAGTTTCCACTATTTTCGATGATCGATCTGGCATGCCGCTAATAACTCATGCTTCTCCAATTAAGGTGTTTTTTGGTAATTGAAACCCGTATTTGCTTAAACTTTGCCCGCCCCAAGGACGAGGTGAAAAAAAGGGTGTTAAATATATAATTTTAGACATGATAATTACATTTGATATTTTTGATGGTTTTAGTAATAGTATTTAATATTTTAAAGCAATTTAAATAATTTTTATTTGTAAAACTCTATCCAAAAAAGCAATTGGATATATAGTTGCTGGCATTACTCCTACGTTAAACCTAAGTTCAAAAATCAAGGACTAGCTACCAAATCACAAGAGAGGTAGTCTTGTTAAGCAGCGTTATTGATTTGAAGCTCTTCTCAGGCACGTTGCGCAATCATAGCGGCATTATCAGTACAAAACTGCAAGGGTGGTAAAACAACCTTAATGCTAGGGTGCTTAGCATGCATACTATTCAATAAAGCACGAATGCTACTATTAGCAGCTACACCCCCTCCTACTGATAAGGTTTTTATATTAGGATATTTTTGGATTACCAACTCTATTTTCTGGGCTATAATCTTGACAATAGTACTCTGCAAAGAAGCACAAAAGTCATGTTTCATACGCGATGTTAAATCAGCTTGCTGGTGGATTCACGTGAAAGCAGCAGTTTTTAAGCCACTGAAGGAAAAATCAAAAACATGTTTTGTTTTAGGAATGGGTAGTTTATAAATAGGTGCCCCTTGCTTAGCATAACGATCTACTTCTGCACCAGCCGGATAAGTAAATCCTAATAACCGACCAATTTTGTCATAACATTCTCCCAGAGCATCATCTAGGGTTTCTCCTAGTTTAATAAATTGAAGATGACTAGGCAAATAGTACAAGATAGTGTGTCCACCACTCACAAGCAAACTCAGCATCGGAAACTGTAATTTATGATTAATCGCCGCTGCATAGACATGCCCTTCCAAATGATTGATGGGCATGACTGGCACATCCAGCACAGCTGCCGCGGTTTCCGCAAAAATTTTTCCCGTGTGTAAACAACCTAGCAAGCCAGGTTTGCTAGTGTAGGCTATTAAACTAATATCACCTCACTGCACGCCAGCTTTTTGAAAAACTGACTGCGCAACATAATTTAAATTACGCAAGTGCAATCGGGAGGCTAACTCTGGCATTACTCCACCATGCTGGGCATGGTTTTGAATTTGCGTGGCCGTTTCTAAACTGAGTAACTTGCCGTTTTTTTGAATAGCTATACTAGTTTCATCACAGCTAGTTTCAATTGCTAAAATAATCATTAATTATTTAACCAGCTTGAGATAATAGCAATAATGCTTCAAAGCCGATTTGCACCATATTTTTAACCAGTTTTACTCGGTCTTCTGACGAGAGTTTAACATGATTATAAAAAGAATCTGAGACAGTTAAAATGCAGCCAGCTTGTTTCTTTAGAAATAAAGCATTACTAAATAAAGCAAATGATTCCATTTCTACTCCTAGGCAGTTTTCATTGTCTCTAATTTGCTTTCAATCATCACTATTAGGTCGGTAAAAAACATCAGAAGAATGAATTTTACCTGTATAAATAGTTTGGTGGCAATTTTTAGCAGCTGCATCTAATGCTTCTACCACTTGCTGGTCGGCATTAATAGTACGGGTGTTGATATTAAGCATAATTTCAGCAAAATCATTTTCTCCGTACGCTTCGCGCACATTAATTAGATCAAGCACCTTGATGTTTTCTTTATAGCTGCCAGCGGTTCCCACCCGAATAATGCATTTTACATTATAAAATTTGTACAGTTCGTAGGAATAAATTCCGATCGAAGGACAGCCCATTCCACTGGCTGCTATAGTCACAGGGGTACCCTTATAGGTACCACTGTACATACTCATACCACGAACAGTATTAATTAATTTGTAGTCCTTTAAAAATTGTTCGGCCATAAATTTAGCACGAACAGGATCACCAGGCATTAAAACATAAGGATGGATGTCTTCGGGTTTTGCGTTAATATGAGGGGTCATTATATACCTTTGTAGTTTAAATTATGATATCACAGCACTAAAATATGCAGACTAATGGGGAATATGTGCTGCTTACACAGCACTGATCACACTAAATTACTTAAGCGTTGGAGTCATAAAAGTTAATCATTTTCTCCGCTACCATAACTGGGCTAACGCTAATGTCTTTGCTAATTTTTAAGTTAACCATTAAATGCATTAAAAATTCTACAGCATTTCGATTAACTAGGTTTTTAGCTAGATGTTTCTGGTTAAAAGAACGCATTTCCAAAGCTAGTAAAATTTTAAACACTAATTGATAATTAGCTTTATGATTGGTTCTTTCAATGCGAGAAATCGTTGACTGATTAGTGTTAACTAGTTGAGCTAGTGCGCTTTGCGTTAAATTTAGTTGCAATCTTAGCTTTGCTATTAAGTTGCCCATAATTTCTCCGCAGTTTTATTATAAATAAAATCAGCTAGAAAAAAATAATTATGCAATTTTGCATAATTATCACGTTAATCAGATTTAGTTATTGCATTAAAGCGCTTTCAATAATCATTAATAATCCGATAATTAAAAGAGGACTTATTGTTTTTAATTTCCTTCTCCAGCAAATCAACTTCTGCCCATACAGTTTTTAGCAATGTATTAGAATATTTAAACAATTTACTGTTTTTTTGAAATTCCTTCAAATCAACTATGGAATATGTGCCATTAGCAAACACTCTAATGTCTAAATCATAGTCAATATATTTTAGGGCCCCTTCTTCAATCACAAATGGTGAGGAGATATTAACGTAGTAGCTTAAGCCTGAATTTTTAGACATGCAAATTACGTTGCTTCAGCGCTGGCTCTTAAAAATTCAAATAGCCGGATCAGAAGTACGTCATTTAGCACCAGTTTTTTCGGTGATCAACGCCGTTTTGTTCATCAAAACAATTTCATCAGCATCGTGTTGAAGCACTGTGACGTTTTCTCAGCAACGGTAGATTTTGCCGTTTTGCTTATAGGCATGCACTAAAATTGGTGTGCCTGGCTTTAAAAATTCCACGCTAAATCTACCTTTCATACAATAAAAGGATTCTAAGAATCCTAAGTTAAAATTTTTAATGGGGCGGTTGAAGGGAATTGAACCCTCGAATGCCGGATCCACAAACCGGTGCGTTAACCACTTCGCCACAACCGCCAGAGCTTTAATCATTTTAAAAAAAAATCCCTTAAAAAGCAAGGGTAAATTCTTTTCTAGTGATAATTTGAATCAGAAAATAGGCTCGTTAAAACATAATTATAATGCTGAATTAATTAAATTTAAAATATTATTTTTGTTCTAATAAATTGCTTTAAGTAACTCTAAATTATGAACACCCCGCATTAAAAAACTTATGAAGGCCAAACCATTTGGCTGATATTGCCATAATTGCTCTAAATTAGTGTTATTTAAGCCACCAATAAAGACAAAGGGAATTTGATTGCTGCTTAAATCCTTAAAATCAATAAAAAGCTCAGCATCTTGCTTACTAGCGGTTCTATATATGGCTCCCACACCCAAGTAATCAGGTGCCAATGATTGGGCTACTTTAATTTGATCACCAGTATTGACAGTAAGCCCAATAATTTTATCTGGTCCCAACACCTTGCGACAGAGAGCCACCCCAGAATCCTGCTGCCCCACATGAATCCCATCAGCATTTAAATATTTAGCTAGCTGCAAATCATCATTAACAATAAATACCACATGATTTTGCTGGCAATATCGTTGAATAATACGACCAAAATACACTTTATCTGCTCAACTAATATTTTTGCAGCGAAATTGGCAGCAAGTAATGCCCGATGTTAATAATTGCTTAATAATTTTTAGGTATTTTTGACTTAAATAAGTGTCATCAACAACTAAATAATACTTAAGATAATTGCACACGACTAGCTATTTCCGCATCAGTAACATCAGCTAAGACATTTTGCCACGCTAAGAGATAATCAAGCATTAAGTATTGACTTGTATAAGGACCAGCGTGATGGTCATGAGCTTTTTCTGCTGCTATTTTCAGCATTAAGCAAGCAGCAATACAATTATTAATATTCATACTAGTGGCATTAGCAGCAGCTAGCACTGCTCCCACTAAGCAGCCAGAACCTGTAAACATACTCATAAAATGATCGCCCCCGGTGACGCTAAAGACCTTTTTACCATCTGAAATATAGTCTTGCTTGCCTGTCATGACCACCATTACATTGTATTTAAGCGCTACTTCCTTCACAATATGGGCGGGGTTTTCTAAATTAATGGACGAATCCACTCCTTTGCCCGCAAAACTACTTGTGAGTAAATAAGATATTTCTGCAGCGTTACCCTTCACAATATCAGCAAAGCTAATGCAGTCCAGCGCTAATTGGTTACGGGGAGTTGTGGCCCCATTACCTACCAAATCGAGAATGACTGGTTTTGACAGGTGATTACTACGAATATAAGACAGAGTTTTTTTGATAATGTCATTTTGATGGGTGTTTAAGGTGCCAATGTTAATAAAAACAGCTCCAGCAAATTTTAATAACTCAATCGCATCTGCTGCATCACTACTCATAACGGGCGAAGCCCCAGCTGCCAGTTCACCATTAGCAACCAGGTTGATTGATACTGCATTAGTTAGGTTTAAAACTAATGGATTATGTTGTTTAATTTCTGAAAAAACTGTGGTTAAATTTTGTTTACTATATGTGGTTTTCATAATGCTCCTTTAGTTAAAATTAATCGGGTTTATGCCTCTACCTATAACCAGACCATTTTTAATGCCTCTATTAACATATTGCTTTGCCTTCTCAATTGCCATTTGTAACGACATGTTTTGACACAAATTCGCTACAATAGCAGACGATAATGAACAACCTGTGCCGTGAGTGAACTGATTATTATGGCGCTGACCAGCAAAATATGAAAAGCTTTTACTAGCACATTCATACAAAACATCAATGGGATCACCTTTGAGGTGACCACCCTTTAATAATACATTCTGCGCACCTAAACCAGCAATAACCAAACAAGCTTTTTTAACATCATCTATAGTACTAATTTTTAAATGGGCTAGCAGCTCAGCTTCATAAACATTAGGTGTTACTAAAAAGCACTGATTGATGAGCTTAGTTTTTAAAACTTGAATGGCATCTTCCGGCAAAATCTTAAAGCCACTTTTGGAAACCATAACTGGGTCAACTATTAATTTAATGTGGCTTTGGGTGTTAAGGAAACTTGCTACAGTATTAATAATCTGATCGCTTGCCAAGGCCCCTGTTTTAACAAATTTAATATTTAGATCACTAAAGACCGCTTGCAGTTGTTGCTGCACCATGTCAGGGTTAACTGCTTCCATGGCTGATACAGATTGAGTATTTTGAGCTGTTAGGCAAGTAATCACACTAGCCCCATAAATATGATGCGCAGTAAAAACCTTTAAATCCGCTTGAATACCTGCCCCTCCCGAAGGATCACTACCCGCAATAGTTAAAGCTGTGGTAACTTTTTTCTTCATAATAATTATCCTTATAGTTTTAAACTTTCTGTAAAAAACAAGTCCTCTAGTTGCACTGCTTGGGTAAAAATGGTAACTAATTTTTGCAGTTTATGTGCTGATAAATCGCTAATTTGAAAATAATTAAGCTGTTCTAAAAAATCCTCATACATTTCCCGGGATTCACTATTTTGATAATGGCTAAATCATTTTTGGTAAAGAGGTTTCGTGGCTTTAGTTGGAGTATGGTGTTGGCCAAATAAATAATAAGCAATCGGGCAAGGTGCTAAAGCAACCAAAAGGTCTAGTCAGTCCCCTTCGACGGCTATTTGATAAAATCAAGCACAGTATGCTTGACAAAACCAAGCTTTCTTATTTTGAGAAGTGGCACTAAATAAATCCTTTTGCATTTCTGCCTCACCTTCGGCGGTACTAATCAAGCACTTAACACAAAAATTCCTTTGTGATTGATTGGTTGATTTACTCAACAATAACCCAAAAGCCTTAAGATAATCAATTAAATATAAGATGTCTTGTTCAAGATATTTTTTAAATTGTTGTTCACTTAATTGGTTGTTAACCATCATGGCTCCAAAGGGGTGCTTAATCACTCGCTCTCAATGGGGAGCACTTTTTTCAATCAGATATTCACTTAATTTCATTTTAAAACCTTTCTAATGGTATTTAGCATAGTGGATGCGAGCTAACCGGACAAACTGACTTTGAGCGGACCAAAATATTAATAAAGTAACCCCAAAAGTACCAGCTGTAGAAGTAATATTATATATAAAAGAATATATGTAAGGTCCTTGACCTGGTCCAGCATATTGGCTATAAAAGAAAACCCCTGATCAGAACGCCTCCACAAATTGTAGACTGATTGGCACTAAAATGCCCATAAATATGGCTAAATAAATTTTTCATTGGGGTGTTTCCAGATTGAGAATTCATCTCCTAGCAATAGCAGCCAAGGCAAATGGTAGGTATCCTATGCCAAAATCTAAAAATAATTGGTAAAAACTCAGCACTACTGAACCAGGAAGTAATAAACACATTCACCCATAAATAGCATTCATGACAAAAGCAGGTTTCCAACCCCATCTTCAGGCAAACATGATGAGTGGTACTGGATAAAAACTGATCCCTCCTCCTTGGGGAAATAGAGCTAAAAAAATGGCTGAACCAAACAAATTAATTACTAAGGAGATTCCAATCGTGAATCCCATTTCAGTAATTAAAGTAATTTGCGTGTTTCTATTAGTATTGAGTTTAAAACCAAAACTACTCTTATAGAAACTCCATTTAAATCATTTCAATTAATTTAATGATCCCTTATTAAAAAACTGCCATTACGATTAACAGCAGTGAAAACTTAGGCTTCTTCCGCTAGTATTAACTAGATCAAGTTATAAGTGTATTTCTCAAGCCCGAAGACTACCACTGCCTATTAACATTTTTATTTTAACACATAACATTTCTATTGTTCGGAGTCTAACTGATAGCAGAAACCACACATCTTTTAAAATATCTTAATGCAACATTTTTATTCTAATAAATAATTAAAACTAACTGTTACAAATATAAAACTGCTTAAACAAATAAAAAATTCAAACCAATCGTTTAAATTTTTTCATAATATTAATTATTAATGACTAATTAATTAACTAAAATTGTGGATATCAACCAGGCAAAGTACCATTTTTAAAGTCTTGACCAGCAGCATCAGTTATAACATTGGCCGCTACCAATTGATCAATACTTGCAACCAAACTAACTGCCTTACTCTTAACTAGTTCAGGAAGGGTTTGACCAGGGTTAAGTCACCATTTAGTACGGTAAACATTAACCTTACCATCGACTGTACCCACAATTAAAGTGTTAGGGGCACTATAAGTGGTGTTTGTGTTAAAAATATTCAATTGCTTGTTGACACCATAAGCAGCAGATGAGTCAGGGATGGTAACACTAAATTCGGAACTCGTTACAGATGAACCACCAGAACCGTGTGCCACCACCTTGATTTTGTGTGCACCTGGGGTATAAGCTGTTGGCGAAAAACCAAAGTATCCACTTCCCCCGTACCAGTGTGATTGTTGAATTTTATCATCTACATATATGCTGTAATAGGCAGCATTTTCGATAGCATTTCATGTAAAGGCCAATACATCAGGCGAGTTTTGGAAAGCAGTAATGTTAATTGTGCCACTAACTTGTCCGCTTTTGTTATCGGAATCACCAAAAGTATTTTGAAAAATATGGGCATAATCATAGGGTTGTTGATACATACCAGAGTCATCTAAAGTCACCTTACCAGGAGCGGGAGCGGGAGCGGCAAAGTCACTGTTAGCATCCCAATATCCTATTCAGCGGATGGTATTTTTTGTGGCCCACGCCCCTAGTTGACTAGCATCGTGCTTAGTAAAGCATTGTGGGCTAGAATCATTATTACCTAACATAGGGGTAACACCCGTATATTTAGTTAGAACTTGTTGACCTGATTTACCAAACTTGCTTTGAGCCCATAAGGTGGAGGTAGTATTAGCCACTTCGGTTACCGCTTTCACAGCACCATCATACATGGACTTAGTTCCTCAGCCAGATCCATAATCCATGGCCATGGAGTTAATAATTGGCATTCTAGCTAGTCCATTCCCCAAATCAGTAAAAGGTTTTTTAAAATTGGGGTTAATACCAATTGAACCAGCAGCATCTGCGGCTACCGTTAAACTAACTTGTAATTTCGGCATTGATGTTTGCAGTGTTCCTAGCGCTTTTCCTAGACTAGTAAGCCCCACATCATCGCTAAGTTCACTACCTTCAATGTCAAAATCAATTCAATTTAATTTATATTTTTGA
Organism: Mycoplasmatales bacterium; assembly: GCA_965200445.1. Classification (GTDB taxonomy): domain Bacteria; phylum Bacillota_I; class Bacilli_A; order Mycoplasmatales; family Mycoplasmataceae; genus CBDATY01. The sequence goes on from OZ241341.1 coordinate 29,483, forward strand.
ATAACCTTCGTTAAAGCGGCAGCAATGTCGTCTGCAGATGGAGTATAGGAAGCATTACTTGCCCAAATGGCAGATCCTGCTGCACCACCAAAGGAAATACCAACATGTCCACCATTACCTTCAATAGTGTTAATTTGAGTATCGATGTTAGACAGGCTGGCCTTAGCAGCAGCACTTTGGGGATCGAACACAGGAACAGTCCCAAACCAGGCAGGATTAATTTTACCAGCAGCTCCTGTTATATCATTTTGAACAAACGCTAGCATGAAGTTTTTAAGGCCAGTGTTTTTTTGAATTTCTTGTAAAGAACTAGCGTTTTGGTTTTGGGCTAATTCACCCATATCAACAAAGGGAGCAATGTGGTGATCATATGTTTTATGTGTATTAATAGTTACTTGAATAGAAGCAGTTTTACCCGGTTCACCACTAGCTGTAACCTTGAGGGTAGTAGGCGCACTAGTGCTAAGTGTATCAGCGCCACTGATGCTTAAGAGGGACAACTCTTGTTCATTAATATTTTGGGATGGGTTGAAACTATCTTGGTTGTTGTAACGAATCGCTTCTTTAATAGCTTGTACTGTGGCTGCGTCACTCAATTTAGGATCTGTTAAATAAGATAACGTATAATCAGTATTTTTAATGTTATCCAAAATTCCAGTAGATTGCGCAGCCAGTTTTATTTGTAAACCTTTCTTGCCTTGTTGGCCATCAACAACCGCATATAACGTAACTGGTACATACACTGATTTTAGAGTAGTTTTACTAAAAGAAATATCTTGTAAATCAGCAGAAGTCAATGAAGGATTAGCACTTTTTAAAGATGATTTTAAAACTGTAATAGTACTAGGGTTGGATGTGTCAGGATTAGTGTTAAGTGGCACAGAAAATTTTGTGTTAGTTATTTTTCTGAGCAGTTCATTTAATGGGTTAGGTTGCTTGGCTAGCACAAAGGTAACAGTCGTGCTAGCTGTGTCATTAGGCCCAAAGCTAGCAGTGGTTGTAACAGGGGTAGCCTCTCCTATGGATAATTCCTCTTTTTGAAAAGAAATATGCGTCATATCATCGCTTGTTAAAGCAGGATTAGCTTGCTGTAAAACATTTTTCAATACTGTTATAGTTTTTGGCAATCCTGTCCAAGAATTAGTACCAAACGGCACAGGTAAATTGGTGTTATTAGTGATTTTCTTAATAATAGCTGAGGCTGAAGTACTCTTCGATTGCAAAGTAATTTGAATACTAGTTGATGCTGATTGTTGGCCTTTCAAACTAGCCGTCACTTTATCAGTTATGGCTTGATCAGGGACCAAAGTTTTTGGAGCTAATGATAATTCATTTAAGTCATCTGATGTTAAAGCAGGATTAGCTTGTTGTAAAGCTAATTTAATAGCTCTTTCAGTATTGCGAGCAATGGTAGAAGTGTTAGTTCCTGGAGGGACGGCGACATCTTTGTTTTTAATTTTTTTAATAACATCGGTGGGAGAATCAGGTCCGGTGTGAATAGCAGGACCAATATTGGAAGCAGGTTTAGCAGAAGAAGAAGGATTTATAGCAGTAGCAGCATTAGAAGAAGAGCAGCCCACAACGCCACACACGCTGCCTAGCGCCAGCATACTACCACTCAGCAGTTTGATAAGTTTTTTCATAAGTTTTCCTATTTATTAATAAATATACACAATAAATGATATGAACAAACATGTAAAACAGCCGCTACTCTTTGAGAAGAGAGCGAGCTGAGGAATATTTTTCAAAAACATTATAAAACAAAAAACCATAATTTCAATGACTTTAAAACAAAACAACTGGGCGTGTTTAAACATACCAAAAAAGCCCCTACAACTATAATCGTTGTGGGAGCTCATTTTTAATTACTAAGGGTGCTGTTGCACTTAATTAATTTATAATTCAGGCAGCTAGATATGATATTTAGCTTCAAAATCATTTCTAATATTGGTTACTTCGGGACCATAAATAATTTGCAAACTATTACCTTTTTCAAAAATCCCTGCTGGTTTGGTTTGCATAATTAATTCTTTATTGTATTTACTAATATCAAGAAGCGTTACACGCAAACGGGTAGCGCAATTCGATAGAGTCTTAATGTTGGCTACACCACCCAGACCATCGTGGATCATAGTAATAAACTGATCACGTTGCGCAGCTTTTTGGCTCTTTTTAGAAGTCTTTTGCTTTTTGGCTGGTGCAGCTGGCGCTGCTTCATCAGCCTGAGCATGGGTTAGTTCCCCTTGCAAATAGCGTTTTAATTCTGCTAGCATATTATGGGCATTTTCAGTATAGCGAATTAAGACAACATTTTGTTCTGGATCAACCTTAATTGATTTAGTCCCACTCACTCTTAGCAAGCCCTTAGAAATCGCCTTAGTGTCTTTCACTTCCACATTAATCGTGTTGTTCACTAATTCAGTTTTGATAATATTATCTTTCAGACCAAGTCCTTCTAGCAATAATTCGCCTTTGGGCTTGGATTTTTTAGTTCCCTTAGTTAATGATGCTTTTACTCCTGAGAACAATATGCTGTTTTGGACTGCATCGCCCCGCCCAAGCGTTGGGTAATCTTTTCACTTGATAATATAGTAGAAGCCAAAGAAATAAAGTAAAGCCATAAATGCACCTTGGACAAAAACCCAGTAGAAGCCAGTTTGCTTACCTAACGCACTTGGCAGGATACCAAAGAAACTAAAGTCAATTGCACCAGCGGCAAACCCCTGGCCGACGACAATATTAAACAAATAAGCAGTACCAAAGCCAATAAAGCCACCCAAAATATTAATGCCCCAGCACAGTGGCGCCACAAATAAGTAGCTAAATAAAATTGGTTCGGTAATACCAGTTAAGAAGGACGTCAAACCAGCCGATAGCATAATCCCACCAGTTGCTTTGCGGTTAGCTGGACTAGAATGCAAATACATTGCTAAGCAGGCAAACGGATAGCCAATCATAATGAAAGAAAAACGTCCACTCATAAACACAGTTCCTGGTAAAAATGATAGGTGTCCTTTAAAATCAGAGCTATTTTGGGCGAAAAAGACATTATAAGCACCATTAACAACACCATTAGGACCATCTCACCTACCACCCACAGAACTAAACCAGAATGGTGTATAAAGCACGTGGTGCAATCCTGTTGGGATTAAAAGGCGTTCCAACGCTCCTAAAGAACCCGCAGCAAAGAAACCAAGTGCAGTTGGATTCCAAGCAGGATTACCAAAGGAAGTAGGAGTTGATTTTACATAAGAAGGGATGTTCATGGCTGTGCCAAGACCTCTGCCGGTTGCGCGGAAACCTATTAATAACGCTGGTCACACAAAAAACACAATCACACCTAAGCCAAACCCTGTAAAGACCGATACAATAGGCACAAAACGTTCTCCTCCAAAGAACGACAGCACACGTGGTAATCGAATATTAACAAAACGGTTATGCACAACAGCTATAAGAAAGCCAAGAAGTAGACCACCAAAGACTGATGTGTCAATGGTTGGTTTTAACCCTAAAATATTGCTGAAAAACCCTGATTCGTTAAAAATTTTAGGTGTTAGAATGTGGTCACGACCAGCCAGGTTTCAGGGATCAAAACCTAGTTTATAGGTATCAGCTTGGCCTGTCACTGCTGACGGGAAAAATAATCCGTGGATAGTGGCTGTCATAACCACAAAAGCAATGAAACCAGAAAAAGCCGCAACACCACGTCGCTGCTTGGCAAACCCAAAACTAACCGCAATGCAGAAGACCAATCCTAAATTGGTGAAAACTGCTTGTCCAGCCTCCTTAAAAATGCCTAAAACACTAGCAACATCTTTTCAAGCCTGGATATTACCACTTAAATTATTTAAATTATTATTAATAGCAGCACTAATCCCACCACCTAAACCAAGAAACAAACCAGCAACTGGCAAAATAGCAACAGGAAATACAATTACCCTACTTAAATTTTGTAATTTACTAAAAGTGATATTACTAAAATTTTTAATTTTGCTTTTAAATGCGTTTCCGGGGTCTTCGTCCGGTTTTTTACTACTTCTGCTAAAAAACTTTTTCACACTATCCTTAACAGATGACATAAAACCTCGATTTATCAGTTAATAATGGTTTAATTGATTTTAGTAAAAATCTTAAATTTTGATTTTAGTTTATTTTACACAAATAAATCTTTATTTGAGATGTTTTTAGGCAAAAATATCAGTAATTATATTTTTAATCAACCTAAAATCCTTAGGACTTATGTTTTCATCATCACTTAGGCATTGTAGAATACCATCTAAATTGACTAAACTAGCATAATCTAATTGCATGCTTTTAAAATTATGGTGAGCGATTTTCAGATTATATGAAAATATACTAACGACTCCAATAACATCCATACCTTGATCTTGAATGGCTGCTACACTGTTTAAGGCTGAGCTACCAGTTGTTATTAGATCTTCTATTACTACTACTTTTTTTTTCGAATCAAAAGAGCCCTCAATTTGCTTGACAGCACCATGTTGCTTACGCCTTTGCCGCACATATCCGACTGGTAAATTAAGATAATGAGCAGCAAATGCTGCAGGAATAATACCACCGGTGGCTGTCCCTAGTAGCACTTCAACATGGGGAAATTTGTGCTTAATTAATTCAGCCAATTGTTTGTAAATAATTTTCCGCACAGACGGAAAAGAGCCAATAATACGATTATCAATATAAACAGGTGATTTAACCCCGGACGCTCAGGTAAAAGGTTGCTTAAAATTAATCTGGACAGCTCTAATCTCTAACAGCAATTTAGCAATTTTATTCATGCTGAATATGAGCCCTTCCAATAAGATCACTAACAGACGATATTTTATGTTTGGTTAAGTAAGCTGTAATGGTTTTTTCTAAATCACGACGAATCAAAGGATTATTGTATAAAGCTGTTCCAATTTGCACTAAAGTAGCTCCCGCCAGTAAAAATTCAACACAATCTATCCCTGATTGAATACCACCAATACCAATAATGGGGATCTTTACAGCTTCATAAACATCATAAACAGCTTTCAAGGCAATAAATTTAATAGCCGGTCCGGATAGGCCCCCTTTTCGACCACCTAGATAAGGGGTTTGATGCTCTGCATCAATCACCATAGCTGGTACTGTGTTAATAAGAGAAATAGCATCAGCGCCGGCTAATTCTACTTGCTTAGCAATCGCTTTTAGGTCACTGACTTGCGACGTTAATTTCACAATTAATAATTTATGTCTAACAACGTTTTTGACTGCTTGAACAATTTTAAAAGCACTAGCAGGATTAGTTGCAAAATTAAGATGATTATTAGCAATATTAGGACATGAGAGGTTGAGTTCAATCATCGTGCCAAAAGGTGCTTGGTCAGCCTCGCGAGCTAATTGCACTAATTCCGCTTCGGTTGTTCCACTGATATTAACTGTGATATGCGTTTTCAATAAAGGCAACTGCTTATGATAGGATTGCATAAAAGCAGTTCATCCTGGGTTGCGCAAACCAATGCTATTAACCAAACCATACTGTGATTTAAAGATACGGGGGTGCGGATTACCAGCACAGGGCTTTAGAGTTAATCCTTTTAAAACTACTCCTCCTCATCGGTTTAAATCATCTCAATCAATTAGTTGATCACCATAACCAAACACACCAGCACCTGCTAAAAGTGGGGTTTGAAAAGATTGACCAGCAAACTTAATTGTTAGTAAATTAGACTTTTTTTCCATCAATAAACGCCTTTTTAATTTTTAAATAATGTTTGTAGGGGTCTTTATTTTTGGTGATTTCTCTCCCCACGATTATATAATCTGCTTGTAGCTTTTGGGCTTCACCTGGAGAGACAATCCGTTTTTGATCACCGTGCTCAGCCTCTAATCTTATACCCGGGCAGAAGCAAATCATCTCTGGAAAACTTTGTTTTACCACATAAGCTTCCTGAGCACTGCACACTATATTGGTTAAGCCACTATCTTGGGCTAATCTAACTAAAGTCTTCACGGTATTTGATAAGGATATTTTATTACTTAATATTTGTTCAAGATCGTGTTGGCTCAAACTAGTTAAAATTGACACTCCAATTAATTTAGTGTCTGATGAAGCACACACTTGTTGGGCGCCCTTCACCATTTTTTTGCCACCTAACAAATGAATGGAAATATAATCAGGACGCAAATTAATTAAATTGTGTAGTGCTTTCTGAACTGTGTTAGGGATATCATGTAATTTTAGATCCAAAAAAATTTGATGTCCTTTATTTTTGAGCTCTGTCACAATTTCTCAGCCGAGTTTAGTAATAATTTCTCAACCTAGTTTTAAAAACAGCTTTTCTGAACTTTTAGAAAAACAAGCTAAAAAAGATCACAATTCATCACGGGAAGAAAAATCACACGCTATAATAACTTTTTGAATGATTACCTCAGTTAGGACTTTTTATATTTGTTTTTTTAATTTTATCTTATTTCCACACAAGACAACTTCCATAAAATTTATAAAACACATATACATCATTTACATTACTGTAAATTAAATAAATTACCGCTTCGTGCGTGCATAATAACTCACCCTTGTAATTTCTGCCCTAAAAACGGTGAATTATGACCCCCAGAAACAATATGGTTAAGCTGATAACGACGGACTAATTTGGTGTCAATCACTACAAAATTAGCATAATTTCCTGGCTGTAAAGCAATTGGCTCTGAATAGCGAATAATCTTGGCAGGCCTAAAAGATAGTAATTCAATTAAGGTGGGCAGTGATATTTTCTGAGTTAATACTAAACCAGTATATAAAGCAGCAAAAGTTGTTTCTAAATTAATAAATCCCGGTTTTGCTGTTATAAAATCACTTTCTTTTGCTACCGCAGGATGGGGAGCATGATCAGTCACTATGCAATCAATAATGCCGTCCTGCAGGCCAGCAACTAAAGCATTCACGTCAACGGCTCGACGCAATGGTGGATTAACTTTATGACGACCATCTGTTAAATCTAAATCTTGGCATGTTAATAGCAAATGGTGGGGAGTTACATCGCAACTTAAAAACGGCATCGTAGCCTTATGCTTACGAATGATTTCTAGACTTTCTTTAGTAGAAATATGCGTGGCGTGATAACGAAGATCAGGATAGTTAGCAGCGATTTTAAGATGATCAGCAATTTGCTGAAACTCATTAGCATTGGTTACACCTTGCAGGTTGTATTGGCGAGCTAACGCACAATCTTGAACTAAGACTTTTTGCTGTGGCACTTTTTGCTGGGGGTGCATTAAAATTAAGGCATCATAAATTAAAGCTTGCGTGATTAATTTTTTCATCAACTCTAAGTCATCAACCCCTAACCCATCGTTACTAAACCCGACAACCAAGGGAGCTATGGCTTTAAAATCTACTATTTGGCTACCAGTTAAATGTTTTGTTAAAGCACAATACAATCTTACATCTACAATACTTTTTTGATTTAGGTGATTTTGGGCATTAATAATTAACGGAGCACTATCTAACACCGGATCAGTATTGGCCATAGTACACACAAGGCCATAACCCCCTTTTAAAGCAGCATAGCTTTCTGTCGCAATAGTAATATTTTGCAGTTGACCTGGGTAACGCAAATGGGTGTGGATATCTATAAAACTAGGCGCAACAACCCAATTGGGGTTACCTTTAATCACATGACCGATGGTTAAAGAAGGTTCAATAGCATAAATACGATTATGTTTAACAATAACATTGGCTTTAACTAAGGCCCCTTTTTGATAAACCAAGCAATCAGTAATCGTATAAACATTAGCAAACATCGAAAGCTTAATTAATTACCTTCCGGCGCTAGCAATAAAGTGATTAAAGCAGCTCTAATAGCAATACCATTTGCCATCTGTTGAAAGATTCTTGATTTAGGACTTTCGACTAAGTCTGAGTCAATTTCAATTCCACGGTTCACAGGACCAGGGTGCATAATAATAGCTGTTGGTTTAAGCGCTTGGTAGCGTTCTTTGGTAAAACCCCATTCCTTATAAAAAACTCCCTGGTTCAAATCATGTTTGTCCCCGTGTCTTTCTTTTTGATAGCGCAACAACATAACAACATCATATTGGGAGAGATCGTCTATTTTGGTGATGTTATTATACTGCGGATCAGCAAAGGCTTTCGGACCTGTTACCTTAACAGTAATCCCTAATTTTTCCATCATTAAAATGTTGGTTTTAGCCACCCGAGAGTGCACAATATCGCCAATAATTAACACTTTCAGATTATCAAAACTCTTAAATTCCTTATAAATAGTGTAAAGGTCCAGCAGTGATTGGGTGGGATGACGACCTGTGCCGTCTCCCCCATTAATAATTGCCATATCAAGAGCACCAAAATTATCATAATAATTGGTCATAGGGTGCCGGATGCACACAGCATCGGCTCCGAGTGATTCAAATGTTTTTACACTATCATAAAGTGTTTCGGACTTATTAACTGATGAAGTTTCACTGTTGAAGGTCACAACATGCATACCGAGTTTGGCGGCAGCCACTTCAAATGAATATTGCGTTCTAGTTGAAGACTCAAAAAACATATTCACAAAAATGCGATTATGTAAAAAGGCATATTTAGATTCTCATTGATCAGTCCCAATAGTTTGCAAATAATCAGCACGTTTAAAAATTGCTTTAAGTTCTAATGCTGTCACAGCATCAAGATTTAACAAATTATTTTTAGTAAAAGTCATAGCACCAACATTCCAAATATTTATGTATATTTTAGTTAATTATGACACATCGTTTCCAAAGCATTTGCTTCTTTGAAAATATATTTTGTCAAAAGGTAAAATAAAAAACCGTTCATAAAACGGTTTTGAAAATCAGCTTATATCTCAATGTGATTAAACTGGGAAGACATCAGGAAAAATAATTTGGTTTGTGCTTGCGTTGAAATAGCAATTAAAGTCTGTTCCAAAAACAGCTTGACCCATCATATAATCAATGGCAACATTGTAGTATGTGTTTTGTCCTATGGTGATCACTTTAGTTACAACTGGATTCTTGGAAGTTAAGCGGTCAATTTGCCTCGTTCAGCTCGGCTGCTTAAGGGCTAAATTAAATAATTGTTTAAATTGCTTTAGATTATGTCCAAATGCATTTAAAGTAGTTTGCACTGAACCGTGCACTGATAAAGCGAAGCCTTGGTAGGCAACACCTTTATCAGAAACAACTTGTAAAGCTCCTGCTGCATTCATTTGAACAGCAAAATTTATTGCAAAAGGATCCCAAAAAGCATTAATTACATTTTCACTAACTAAATACGTTAAATGGCCCTGAACTGGTGGCAAGGGGTTTACGGCTGTTTTAGTGATACGAAACACTAAATTATTTTTGGCTTGAATGTTTTGAGCTAATTGGATACTCCTTAAGCTCGTTATACCAAAATTGCTAGCATTGTAAATTTGGGTAATATCTTGGATTCTTTCTGATCCAACAGCAGATTTTTGATAAGTAGCATGACCTGGAGGAATTACTAGACCTGTACCAGATCCAGCAATACCGATTGTACCGATGATGTTTAATAAACCTTTAATCATGAAAACTCCTAGAAAAAATATGTAAAAAATTATTAAAGCATTTTACTTTATTAAGCTATTAAAAGCAAATTTCTGACAGCCTAGTATTGAATAAATGGCTGGTTTTTGCAAAATTTTGCTAGGTGGAAGTTTCAATTAGGCTAGGAATATAAGCAGGATAGTTCAAGGTAGCCGAATTCGTAACAAAAGTAGTTAGCTGAAATGAATCATAGTAAAAGTCGGAAGATTCATGATCAGGTTTAATCGCAAAGAATAACTCCATAGTTGCATAAATATAATTATGAACAAGCGGACCAGGTGTCAACTGCACTAATTTTTTATAATAATATTCCTTTTTCCAAACAACGTGATGAATCAAAGGTGTGCCATTATAGTAATAATTAAGCCAGGCTTGCATCACCTCGAAACCATTCTTTTCTAAGTAATTTCCTCACGCCAAATCTTTGCCTTTACCTGGCACACGCACGCTTTTATGTGAAGGATAACTAATTAGATAATCAGATTTATTAATACTGACAGTAAATTGAAAATTAAGTTGTGGTTCATTCTGAAAAATCAGCTCCAAAGATACGTTATATATCAGTTGTGAAGCATCACTACTTTGCAGTATGACACTGTTAACCTGGGAAAGGCGAATTAAATCAGTGTATTTGGTACGTGCATCAGGGACAAAATGATAAACCAAAGTCTGAATTTCATCCAAGGGCACATGATCATAATAATCTTGGATATACTGTTCATAGCTACCAAAACTTTGGTTAGTAGTGCAGCCAACCAAGGGAGCACACCCCGATAATAGTGCTGCAGACAGCACTGAAGAAAGCAATATTTTTTTCACAGAATTTTTTAGTGTATCTTTTTTTAATGAATATTTTTTATATATTAATTTTATAATATTTTTATTTTAGAGTGTAACAACTAATTATAATCATAATTTCTAAGCAGCATACCTACTTTGCTATAATAAATTGAGTTTTTGTTTACTTAATCAGCCTATTATAAGTAAACAAACTTAGATACATTTAATATTTACAACCTATGCAACAAAAAATACCATTCACATTTCACTTTAATACCCGCCACATAACCACTACTGGTTGTTTATGTGCTGTTTTAATAATTATTGGAATTTTTATGAATATTACTTTTGAAACTAAAGTAATTTTTGAATTTGCAACTGGTTTTTTTGGGCTTGTGCATATTGAATCCCTGGTCCGATCATGCTAATTGGTGGCATTGTTGCTTTTATTATGATCAATATCGCAGTGGGAGCTTTTATTTATATTCCAGTAACTTTGGTAGCCATCATATGAATGTTTACTATCACCAAATTGCTAAAACGCGTATTAAGATCAAGCAAAATCCCTATTTATATTTTAATCTCTTTCATAGCAAGCATAATACTACTTATTTATGTACTGTTTACCTATTGATTGTATGGCAAAAGTTTAGCCTTAATTGAATTAATTACAGCTAGTAATCAAATCTTAGATTCTGTTATGTTTGGTACTTTTTTCTGTCATGTTTTACGCAGAATCACTGTTCAATCGAAGTATAAATCTCTGAAATTAATAGAAAAACAAAATCATAAAACACTTTATATATCCTAAAAATAAATTCATTAATTGTTTTATTGATTTTATCTTGGATGTAATTTACTAAAAATAATTTAAGTAAAATAATCACTAAAACATAAATACATAAGATTAAACTAAGATTTTAGAAATATACATTTACTAAAATATAAGCATTTATTTATGTAAGTAATGAAATAAACTTTTTAAAGATACAATTGTTTTTTAATTATTTATTTCAAACAATTTATTAGTTATTCTTTTTCTAGCCTTCTAATATATTTTTTAAAATATTTAAACTCAGGTTGATTTTTAAACCATTTAATAGAATTTTCTAAGTCTTTTTTGGCTTTTTCTTTTCTTGTCATTTTTATCTCCATTTTAAGGCTATAACCATATTATTTTTTATAAATTGTTTTATTTCTTCTCTAATTTCTTTTTTTTCTTTGGATGCTAACTTTTGGACAAAATTAGCCATTTTCGTTTCATGAACAGTAGCATAATTTTTTATAGAACTACTATTAAAGCAATAAAAACCAAATTTTAGACAAATTAAAACTAAAAAACATATTGCAAACCTTTTATTTCCGTTTCCTAAATAATGAGTACCTGTAAATTTAATAAATAAATCTCCTATAAAATCAATTATTGAAAATGAGATATTACAATTTTGATATTTTTCCACACTTGAGAATATAGCACCATTTATACTACCAGGATTTCTTTCACTCCATATAGGTTCAACAGATAAAGTACTAGCTAAAGATTGAGCTTCTAAAGATAGATCTATTAACTCTAGATAAAGATCATTATTAAATTCCAAAACTTTTTCTTTAAAAATAATTTCTTCAACACCAGTAAAAAGACTATTTAAATAATATTTATTTGATACTTCATCAAAAGATAATAAGGAATTTTTAAATTCCTTAAATATATTTTTGTCAAATCTGGTTTTAAAAATAACTATTCTTTTCATAGATTAACTACAATTTTTTATAATATTTTTTTCATATATATTTAATTACTTAATTAATTATTTATTAGTCTTTTAAATAGCTATTTAAAATTATAATTTTAATTAATTAATTTAATACATAAAATTTGTTTTAGTTTAAGCTAAATTCTTTAAAAATATATAATATATTTTTTATATTTTAATGCAATTCATAATGTTCTTCATTAAAATAATATATATTTAACTCAAACGATTCTATCTTATTGCGGTAATTATTAAATACTAAAATAAACTAATTATTTTTGATTTTTGTTGCTTTTAATGTATTTCAGAAATACAGAACCCAGATTGTTTTTTATAGAATGTAATAAAATACTCTAAGTATTTTATTCATTTGCCAATTTGACAATTCCTTAATTTACTTAAAATTCACTCCCCTGCTATTTGTTTTCTGGCACAGTGTTGTCTTCAGGTTTGAATCTGAGCGGAGCGATGATGGGTTTTTAAATAATGATTATGGTTTTTGACCTGTTCACGAAAAGGAACTAGAGTCGTTTGAATATGATTCAGCAAATATTGATATTGCAGATTTGCTTTATTAGCTGATGATTGTTGTCAGTTTTGTTCTAATGGTGATCAAATTAAATTTCAATGTGAACGGTTAGGATCAATATCAGAAATAACATTTTTAGTTTTAATTCGTAAATTATGAAGTGATAAAGCTTTTACAAAGCCCATCCCTCTTGATAACCCGTGCGTGGAGTTACCGATCACAAAAATTGGACGTAACATAACAAATAATTAAAAGTAGTCTTATTAAGACACTAAGTTGATTATTGCTCTGAAGAGTTGCATTAAAAAATGCAATACTTAATTGTAGACTTTTTTCTGTAATTTACAATCTAAAAAAAAAAGTAAAGCTTAGGTAGTGATTTCTACTCATAGCGATACATTGCTTGTAACACTATTAAACACAAATGAACATGTTAATTCTTTGGTTTGGTTCGCAAATAATTGCACATTAGCGGGTATTTGTAATTGTTGCCAGTAATAATCAGGCAGTGCTAGTAGCGCTTTAAACCGTTTATTTAAAGCAGTTCTAATTTCTTGGACAACCGCACTATCACTTGTACTAGCAGGGGTAGGGATCCCTACAAGGGTCAGAGGATTTAACTTATCAGGTCAATTGGGAACAGCCTGTGCTCAATCAGCAGCAGTAGAAGCCTGAATTCATACAGTTAAATCTACTAAAGCAGTATCTGTACCAACCCTTACTACTAATGTCACGTTGGGATTGGTGGGCATTGCAGTCCCTAGCGGAGCCTTGGCTGACTTGGCTGATAGAGTAGCATTAGCAAAATCTGCTAGCGGAAGAGAATTTTGACTAGCCACTAATTTTAAAATGGCTTCTTTGGTAGCATTATTCTGCACGCTAGGATTGAAAAACTGTTTTATTTCAATGCTGCGATAAGTGATTTGGTTCGCTAAATCACCTGCTGCACTACTTTGTAAAATTACATTTAAATTTAATTGAGTGTACTGACCACTAGAGTCAGAAGCTTCCAGATATACTACCTTATAACTCTTGGCATTTAAAATAGTTGGGGGTTGAGCACCATTTATTTTAAATGCTAAGAAATTAATGGAGTCTACATTGGGATTAGCTTCTGCAGCAGCATCACGAATTGCTTGGAGTGTGTCAGAATTATAAGTATTAGGATCAGTAGCACTCGGGACAGTAATTTTTTTATTGACCACATTTTTCACGAATGCAGCAGCTGTAGTGTTGGAAATTTGGGCTGTAATCATTTTACTAGCTGTGGTGTTATCTTGGGTATCTCTGGCGGTTACCTGAATCTTTTTAAAGTCAGATTTAGTTAAATCATCACCACTAAAAGACAACATACTTAGATCAGCAGTGGTTAATGCTGGATTAGCATTAGCTAAAACTGTTTTTAGGTAGCTTTTTGTTGTTTGATTGGTTACATCGGGATTAGCATTAAAAGGCACTAATAGATCAGTGGTATTTTCAAGTTTGTTAATAACAGACTGTGCACCACTCAGTAAAGTGATCTCAAGACCGCCTTTTTTGGAAGCAGTAGTACCGTTTAAAGTAATGTTTAAAGCAACATTCGTAGGAACGGTTGGTTGTAGCGTGGTAGGACTATAAACAAAATTTGCTTCAGTATAGAGTGGGTTTTTTAATAAATCAGATAAAGCAGGATTGGCTGTTTTGAGAGCTATATTAATTGCTGAAAAAGTTTTTGGATCAGTTGTACTTGTGGGTGTATCAGAAGGCAATTTTAAATTAACATCAGTAATTGCAGCAACAACATCACTAGCGGTAGGCGCTTGGTATTGAACATAAACCTGTAATTTCGCTGTATCACTATTTAAAGTTGATGTAATCGTTAACTCAAAGGGGTTGAAGGTTTTTCGATTAAAAGCAGAAAATGATAATGTTTTTAAATCAGAACTATTTAAAGTAGGCGCTGCTTTCTTAATTTGGTCTTCTAACTGTGATGACCATATTGCGGGATTAGCAGTTTGCAGAAATCCAGATAATTTAAAAGGATTACTGCTGCTAGTCCCTGTTTTATGTTTATTGTTTTTAATAATGTCAATAATAGTCGACGGTGATTTCACCAGGGAGCGCTGTGGAGACGATGTTTTGGTTTCCGTACCACTACACCCAATCACCAGTGCTGCCCCACTTGCCGTGATGCTGAACGCGGCAATTAAATTTAAAAATTTTTTCATTTTCACCCCAATGTAAAATAATAATTTCATTAAAATTATACTATAAAGACTATTAATTAATATTTAAATTGATAATGAACCATGCGCCTGAGACACATTCCCGAAGCTGAAACCTACTTAGCTCACGATGATGACTATGCCGTAGTTAATGTCACAAAAAGCACTGACTTATACCAGCAATGGTTTGGCTATACTCCCAAGCCCATTTGACTAGAAATTGGAGTGGGCAAATGTGGTTTCATTTATCAACAAGCATTAAAGCACCCTAACATTAATTTTATTGGTGTAGAACGCTATGCTGCTCCTTTGTATTTAGGGGTTAAAAAAATTAAGCGTTTAAGCGCTCATAAGTTGCCTAATTTAAAACTATTATTGATTAATGCCTATGAGTTAGATACTATTCTTCCCCCTAATAGTATTAGTAAAATATACCTTAATTTTTCTGATCCCTGGCCTAAAAAACGTCATCATAAGAGGCGCCTTACCAGTGCTAAAATTATTGCTCTTTATGCTTCCTGGCTAACACCCACTGGAACAATTGAGCTCAAAACCGATAATTTAGATCTATTTAATGATAGTAAAGCTAATTTTATAAGGGCACAATGACATGTTATCGCTGATAGTAAAGACCTTTATAACTCGCCTTATCTAAGCAATAATGTTGCTACCGAGTATGAAACTAGGTTTGTACAGCAACACAAACCAATCTATTTTTTACAAGTGTCCCCTTGCGGGGAACACAAGCAATAGCAGCAACCTAATAAAAAAACATTGCTCGCAAGCAATGTTATTGTTAGTAATTGGTGGAAATGGCGAGAATCGAACTCGCGTCCAAGAAAGCCTTGTAACTAACTTCTACAGTTTAGGTTAATTTCAGCAGTCACTTAATTAAGCAAATCAACCAAACTTAATTAAACCAAGACAATGACATTTAGTAGTAATTTATTGTCATGATTACTACGATTACATCTTTCTGAACTACTAGCCACCCCTCGATGCAAAAAGCGGTAACTAGCGCTGTTTAATGGTTAATTAAACAGAAAGCATTGCTTGGTTGCTAGCAAGTTGATTATTCATCATAAATGCTGGCACAGCAATGGTTTTGTCTTGTTTGTTTCCGGTTAGGAAATCTAGCAGCATTAAGGTTTGCCAAACCACTGCCATTAATTAGTTAGCATTCCTGTCGAAACCTTGACATTCCCAGCGTTAGGCATTTTTTGCCTTTTTTATTATACCTGAAGCAAGCTAATAGCGCAATCAATCAACTATTGTCGTGTGTAAAGCTTTGATTAACGCAACGAACCTTGCTGCTTAACAATTTTATGAATTTTGCGTAGCGATTCTCGTTTTTTGATTAGTTCCCGCTTATCAAAACGTTTTTTGGGTTTGGCTAAAGCAATCGCTAGCTTCGCTACATTATTTTTAAAGTACAATTTGGTCGGAATTAGCAAATATTTTTCAGCTTTAACCAGCTGTTCAATTTTACGTAATTCTTGATGATGGAGTAGTAGTTTACGGCGTCGAAAAGGATCCAGCTGAAAACTTTTTGTGTGAGAATAAGGCGGAATTTGCATATTAATAATATACAACTCTCCGCTACGAAACACAGCAAAACTATCGCGTAAATCAATATTGTGTTCGCGAATGCTTTTAATTTCACTCCCTTGCAGTTGCAAACCCGCTTCATAGGATTGAAACAAATAATAATTAAACGAAGCTTTTTTATTGGAACTAATAACCTTCATACTGGGACACCACAATTGCTGGTTCTTTAAAATAGGCAAAGACCGGAAAGGCCGGATGATGACAATAATATAATACTATTATAATCAATCACTTAAGCACTCATCTCAAAAGTTATCATTAAGCAACCAATTCAAAATCAATTTGGCGCAAAATCTTATCAGCTTTTTTGACTTTAATTTTCAGCTTAGTCCCTATTTTAAAGACTTTTTTAGTTTCGCTGCCTACTAAAGTAAAATTATCTTCACAATATTGATAATAGTCCCCGGCCATGTCACGCACATGCACCAAGCCTTCAATCATGTTTTCAATCTGCACAAACATCCCAAATTTAGTAACAGCCGCTACTTGACCTTCAAAAATTTGCCCTTCTTGCTGGTGAACATATTCGGCTATTTTCATTTGATTAACAGCTCGTTCACATTCGGTAGTTTTAATTTCATTGTTGTTAATACTGTCACAAATCTGGGGTAGAGCTTGGTCTAGTTTATGATCACTAGCATGCGAGGAACCAAACAAATACCGCTTAAGATAACGATGCACAATTAAGTCAGCATAGCGTCGAATCGGCGAAGTAAAGTGGGTGTATTGATTGGAAACTAGTCCAAAATGACCAATATTAAATGGTTGATATTTAGCTTTGGCCATACTACGTAAAAACAGCGGCGCCAACAAGCCAGCATCTAAATTCAGTTTCGCTAAATCCTGTAAAATGTTTTGAAAGTCTTTAGAACTAGTTTGAGATGGGTTAAAGTGTGCTTTGTAGTTAAAAGCCGATAATTGCTTGGTTAGCAATTCTAGACTTTCTAATTGTGGTTTGTCATGATTCCGATATATAAATAGTTTGTGTTTTTTAAGAATCGTGGCCGCTACTGCTTCATTGGCGGCAACCATAAAGGCCTCAATCAGTTCTTCGGCTTTATCGCGCGAGCGGCAACCAATTTTTATAATCTTTTTCTGTTCATCTAACACAAATTTGGGTTCTTTGACAGCAAACTCAACAAAACCAGCTGCTTGACGCTTATGCCACAGTACATCATAAAGCTGGGCTGCCGCCTTTAATGACGCAAATAGTTCTGATGGAACTGACTGCCCAGCGCTGGTTTCGTTATTTAAAAAAGCGTTCACTTGTCGATATGTTAAACGGGCGTGTGATTTCATAACCCCTTCATAAAGATTTGTTCTAAGCACATCACCTGTGGGTGAATATTCAATTTCACACACCATACACAACCTGTTAACATTAGGGTTTAAAGAGCAGATGCCTGTGCTCAATTGAAACGGTAACATAGGAATTACTTGATCAATTAAATAAGAAGAAAAGCCCCGACGGTGTGCTGTAGCATCTAAAGCTGATTCAGCCAAAACATAATGAGCTACATCAGCAATTGCCACTGTCAGAAGTGAATTACCATTAGCTAGTTGTTCAACGCACACCGCATCGTCAAAATCCTTAGAATCATCACCATCGATTGTCACCAACTTTTTCAAACGTAGATCCAAACGACCATTGGCTATTAATTGATCTGCCATTTCATCACTAATTTGGCTAGGTAGATTTTTAGCTTCTTCTAAAGTGGCTTGATCAAAATGACGTTCAATGCCAAACTCATTTACGACAGCCAAAATATCAATACCTACTTCTGATTCATGCCCTAAATCCTCAATTAGCTTGATGAAGATTCTCCCCTGCTTAAAATCAGTAATGGCTGCCTTGTAATAATGATTCGGCTGCACATGGTGGGAATTAATAATCGAAGTACGATAGTGCTGAAAATTAGCTTGGGTTAATTGTAAAAACATATTCTGCTTGTAAGAAAGTTTTGTTATCCCAATTAATTCAGTGCAATAGCGTTCCTTAATCCCAATTATATGTCCTTCAGCTTTATCTCGGTATTTTTCATTGGCACTAGGCTGTACCACAAAATACACTTTATCTAAAGGTAAAGCGTTCCCAATATTAACAGGTGGCACAAAATACACTTGCTCAGGCTGGTTAGTAGCAGTAACAAACCCAAACCCCTTACGGTTAATTTTAATCACACCGGTTTGCACAGATTTTCAATTCGGGTCATAAATCAAACCAGCTTCGCTTTGCAAAAGCGTTTGATCAACAAATAGTTTGTGCATTATTTTTTTAAATAAAAACAGATCAGCGCTTTTAACACCAACCCGTTCCTTTAAACTAGTTCAAGTATAGGGCTCACCATGATTGGTGAAAGCGGCTAAAATATTTTGCGAAGAAAGCATGAGTACCTTAAATGGACTTAATGTGCCAACAATTAACTAGCACTATTTTATGAAGCAGGAATAAAATTATTGGTAAACATCACTATTAAAAATGTTATTACAAAAATAACGATGCCTAAAGTCAGCATAACACGCGATAAAGTGCGGTCCAGACCTCGTTCTTTTGTTACCATAAAGAGTTCTTCATTACCACCGTTTAAGGCAGATAACCCTGTTTGAGCCTTTTTATTTTGCAAAAGGCCAACAATAATCATCATGATTGCCACAATCAGTGCAATGACTTCTAAGGCAAACACGGTTACATTTCAGTTATAAGCTGCATCAGCAAAAAGTTGCATGGAAATTCATTAAGTTATTTTAATTTTTATATTAGTACTATTATAGATTAAATTTTACTGGTCAACGAGATTTTTAAAAAATTTAAGCATAGATAAAAATCGCGCGAACATCATATTGATAAGTTATTTTATCAATAAAAAGTGTTTCTTTATAGAGCCTTAATTAAGTAATAAACAGATTTATTGATAATTTAGTTAGCTAGAAGGAATTAGCAACACAAAAACCATTATGGTTTTTGAAAAGCAGATTCATTTAACAAGTCTCGCGGCGAAACTTTTAATCCTTCTGCTACTTTACTTAAAGACAACAAGGAAATGTTCCGCTTACCACATTCAATATCAGAAAGATAGTTTTTGTGAAGATGAGAACGAAACGCCAATTCTTCTTGTGAAATATTAAGTTTTAGCCGATGTTGTTTAACATTATAGGCAACAATAAATAAAATGCTTTCTTGCATTATAATTACCTCATTTGTTGTTTGTTATTATTTTTAAAATCTTTCAAAATATTTTTAACATCACTAAAAAAATTGCTATGTAATGAAAACCGCAAATTTTTAATTAAATAATCCTCATTTTCAATTAGAAAGGACGATTATAACCCCAACGTCAATGAAAATGAAGATCTCCTCAAGCTGTTGGCTTCATTGTTACTTCAAAATAGGCAGGATGTAGTTTTAAGCGATCATGATGGGAGTCTGTATAACCAATTCAATCAGATAAATCTTTCACCATTTTATCAATGTTACCCAATAACATAATGTTAAAAAATTCATATGTAAAACCACTATCTCCAGATGAAGGATATGCTTCGGTTTCAAAATCATAAATAGCATCCCAGGGTGTTTCGCCTCTACCTAAGTAGTGATCATTAATGTATTGTTCTGAAGTTCTCGACAAATCAAATTTTATATGTGCATAAATTGTAGTTGATTTGGCTGCTCATGCGTGGTCTTGGTCTCCTTCTTTACCATAAGGTCCCAAACCAGGAAAGTGACCATCAAATTTTGCCACTTTCGGATTATTATTTTGACTTGTTAACAAAGCTGCATTAGTAGTTCCAGAACCGATAATACTAATGGTACCAATTAATGATAATAGTGTTTTCATTTAATAAGTTACCTTTTTACTTTTAATCTGTATTATTTGGTAGCTAAAATTATAAAAACGTTATTCATTGTAATAATGGGTGCGCAGATCATTAAACATCTAAACGTGCATTATATACATATTTATAAATATTACAAATAAAATATAAATTAATATAGTGCCAACTTTCAGCCAATATCAAAATATTTTTTTAGATTAATTTGGATGCATTCTATATCATTTAAAAATAAAACCTTCTGCTGACATATCTGAAAAAGATTTTGTAATTAAATGATTACAAAATTTGATGTAGATGCTTTAAAAATCCTTGAGGTTGGGCAGTTATTTTTGGAGAAACAAAAGGCTTTAATTAACAATTGTAATTTTGTTTATTATCTGTGGTGTATGAAACCAATTTTTTAATAATCAACCCTACAAACGCTAGCAGTGACAATATAACCAGATTATTAATTAAATCTACCCTTTTGTTTACGATTTTGACACTATTTACTGTATATATAGGCACAATAATTATTATTATTTATTATTAAATAGTTCAGAATTGATTATTTAACAACAGTAGTGGTGGTGTATTTTGGTTTAATCTTGATGTTAGTAATATTACTTTTTTTGTTTGATAACGAAAATTATAAGATCACTTATAAATGGTGGTGGATTCAGCAACGTATGATAATCATTTTAACTAATATTCATCAAGTACTAGCAGCCAAATCATGCCCTTCCTTGAATAAATAGATTAACTCCATTATCCATAGCAACTAACATTTGGTAATCAACTCGCTCAACCACCCAATGGCTAGCCCCACCTAACAGGATTGACGCATAAACCCAGCATAATTATTCTAAAAAATATTTTGATATTGGCTGAATGTTAACACTATCATAATTTATGTTTATTTGTCAATTTGTAAATAATATATATAATGCACGTGTAGATATTTAATGATCTGCGCACTCATTATTACAATTAATATCATTTTTATTAAATTTTAACTAGCAAATAATAATACAAATGAGAGGTAATAATTATGTTATTAAAAACATTACTTTCTTTTTCAACAATCGGACTTACTTTAGGAGCTGGCACTACTAGTGCAGCTTTGTTAAAAAGTCAAAATAATAATCCGAAAGTGGCAAAATTTGATGGTCACTTTCCTGGTTTGGGACCTTATGGTACAGAAGGAGACCAAGACCATGCCTGAGCAAGCGATACCGATGATGGCGATATCCATATCAAATTTGATTTGTCTAGAACTTCAGAACAATACATCAATGATCACTATTTAGCAGGTAGAGGCGATACACCATGGTATGGTATTTATGATTTTGAAACTGATGCATATCCTGCAACTGAACATACCGGACATGCTATTTTTACAGATGATTTTTATCAACTAAAAGAAAATGGTGACATTAATAAAATGATGAAGGATCTATCTGATTGAATTGGTTATACAGACTCCCATCATGATCGCTTACAACTTAATCCTGCCTATTTTGAAGCAACAATGACCACAACTTGATACGCAAGTCTCCATTTTCACTGAAGTTGGGGTTATAATCGTCCTTTCTAATTGAGGATGAGCATTATTTAAAAAACCAGTAATTACCGTGTTGGATTCACCAAACGCATTAAAATCCATTTTTTCTATAATTTTTTGAATTAGGATTTAAATAATTTAAGATTTATTGTCTAACAGCAGTAGCGGCTGTTTTTTTTATTTAACCTAGATATTATCAATATTACTTTTAGTGCAATGACTTCTAAGGCAAACACGGTTACATTTCAGTTATAAGCTGCATCAGCAAAAAGTTGCATGGAAATTCATTAAGTTATTTTAATTTTTATATTAGTACTATCTATAGATTAAATTTTACTGGTCAAAGAGATTTTTAAAAAATTTAGGCATTGATAAAAATCAGGTGAGCATCATATTGATAAGTTATTTTATCAATAAAAAATGTTTCTTTATAGAACCTTAATTAAGTAATAAACAGATTTATTGATAATTTAGTTAGCATAGAATTAGTCAACGCTAAATCTATTATGGTTTTTGAAAAGCAGATTCATTTAACAAATCTCGTGGCGAAACTTTTAATCCTTCTGCTACTTTACTTAAAGACAACAAGGAAATGTTCCGCTTACCACATTCAATATCAGAAAGATAGTTTTTGTGAAGATGAGAACGAAACGCCAATTCTTCTTGTGAAATATTAAGTTTTAGCCGATGTTGTTTAACATTATAGGCAACAATAAATAAAATGCTTTCTTGCATTATAATTACCTCATTTGGTGTTTGCTAACTGTGTTAATAATTTTACGAAACCAGTGATTAACTGCTGATTTAGTAATATTGGTGTCGTATTTTTGGTTATAAATTGTTTTTAGGTCCTGAAAAGAGGCTTCGGGATTTAGCAGACGAATATCAGCAATTTGCTGCACTACAGTTGGTAATTCATCTCAGTAATTATTGCTTTTCAGTCAATTAATATAATGAATTTGCTTGTTGGCAACAGTATTGGTGATTTGTTGATTGTGAATTTCAATATTGTTAAAGCGGTTGATACTGTTGCTGATATCACGGTAAATCCGTTGATTTTCAAAATCAAGTACTGCTGCAGAAGCATCAATGAATTTCAAGAAATCCGAAATGACAGTCGCTTTTTTTAAATAACAAATAAAACGCTTTTTGTTTTGAATAATTTTAAAGTTAAAGTGGTGACGACGCAACAGCAAAGCAAATTCTTGTGCTCACTCGTATTTATGAAATTGTAATTCAAGGTGGTAATTGGCTGACGAAGGAGCATTAACACTCCCACACGCCAAAAATAAGCCAGCCGCATAAGCTCGCACTTGCTTGGTATCCCAATTAGCATTTAACGGCAGCAAAGTAATCAGATTGTTGGGAGCATAAATCTGCAGATCTTCTAAAACAGCATAATGAGAATTATTAAAGGTGATATTGTAATACGTCGTATTCGAAAAATTAGCTTGCTTAGAAATAGTTAACTGACAATCAACCTGTCATAGTTGCTTTAATCATTGGCGAACTTGCCGAATAATTACAGCGCTAATGCTGCTGACTGTACATCAAATGGTTTGATCAATAATTTCAATTTGACCATGTAACCTTAAAAACCCGGTTAGTAAACAACGGGTTTCAGGGATAGTAAAATTTTTGCGAATAATCTCTTCTTTAATATTTAAAGCAAACGACATTAAATTAATTATTTAGGTGATTTTCTTTAACTTTATCAATATAGTGAATAGCAAACTGCCCCGCTTTGGCACCATCAGACACTGCTGTTGCAATTTGGCGTAAAACAGTATTAGTAGCATCCCCGGCTGCAAATAAGCCCGGTACATGAGTTTCGCCACGGCTATTCACTTTAATGTATCCCATTTCATCCAGTATTTTTAGATCTTCTAAAAAACCTGTCACGGGGTCAGAACCAATAAACGGAAAGACAGCTTTGCACGGCAGCTGTAATTCTTTTTTGGTAATTACATTTTCAATGAGTGCCCCACTCACTTCCTTGTCGCCAATTACTTTTTTCAAGACATAGTCCAGCATAAATTCAATCTTAGGATTGGCTTTGGCTTTACGCACCATGCCAGCATCAGCACGAAACCCTTGGCGGCGGTGTACAATTGTGACCTTACTAGCAAATTTGGTTAGGTAAATACCTTCTTCAAGGGCAGCATAACCACCGCCAATGACCACGACAGGCTGATCGCGGAAAAAAGCTCCGTCACAAACAGCGCAGTTAGAAACCCCTTTGCCATAAAACTCACGTTCTCCAATCGCCCCGACTAAACGTTCAATTGTGCCTGTTGCCACAATCACCGCTCAGCTCTGAATGGTTTTACCATCACTTAATTTAATTTGAAACGGTTTTTGGGGCGAAGGAATAATTTCGGTCACATTAGCACCTAACAATGGCACCTGCAACTCTTGGGTTTGCAAAAACATGTTAACAGACAAATCGGGTCCCAAGATGGAAGAAAAGCCAGGATAATTAACAATATCACTGGTTTTGACCATCTTACCACCCGGGGCTCCCCCATCAATTACAGCAGCCTTAGCCTCAGCGCGTTGGGCATAAATAGCAGCCGTGAGACCAGCTGGACCGGCCCCTACAATTGCAATATCATAAATAGCTGGGGTTGAGTTATTACTTGCCATAAAAATCCTTTGACGGTGATTGGTGCATCCCAAATTGGTACATGATTAATTTAATTTTTAGTAAAAAAAATTATTGCATTCGCAACAATTTTAAAACGATTGTAGCAAAATCTAGAAATAGGCTTTTAAAATAGGGTTTTTAAATTGAAAGATTTCAGGATTTTGAAAGAAACTGTTTAAGAACTTAGTAGTGCCCGCTGCACCAGTGTACAGCAAGAAGGCGCTAATTATCGTTAATTGCACAATGGCATATTGCGCTAATTCATAACCATACAAAGTTCCGGCAGCAAATTGGGTAGTCGCTACAGCCACAACAGCTAGCGGTAGCAGGCTGTTGGACAATTCAGTTGAGTATTCATAAACGCCTTTTTGGTCAGTGCATAGGCAAGCATTTTTGTACATCAGAATGTACATTCCAATCATGCCTTCGGTCGCTAACCCCAACAGCACAAACAAGAAGACTGCTTCATGAGCATTTAAAAATGTTTCCGCACTTTCGCGAATATTAGCAAAACCAAGTAGCAGAAGAGAAACCGGTAAAACAATGTAACCAAATGTTTGCAAAGTGGTTGCGTTTTTACGTCCCATAGCTAGATAACGATAAATTAGCACAACTGTGCCAAAACCACCTAACACTAAAGTCACAACTCAGAAAATTCATAGCAACACAGTAGCTTCATTGGTTAAGTTTTTACTTGTATATAAAGCAAAACCCAATCCAGACAATGGAATAATGTAAGCACCGTTTAATTCACTTAAGCTATTTTTTTGTTTAATAAAGTAATTGATGGATATGTATATATACCAGCACATCAAAATAACGGTAGCCAGTATTCCAATCGCATAAAACACCAAACCAGCATACCATAGACCATCACTAGTTGATGTCGTACTTTGTAATAGTACTTCTCCAAAAACAATAATAATAATTGGAATAATAGCCAGATGCGCTAAAGAATAAGGCACAAAAAAGGTTTTCTTAAATTGCCTCCAGTTAAATAATAGCTTAATTGCCATCATCACAACAATAATAAGGGCGATCGTAGCCGTTAATTTGGGAATTCAGGCAGTTGAAAGAGCGAAGCCACCAATATTGTAGCCGTCTTTATCAAAGGCAAACCAAATTGCGCCCACCATCATAATTCCTAATGCCCATGTTAAGCCTGAATAAGGCAGGCCACTAAGGCGAGTTGTAACAAGTTCTGATGCTGAACCAAACTTATTTTTTTTACTTTTCAAAGTTTTTTCTTTTTTATCTTTTGATGTTGGTTCAGGATCAGGTGTAGTCGCAGCAACTGCTTCTGCCTTGTCAGTTGCAGGTTTAGCTGGACTACCCATTGTTGTACCAGGGTTAGATATAACAGATTTCAAGCCCATCGGACTTCTGTTATCTTTGTTTTCTTCCATTGATACTCCTTTCTAAAATCATTTTAGCAAAAATATCTTATTTATATTGACTATTATACAAAAATTGTATTTTTCTATTGCAATTAGCTAGGTAATTTTTTAAGCGCTCCCTACTCAGCGGGCAACAATGACTCCGGATAAAAATCTAAATCTTGAATATACTTTAAGACCTGTTCTTTCAAAATGTAAACTTTATTTTCAAATTCACCCCGCGAAAGGGTTCATGCCTGAATAATCAAGTGAGCCAACATTTTGAACTCAGCAGCACAAAACCCCCGGGTTGTCATAGCTGGTGTACCAAATCGGACACCACTAGTTACAAAGGGTGACTCAGTGTCTTGGGGAACAGTGTTTTTATTAACAATAATGTTAATTTTTTCTAGTCTTTCGGCAGCCTCTTTACCAGTCAGATGAATAAATGAGTCTTTAGTATTAACTGTGAAAAGATGATTTTCACTTTTACCCCCTACTACAATAAAGCCATGGTTTTTAAAGACAGTTGCCATAGTACTAGCATTTTCCACAATATATTGTTGGTACTTAATAAAGTCTGGCTGTTGAGCTTCGTAAAACGCTTGAGCTTTAGCAATAATAGTGTGTTCCAATGGCCCACCTTGGGTGCGGGGAAAAACAGCCTTGTCAACTTTAGCAGCTAGTTCTGCGCGGCATAGAATAATACCACCACGGGGTCCGCGCAGGGTTTTGTGCGTAGTGCTAGTAATAATATCAGCATAGCACGCTGGATTAGGGTGCTGTCCCGCCACAATTAAACCAGCAATATGCGCAACATCGGTCAGTAAATAGGCACCTACTTCATCTGCGATAGCCCGAAATTTAGATCAATCAATAATCAGTGGATAAGCACTAGCTCCAGCAATAATTAATTTTGGTTTGCACTTAAGTGCTATTTTACGGACATCTTCATAATTAATTTCACCACTTTTCGGATCAACCCCGTAGCTATGACCTTGGTAGATTTTGCCAGAAAAATTAACGTGGAAGCCATGGGTTAAATGACCGCCGTCCTGTAAATTCATCCCCAAAATCGCATCACCCGGTTTTAAAACAGTAGCATAAGCGGCTTCATTAGCTTGGGAACCTGAGTGGGGTTGCACATTAGCGTGAGCATTGGCTTTTTTGCAATCAGCATTGCTGCAATCGCAAGCAAATAATTTTTTAATTAAATCCTGCGCAAGGGTTTCGGCGGCATCAATGAATCGACACCCCGAGTAATAACGTTTACCTGGATAACCTTCACAATACTTATTGGTTAAAACTGACCCTGTCAGTTCTAACACAGCTGGGGAGGTAAAGTTTTCAGAAGCAATTAAATTGACATAATCTTTTTGCCTTTGCATTTCTTGCTTCACAATAGTTAGTAATTTAGGATGCACAGTGCGCTTAAAAAAATCCTGGTCTGCCATAAATGGACTGCTCCTAATTAAAGAATGAATATTGTTGCTAATATAATGTTATTCTAAATGATTTTCCAAATAAAAGATTGCCAAATCATCATTTGTCATAAACCTATCCACTAATTCGTTTAGGAGTGTGTAGTGTTGGGAATAGGTTAATTAAAAATAACTTGCTAACCAATAGCAACCATGTTTTATAGGCAAACCTTAGCTAATTATAATTAGCTGTGAAATACTTCTTTAAAAACCTCTTCATAGCGACTGAAAAACTTAATTTCTAAGTTCTTGAGTACTTCTGCCGGAATATCGTCCAAGTCTTTTTCGTTTTTATCAGGAATTAAAATCATTTTCAAATTGCTGCGATGCGCTGAAATGGATTTTTCTTTTAGCCCCCCAATCGGTAAAATGTGTCCTCGCAAAGTTATTTCACCGGTCATACCAATTTCTTTGGAAACGGGTTTTTTGGACAAAGCACTAATAATGGCTGTTGTCATGGTAATACCAGCGCTCGGACCATCCTTTGGTACAGCCCCTTCGGGAACGTGAATGTGAATATCATTATTTTCAAATAAAGCTGAATCGATGCCAAAGTGTTTTGTGTTCGCCTTCACATAATCTAGGGCAATGCTGGCTGATTCTTTCATAATTTCACCCAACTTACCAGTTAGCACTAAATTACCCTTACCAGGGAAATAATTAGCTTCAATCGGCAAAATATCACCACCGTACTGTGTATAAGCTAAACCAGTCACAACCCCTATTTGGGATTTTTTTTCTTTTTTAGTGTGATCAAAAATGCGTTTTTTCAAAAATTCATTGACCACTTTGTTGTCAACCACTAAAGTGGTTAATTCTTTAGTTAACAGCTTAACAATAAATTTACGCACCACTGATGTCAGTAGTCGTTCTAATTCCCTAACCCCAGCTTCGCGGGTGTAATATTTAATAATTTCTTCAATACCAGATTTACGAAATCGAATGTGTTTTTTGGTTAAGCCAACGTCCTTTAGAATTTGGGGAATTAAGTAACGCACCGCAATTTCATATTTTTCAATTTCGGTATAAGAAGACAATTGAATAATTTCCATCCTATCAACAAGTGCTTCAGGGATGTTTTCATAATAATTAGCAGTTGCAATGAACATAACATCTTGCAAAGAATATTCTTCTTCAATATAGTGATCCAAGAAATGTGCGTTTTGTTCTGGGTCCAGCACCTCTAGCATAGCACTAGCGGGGTCCCCTTGGTAAGAAGAAGCCATTTTATCAATTTCATCGAACAAAAAGAGTGGGTTCTTGACCTTAGCACGCTTCATCGTTTGCAAAACCCGCCCCGGCATAGCACCAATATAGGTTTTACGGTGACCCCGAATTTCAGCTTCATCCTTAATTCCGCCCAATGACATTTTGACAAAAGTTCGTCCGGTAGCTTCAGCAATTGATTTAGCTAAGGATGTTTTTCCTACCCCTGGTGGTCCTACCAAGCATATAATCTGACTTTTAGCAGAGTTTTTGTTTAAAATTTTAACAGCTAAATATTCAATAATCCGGCGTTTAATTTTTTCCAAACCATAATGGTGACTGTCCAAAGTTTTAGTGGCAAATTTTAGATCACGAATTTCTTCTTTGGTTTCATGCCACGGTAGCGCCATCATTCATTCAATGTAGTTTCTGATGACATTCGATTCACTAGCTACCGCTGGTAATGTTTCGTAGCGGTTAATTTCTTTTAAGATCCGTTCTTTAATTTCTTTGGGAAAGGGTTCGTTATTCAAACGTTCTGTGTAACCTTTCATTTCTGAAGCGTCAGCCCCTTCTAGCTCGCCCAACTCTTCTTTGATAGCTTTCAGTTTTTCACGTAAGTAATATTCGCGTTGTTGCTCGTTAACCTTATTTTTAATTTTTTGAGTTATCTTTTGATCAATTTGGGAATTATCTTCTTCATCTACCACGCTTTGAAAGAAAAATTTTAAACGGGCTTCGGGGTCTAATTCTTCGAGCAGTCTTTGTTTAGATTCAGTGGACAGAAAAGTGGCAAAATGGGCTAAAGCATCTGAAATATCATTAAAATTATTTTTAGTAATATTATCTAGTAATCCAGATGGTATTTTAATATGGACATTTTTAGCATAGTCAAGATGTTCTTGAAAACTCACCGCAATTTCCTTAGAAGAAAGTTTGCGAGATTGTAAAACCACAGGGTTAGTAACCCAGTATGGTGCTTCTGTGTCTTGTTTAATAATTTCTAAGTCATCCAAGCGCACACGTTCTTCTGCTTTAAAAATGAGTGTTAAGGTTCCATCATTTCATTCCTTCCGAATTTTAAATGACGCTAACACGCCAACCGGAAACAGATCTTTTGCTGTTGGTTCATCCTGGTCAGGATTCATTTGACTAACTAAAACAATTTTATGCTGAAAATCACGAATTCCGGCTCGCACAGCACTAACCGAAAGTGGTCTGCCTACTTCTAATACCTTTTCAAACCCAGGAAAGATAAAACTACCTCGTGTAATCATCACTGGCATTTTTTTAATCTGTGATTCTGCTTTTTTAACCTTTGAACTTTTGGCTTCGCTCATATAGACTCCTTACATTTTTTGTAATATTATTGTACAACAAAAATTAGCAGTTTCAACACTAGATTGCTAATTTTATTTTATTTACGTAAAAATACAGTATTACTTTGTTTTAGTACTTGCTTTTGGCTTAGGTGATTTAGTTGGGACTTGTTTTTTAGGGGCAGCACCTTGCTTGCGCGCTTTAGCAGCATTGGTTTGCTTAGCGACAGGTGGTTTTGCTTTACTTTTGCTGGGCTTAACTGCATCTTGGCCATTGTGGTCATAGAGAAAATCTAGCACCAATTGATTACTTAATTGCTGCACTAGGTTAGATTCCTTGATTAATCCTTGCAGGTCCTTTACTGGCATATTAAACTGTTTGCTTAATTTACTATATTCATCAGCAATTTGCTGCTTGCTGGGTACTAATTTTTCTGCTCGACGCACATGATCTATAATGATGGTGTTCTCAATTCTCTGCACAGCGTCATCACGTAGTTCTGCTTCAATTTGGGTGTCAGTATATCCTGAACGTTTTTTGTATTCCTTCATTG
Organism: Mycoplasmatales bacterium; assembly: GCA_965200445.1. Classification (GTDB taxonomy): domain Bacteria; phylum Bacillota_I; class Bacilli_A; order Mycoplasmatales; family Mycoplasmataceae; genus CBDATY01. Next base: position 59,894 of record OZ241341.1, read on the forward strand.
TCAGCTTCTTTTGGATTACTTCTTTTTCTAACTGACGCTTTAAATCTTTAATTTCACGGTGTACTAATTCTTCAGGAATAACTAGGTGTGCTTTTGCAGCAATGGCTTGAAGTAACTCCCCAATAAAATCGTTGCGGTGATTTTTTTGCCGTTCTCCTAGCAATGAATCGTGAATATATTTTTTTAACTCAGCCACGGTCTTAACATTTGGTAAATTAGCGTCTTTCACCAATTCGGCATTGACAGGGGGTAATTGCTTAGCTTGCACTTTATTTACTTTAACTTCAAAGACTGCTTTGGCGCCCGCTACTTTTGGTTGGATATAATCAGCAGGGAACTGAATATTAATTTCGCGTTCTTCACCAGCTTTAACCCCTATCAGGGCATCTTCAAAGCCTGCAATAAACTGTTTACTTCCTAGTTCCAGATCAAATTTTTTGGCACTACCATTGGGAAAAGCTGTGCCATTAATATAACCCTTAAAATCAATATTAACCTGGTCGCCCATAGCTGCTGCGGTTTTTTTATCACTTAGCATGGCAAACTTATTTTGCAATTGTTTTAGCTCCTGCGTAATATCAGCAGCAGATACAGCTACTTTCTTTTTCACTATATTAGTAAAACCAGTGTATTTTTTTACTTCAAAACGTGGTTGCAGAGGAAAATGAATCAATAAGGTGTATTGATTACGATTAAGCGTTTTTACCTCAATTTTAGGTTGACCATAAGGCTTTTCTACATCCTTTTGGGTTAAAGCAAATTTATAAGCTTTGGCAGCAGCTAAGCGGTGCGCTTCAGTTAAAATTTGCCGCTCTGACGTGTGTTGATTAACTACATCTTGGGGAGCGTGTCCTTTCCGAAAACCAGGTACTGTGATTTTACTGGCTAGTATCGCTTTGGCTTTTTTTAATAAGGCTTTTCATTCTTGGCCTGTGATATCCACCTGCCATTCGCCGGCGTTAGCGGATTTAGTATGATTAACTTTAAAATTCATTAAATATAATCCTTGCTCTAGTTCTAAAATTAAAAATTAACATCTTTAATAGCATTTTAACTTACTTTCACAGCATTATTATAAATACTTAAAAATACTGTTTATATCAAGGTTTGAATGTAAGACCAATTAGCTAAGTTAGCATCAAACTGATCTTTTGACAAAGTATGTTGCTGCACAAAATCATCTTTTGACAAAGTTTTATTTTGCATTTGCAACGCTAACCAAACAAAAACAGGTGCTATACTAGCAGCTGGTGTTAATTGCCGCACAGCTGGAAAAATATCATCAAAAGCAATCCGCACTAATTTGATAGCTAAGTTATACGTATCTATATCATCACTGGCTACCATATCATCAATCACTTTAATGAGTTCTTGGGCAGGTTGACAATCTTCAAACAGGGTGACATCAGCCTTGTTAATAATTAAAAAGGTACGATTGTGTTTTTTAATTAAAGTGTGGTTAATTAAATCATTAAAATACAACAGAAAACATAAATGCGTCTTGGTTGCATTAGAAACTGCTGGTGCTACTAGCAAATTGTTGATTGATTTTAAATAATGCCTCAAGTTAAACTTTGATAAGTCATATACTAACCCCACTGCTTCTTCACTTGCTAATGGTTTTTCTAAAGCAGCTAAAATTGCTTCGGGCGGTAGGATAGCAGTGTGTTTTTTGCTAGCCTGCTGTGATTGTAAAACCCATATTTGGTGACTTAACTCTTCTAACTGTTGGCGGATAGCACCTGGTATATACGGTGCTTTTAATTCATCTTGAATAATCGTTTTAGCTTTATGTAGCTGTTTTGCTTGTAATAATGCGTTTAACTCCCTGATTAGTTCAGTGTAATAATTAGTTTCCAAAAAACGATACGGACAAAAAATCTCAATTTTTATAAACAAATGGCGCCCACGGAGGGACTCGAACCCCCGACCCCAAGCTTAGAAGGCGTGTGCTCTATCCAACTGAGCTACGTGGGCTTTAGGTAAACTACCCTGTATTGTAACAAAAATGGGTAGTTTTGAGTTGGCACTGCAACTGATATACACAATGGCGCCCATGGAGGGACTCGAACCCCCGACCAAATGCTTAGGAAGCACTTGTTCTATCCACTGAACTACACGGGCCAGGAGTAAATCAATGCCGTTATTTATTATACCTTTGTTACTAATTAATGGAAATACATGAGGCACAAACTATCCATTATCTAGACTTTTTAAATTTCCCATTTTTAGATAGGTTCAATTTAGAGCGCAAAATATCCTTAAATCTAAATGGCATCAAATTTAATGTTCTGACAAACATTTAATAAACATGGTTTTTTTGGGGTCTAGCTGGCTTAAGATTATTGTTAAGACCAAGAGCACGTTTGTGATTTTCTTGGACAATAAAGTGGCAAGATTGAATAAAAATTTATTTCTTAACCTACTTTTTTTAAGACAGCCATTGCAATATTTTTATTATGTTATATCTCCTTTGATAAAAATAATTGTGAATTTGTTATTGTATGGATTTTGAGCTTCTAGATAAAGGTAGATACCATCTTTTAAGTAGGTTGCTAAAGAGGTGTTGCTATCATCTGGGATGAGGTTTTTATTCTGATCGTAGTCAACATAATCGCCACCCAATTTACTTAAATCTTTTCAAACATCGCCTACTACCAAATCACCTGCTGCATTTACTGCATCATCTTCATAACTGTCGGACCCTGAATCTCAAATATCTCATTTTCCGGTGTTATTGTTTGTAGTAATTTTAAAATTAGAATTTTGTTGTTGATTAGTTTCTGCCAAGGTGACATTTAACCCTTTAAAGTCTTCCGCAGCACCCACATTAATGTCAGCCCTAACAAATACAGCAGCACCTGGTGTTAAAGTAGTGCCAAAGAGAGTGATTGTTTTTAGATCACCACTTGTTAAAGTCGGGTTTGCTTTTTGTAAAGAGTTTTTAATGGCGGTGATGGTATCTTTGTTGGTTGTGTCAGGGTTGGTGCCGGCAGGGACAGTGATATCAACTTCAGCGATTGCCTCTTTAATTCAAAATACTCTGGCAGGCAGCAAGTAATAGTTAGCAAAAATAGTTTTTTGTTTTTCTCCTCAAGTAGAAAAATCCCAAGGATTAAAACCACCTTGATCAGTTTTTTTGTTATTATTTGCGTCATTTTCTCCACAGCTAACAACTGCGCTAGCGCTTGAGCCAGCGATACAGATAGCTCCTAGTAGAGTTAAAATTTTTCTCATTCATCGTTCCTTCTATATATTTATATAAAGTTTTAATATCTAAAATTATATCCAATAATCAGTAGCCTTTATACTTTGCTTTTATTTAATTTATGGGATGTATATATTTATGCCAGCTTAGCTCAGCAGTAATTATTATTTACGGTTTTTATGAATTGATGGATTTTGCTCATCAAAGTGTAAAAAAGTATACAAATTAGCAGTCGTCGTTTTATTACCAACCACTTTTGCTAATTCCTCGTAGCTAGCTTTCTGCATAGATGCTAAGTCATGAAAGGCAGCGTATAATTTGTGAATTGTCTTAGGACCTACCCCTACTACTTCTTCTAAAACATTGGATTGCAGCTGGCGCGATTGCAGGCGCTTAAATTTATTAATTACAAATTTATGTACGGTATTTTGAACTTCTGTTAGCCAGTGAAATAAGGGACTATTTTTTGCTAAAAAGATGGGCTTACTATTGTTAGTTAACAAATAATCAGTGCGGTGGTGGGCATCTTTAACTAAGCCTAGTAGAGGAATTTGTAAATTTAATGATTTTAATGCTTTTTTTGCGGCATTGATTTGAATTTTGCCACCATCAATGATAATTAAGTCCGGCAGCGGTTTTTGCTGAGCTTGATAGTTTTGGTACTTTAAATACACAGACTTTTCAATGCTTAAAGCATCGTTTTGTTTAGGCAGTTCTATTCTAAACATACGATTATCTTGGGGGTGCAAAAAGCCTTTTTTGTACACCACACACCCGCCAACAATCACATCGTTTTGCCAAGTGCTAATGTCAAAGGCATGAATTTCATATAATTCATGGGGGATTTGCAAATGCTTTTGCAGGCTAACCAGCAAATTACTGACATTGTAATTAATAAACCCATGATTAATGCCTTTTTCTTGGTCATAAAACAGCAAACAATTTTGATAGCACAATTGCAATAACTCTTGCTCTGTTTGTGATAGCGACGTTCTAATGGCTGTACCAGCCAAGTGGGAAGGTAAATCATTGATCATGCTAGCTGACACTACAATATTTGTGGGTGGAGGATTTTTACTATACCAGTGTTGCAAAGCTAAGGCTACCGCATTATCATCTTGCTCCACATCATAAAAAATTCTACTCACCTTATTTACCAAAACGCCCCCACGATAATTTAAAATCACTGTCACCAACACACGGTCGGCATAATAACGGTTAATAACATCAGCATCCGGCAAGTCAACTTTAGCCACATTTTGTGGCGACAAAGCATTGGTTAATTTATAAAGCAACTGTTTAATTTGCTCGGCCTTTTCAAATTGTAAATTGCTAGCTGCTTTTTGCATTTGCTTATTTAATGTCGTTTGCACAAATTGGCTTTGATTAGAAAAAAAAGCTTTTACTTTCGTAATTTGCTTACGATAAAATGCTGGTGGTACAGTTTGAAAACAAGCACCAGAACACTGGTTAATGTGATAATAAAAGCATGGCTTACCAGTGAATTTTTTACAACGTTGCAAAGGAATCAAGCTTTGTAAAATATTAAGAATCATTTTAGCGTGCATGCCATCCGGCAAGGGCCCATAAGCAAATAAATATTGCGATGGTAATTTTCGCAAGTATAAATAGTGCGGATTGGGTTCTTTACTAATCACAATGTAGGGATAACGACGGTCATCTTTCAGTACAATGTTGTACTTGGGGGCATAGCGTTTAATTAAATTATGTTCTAAAATTAAAGCCGATTTTTCGTTAGCAACAGCAATAAAATCAAAAAAAGCAACCTCTTGCACCATGCGGGTGATCCGCAAATTATGACTTTTAGTAAAATAGCTATTCACTCTGCGCCGTAAATTCACTGCTTTACCAATGTAAATAATTTGGTACTTCGCATTAAAAAAGATGTAACATCCGGCGGTGGGAGGGATTTGAGAACGCTTAGCAATGGGTGTCTTGACAAGAGTAACATTGGCTGGCACAGGTGTTGTATTAGCTGCCATAAACTTCTCTTGGTTTAGATCCGTTTTGCGGTCCTATCACCCCTTCTTCTTCTAGGTCATCAATGATACGACTAGCCCGGTTGTAGCCAATTTTAAATTTACGTTGTAACAGTGAAGTGCTAGCACGTTTATTGGCAATAATGTAAGCTTTGATATCTTCATACAAAATATCTTGCTCACTATCATCGTCTGTTTCTGCTGCTTCGGAAATACTGCTATCAAGATTAGCAAATAAGGGTGAATATTTAACGGTTTGTTCTTTTTTGGTGTATTTAATAATGCGCATGATTTCATCAAAATCGACATAAGCACCTTGGGCACGGTGGGGAATGTTTTGTTCAATGGTTTGATACAGCATGTCCCCTCGTCCTAAGAGTTTTTCAGCACCGGTAGCATCTAAAATTGTGCGTGAATCAATCCCATTCGCCACTGAAAAGGCAATGCGCAGTGGGATGTTGGTTTTAATGACACCAGTAATAATGTTAGTGCTAGGTCTTTGGGTGGCAACCACCATGTGAATCCCTGCCGCTCGGGCCATTTGCGTAATTTGTTGGATTGAGCTTTCCACTTCTCGCCCTAGGACATTCATTAAATCAGCTAATTCATCAATAATAATCACAATATAAGGCAAACGCTTTTGACTAGGCACGCTTCTGTTAAATTCAGCAAGTGATCGTTTGTTAGCCTGCGCAAAGATACTATAGCGATCGTGCATAATCCCCACTACTCGCTGTAGCGCTTCATGCGCTTCAGTGGCTTTCGAAATAACTGGTGCTAATAGGTGGGGCAAACCGTTATAGACATTTAACTCTACTCGCTTAGGATCAATCAATAATAGTTTCACTTGGTCTGGCTTAGTACGCATAATTAACGAAATCAGAATGGAATTAATGCACACTGATTTTCCGCTACCTGTTGAGCCAGCAATCAGCATATGGGGTGCTTTATCTAGTTCAACAAAAATATTATCATCATTAACACCCTTCCCTAGTGCCACCAACAGAGGTGATCGGCTTAATTCACTAGGAACATTATTTAGCAATTCAGAAATTCCCACCACCGAACGTTTCTTGTTGGGGATTTCAAAACCAATCGATGACTTACCAGGCATAGGGTATTCAATGCGCAGCATTTTGGTGGCTAGTGCCAACTTAAGGTCTTTTTCGAGTTCCAACACTGATTTAACTTTAACCCCGGGCATAATCTTAATTTCAAACTTAGTCACAGCAGGCCCAATGTGGTAGCCAGCTACAGTTGCTTTAACACTAAATAAATCAAAGTTATTGCAAATAACATTAGCTTTTTGGTCAGCGTGTTCTCTGTTAATTTCCCGATCTTGTGCTTTTTCATGGTATGACTTTAATAGATTTAAAGCTGGTAATAAATACACGGCTTTTTCATAGGATTCCATGGTTACATTATTAGTTTCTAGAGCATTTTCCAAACCAGCTTCCTCGCCAGCAGAATCAGCTACAGTTTTGATTGAGCTTGATTCAGAAGCTTTATCAGCAGGCGCTTTGCGGAGTTGATTCAAAAAATCAAATTTGCTAGCTTGATTTTTAAGATAATCTTCGATGTTAGGAGCCATTGCTTTTGGTTTTTGAGGCTCTACTTTAGTATCTTCATCCCCTGTATGTTCAACAGTATCATTAACATCAGCATTAAGCGACAATTCTTCATGCTTGTTAGTTATGCTCACATCGTCTGCAGGCACTTCTGGAGCATCCTCAGCAATTTCTTGGGTCACACTGGTGGTATTTTCGGGCTCTGAATCTTCAATTTGGGCCTGACTTTCCACGGTTTTTAAATGAGCAGCAAACGGAGTAATTTTGGAATTGCTTAAAATGCGGGCTCGAGCTTTCGACATGGCTTCAGGATCTATTTGCTTTTGACGTTTTTTATAACTTTCAGGAATAATGTATTCTTGTTGATTATCAATATTAACTGGCTTTGGCACTGGCTTTCCAGAACTACTATGATATTCATCTGCTAAATCTTGAATCGAATGATCATCTGACTGTGCCTCTGCAGTTACAGGAGGGTTAGCATTGACTGGTACAGCAGTAGGAATATCTGCTTCCGGAGTAACAAAAGTGTTATTGGTAGTATCGGGCTCTTCTGTTAAGGGGGTTGGATTGACTGGAGCAGAGTTAATTATCGGCGGAGGACTGGGGTCATCCATCAGAATGCCGGGCTTATCATAGTTGAGATTAACCTGCTTCATAGCAAATTCTTCACTATCTGGTTTATTAATTTGCCGTTTTTGCACATAGGTTGGAAATTGTCGTACCTTACCGCTGGGGGTCACCCTAATAATTTGAAGGCGCGACCATAAACCTTTACTCATAAAAATGCCCAGCACATGTCCGGTAATTAGCCAACTAATCATCAAGACAAAAGCAATTGTAGCTAAAATAAAGGGCGCAAAGATAGTGAGATAGGAAAAAACAGCACAAATAAATTCCCCAAAAATACCCCCACTGCTGCTAACAGCAAACCACTCCCCATTAAATTGGAAAAAACTTAAATTGGATAGATATTGGGCGCCAAAAATAGAATTGTTATACCAACTATTAATGAAGTGCCGCATGACAATAACAAAAATTTGGGGCGAAAACACTTTAATCGTGCGATCAGTTTTATTCACATAATCATAAATCAACAAAACATTGCTAATAAAAGTCGTAATAATAATAAAACTACAGCCAATAATGAGCAATACTTTGGGATTAGTATGAATGCGTAATTTAGCAAACCCTAATCCACAAATTACAATTAATAAAGCATAGATGGCATATTTAAACAAACCAAACAGGAAAGTGAAAATCACATCATCTAAAAACTGACCCACCAAAGTTAGGCGCCCAGCACTCAAAATGGTTAGTAGTAATACGCTCGTGAATAAAACTAGCCAGCCAATCGAATCAGACCGATGAATTTGCTTATAACCAATAAAGATGACATTTGATTTATTTATTTTCATGCTCAACTAACGCCTGATGCCTCCTATCAATAAATAAATTATAATTAAAAAAGGATTAAATAATACTTTGTAATTTGCAATTTTAACGGATGCAGTTAAATTTCTTGGATAACCACTAGAACAATGGGGCGTTTTTTGGTTTTTTGAAATAGTGATTTGCTGATAATGCTCGTCATTTCCCGACGCATTTCTTTTAAATCATAAATTTCCCGATTGACAAATTTGGTGCGGTATTTTTCAATGATGGTTTGGATATAATCCCGAATTTGGTCTAAGAAATCAAAATTTTCTTTATCCATAAAAACAATGCCCCGCATTTGCGCATCAATTTGCGAGATTTGTTTTTTGGTCTTTTTATTGATCACTACTCCAATGACTACTGTCCCGTCACTAGATAGTTGCTGACGTTCTCTTAGCACTACTCATTCAACATCATTAGTACCAGCAGTTTCCGCATATATTTTATCGACTTTGATTTTGGTGCGCTTATTCATAAGCATCCCGTTTTTTCACAGCAAATTTTGGCCATTATCAGTAATAATGATTTTATTTGCCAAGACACCAGCTTCAATGCAGGCTTCGGCAGCTTTTTTAAAATCCTTGTAAAGCCCTTGGATCGTAAGCACATATTGTGGTTTAAACACGCCACACATCATTTTAATGTCCTGATAGTGAGGAACCATTTTACTAATAATCGCACTTGACAAGGCCACCACCTTAGCTTGAGTACGAGCTAAATCATCTAATACTTGAGCATGGTGTAGCTCTTCCCCTTTCGTGGGCGGGCTGGTGAGAATAACTGTATCGGTATAGGTTAATTCAAGATCAGGATTTAATCCAGTAGCAATCCGTGTCAGAAGGGCATAGAGTAGTTCCAAATCACCTGAAACTAAAATGTATTTGCTATTGGCTTCCTCTTGCAAAGTAGTAAAGTTGATATTAGCAAAATGGCCTTTGCGACGTTGTAAGTAACGTAATGTATCTAGTAAAATCGATCCTAAAACAGCCACTGTAATGACTTTATGCGGATCATTTTTAGAAATAATGGCCAAAAATTCTTGAATCTTAAAAATGTCTTCTTCAAAACAGGTAAATACAATGCGCCCTGTAGCCTCTTGGCAGTAACTGTCAATATGATCAGAAATCAAGTAACGGGGGGCAGCATATCCTCTTTCCCCTGCGGCTGAAGAATTAAGCAATAATAATAACGTTTTTTGCCTACTAGCTATTTTGGATAAATGGGCCATACTCATCACATAGTCAGGTTTTAAAGTCTGATCAAACACAAAAGAGCCTGAATAAATAATTGTGCCATTAGGGGTGTGAATAGCAAACCCCAAAGACTGCGGTACAAATGACGTTGTTTGAAAGGCTTCAATTTTAATGTTACCAAAGCTAATAATTTGACGGGGTTTAATAATGTTGAGGTTTAGGTTATGAACACGGAAATTAAGCGCTTTAGTCTTAATTTTAAGAACGTGCAGAATGAAATCACTTGAGTAAACTTTAATGTTCAGTTTTCGCAGTAAATAGGGAACTGCCCCAGCGGATTCCGCCACAATGTTGGACAAAAATAGCCCTTTAATCCGGGATTTATTTTTGATTAAATATTGAAAACTGGGAATAACCGTATCAACCCCTAGAGCATTACGCTCTGGCTTAGCGTTCCCAGCATCAAACAAAAAAATGCTTTCATCAATTTCAAGGCAATATAGATTTTTGCCTTTTTCGTCTAACCCACCTAACGCAAAGAAGTGGATATTTGCCATAATATTATTTCTATTAATTTATGTTGTCTTATATCAATATGTATATGCTAAAGCGTCATTAAAAACAAAAAATAGCTTTAATTAAACTTTATTATTGGTACTATTATATACAAAAGTAGTTAAATAAAAATATACTATTGTCCATAATTAGAGTTTGATGATATTTTTTAAAAACAGCAAAATTGCTTTAAGTGCCGAAGAATTCCACAAAATCAAAGGCAAGGCCATGATTATTGATGTCCGAACTAATCAAGAGTTTGCTATTTTGCCTAAAATCAAAGAGGCGCATAACATTTATGTGAACGATCTGCTTGCTGACCCTACTCGCTATTTAGCAGACCGCAACCAATTAATCGTTACTTATTGTAACGCTGGTAACCGTAGTAGTTACGCCGCGACCGAACTGCGCGCCCAGGGGTACCAAAATACTTTTTATCTCGGGCAAGGTGTGTACGGCTACCAGAGATGAAATAAACATCAATAGCATTTCAAAAAAGTTGATGTATCCCAGATAAATTGTTACAAACCTAAATAAAAAAATTAGAAGATTGCTCTTCTAATTTTTTAAATCAGCATAGCTAGAATTTAATGCTTATAAATAAACAACATCACTAACTTCAGCTATTCCACCAGTTTTGGCAAAAGCACTACCATAAGTCATATAGTATGAATAGTATGTTAAGCCGTTTTGGGTTTTAAATGGCACTGCAAAGATACCATTAACATCATTTTGTTGCAGTCCTGAGGCAATCCCTGCTGTTAAGTGGTTATTAACAGGTGAGGATAGACCACCAGAAAATTTGTAAACGCCATTAGATGTGGTAATTCACGTCAATGAAGCACCTTTTTGAGTTTTAAAGTAATTAAAACTAGTAATTTGGGCATTACCCATACCTAATTTTTGGGTAGAGAAGAATTTTAGTTTACTTTGATCTAGAGCCTTAACGGCAGCTCCTTGTTCAAAAATAGACCCATCATAGGTATAAACACCATTATTAACAGCAAACATTGCCAATGTGGTATTGAAGTACAAAATAGTACCAACATCAGTTTGTGTTCCACCTAGTGCTGAATAGTAATTAACATTCAGCAGGTTGTATCCGTTTGCCTTAGAGTATTTTAGTGCTCCTCCGTAAATAGACCCGGTTGTTGTCCCAAATACCACAGGTAAAGTTCAACTTCCATCAGGATTAACGACTAATTTACCTTGGGTGATGGTAGCAATTGACATAGTAGGACGGCCACCGAATGCTACCTTAGTAGCAGCATTGAAGCCAGCTTGGGTAAACACACCACCAGCACTACGACCAACAATGTACAAATACCCTTGGCCAGTAACTAGTAGCAATGAAGTAGAAGCATCATCATTACCGATTTGATAAATTTTATTGATGTAATCCCCAGGTTGTAATGACTTCACTGTAAAGTTAGTAATCGCTTTCGTGAAGTCTACGCCTTTGGGGCCAGTTCCGAATACCGAAATCCCTTTGTTATTACTAATAAATTGGGTTTTCACTCCTTTTTGCACAACACGAGTTTGTCCATAAAATTGCGTTCCAATTGTGTTAGCAATAGCCTTGCTAGTCACTCCATTTACAGTAGCAACTGTTTTAGAGTAACTAGTTAACAGGTTTTTACCAATCGCTGGTCCCACAAAAGTGGTTTTATCAGTTTTTAGAACTGCGGTGGTAGTAATAGCACTGTTAGAATTCGGACCAAAGTAAGCTGGTCCAAACACTATTTCACTGTTCATGTGCAAAACTTGCCCTGTAAAACTAAAGGTATTTTTATCATTGGATGTAAATGACACTTTAATATTATTAAACACAGCCGGATTGTATCAGGCTGGGGCATCCTTAATAGTAGCCTTGGCATAATTAATAGCTGGGTCAATAAGGCGCGTAGCCATATTAAATGTTTGCCCTTTACGTAGGTAAGCAATTTGGTTATTTACCCGTGTATTGTATTCATACTTCAAGGCAGTTTCTAATTGGTTTAAGTAAAATTGATTGCGGTTATTAACCACAGGTCCAATATTAGATTCTGATACCTTAGCTAGAGATAGGTTTCTTCCCTGACCATTAATAGCTGTATCATGAATAGATCCATTACGCACAACTGTTTGTTGGGTAGTAGCGGTTGCTGTTGCTAGCAACCCACCAACAGTGGCAGATCCAGCCAATAGGGTTCCAGATGAGGCTAATATTAGTAATTTTTGTATAGCCATATGTGTGATTTCCTTTATGAATGTATTTCTAATTGTTAATATAAAGCATTATATGGTTTTACTAGAAAAAGTCAAATGGCCATGGTGAATATAGTACTCAAACACAGCAAAATGCTGATGCAGCATCAGTAGTTTTTAGCAATATTCAAAAAAACTGGTAGGAAGACGTTTAAGAGTACTTCTGACTATGCAAGGTGTTCTCCGTTTAGTGAAAATATTTGCTTGAGACGACAAGTCAATGATTCGCTATCAGCAGGATTAAACAGCACTTTGCATTTAAAATCGCTAATTTTAATTTCGAGCTTATCATCTTGCAAATCAATATAAAAAGTATCTAGCACAATCTGGCGCCCAATTAACCCTCCCACTAAGCTAATTACCTGGCTATCATCTAATATGACGGGAGAATTAATCGTGGAAAATTTGGCGTTAGCAACAGGGGCAATTTCTTTCATTTCCCAAAGTGGTTGGGCTGACAAAATAATTGCTCCATTCACAGAACGCATATAACCGGTCGTCCCTGATGCAGTAGCAAAAACCAACCCAGAGCCGCGAAAATGCTCTAGAGTTTGATGATTAATATCAATTTTTGTGACCATAGTTTTAATATTATCAACCACTTTGATTTCATTAATAGCAAACGCTTTTTGGTCCTTATTAAACAGTGCTTCCAATAAATCATATTCTTTAGTATGAATATTATTAAGATCACCCAAAAAGCCAAATAAGACTTTTAGGGTTGCATAATTAAAGGTGCTATAAAAATTAACTGCTCCCCCAGAAATGGGTACAAAAATAGTGTGCGATAAACTGCCTCACATTTCGTGCACAGCTTTTAAAAAGGTGCCATCCCCCCCAATCACAATACAAAACTGTGGATTAGTAGTTACCTGCACAAAATCATGATTTTTTAGAAAATCAATTACCTCGCTTTTTAACGCTTGGGCGCCGCAGTATTCGTTATAAACAATCGTGTAGGTTTTTTTCATATGCATTCCTTACTTAGATTAATCGTAGGGTATAGATTGCGCCAAATAGTATTTAATTTTTAGCACATCAACTAGTTGGCTCATTTTATTTATTACGAAAGGTTTTTTCAATAAAAGTAGCTAAATCGTGGTTAATATATAATACATAGCCAAAAATATTTTATTTCAGCTGTTCTATTCTAACAATATTACAATACCTTTTCATTATATCAGCATCATTTGTAAGAACATTTAACTACTTAATTGCCGCAAGCTCTCCCTAAGCAACAAAAAATGCACTATCATCATTAGGGATTAGCTAATAGTAAAAGAGCAAAATTATTATAAAATATAGGTGTAATCATATTTGCTTTGCTTTAATATTTATCTATTATTATGAATAAAAAAATTGTTACTATATCACTATTTACCATGCTATTGGGCTGCGCTAGTTTAGTAGTAGGTTGCTCTAGTCCATCTGCTTCTCCTAACCCAGCTGATGATGTACAAAACCGCATTTTTAGTATTCTAAAAGATTCCCAAATCCAAAATGATTTAATTCGTCCTAATTACACATTAATTACTCCTGATCAAACAAAACTGACATTTAACCCTCCTAGTAATCAAAACACTTTATCAAAGCAGTTTTGACTATGGCAGCAGTATTTTACTCACAAGATATTTGCAAATGCTAATGAGCAGCTGCAACCCATAGATGGTTATCTACCCCTTAACCTGTTTCCCACAGAACCGGGTCTGGCAAAAAGTTATTTTGCTAAGTTTAACTTCCCTGCCCCCAACAGCACCAACCAACTGGCTTGATCATTTAGTTTTAATAATAAAGACTACCTCCCTGATTATCAAAACGCAATTCGTGAAGTACTAAACGAAAACTATATTTTTCAGCTAAATGATTTTATGCAAGTTTATGGAGCCTGACCAGTTAAATACGCTGGACAAACGCGCCAAAATGTTTCCTTGTATTTTCAAACGGTCATTGTGCCCCTATCCGAATATGTGGGGATTAATTTAGTGCACAGCACAATTGCAAGTGAGCAAGATCCATCAGCTGTTTTAAAAGATGTTAATTTTGATAATCACAATACCATTGTGCAATCAATATGAGACAATCTACAAAAACCAGCTTTTGCAACTCAATTTGCTTACCTACAAAAAAATTACGACTTATTCTATAATCAATCTAATGTTACAATAAGCATCTTAAAAGTCGAAGAGCCAAAAAAACAGATTAAAATTAAAATTAATGTTGCGGGCCAATCACAACGAACAACCCAAGTTCTCTATTTTAAATACCAATAATCACCGAATACACTATTATGAATCTTCAACCAACTATTAAAAATAAAACAATTGTTTCTGGCATTACAGCAACCGGGCATCTTACCATTGGCAACTACATTGGTGCTATTCAGCATTTTTTAAGATTACAAAATGATAATCAACTTTTTATTTTTGTAGCTAACCTCCATGCCCTAACAACAGACTTTACGCCTGCTGCAGTTAACAACAATATCAAAGAGATGATTGCCTTATACTACGCTTGTGGATTAGACCCAGCCAAAGTTAAATTGTTTATTCAGTCTGCTGTCCCTGCTCATAGTGAACTAGCTCACATTTTATTGTGTCACACCACTATGGGGGAACTGTCACGGATGACGCAATATAAGGATAAAAAACAAAAATACACTGCTGCCAACGGTAGTCATTACATTCCTACTGGTTTATTAACCTATCCGTGTTTAATGGCAGCCGATATTTTATTGTACGATGCTGACTATGTGCCTGTTGGTAGTGATCAAAAGCAGCACATCGAACTCACCAGAAACATTGCGCAACGGATGAACAAAAAATATAAGCACATGATTTTTAATATCCCTGCTGAATACACCTCGCCTACTACTGCTAAAATTAGGGACTTACAGGATCCCAGCAAAAAAATGAGCAAATCAGCAAATAACCCCAAAACCTACATCAAATTACTTGATGACCAAATGACAATTACACGCAAAATTAAAGCAGCTAAAACTGATTCTGAAAATAAGGTTTACTATAACATGGCCGATAAACCAGGTATTAGTAATTTAATTGCTATTTATAGTGCTTTGGCTCATAAAACCATTGCTGAGGTGGAAGAGCTATTTAAAAAATCCCATTACGGTGAATTTAAACAAGCGGTTGCAGACATTATCTGAAAGACTTTAGAACCAATTCAAAAGCGCTATCAAACACTACTTCAGGGCGACAAAATACTGACCACTATTAAAAAGAACACGGTACTAGTCAACAAAATTGCTAAGAAAAAATTGCACCAAGTGCAAATGCTGATGGGCTTAACAATTTAATCTAGCGAGTGATTTTCTGCTAACGAGATTGCTTCAATTTCAATATGGTAACCAGTATTAGTGGTTTGACTAGCTAAGTGAGCTTTGTCAATAGAGGATATTCGGCAAAAAGCATAATTCTCATAAACAAAATTAGCACTTTCGTCATGGTCTGCTTCATTATAGTGAATATTGCTGTTAAATCATTTGGCGAGTTTCCAGCTCTGCCATTCTGGTTTAACAGGTAAATGTAAATATGTTTTAAATAAATTACGTACCAGCACATTTTCATTCACTAACCATTTATGGTTACCCACCTCTTTGACAAAACCAGTAATATCATGCTCGTCATAGATTTCCCCCACAATTTCTTCAATTAGGTCTTCCATCGTCACCAGACCAACAAGTTGCTTGCTATCGTGATTATAAACAGCTGCCATTTGGTTTTGAAATCGTTGCATTTTTTCTAGTACTTTGTTTAATGATTCGTCTTCGTACACCTTCAAAATTGGTGAAATGTTATTTTTAGATAAGGGGTTTTTATGATTTAGCATAGTACGAAAAGCTGATTTAATGTTTAATAGTCCCGTAAAATCAGTTTTTGCTTCATTGTAAATCGGAAACCGCGTTAACAAGGTCTTTAAATATAATGAACGCATTTCGTTTCAAGTGGTACTCGGTCGCAAGGAATAAACCTTATCTAAAGGATTCATCACATCCATCACTTTGGTTTCATCAAATTTAATTGCTGAAGTGATCAAATCTTCTTCTTGCTTTTCTAAAACACCTTCTTGCTCAATGATTTTCACTATCTCTAATAATTCATCTTCAGTTAGTAAGGTTTTTCTGCTCTTAGATTGCCCGAAGGTCATCACCCACGTTATCGGATATAAAATAACCAGCAAAAAACGAATCAAATAGTAAAATATGAACACATAATTTTCAGCATTATGCTTAGCAATTATCTTAGGGATAATTTCGCCTACTGACAACACCAGCAGACCGATGATAAGTGTCGTCATTCAAATAGCAGTGCCTTCACTTTGCACCACTATAGTAAAAAATAAGGTAGCAATCGTAGCTAAGGCAGTGTTACACAACGTGCTAGCAAACAAAATAGCGGCTAGTGTCTGATTAAACTCGCGCGCTAATTTATAAATTTTCTTAAACCGGTCTTTTTGTTTTTTGGGGCGAGAAGAATGGGTAATTAAAGCTTTAAGACGAATAGGTGTCACCGAAGTAATTGCTGTTTCAGACCCATTGCACATTGCAATCAAAGCTAAAATCACAAGCATGAGAGGAAGATAAACTGAAAGAGCAACGGTTAATGACATATAAAATTATTATATATTTTATCTGCAAAAACTATTGATAATCTCATTAGCAGGTGCAATATACCTGCACCTCTCTGTCAATGTTATACAATAATCAATCACTAGTCTTTATAAAGCTGAGCAAATTACATTTTAAGATTGCAAAATATGACAATATTCATTAAAATATATTAGAACAAAATTACATAGTTAATTCAAAATTATATGAAAAAAATTTTAATTCTTCTGTCATCAATAACTATGGCGGGTAGCTTTGCATCTGCAACAATTAGTTGCAGCAGTTCTAATGATTACACTAAATTTATGCAGTACATTAAGGACAAGCAAACTTTTGTGTATTTCATTGGTGCTCGCGATTGCCCAAAATGTCAAGCATCAAAAATTAAGACATGGCAAAAGTTAACCGCTAATAATAACCAATTGCTGCGGGACATATTAACAAAAGAAAAAAAATATCCAAACTACTTTTGACAAAATGGCAGTTTATTTCCTGGGGACACAAAAGCAGCTGAAGCATATAAAAATATGCACCTTTATTCTGACGAAGTCAACAAAGTATCTGGAGTATTTGGCGATGATTCCATCAAGAAAATCATTGATTACATTGTTAAGAAAACCGCTGAAGACAGCTCCATTTTGGGTAAAAAAATTAAAAACTTAACCAAAGAAGACTTAGGTATTACTGGAGTCCCTCTGTGGCTATACTTTGACCAAGGCCAATATGAAGGGTTTTATATGGGAGAAATTGATCGCCCTACTGATGACAGTTCTACTGAACCAAGTAAGGCAAGCCCTTCTTTTATGTGGCTAGCTGTGCAACACATTGTTCACCACATCTGGCCAAAGTACCACTTCGGTTCATAGCATTAAAAAAGAGGCTTGGCCTCTTTTTTATTTAACCAAAAAACTGATTTGAGAGTCTAAGCACTCTTGAATTTAAAACTACGCCTCACAGCCTGATCTCACTTTTTAAGTAAAGCCAAGCGCTTAGCATCGTTAAATTGTGGATTAAATTCTTGACTAATTTTTTTAATGGCACGTAAAGCCTCGATATTTTTTCATATTTGAGTTTGCAACCCAGCCATAAATGCGACTCCCATCGCAGTAGTTTCCAGGTTTGTTGGTTTAACAAGGGTTTTATTTGCAATGGAGGCTTGAAATTGCATTAAGTAATTACAATTAGCAGCCCCACCATCGACATAAATATTATTAATATCAACTCCCATATCCTGAGCTAAGCAGGTAAATAATTCATTACATTCATAGGCAACCCCAGATAGCATAGCCTCTACTATATGCCCTCTGGTAGTACCCCTTTCCACACCAATAATCAAAGTTCTAGCACTCGGATCCCAATAAGGGGCCCCCAAACCAGTAAAAGCTGGTACAGCATAGATTTCCTGATTATGGTTTGTGATGGCAGAAACCAATTTATCACAATCACTAGCTTGTTCAATAATTTGTAATCCGTCCCGCAATCATTGAATGCTGGTTCCGCAAGAAAACACTGAACCTTCTAAAGCATAGACAGTTGCTTGCTGACCAATTTTTCAAGCAATCGTTGTCAGTAAACCATGCTTAGAAAAAACCGGTTCTTCACCTGTATTAATGAGCACAAACCCCCCTGTCCCATAAGTGCATTTCAGATCACCTTTGGTTAAACACAGTTGCCCAAAGAGAGCTGACTGCTGATCACCCAGTATCCCTGCAACCGGAATATTAGATGGCAGCCTTAATGTTGCGCCTAATATATTGGCATCTACATAGCCAAACAAATGACCTGATGGGTGCACCTGCGGCAAAATACTTTTGGGAATGTCAAATAATGCTAATAGGTCATCATCCCATGTTTGGGTGTTAATATTAAACAACATAGTCCGGGCGGCATTGCTAACATCAGTACTATGCACCTTGCCTTTAGTCAAATTTCATAGCAGTCAAACATCTATTGTGCCCATAAGTAAATTGCCTTGAGCTAAAACTTCTTGGGCTTTAGGCACATTTTGCAAGATCCATCTTATTTTTGTAGCAGAAAAATAAGGATTAATGGTTAATCCAGTTTTATGATTAATCTTTTGGTCTAATTTAATATTAGCTAGTTTTAATTGTTCGCAATATTGTGAAGTGCGACTATCTTGCCAAACAATCGCATTGTAGACAGGTTTACCATCACTTTTATCCCACATAACAACCGTTTCTCTTTGGTTGGTGATACCCAAAGCAGCAATATCAGCCAAGCTGATATCTGCTTGTTGTAAGGCTTCTAAGAGAGTCTTTTTTTGTTTATCTCAAATTTCTAGAGCATCATGCTCCACCCAACCAGAATTAGGGAAATGTTGTGTAAATTCTTCTTGTGCGATCGCAATAATTGCTCCTGCTTGGTTGACAATTAATGTCCGACATGATGTTGTACCTTCGTCAAGGGTAATTACATATTGTTGCTTTTTACTATTGGTCATCGGTTCTTCCTTATCTCTATTAATTTCTATCAAAGTACACTAAAATCAGGTTTAAAATTATTTTTTAATGGGTAACTAGCATCAACCGCTAAGATTAGTTCCACAACTTTTTTCGCGATGGCTGGTGCTGATGAAATCCCAGGAGATTGCATTCCAGCGGCATTAATAAATTGCTGGTTATGTTTAGCATACCCAATCACAAAATCGTTAGTTGCTGATGCAATGGGGCGTGATCCAGCCACTCGGGTTTCTACTCGACTTAAATCCAGGGAAGGAATAATTTTATGAGCAATAGCATTAATACGATCATCCACTGAAGGGTCTAACAAACGGGTATCTGCTTTAATGATATTGTCCTTAGCAGACGGACCTAATAAAACCCGCCCGTTCGTCATTGGTAAAACCAAAATACCCTTGCCGTGAATTGAAGGAGTTAAAAAACAAATGTTTTTAATTTTACTTTGCTCATCCTTGGCTAGAATTTTATATTCCCCTCTGCGACAAACTTGCTGAAAGGAATCAAGATGTGATTTGTTAGCAATTATATCGGCTTGGTGGCCGGCAGCATTAACAATAAATTTCGCTGATAAATAACGTTGATGGTTAATTTGTACTTCAAAATAACCCTCTTCCCTTCACGTGATATTAGTCACTTCTGAGTTTCTCAAAATTTGAGAACCATTCTGCGCTGCTGCCCCCGCTAATGCTAAAGTAGCCTTTACAGGGTCAATCACAATCGAGGTAGTACACAACAAAGCTTGCTTAACACTTGGATTAACTAAAGGTTCTCGCTCAATGATTTCTTTTCTGTCAATAATCTTTAAGGCTTCAGCGGGCACACCGTTTGCTAAGCCCCGCTGGTATAAAACATTTAATTCTTTGATTTCCTCATCATTAAAAGCTAATACTAGTGATGGCAACTGGTGGTAAGGAAACCTCAAATGGGGAATTATTTCAGTGTGTCATAAAAAATTGCCCCTGACATTCAATTTTGCCTGGATTTTGTTGGTATCAGCGTCAAAACCTCCGTGCACAATCCCTGAATTACCAGCAGTTGTTTCATCAGCTAAGTAGCAATTTTTTTCTAACTGGACAATGGTACAGTGATATTTAGAAAGTTCATAATTAATGGCACTCCCAATAATACCACCCCCAATGATTAGCACATCATAATCTGCTTTATGAGACATACAAGAAACCTCCTAATGTACATGCCGCTAGCAATGGGACACAGAAAGGAATGGGAGCATATTTTCAGTTAGAACTGATGTTTTCCTGACTTTTCAAACTAGGCATAGTTTTGTACATCACAAAGTGCACTAAACGAGGCATGGCATCACGAGCTGGATTAATGGCATATCCGGTTGTGCCCCCCAGTGACATCCCGATCGCAAACACTACTAGTCCAACTGCTAGTGGACCAACAAAACCAGCCACTGGACTCGAAATACCAATTAAACGTACCGAAAAGAGGGCCACCCCAATCAACGCTAGCGTCCCTAAGTATTCTGTTAAGATATTGGGCAACACTCTGGCTTGGTTAATGGGCTTAGTGGCATGGGTCCCCAGCACAGTAGCACAGGCAGTTTTTCTAATTTGATCAAAATACATAATATTAACCAATACTTGCCCGATCGTAGCCCCTAATAATTCTGACGATCAGTAAACTAAACCTCGCGTAAATGTTATGCCGTGATGGTTTGGTCCTCCAATTACTTGGGTTAAAGTAATGGCAGGATTGAGGTGACCACCTGTGCCAAAAATATTGGCCACCAGAACCCCCATGTAAACCGCAAACCCTCATCCGGCCGCAATAAGCAGTCAACCGCCTTTATACCCTAAACTTCTTTTGTAGGTCACGTTAGAACCAACTCCATTGCCAAACAGAATCAAAGTCATTGTGCCTAAAACCTCTCCTACAAAAACTTTTCATAGTGGAATTAACATGATATTATCCTTCTTTCTACTATTTTTGAATATACTTATTAATTAATTCTAATTAAGTTAGACCTTGAAAACTACGCTGACGCAAAATTTCATAAGCCACAAGCGCCACAGTATTAGCTAAATTAAGACTTCTCACTTTAGCAGCCATGGGCACTCGTAAGCAACGGTCAGGATTAGCATCCAGCACAGCTTGATTAATGCCAGTTGACTCTCGACCAAACATAATATACAGATCACTTTGCCAGTCAGTAAAATCAATCTGACTATAAATAGTGTCAGCACGGCCAGTTGTATAATATATTTCACAATCAGGATGTTGATTTTGAAAATCAGCTAGGTCATCATACACAACATAGTTAACATCTTTCACATAATTAACGCTAGAACGCTTAATAAAACGTTCGTCTAGGAAAAACCCCATTGGCTGGATTAAATGCAGAGTGCTGTTAGTCGCCATACAGGTGCGCATCACAGCCCCAACATTACCAGCGATTTCTGGCTCTAGCAAAACAATGTGCAGTTTAAACATTTAAAACTCAATCCCTTTACGAGCCAGCAACTTGATAGTGTCATAGTAATGTTTTACTTTAACCACGCGACTGATTAAATCAAAATACTGCATCATACTGTTGTCGACTTCATGAGCCGAGAAAACTAATTCAGTGTTCGCATGCTTATTTTTAATGATATTAATAATATCTTGTTCAGTAACAATTTTGTTATCCAAACAAGAAAACAACTCATCAATAAAAATCATGTCGTAACTACCGCTTTTGGCATCTTGCAAGAGATCATCACAACCTGCTTTCGCTTCTGCCTGCACTTTTTTTTGTTCGATTTCGTTCATTTCCCAGAAAAATTTCGTGCTTGAAAAATAGTAGTCCGCAATCGGAATTCCCAGTTTTTTAAATGAGTCTAATTCCCCGGACGGCCAATTTTTCATAAAGCGATAATACTTAATTTTAAAACCAACCCCCAAAGCACGTAAGGTCATGCCATTTAAAATGGAGGTTTTGCCTTTACCATCACCATAGTACAAGTGACAATAGCCTTTATGAATTTTATGTTCCATTTTCTGTATCTTTCATCATAGGTCATTTCTACAATACATTTAATTTATATATTACCACTGTTCTATATAATGTTTAGTAGGCTTGTCAATATAATAGAAAAGTTTTTTAGTGTAAGGACTCCTCATGCCATATCAAATAGTAAAAAGGCTACCAACTGGACTTACTAATAAAATTTACCTCACCGCAGACAACCAGGTACTCCGCTTGTCTCGTTTTACCAAAGAACTGTTTTTAGACAGAGCAAATGAAATTAATGTGATCAAGACTCTGCAAGCCAGTACTTTTGTTAACTATCTGCCGATAAATGATTATGGTTATCAGGATAATAAGTTTTTTATTACAACAGATTATCAGCCTGACCTAATCAACTTATCGAAGGTAGGGTTTTCGAAAAGCAATATTATTCGGTGCCAGAAATTAATCCAAAAATTACATAACATTGAAGTTCATCCTGATCAATGACCAATCAAAACATTTAATTACCTAAATTTTTTAGCTTCCATTCAACAAAATATTCAACATTGCCCTTTTCAATTTCATGGCAAGCAAGAAATTTTAGATGCCATTGATAAGTTAGAACAGCGCCCACTTGTGTTAAGCCACAATGATTTGTCTATCAATAATATTGTCTTTATTAATAATCGCATGTTTATTATTGACTATGAGTACACGCAACTAAATGATCCTTTGTATGATGTGGCGGCTTTTATATCAGAGACTTTAACTACCGAAAAAGACGTTAAAACATGATTGCAATCCTGAAAACTCGATGCAGAGGATGTAGAAATCACCTGAAAATGAATGCGCTTTCAAAATTATCTCAATACCCATTGAGCTTGACTGATGTATGAACAGACAGGCAGTGCTGTATTTAAGCATATTGCCGAAATTCAATACAAACGCTTCCAAAAACCCTATCCGTTAACTAAGTGGTGAGATGAAATTCAGCCTTTGTTTTAACATTATTTTCAATTGGCACATTCAATAAAACATAGGTACTGATCAGGGCATATAGTTCTAAACAGCAACCAACAATGCATTATTTGCATGGGTGTGCTAAAAAACTAAACTAAGCAATTTTAAGCTTTTAACTCTATTATTGTGTATTTATCAATCTGTGAGGGTGATAGGAATTGTAAAGCCTTGGTCTTGGTCTTTATAGAGGACTTCAATTGGGGTGGTTTGGCCAACAACCATTGCTTTTTTATTGAAACTTACATTTGGAACATATTGTTTATAAGAAGGTAGTCATTGGGCGATGGAAGCTTGTATGACAGCTATATTATGTTGATTATTTGAGTAATAATTACCGTCAGCATTTTTTTGAAAAGACCCAACCCCAAAATCTAGAGCTGCTTTAGTAAAATTTTTATTTTGCAATTGCTCTAAAAAACCAGCAAGTGATGGTTCAATCGCTACTTGCAAAGTAGCAGTGGCAGTGGCATGACCAATTGTGATGGTGGCTGTCAGAGGAATCGAAGTGGCAATTTGTAAGGTAGCTTGGTTAAATTTAATTTTAGTTAAATCATCACTTGTTAAAGAGGGATTAGCATTTTTTAGAGAAGTTTTAATTGCTGTAGCTGTAGCAGGATTAGAAGTATCATGGTTAGTACCAGCTGGGACAGTTAGATCAACATGAATGATTTTGCCTTTAATGGCATTAACTTTGTCTTGGTCGGTGGTGCCTAATGTGATCTTTAAATCTTTGGTCACTTTTGCTGTGCCAACGGTGATAATGGCTGCTACAGACACAGGTTTATTAAGCACGAGCGTGGCTTCTGAAAGCGTGATATAACCTAAATCTAATTTTGTGAGAGTTTGATCAGTGTATTGTAAAGCACCAAGGATATCATTAAGTGTACCAATTCACTTTGTATTATAGTGACTACCAACTTTCTTAGATGAGACAGTGATATTAGTATCTGTGATTTTGTCTTTAATGCCATTAGCTTTTTGTTGATCGGCACTGTTAGTGTTAGATGCATCGTTGCAGCTAATAACCGTGCTAGCACCTGACCCAATAATGCTAATGGCTCCGATTAAAGATAGTAATTTTTTCATTGAAATGTTTCCTTCTATTATCACGATATTAGGTGATGGGAATGACTATTGCTGGGTTTTATTAATTGTCCATTTTAACGCGGAAATTGTGATTGGCTATAGATAATTTGGTCATAATAGTGAGAGCCCAGAGCAGGAATATTCGCAATCGAATTAGCGTTATTTAAGACGATGTGAAACACAATGCCCTGTTGCGGATTGACGCTTACAATTCTATTTATCATATTCACAGCATACATTGATGGGTCGCCCCCTGCAGGAAATGATAATTCACTATTAATATTGCTGTATTTGTTATCTTTAGCTGTCGAAGGGTCACCAATTGCTTTAGTAATAGCGTTATAAAAAGTTTGGTTGGAAAAAAGGTTATACCATGGGTGTGATACAACTTTTTTTCTAAATCAGTTTAAGAATCCCACATTAACAGGATGGGATTTCCAATATGGTTCTATTAATTTGGTAACGTATTTTTGAGAAAAATAAATGTTAAGGGTTTTAGCACCGGCATTCCAGGTAACAGCGTCGGCACCTTGACCAAAGTCAATTTGACTATTGGGGTCGTATAAAAATCAGAAGGCACTTTCTTGACCACCACTATCAATAACAGTTATTTTGAAAGTGTCTTCAGCTGATAACTGCCCTAAAGCTGGATTATCTAAATTGAAATCACCTGTAAACCCTTGATTAAATTGATAGCTTTTATTGGTCTTAAGATTAGTAATTTGGTAGCTTTGGTTGCTGTAGGTAGAATTGACTACTACAATTGTTTTAGAGCTAGTTTTATAGATATGGCCAATTTGTTCAGCATCTTGTAATTTGGCATACACAGGTGCTAACCAAGTAACTAATTGATAAAGATCATGGCCATTTGCGATATAAAATGCATTATTAAAACTGGCATAACCTAAAGCAGAATTTTGCGCCAATGAAGTGTTGGTGGAAATTCAGGTTTGACCATTATCAATACTGTAAAACAGATCCCATGTGGTGTTAATTTCTGTGTTCATAACTAAAATATTATGATTATCACCGCCTCCAACATGGTTGTACAAACCAATAAAAGTAGTAGTGCCTACTTTTTGCGATGTGCCCTGCCAGCCAACAGTGATTTGTTGAAAATTAGTGCCGTCTGTGCTTTGCCATGCAGCACTTTTGGTGTAAACATACAGCGTATTGTTAATAATACTATAACCATTAACGTATGAGGCGGGCACTTGGGTGTGGCTCAAGTGCTGATAGTTATCATCCATCACCTGTAAGCCAAGTCTTTGAGATGTAATAAAGACCCTGCCATTAAAATAAAAGCCGTCTGTAATCTGCCCATCTTTGTCATAAATATAGGTATAGTGAATACCGTTATCTAGGGAAAAATAGTAACCATTGTCTGAAAAGGCAAATATGCGAACGTGGCCACCTGCTAAAACTTTGTGAATATTGTAAAAAGTTTGGTTTTTCGGAAAATTTTGTTCTTGGGTAAAATTGGTACCATCATAAGATCTGAAAACACCATTGTTAGCTGTAGTCACCTTTCAATCACCATTAGCTATCTCTGGCATGTAGGAAACACTGGTAACGCTTGTGTTTGGTATCCCGCTGACTTTAGCTCAAGACTGCGCATTGTCAGATGTGTACTGAAGTTCTTTAGTATTACCATTTTGCATATACAGATATAAGTAACTACCCCCTGATCACATGTTCAAAATATCTCAACCCTTAAATAGTTGACTTAAGGTGCTACCGTAATATAGGCCATCCTTTGTGCCAATAAATTTAGTATTAGCAAAATATTTGACAAAATTAATATCTTGCTGTGTAAAAGCTTTTTGCTTAGAAAGATGGATATTATTTTTACCTATTAAATTAAAGGTTGATCCTACACTAGGGTTCTGTGCCTGCTGTGGTCTTTTATGATAATTCTGATGTTCATAAACATTGAAGTATCCTATAGTGCTTGGGCCACTAACGATGGAGGAAACAGCAATGATGTTTAAAAAAACTTTGTAATAAGACATATATTATTATCCCTTCTGTTTTAATAACAAAAAACTGCAATACTAGGTTTAGTCATTTTCATTCTAAACCTTTACATTATTATTTTCAATTTCATAAAGAGATGCTAGCGATGCATAAAAGACAAAATATTTCTTTTTGCAAGTCAATATGTTACACACGGTAGAGATTGTCAATTAGAAATTAGGAGCATTTCTCATAAGTGTAATTGGTATTTTTTAAATATCAGCCACTTACTATTCTCTTTCTCAATCTTTAATGTACCTAGCAAAATTAATGCAGCAACTTGCTTTTAACTCAGTAATGTTTTGGAGGATTTGGGCTTAAGTTTGTTTTCTGTTTAAGAAATTTTTTGAAATAATTTATCCCAAATTTAAAGCAATACCAATATTATTTTCAATCCCTGCTTTGGCTTCTTCTGAAATGCCCATATCATTCTCTCGTCTCTCTAGAAAACTTCTTAATTTTGCTTTGTGTGTATCATAGAAAATTAATGTTTGTTTTTCAATAAAAGTAACTAAATGTTGGTTATATATAATACATGGACAAAATTATTTTATTTCAGTTGCTCTATTCTAACAATATTAAAATGTCTTTTTATTATATAAGCACCATTTGTAAGAACATTTAACTGTTTAATTACCGCGAACTCTCCCTAAGCCATAAAAAAATGCACTATCATCATTAGGAATTAGCTAATAGTAAAAGAACAAAATGATTATAAAATATAAGTGTAATCATATTTACTTTACTTTAATATTTATCTATTATTATAAATAAAAAAATTGGTACTATATCACTATTTACCATGTTATTGGGCTGTGCTAGTTTAGTAGTGGGCTGCTCTAGTCCATCTGCTTCTCCTAACCCAGCTGATGATGTACAAAACCGCATTTTTAGTATTCTAAAAGATTCCCAAATCCAAAATGATTTAATTCGTCCTAATTACACATTAATTACACCTGATCAAACAAAACTGACATTTAATCCTCCTAGTAGTCAAAACACTTTATCAAAGCAGTTTTGACTATGGCAGCAGTATTTTACTCGCAAGATATTTGCAAATGCTAATGAGCAACTGCAACCAATTGATGATTATCTACCCCTTAACCTGTTTCCTACCGAAAAGGGTCTGGCAAAAAGTTATTTTGCTAAGTTTAACTCCCCTACTCCCAACAGCACCAACCAACTGGCTTGATCATTTAGTTTTAACAATAAAGACTACCTCCCTGATTACCAAAACCCAATCCGTGAAGTACTAAACGAAAACTATATTTTTCAACTAAATGATTTTATGCAAGTTTATGGAGCCTGACCAATTAAATACGCTGAACAACCTTAAAATAATTTTAAAAATATATCCCTTATATTTCCTTAAAAATCTAGAACCGAAACTGGAATAGTTAAGTTTTGGTCCACTTTCCTTAAACTATACAAGACTTCTACATTATTAATATGGGGATACAACTTTAATTGAGTATGGGGAAACCTTAAAAAATTAGCAAATTGTGAATATTGAGGCAGATCACCTTTAATACTACCTATAATGGAAACTTCATTTTCATCAGCATAATAATTACCATCTTTGTTTTTAACCATTTGACTGGTTGCTAATCCAACTGGGCTAATTTTTTTTAACATTACTTGAACAAAATTATAATCGGTTATGTAAGATAATTTTAATGGTTTACCAACTGTAATGGTTGCTTTGCCTGAGTAAGGCAGACGATATAACAAAGGGAAACTACTACTCAGATTTTTAACTAAAATATTGCTAACAGATTGTACTTGCCCGACTTTAAATTCAATATTAGGCAAAACTAAATTACTGGCAGAAACATTAATCCGCGGCTGGAATCATTGATCCACAATTGCTTTAAAAGGATTTTGATTTAGGCTTAGAGTGCTGTAATGATTAGGCAATCAACCTTGAGGACTAGCTTGAGGACTGGTTGGATCAAATGATTCTGGTCCATCAAAAGTAATACCATTTTGATTAATCTCGGAATGATTTTGACAGTATTTTTGTCAATTCAAATAAACAGGATAAATTAAAACTTGGTCAGCAGTTAATTTTCACGTTAACTGAATGGTGGCTGCTGCTTGACTAGCGCCTTGCCCCACAAAAATATAAACTGATTGGGTCTCTGCACTTTGACCATTATCAATAGTATCTAATTTTAATAAATCGGGATCAACCTCTAATAATTTAGTTTCTGATGAATTCAACTTAGCTGCTTTAGCAACACTATTAAGAATGGCAGTTTTATTACTTTGATTTAAAATCCCCCAAAAATGATTATCTGTGAAATTAATTTTTTGATTGTCAATTTTATTAGCAATGGCTTGATTACTATCGGAAACCCCACTTGTGCTATTATTGCAAGCAATTGTGCTAAAACAAGTGCCAGCTATGATCGTGGTGGTGCTCATTAACCTTAAAATGATTTTAAACATTATATCTCCTTAAAAATCTAGCAAATTTAATAGAGGTTTGCACTTTTTGTTACTTTGTGGTGGTGGTGAGACCAAAAAGTGTTTTGCTTTAATATCCCCTTATATAGAAATATCGGGGGTGTTCCTTGGTAAATCCTAAAATTGGCAAATACATCTCGCATAATACTGCTTTATTTCTAATGATTGTAACCGGTTTATAAGTTACATATTGTTCTAAAGCTGGTATAAGGCCACCGTAACCTTCTCACCCTTCATTGAGAACTGAAGAAACTTGATCTGCCTGTCATTGTGATGGTGGAATTTCATCACCAGCAGAACCCATTGCTATTTGGATAGGAGAAGATTGGTCACCGTAAGTAGGATCATCAAGAACTTTATATTGTTGGCTATATAGAAATTCAATCTTTACGTTTCCGGTTGCTGAATCACTACCAATTAATAAGGTAAAAGCATAAGCTTGCGGTGCTCAAGCTTCATTAGTAGGTCAAGCAATTGTTTGACTAGCTAAATTTGTAAAAGTTAATTTATAGCCACTGCCTTGCTCAGCACTAGTTAACTTGGAATTAATTTGGTTTTTAATATTAACTTGGTATTTACTTAAAGGTTCGCTAGTTTGGAAAGCAGGATTGTTTTGTTGGACATCAATTAGTAAATTATCAATTTTATCAGTAATAGTTGTGGCATCGTAATTAAGTCGGACATAAATTTGGGCCACCCTTTTAATCTTGTTTTTTTGAATATTGACCTGAATGTTGAATTTACTTTGAAAACTGGTGTCTGGTAAAACTAAATCATCGTATTGGTTACTAATGCTAATTAAATTTTTAAGATTAGTTGGTAGTTTAGCTTTTAATTGAGTAATAACTGCTTGCTTGTATACGCTAAAGCTTTTGTTACCACTTGTGTTTTCGGAGACACCTAATTTTAAATCATTAATAGCGTAGTAAGTATCATCGACAGCTTTTTGATCTTGGGTAGAGGAACCTTTAGAAGAACCTTGTGTGTGGTTTTGACAGCCCGCAACACTGAGTGAACCACCCGTTATAAGCCCAAGGGCACTAATTAGAGAAATGAGTTTTTTCATATTAATATTCCTTATAAGTTGCATAAACTATTAAAGTGTAGATTTAATATATTATATTCCCATTGCGAGGTTTTGCAAAAAAGTAATGATGATATGTTAGCTGTTGGTAAGAGCTCCTGATTTATTAAGGTCAAAAACAAAGGTTTTGTTTTGATAATTGAAAGTTAGGTTATTATTATGGTAGTTTTTATCAACAAATGTGCTGAAGGCTTGGAAACTAGCAGAAGTCTTAATTACGCTTTGGATAACAGCAATTAATTCATTTTCACTAGCATTAAAATCTTGATAACCAGCAGGTGTGTCACCACTCTTAGGGACAGTGGCAAGGTAAATTGTGCCGGCCTTCAAACCACCAGGGGCAGGATTTTGCTTAAATAGTTTTTGTAAATTCGGAGCACTGAACCAAGGGTTATCAGGGTTTTTATCTAGCTGATACAGCTGGGTCAGTTCTAATAGAAATTCATGACTGCTTCACAGGTGAAAAACAGAGGTAGTTTGTTTTCAAAAAAAGGAATTAATTAATCGAGATGAGAAAATTTGCTTATCAGTCATAGTAGCAAGATTGCTTCAGACAATTTGGTATTTGTTTTGGGTCTGAGTGTTTTTTTGGACATGTATGATGGCGAAGTGATTTTCAGGGATTTGCCAGGAGGTTGGTTTTTCACTAAGTTTAGATAAATCTTGCAATGTTAAACCAGAAAAATTTTTGATGTTATTTCATGACATATTATTAAATAGTTGCTGGATGCTTCCCACCCCTCCTACTGGGCCTATGTCCGCATCAAGACGATCTAATGCATCAGTATTAGCAACAATCGTGAAATCGTTGGTGTCACCTGCTATATAAGAAGAAATATCAAAACTAGAATCATAGTAGCCGGGAATGTAGCGAGCAGGTTTAGCAAAGGGATTACCAGTTGTTTTTGTTTCTAAGGTAAAAGTTTTGGCTTTATTATGGTAAAGCATGATGCCACCATATTGCCCTAGCAATTGAGTGTGATTTGGGAGTTTGGAGTTATTAATTCTGGTAAAATCCCAGAGAATTGATTGCTGGTTGTTAGATTGCTTACTATTGATGAAATTAAGAGTAGTGAGGTTGATATCAGTAATCTTGTTTTGTTTAGCATAGTTAAGCAGAGCTTGGGTTTCTTGTTGTTTTGTAACATTGCTGTATGTAGTGGTACCACAGCTAATAACAGGGGTGATACCAGTAGTGGTGAGGGTAATGGTACTAATGAGACTAAAAATTTTTTTCATTGTGATTATTCCCTTCTATTAATTTTTCCCACTTCCCAGGTGGTAGGGTGATACTTTTTGTCTATGTATTGTTATATCAAAAAGCAGTGTGATATGTTAGCTATTGGTAAGAGCTCCTGATTTGCTAGGGTCAAAAACAAAGGTGTTGTTTTGATAATTGAAAGCTAGGTTATTATTATGGTAGTTCTTAGCAACAAATGTGCTGAAGCTTTGGAAACTAGCAGAAGTCTTAATGACGCTTTGGATAGCAGCAATTAATTCATTTTCACTAGAATTAAAGTCTTGGTAGCCAGCAGGTGTGGCACCACTCTTAGGAACAGTGGCAAGATAAATTGTACCGGCCTTTGAACCGCCAGGAGCAGGATTTTGCTTAAATAGTTTTTGTAAATTCGGAGTGCTGAACCAAGGATTATCAGGATTTTTATCCAGTTCGTACAGCTGGGCCAGTTCCAGAAGGAATTCATGACTGCTTCACAGGTGAAAAACAGAGCTAGTTTGCTTTCAAAAAAAGGAATTAATATATCCTAGTTTACTGCTTAGAAAAATTTGTTTATCAGTCGTGGTAGCAAGGTTGCTTCAGACAATTTGATATTTATTTTGGGTTTGAGTGTTTTTTTGGACATGGATGACAGCGAAGTGGTTTTCAGGGATTTGCCAGGCGGTTGGTTTGTCTTGCAAGCTTCTTAAGGTTTGATTGACTAAACCTGCCCCTAATTTTAATTCATTTGCTGAATTTCAACCCATTCTTTTAAATAAAGCAATACTATTTCCTGAAGCAGGGTATTGTCCAATTCATGTATCTAGATTATCTAAATCATCAGCATTAGCAACAATCGTAAAATCGTTGGTGTCACCTGCTATATAAGAGGAAATATCAAAACTAGAATCATAGTAACCGGGAATGTAGCGGGCAGGTTTGGCAAAGGGATTACCAGTTGTTTTTGTTTCTAAGGTAAAGGTTTTGTCTTTATTATGATAAAGCATAATGCCGCCATATTGCCCTAGCAATTGAGTGTGATCTGGGAGTTTGGAGTTATTACTTCTGATAAAATCCCAAAGAATTGATTGTTGGTTGTTAGATTGCTTACTATTGATGAAATTCAGGGTGGCTAGATTAATATCGGTAATGTTGTTTTTTCTAGCAAAGTCAAGCAGGGCTTGGGTTTCTTGTTGTTTGGTAACATTGCTGTAAGAGGTGGTACCACAACTAATAACAGGGGTGATGCCGGTGGTGGTGAGAGCGATGGTGCTAATACAACTAAAAAGTTTTTTCATTATAATTATTTCCTTCTATTAATTCTCCCGCTTCCCAGGCGGTAGGGTGATAGGGATTGTGATACTTTTGTCTATGCATTGTTATATCAAAAAGCAGTGGTGATATGTTAGCTGTTAGTAAGAGCCCCTGATTTGCTAGGGTCAAAAACAAAGGTGTTGTTTTGATAATTGAAAGCTAGGTTATTATTATGGTAGTTCTTAGCAACAAATGTGCTGAAGCTTTGGAAACTAGCAGAAGTCTTAATGACGCTTTGGATAGAAGCAATTAATTCATTTTCACTAGCATTAAAGTCTTGGTAGCCAGCAGGTGTGGCACCACTCTTAGGGACAGTGGCAAGGTAAATTGTACCGGCTTTTAAAACACCAGGAGCAGGATTTTGCTTAAATAGTTTTTGTAAATTCGGAGTGCTGAACCAAGGATTATCAGGGTTTTTATCTAGTTGGTACAACTGGGCCAGTTCTAATAGAAATTCATGACTGCTTCACAGATGAAAAACAGAGGTAGTTTGTTTTCAAAAAAAAGAATTAATTAATCGAGATGAGAAAATTTGCTTATCAGTCATAGTAGCAAGATTGCTTCAAACAATTTGATATTTATTTTGGGTTTGAGTGTTTTTTTGGACATGGATGACAGCGAAGTGGTTTTCAGGGATTTGCCAGGCGGTTGGTTTGTCTTGCAAGCTTCTTAAGGTTTGATTGGTTAAACCTGCCCCTAATTTTAATTCATTTGCTGAATTTCAACCCATTCTTTTAAATAAAGCAATACTATTTCCTGAAGCAGGGTATTGTCCAATTCATGTATCTAGATTATCTAAATCATCAGCACTAGCAACAATCGTAAAATCGTTGGTGTCACCTGCTATATAAGAGGAAATATCAAAACTAGAATCATAGTAACCGGGAATGTAGCGAGCAGGTTTAGCAAAGGGATTACCAGTTGTTTTTGTTTCTAAGGTAAAAGTTTTGGCTTTATTATGGTAAAGCATAATGCCGCCATATTGCTCTAACAGTTGGGTGTGATCTGGGAGTTTGGAGTTATTACTTCTGTTAAAATCCCAGAGAATTGATTGCTGGTTGTTAGATTGCTTACTATTGATGAAATTCAGGGTGGCAAGGTTAATATCGGTAATGTTGTTTTTTCTAGCAAAGTCAAGCAGGGCTTTGGTTTCTTGCTGCTTGGTAACATTGCTGTATGTAGTGGTGCCACAGCTAATAACAGGGGTAATACCGGTGGTGGTGAGGGTAATGGTGCTAATGAGACTAAAAAATTTTTTCATTGTGATTATTCCCTTCTATCAATTCTCCCGCTTCCCAGGCGGTAGGGTGACAGGGATTGTGATACTTTTGTCTATGCATTGTTATATCAAAAAGCAGTGGTGATATGTTAGCTGTTAGTAAGAGCTCCTGATTTGCTAGGGTCAAAAACAAAGGTGTTGTTTTGATAATTGAAAGTTAGGTTATTATTATGGTAGTTTTTAGCAGCAAATGTGCTGAAGGCTTGGAAACTAGCAGAAGTCTTAATGACGCTTTGGATAGCAGCAATTAATTCATTTTCACTAGCATTAAAAGCCTGGTAGCCAGCAGGTGTGGCACCACTCTTAGGGACAGTGGCAAGGTAAATTGTGCCTCCCTTCAAACCACCAGGAGCAGGATTTTGCTTAAATAGTTTTTGTAAATTCGGAGTGCTGAACCAAGGATTATCAGGATTTTTATCCAGTTCGTACAGCTGGGCCAGTTCCAGAAGGAATTCATGACTGCTTCACAGGTGAAAAACAGAGCTAGTTTGCTTTCAAAAAAAGGAATTAATATATCCTAGCTTACTGCTTAGAAAAATTTGTTTATCAATCGTGGTAGCAAGATTGCTTCAAACAATTTGATATTTATTTTGGGTTTGAGGGTTTTTTTGAACATGGATAACAGCGAAGTGGTCTTCGGGGATTTGTCAAGCAAAAGGAGACGAAGCAGATAAATTAGCTAAATCTTTCAAAGTTAAACTGGGAAAGTTAGCAAAATTGTCCCAACCCATTTCTATAAATAATTCTTGTATATTACCTGCGCCACCTGGTCCAAAATCTTGTTCAAGATGTACTAATGAGTCTGCATTAGCGACAATTGTAAAATCGGTTGTTTGGTCTGTGGCTTTGCCTGTTATATAAGAAGGAATATCAAAACTAGAATCATAGTAGCCGGGAATGTAGCGAGCAGGTTTGGCGAAGGGATTGCCAGTTGTTTTTGTTTCTAAGGTGAAAGTTTTGGCTTTATTATGGTAAAGCATAATGCCACCATATTGCCCTAGCAATTGAGTGTGATCTGGGAGTTTGGAGTTATTACTTCTGGTAAAATCCCAGAGAATTGATTGCTGGTTGTTAGATTGCTTACTATTGATGAAATTAAGAGTAGTGAGGTTGATGTCAGTAATCTTGTTTTGTTTAGCAAAGTTAAGCAGGGCTTGGGTTTCTTGCTGTTTGGTAACATTGCTGTAAGTAGCGGTACCACAGCTAATAACAGGGGTGATACCGGTGGTGGTGAGGGTAATGGTGCTAATGAGACTAAAAATTTTTTTCATTGTGATTATTCCCTTCTATTAATTCTCCCGCTTCCCAGGTGGTAGGGTGATACTTTTGTCTATACATTGTTATATCAAAAAGCAGTGGTGATATGTTAGCTGTTAGTAAGAGCTCCTGATTTGTTAGGGTCAAAAACAAAGTTGTTGTTTTGATAATTGAAAGCTAGGTTATTATTATGGTAGTTCTTAGCAACAAATGTGCTGAAGCTTTGGAAACTAGCAGAAGTCTTAATGACGCTTTGGATAGCAGCAATTAATTCATTTTCACTAGCATTAAAGGCCTGGTAGCCAGGAGGTGTGGCACTACTCTTAGGGACAGTGGCAAGGTAAATTGTACCGGCCTTTAAACCACCAGGAGCAGGATTTTGCTTAAATAGTTTTTGTAAATTCGGAGTGCTGAACCAAGGATTATCAGGATTTTTATCCAGTTCGTACAGCTGGGCCAGTTCCAGAAGGAATTCATGACTACTTCACAAGTGAAAAACAGAAGGGGTTTGTTTTCAAAAGAAGGAATTGATTAATCGAGATGGGAAAATTTGTTTGTCAGTCATGGTAGCGAGATTACTTCAGACAATTTGGTATTGGTTATTAATTTTTTTAACATGGATGACAGCGAAGTGGTTTTCGGCGATTTGTCAAGGAAAAGGAGACGAAGCAGATAAATTAGCTAAATCTTTCAAAGTTAAACTGGGAAAGTTAGCAAAATTGTCCCAACCCATTTCTATAAATAATTCTTGTATATTACCTGCGCCACCTGGTCCAAAATCTTGTTCAAGATGTACTAATGAGTCTGCATTAGCGACAATTGTAAAATCGGTTGTTTGGTCTGTGGCTTTGCCTGTTATATAAGAAGGAATATCAAAACTAGAATCATAGTAGCCGGGAATGTAGCGAGCAGGTTTGGCGAAGGGATTGCCAGTTGTTTTTGTTTCTAAGGTGAAAGTTTTGGCTTTATTATGGTAAAGCATAATGCCACCATATTGCCCTAGCAATTGAGTGTGATCTGGGAGTTTGGAGTTATTACTTCTGGTAAAATCCCAGAGAATTGATTGCTGGTTGTTAGATTGCTTACTATTGATGAAATTAAGAGTAGTGAGGTTGATGTCAGTAATCTTGTTTTGTTTAGCAAAGTTAAGCAGGGCTTGGGTTTCTTGCTGTTTGGTAACATTGCTGTAAGTAGCGGTACCACAGCTAATAACAGGGGTGATACCGGTGGTGGTGAGGGTAATGGTGCTAATGAGACTAAAAATTTTTTTCATTGTGATTATTCCCTTCTATTAATTCTCCCGCTTCCCAGGTGGTAGGGTGATACTTTTGTCTATACATTGTTATATCAAAAAGCAGTGGTGATATGTTAGCTGTTAGTAAGAGCTCCTGATTTGTTAGGGTCAAAAACAAAGTTGTTGTTTTGATAATTGAAAGCTAGGTTATTATTATGGTAGTTCTTAGCAACAAATGTGCTGAAGCTTTGGAAACTAGCAGAAGTCTTAATGACGCTTTGGATAGCAGCAATTAATTCATTTTCACTAGCATTAAAGGCCTGGTAGCCAGCAGGTGTGGCACTACTCTTAGGGACAGTGGCAAGGTAAATTGTACCGGCCTTTAAACCACCAGGAGCAGGATTTTGCTTAAATAGTTTTTGTAAATTCGGAGTGCTGAACCAAGGATTATCAGGATTTTTATCCAGTTCGTACAGCTGGGCCAGTTCCAGAAGGAATTCATGACTGCTTCACAGGTGAAAAACAGAGCTAGTTTGCTTTCAAAAAAAGGAATTAATATATCCTAGCTTACTGCTTAGAAAAATTTGTTTATCAATCGTGGTAGCAAGATTGCTTCAAACAATTTGATATTTATTTTGGGTTTGAGGGTTTTTTTGAACATGGATAACAGCGAAGTGGTCTTCGGGGATTTGTCAAGCAAAAGGAGAATTTTGCTCTAGCGTAAATAAGTCCTGTAGAGCTAGATCCGGAAAGTTTGCTAAATTATTTCATTGTAGGTCTTTAAACAATTCTGTCATTGTACTAACCCCTCCAGCAGGATCTATATACTGGGTTAATCGCTTTAAATCATCAGCATTAACAACAATCGTAAAATCGTTGGTGTCACCTGCTATATAAGAAGAAATATCAAAACTAGAATCATAGTAACCGGGAATGTAGCGAGCAGGTTTAGCAAAGGGATTACCAGTTGTTTTTGTTTCTAAGGTAAAAGTTTTGGCTTTATTATGGTAAAGCATAATGCCGCCATATTGCTCTAACAGTTGGGTGTGATCTGGGAGTTTGGAGTTATTACTTCTATTAAAATCCCAGAGAATTGATTGCTGGTTGTTAGATTGCTTACTATTGATGAAATTCAGGGTGGCAAGGTTAATATCGGTAATGTTGTTTTTTCTAGCAAAGTCAAGCAGGGCTTTGGTTTCTTGCTGCTTGGTAACATTGCTGTATGTAGTGGTGCCACAGCTAATAACAGGGGTAATACCGGTGGTGGTGAGGGTAATGGTGCTAATGAGACTAAAAATTTTTTTCATTGTGATTATTCCCTTCTATTAATTCTCCCGCTTCCCAGGGGGTAGGGTGATACTTTTGTCTATGTATTGTTATATCAAAAAGCAGTGGTGGTATGTTAGCTGTTGGTAAGAGCTCCTGATTTGCTAGGGTCAAAAACAAAGGTGTTGTTTTGATAATTGAAAGCTAGGTTATTATTATGGTAGTTCTTAGCAACAAATGTGCTGAAGCTTTGGAAACTAGCAGAAGTCTTAATGACGCTTTGGATAGCAGCAATTAATTCATTTTCACTAGCATTAAAAGCCTGGTAGCCAGCAGGTGTGGCACCACTCTTAGGGACAGTGGCAAGGTAAATTGTGCCGGCCTTCAAACCACCAGGAGCAGGATTTTGCTTAAATAGTTTTTGTAAATTCGGAGTGCTGAACCAAGGGTTATCAGGGTTTTTATCTAGCTGATACAGCTGGGTCAGTTCTAATAGAAATTCATGACTGCTTCACAGGTGAAAAACAGAGGTGGTTTGTTTTCAAAAAAAAGAATTAATTAATCGAGATGAGAAAATTTGCTTATCAGTCATAGTAGCAAGATTGCTTCAGACAATTTGATATTTATTTTGGGTTTGAGTGTTTTTTTGAACATGGATAACAGCGAAGTGGTTTTCAGTGATTTGTCAAGCAGTTGGATGATCATTCAGCTCATGTAAATCTTGCAAGGTTAGCCCTGGGAAGCTTGCTAAATTATTTCATTGTAGCTCTTTAAACAATTCTGCTATGGTGGTAACCCCACCAGGTTCAACATCCTGGGTTAATCGCTTTAAATCATCAGCATTAGCAACAATTGTGAAATCGTTGGTATCACCTGCTATATAAGAGGAAATATCAAAACTAGCATCATAGTAACCGGGAATGTAGCGGGCAGGTTTAGCAAAAGGATTACCAGTTGTTTTTGTTTCTAAGGTAAAAGTTTTGTCTTTATTATGGTAAAGCATAATGCCGCCATATTGCCCTAACAGTTGGGTGTGATCTGGGAGTTTGGAGTTATTACTTCTGGTAAAATCCCAGAGAATTGATTGCTGGTTGTTAGATTGCTTGCTATTGATGAAATTAAGAGTAGTGAGGTTGATATCAGTAATCTTGTTTTGCTTAGCAAAGTCAAGCAGAGCTTTGGTTTCTTGTTGTTTGGTAACATTGCTGTAAGAGGTGGTACCACAACTAATAACAGGGGTGATGCCGGTGGTGGTAAGAGCGATGGTGCTAATACAACTAAAAAGTTTTTTCATTTTTTACTCCTAGGATATTAATTTAATTTTAAACTAAATATTTAGATGTTTTTTATTATTTTAACTAGTGCGTCGCATATCATTCCTATGAACTAATACTTAAACCTTTAAGCGTTGCTGCATAAATAGTCCTGCCATCACTTGAAACATAGATATCTTGAACACTATTACTGCCTAGTCCATCTTTGGTGGTATAGTCTTTAAATGTGTAGGAACCACCAGCTTGCTCTGTTCCGATACTAAGTCCTCCTTTACCATCAGAACCAGTTCCTGCATAAATCTTCTTGCCATTACTTGAAACATAAATACAATTAACATCATTAGCACTCAATCCATCTTTGGTGGTATAGTTTTGAAATGTGTATGAACCACCAGCTTGCTCTGTTCCGATACTAAGTCCTCCTTCACCATCAGAACCAGTCCCAGCATAGATCTTCTTGCCATCATTTGAAACATAAACACAATTAACATCATTAGCACCCAATCCATCTTTTTTGGTATAGCTTTGATTAAATGTGTATGAACCACCAGTTTGCTCTGTTCCGATACTAATTCCGCCGGTCGAAAGATTACCAGTGGCAGCATAGATCTCCTTGCCATCACTAGAAGCGTAAATCCCATGAACACCATTACCAACTAATCCATCTTTGGTGGTATAGTTTTGGAATGTGTATGAATTACCAGCTTGTTTTGTTCCGATACTTAAACCACCCTCAGTTCCTGCATAAATCGTCTGACCGCCAGCAGAAATATAAATCGAATAAACATTACTATTAACTAATCCTTCTTTAGTGGTATAGTTTTGAAATGTGTATGAACCATCAGCTTTTTTGGTCCCTACTCCAAGACCATCAAAAGTAGCAGCATAAATCGTGTTGCCATCACTTGAAGCATAAACATCATCAACAGAATTACTACCTAGTCCCACAGCAGTTGTATAATTTTTAAAATTTCAAGTACTATTACTTTTTGTCCCAATGCTAACCCCACCATCAGTGGCTGCATAAATCGTGTTACCATCACCTGAAACAGAGACACCTGTAACATAATTACTACCCAATCCATTTTTAGTGGTGTAATTTTTAAAAGCAATTTTATTGTTTGTATTATTTTCACTACAGCTAGTCATTACGCTAGTGCCTGAACCTACGATACTGATTGTTCCGATTAGAGTTAAAAGTTTTTTCATTTAAAATAGCATCCTGTAACTTCTGTTTAAAGCCATATATTTAGATTTAAGTGCATTTTTTTATTTATACCATTATAGCAAAGACTAAAACAGGCAATTAAACAGGGAGCTTTTTTAATGACCTTTTTTATAACTTAAACTTAAAAATCACTTTTGCTTTTATTGCATTCAACATGGACAGCTTGTAAATTTTTAATCTTATTAGATCCGCCTTTGCTTCTTGGGTTTTTATGATCTAGATTTCATGCATATTTGCTATTAGGTTGTTCGCTATGATGGGCTGTGTAAACCATATGACTACCGCATAAATCACAAATTTTATGATTACTATGACATTCCTGTTTTTTTGCCTTTGTATCTGCGCCGCATTGGTAATTACAATCTTCAGCCTTATCTCACACTTGTTTAGTTATAATCTTTAAATTCATTTAGACCCCCTCCTTTCTAATTGTTAATTGGTTGCTAGAAGAAAAAGAGCTGATTAAAGATCTTTTTACTGCTAGTTTTAGCTTGCCGAGTTCTTATTGCACTAGTCTGATGAGCATACAAACAGCAAGTAAACTAGCAACTGGTTAAGAAATAATTGCTGTTACATGCTGTTAATTAATGATAAAAAGATTAAGATTTCCTAAAGGAAAAGGTTTGGTTTGATAATTGCAAAATGTTGATGCTTATTGCATCGCTTCGGATAAATAAGCACTGGTTTTTTCCAATGTGATATAAATTGATGTTGAGTAATATGTAACTACTTTACTAGTTTGGGGTGTCACATAATTAAAATTAATCGTAATTTTGCTGACATCGTGAAATCCTCGAATAACCAAAGGCAATGATTCTGCATTAATGGCCACCATGGCGAGATCTTCAGGAGTGGCATTCGGTAAATTGTAAAAACCTAAAATGTCTTTGCTAACAATTGCTTGATTACCTTTGCTACTTAAATCAAAGGGTATTTGGGTTTTTGTGACTGCCACTGGAATCACCGGTTTACCATCATCTTCATGAGTAGATTGAACAGGATACTCAGTGTAATCGCCTACTAGATTATAGCGGCTAAATTGCGGAATAACCTTTATATACTGACCATAAATTTGGTAGTCTTGTGATGTGGCAGTACCATAATTAACAATGGGTATGTAAATTGATGCTCCGTGCAATTGGTAAAAATAATTTCAATCATTAAAATAATGACCAGGGGGAATATCAGTAGGAAAGCTATGAACAAAAGCTGTTTCTGGACCTGGTTTTGGTATCAAGTGATCTAAGAAATTTTTTCAATTAACTAAATTACCATCGGTTTGCTTGCCCAGATAATTAAATAGCTCAGAAATAATATCCATTTTTTTGGAAGGAACGCCAGGGGTTGGTAAGTTATTTTGTATATCACGAACATTTTGCTGAATTTCTGTGGCAGCTGCTGCTCATCCAGGTATTTTAAATGCAAATTCCGGATGCACATTATAAATCAAGTAGGTTAAAAAATGGTGGACATCACTAGGGTTACTACCTTCGTGAATTTGCGATGCGAGCTGCGCAAAGACTGTATAAGCTGGACCAGATACATTAATTCTTAGCATAGCCCCGTGCTGAGTTTTGGCTATAAAGTTGGGCTTATCGCCAAAAGTGGAATAAGAAGCACCATTAACACCAGAATCAATGCCATAATTTGCTTGTAAATTATGTTCACGATGCAAATTCGTTGTAGAATTATTTAAACCATATACAATGGTGCTAGCCCCAGATCCTACAACAGTGATGGCACTAATCATACTAAATAATTTTCTCATTATTCTAATCCTCCTGTACCTTGTGTGGTGAATGTTATTCGCATTCTACCTTTGATTGTTGTCGTAGCTAGCATAGTAACACCTTGTTGATTTTCATATTTTCTTAATGTTGCAATTAAGGTCGGATATTGTTTTTGCAAAGCAGCGTAAAAATCAACTTGTTTAGTAAAGGTGTTTATATATGTGCCAAGGTGATTAAAACTTTTGCTTTTTGCTTGGCCACCATGCCCTTGGGAATCCTTAAGTCAGTCTTCTAAGCCGTAACCAAACGCTTTATCTCAATCAGATTTATAACTACCGCCGCCAAGTCATTTATAAAAGCTTCCAAAATTATAAGCGAAATTATCAACTGCTATGTGACATAAAGCGCGATTAAAATTAAATCTCACCCCTGCCCCAGCTTGTGGT
The DNA here is from genome assembly GCA_965200445.1 of Mycoplasmatales bacterium. Classification (GTDB taxonomy): domain Bacteria; phylum Bacillota_I; class Bacilli_A; order Mycoplasmatales; family Mycoplasmataceae; genus CBDATY01. Next base: position 102,081 of record OZ241341.1, read on the forward strand.
AAATATTGCTTAATAAAACCCTGGCTTCCTTCTGGATGTTGTTCAAATGAACCTAACGTTTCGGTAGCTGATTCACCCACCGGGTAAAGAGGTGATGGTCACATTTTTGGTCCAGTGAAATAAACAACGCGGTCATTAATATAAGCTCATGTTTTTAAGTTTCAATCAATTCCCCCAGTCACAGTATAAAATGGAATTCTTAACATCAATATATTACTGTTCAATTTGTCATCTGTTAGGGAGTTAGCAGCAAGATTAATTAATTTTATAAAATCACTCATTTGTTTATTAACAAGTGTTTTAATATCTGCAAAAAATACCGCAGGTTGTTTGGCATTTGGGCCAACAAATACTTTGTCTACCCCTCAACTAGCATCAAAAAACGGCACTGGATTAGTACCAGGTTGAAAATGCCCTGTGGTTAACATGTTATAAAAGTCATTGGCATATTTGCTTATAGCTGTTTTGTCTGTCATTGCATTATTTAACGCAATAATTTGTGTTTTCGAAAACGTTATGTCAAGAATAGAAACTTTTTTGTCTTCCCCGGGGGCAGTCACTGGTGCATGCAGCTTCACCGAATTGACTCCATCGTAATTATATTTAGGAACTCTTCGTTTCTTCTGTGGTGTGAAATTATTTGCTTTAGCAAATAATGAATGGTGAGCACTAAGCGGAAGAATTATACTACCTCCACACATGCTGATTGCACTCATTATACTTAGTATTTGTTTCATATTACAGCCATCCTTTTACTGTTGTGTAATTTACTTACAATTCTATGATACATCTCCATTATAGACCCAAATATAAATTTATTTCATTACACTCGGATGTTGCAATATTCGTAAGCAAGCTAATGATAATCAGCACTTTTTAAAGTTTGTGACAAAAAACTAACAACTGCTTTTGACAAAGAAAAAGAGTGGATTAATGCTTCTTTTGTTGCTAGTTTTTAGTTTGCTGAGTTCTGGATAACGTCTAGATTAATAAAAATAAAAATAGCAAGTAAACTAGCAACTAATTAGGCCATGATTGCTGTTAATATGCTGTTAAATAATAAAGATAATTGGTTCGCCCAGATGATTTGCTAAACTAAGGCTGCTGCTAACAGAATCATTAGCAAATCAGATTAAGGTAAAAAAAGGAAATTAATAGTTTTGGTTAGGGATAAGAACTCCTGATTGGCTAGGATTAAAGGGAAAGCATTATCTTGATAGGTAAAGGCCAGGCTAATGTTCATTGTATAAATGGTGTCAACAAATGTCTTGAGGGTTTGAAAGTTACTTTTGTTTTTAATGAAACTTTGAATAGCACTGACTAATCGATTTTTGCTACATTGAAGTCCTGGTAGATAGCAGGTGTGGCGCTACCATCGGGAGCAGTGGCAAATAGATCGTGTGCTTAAGCATTGTGTAATTACTCTATATTTGCAGCAATATTTAGTTAACTGGCTGACTATTGCTAATAGTTTTTCACTAAACAATGTAGCGCAATAATAAAGAAAAGCCTTTTTAAAATTTTTGTTTTAGATTAAGAAATATCTCCCTGAATAAAAATAGATGTATTCCCTGTCATTTCTTTATAACCAACCAAATACAAATAAATACCCTGCTTTAAAATAACTGACAATAAGTTGGTATTATCGTTTGCTAAAATTTTGCCATCTTTATCATTTTGCTGGAAGTAAATATTAGTATCACTTCTTTGATAGCGGTCTCAGGCGTTAAATAAAACTGCAATAGTCTTCCCTCCAGCATTCATGGCTAACTCATCAGGGACATCATTATCAGAACGTTGGAGCGATTGACTAGTTCATCTTTTTCAAGTTTTGGACACTGGTCTAACATAGTAATCTAGTGGTTTCCAGTTTCGAGCGTAGTTTAAGTATGCATTTTGAATTATTGTTTTTTGCTTGTCCCCTCACGTGCTGAGATTCATTGGGTTGTAATAACTATTTATTTCGCTCTCTTTTGACGTTTTGCTGTTTCCAGAGCTATTGTTGTTATCACAACTTACTACCGTGCTAATCCCTGATGAAACTATACTGATTGTTCCGATTAGAGTTAAAATTTTTTTCATTTAAAATAGCCTCCTATGGCTTCTGTTTTAAATTATATATTTAGATTTAAATATATTTTTTGTTTATGCCATTATAGCAAAGACTAAAACAGGTAATTACCAAAACTGAAAATGACATAACGAGCTGTCATTAAGCAGAAGTTATCAACTTTTAATAAAGTTTAGAAGGCATTATAGGCCAAAGTCAACACAAGACTATTGTTATATAGCTTTAAAGAGGATTAACAATTAATAGTTTTTATTGCGTTGGTTTAATTACTAAAAATAATTAGACATTATTTTTACGTCTTATGTAGCAGATCAGAATTTTAAAGTAACCAGCTTTTGGCTTAGCTAGGAGGGTTTGCTATCCCCACACTTAGGAGAATTGTGGTTTTAGCTTGTCCAACTGTAATAGTCGCTACCACGCCTTGTAGACTACCAGTATTTATATCAATTAATGCAAATGTGATTTTTGCTAAATCATCATCTGTTAATTGGGGGTTGGTTTCCTTTAGAGACTCTTTAATTTTTTGTGCTACGCCGGGATCATTAGTTGATTCTGTCGGTTTCCCATCATAAGGTATGATTGCGATAGGAAAAGTAATTTTACCTTTAATGGCATTAGCTTTTTGTTGGTCGGTGCCATTTAAAGTGACATTTATGTTCTTTGTTGCAACAGCAGCTCCGACTTCAATATTAGCTTGAACAGAAACACTACCGCCTGGTATCAAGGTAGTAATTGAAAATATTATTTTTGCTAAATCATCGTTTGTTAAAGTTGGGTTGGCGGTTTGCAAGGCTTTTTTAATTGCAGCTTGAGTACCACCAGTTTTGGTGCTAGGGTTAGTGCCAGTAGGAAGAGCTATATCAGTAGTAGTAATTTTATTTTTAATTGCATCAGCTTTTTCTTGGTCAGCAGAATACAGAGTGATGTTTAGACTGATAGTGGCTTTGGCGGTACCAACAGTTATGGTAGCTGCAACTTCCACAGAGAGATCAGTTTGTAAAGTAGCTTTCGCAAAAGTAATTGTAGCTAAATCATCGCTTGTTACAGCAGGGTTAGCTGTTTGTAAAGCTTTTTTAATCGCAGCAATGGTATCTGCATTGGTTGTATCAGGGTTAGTACCAGCTGGAACAGTTAGATTAACATTAGTTATTTCATTTCTAATTGCATCAGCTTTTTGTTGGTCTGTTTCTGCTAATTTCACATTCAAATCTACTGTATCTGTAGCAGAGCCAACTGTAATGGTAGCCGTTACTAATACACCGATATCAACTTGTAAAGTGGTACTTGCAAAAGTAATTGTGGCTAAATCATCGCTTGTTACAGCAGGGTTAGCTGTTTGTAAAGCTTTTTTAATCGCAGCGATGGTATCTTTGTTAGTTGTATCAGGGTTAGTACCAGCCGGGGCAATTAGATCAACATTAGTAATTTTTGCTTTAATTGCGTCGGCTTTTTGTTGATCAGACTGCGTTAGAGTGACAGTTATATCTTTATCAGCTGTTGCTGTTCCAACAGTGATAGTGACTGGCACTATCACACTTGTACCAGCTTGCAAAGTGGCGCTCCCAAAAGTAATGGTAGCTAAATCATCATCTGTTAAGGTTGGGTTAGCAGTTTGCAAAGCTTTTTTAATCGCAGCAATTGTAGCAGGATTAGTAGTATCAGGGTTAGTACCAGCTGGAACAGTTAGATTAACCTTAGCAATTTTACCTTTAATCGCGTCAGCTTTTTGTTGGTCAGACACGGCTAAAGTGACGCTTAAGTCTACTGTATCCGAAGCTTTACCGGCTGTAATGGTTGCTGTTACTGTTTCGGGTGTGCCTGCTTGTAAAGTGGCACTTGCAAACTGAATTATAGATAAATCACTGTCCGTTAATGTGGGATTTGCGCTTTGTAATACAATTTCAATAGTAGCAATCGTAATAGTGTTAGTTGTATCAGGGTTAGTACCAGGAGGGACAGTTAAATTAGTATCAGTAATTTTATCTCTAACTGCGTCAACTTTCTGTTGGTCGGATGCCGAAAGTGTTACATTTAAATCTACTGTATCTTTAGCAGAGCCAACTGTAATGGTAGCTGTTACTACTACACTGCCACCAACTTGTAAAGTAGTTTGAACAAAAGTAATTGTGACCAAATCATCGTCTGTTAAAGTTGGGTTAGCAGTTTGCAAAGCTTTTTTAATCGCAACGATGGTATCCTTGTTAGTTGTATCAGGGTTAGTACCAGCTGGAACAGTTAGATTAACATTAGTAATTTTTGCTTTAATTGCATCGGCTTTTTGTTGATCAGACTGCGATAAAGTGACAGTTATATCTTTATCAGCTGTTGCTGTTCCAACAGTGCCAACAGTGATAGTGATTGGCACTATCACACTTGTACCGGTTTGTAAAGTAGCACTAGCAAAAGTAATTGTGGATAAATCATCGTCTGTTAAGGTTGGGTTAGCAGTTTGCAAAGCCTCTTTCATGGCAGTAATCGTAGCAGGATTCGCAGTATCAGGGTTAGTACCAGCTGGAACAGTTAGATTAACATTAGTAATTTTATTTTTAATTGCATCAGCTTTTTGTTGATTAGACTGTGCCCAAGTAACATTTAAACCTACTGTCTCTTTAGCAGAACCAACTGCAATTGTGGCTGTAACTTTTACGGGGGTCCCAGATTGTAAAGTTGTTTTAACAAAAGTAATGTCTTCTAAATCAGAATCTGACAAAGTAGGGTTAACACTTTGCAGAGTAATTCTAATGGCCGCCGTTGTAATACGATTAGATGTGTCCGGATTAGTGCCTGAAGGGACGGTTAAATCAACATTAGTAATTTTATTTTTAATTGCGTCAGTTTTTTGTTTATCACTGGTACTATTATCACTACAACTGATAACAGTAGCTGCTCCTGACCCAACGATGCTCATTGCACCAATTAATGAGAGTAGTTTTTTCATTTAGTTCATTCCATTCTAATTGTTTTTAGCAATCATACAAAAGCATTATTATGTTGAGCTTTCATGTATTGCTAAAACAGTTAAATACTAATATTATCACTATCATATTAACATTTATTGTGGTTTTGTTTAGAGAAATTTAGCCAACCAACTTTCCTGTAGCACTTTGGATGTTAGCGCTACTAGCAAAGTGCAAGCTAAGCTTTTAGATCTATTGAGATCTATTATTTGATTTTTTGGCTCTTACAATATTGCGAAATAATTAGTTGTATTGCTGCGGCAATTTTCAATTATAAAAGGTTTGGTCAATATTATTGCAAAAACACCAAAAGCCCCGAAGGCCAACTACTTTAAAACGGGATGTGTGATTTAAACAATATGTTTATTGCTGCAAACCCACCAAAACAGAAACACCTGTGCTCATTTTAATCTGAGTACAGGTGTTTGATTGATAAGGAAAATAAATCTGGTTAGTTAAGATCTATCTTGCCAGGTGTTATTAAAAGGGGTTAATACCTATAGTTAGGAAAAGCGAAGCAGTGGCATCACCAAATGTAATAGTTGTCTTAACACTAGTAGTTGATTGTTTAGCCAAGTTTGCCTTTGCGAAGGTGAAGTGAGTCACAGCATCAGCTGTCAACATAGGGTTGGCTGCTCGCAAAGCTTTTCTAATGGCAGCAATTGTACCAGCGTTAGTTGTGTCAGGGTTAGTACCATGCGGCAAGTCAAATAAATAAGTAGTTACTTCCGCTTTAGTTCCGTTGGCATATTGTTGATCAGTTCCATCCAAAGTGATGTTTACATAGATAGGCTTCTTAACAGATCCGACTGTAATAGTTGCTTTCAAGTTGATTCTGCGGCCAGCTTGCAAGGTACTATTACCAAAGGTAATTTTGCTTGCATCATCAGCTGTTAAAGCAGGATTAGCTTTCATTAAGGCAGCTCTAATCGCTTTGACTGTGTCAGGATTCGCAGTGCTAGGGTTAGAAGAGGCAGGAATTACTGCATCCCTGTAAGGTATTTTTGCATAAATCGCATCAGCTTGTTGTTGGTCGCTGTATCCTAATGTAACATTCATGAAGACAGAAGTTGTGTAATCACCTACTGTGACTCTGGCATCAACATGCATTTTTTGGTCTGCTTTCAAAGTAACATTTGAAAAGGTGATTTTGGCTAAGTCAGCATCTATTAATCTAGGGTTTACTGCTTTTAGAGCATTTCTAATGGCTGTTGTTGTTTCGGGATTAATAGTGCTTGGGTTATTGTCGCCACTAATTACTACGTTTCTACTAGTGATTTTTTGGGCAATGAAAACAGCTTGTTCGGCTTGCTTAGGCGCTAGTAGGATATTCAAGTTGATTGTATCTTTAGCAGTGCCAATTGTAATTGTTGTAGGTAAAGTTACATAATTGTCACTTAATAGAGTTTTTTTAGCAAAAGTCATTGTCGCCAAATCACCACTGGTTAGAGTAGGGTTTTCAGTTTGTAGATCAGCTTTAATGGCTTTGATTGTGTCAGGGTTACTTGTATCAGTGTTAACATCAACAGGCAGACCTAATAAAGTAGGAACAACGATTTTCTTTTTAACCGCATCGACTTGTTGTTGATCAGTTCCTGTTAAAGTCACATTGATAGATGTTTGGGCTACAGCACCGTGATAAGTAACAATTGTGGTCACAGGCACACTAATTGTTCGTTGTAAAGTAGTAGTTGCAAAAGTTATTTTCGGCAAATCAGAATCAAGCAACATAGGGTTGGCTTTTTGTAAGTCATTTCTTATCGTGCTAATTGTGCCTTGGTTAGCAGTGCTTGGGTTATTAAAATGACCAATGGATACATCCGGATTAGTGATTTTGGCCACAATCGCATCAGCTTGTTGTTGGTAAGAAGCGTCTAACACAATAGTTAGGCCTTTAGAAGCTGTAGCACTATTAACAGTTATTGTTGCTTCCACAGCCACAGCTGTGCCATCCTTTAGAGTTGCTTGTGAAAAGATTATTTTGGCTAAATCATCATTTGTTAAAGTAGGATTTTCTTTTTGCAAAAGAGTTTTGATAGCAGCAATCGTGGCAGGGTTGGTTGTGTCAGGGTTAGTGCCAGCTGGAAGTCCTACTAAATTAGGGTTTATTATTTTTGCTTTAATTTCATTGGCTCTTTGTTGGTCAGTTGCCCCCAAAGTAACTTGCAAGCCTACGCTAGCTGTTGTTTGAAGATCTCCAGTACCATATGTAATTGTAGCTTTTACTGGTACAGCTTTTTTAAGCTGTAAAGTGGTAGCTTGAAAAGTAATGTCAGCTACATCGCTAGCCGTTAATTTAGGGTTTACTCCTCTTAAAGCGGTTCTTATAGCGGCAATTGTGGCAGAGGTGGTTGTATCAGGGTTAGTATCTGCAGGGACACCAAGATTAGTTTCAGTAATTTTATTTTTAATAGCATCTGCACCTGATTTTGCTGCTGGTGACAATGAGGACTGTGCCGCTTGTGCTGGTGTTAGTGCTGACTCTGATGTTTGTGCTGGAGTTAGTTTTGACCCTGGGTGTAAAGCAGGTGTCAAGTTAGATTCTAATGTACCTGCTAGTTTAGAGGCTGCTGTACCACTTGAAGAGTCATCCCCGCAAGCTACAACTGCACTAGCTCCTGAACCAACCACACTAATTGCACCAATTAATGATAATAGTTTTTTCATTTTAGAAGTTACCTTTCCTTAAGTATTTATGAAATTGATTGAAACCAGATTAAATCTATTCTATTTCAGTAGTAATGTTTCAAATTTCATAAATTTCTTCTAGTAAAAAATTAAATAATATAAATTAAAAAATCGGTAGGTAATTAATTTATCTACACCTATATTATACATTATTACAAGGCAATACGCAAATAATGAAGCACTTCCCAGAGAGTCTTCTCAGATTAAATAACCGCACCTTTGGGGGGTGTATGCTGGGTTATATCCAATTTATCATGTAAATAAAACTGTGCTTTTTGGTGCCTACAACAAATTGCAGCTAACACTAAATTAATACACGGTACTATCTCTATCATGTCCCGCCTATTTCTGTTATATATAAATATAATAATGTACATAAAGTAATTACTTGCCAAAGCATTTCAGCAACTCAATATGCCTTCCATTAAAACTACTAATTCACAATGATTTTGAAAAAATAAAGACACCCGCACAACAATTGTTATCTTGCTCATCACAATAGTGTATGGATCGATTCTATTGATGATTGGCTACACCAACACAGGTGTCGCAAGCATTACCGGTTTGCCAACGAAGTCTGCTCCGTTACTTGTCATCCCCGAACTAGTAGCTTTATACATAGGGACTATAGCTGTGCAATTTTTTATTAAACGGTTTAAAATCCACTACCTCATCGCTGGCGCCATGCTGCTGACCTTAATATCACTGGTTTTACTCAGTCAGTTAGATTACATCACCAAGACCAATGGCAATATTAGCAATCTTTCTACAGCTAACAAACGCGATGCACTGATTATTTTCTGCGTTTTAAACTTCACCACAGGCTTAGGGGTGTCAGTAGCTTCCCCCATTTCTAATACTTTCTTTAATACTCATTTTCATGGCCATGATGCCACCAAAAAGGTTTCCATCAACAATGCTTTATTTTGTTTTGGGGCCGGTATCATTCCCTTAGTTTTTGCGAAAACGATTTTCCAGAACCAAGCATCACTAAATTTCGATGCTATCCGCTATTTCTTCTATATTGCTATTGGCTTAGCTGCAGTAGGTGTAATAGTACCGTTTTTAATGGACCACCATTTAAAATTTTGAAAAGATCCGTCAAATATTAATCAACACGAAAAACCCCAGGCTTCGCCAAACCAAGAAAGCAGCAGGCTAAATCCCCCTATTGCCAAACACAAAATTATGAAAAAACATTTATTTGTGAAATTGCTGAGCATTGCCTCATTATTTTTTGTGTTCTATGTCGTAGTCGAATCCATTTTTAACTATAATTTTGTGTTTTTATTTGAGCAAAGTAATAATGTAGCCGATCAAATTATTTTTACGCAAGCATTTGGGTTGTATTTTGTAGTACAGGGGTTAATGCGATTTTTATCAGGGGTGCTATTTAGTCGTTATGTAGCCCACCGGTGGTTTATTACCATGAGTATTATGTTTATCATTACTGCTGCTAGTTTACTCATTGCTAACATAGCCAAAAGTAATCTGAATTATGCTTTTATCATTGCTGTGATTGCCGGCATTGGCATTGGTAATATTTGACCACTCCTGCTAAACTACACTGCTAGTTTTTATAAACCTAAGGCTAGTTTGATTAGTTTGTGGTCTGTTTCAATTTCGAAACTACCAATTCCGTTAGTGCAAATCATGATTTGATTAATTAACTTTCAACCCCAAAGTACGCTTATTTTAAGCATTATTGCTTTAGTGGGTATCATACTGGTGTTAATCATAATTTGGTTATTTACCAATTATCTAACATTAGCTGGTTTCCCGCATGAGGACTTACAACACAAAATGTTTTCTAAAAAATTATCACCAAAAACAACTAAAAGTCGATAGTAATAAATCAGACTCATAGCGCTTGACCAACCAAAAACCTAGTCTGGCAAAACAGCTAGTATAGTTGCTGCCGCAATTGGTAACCAAAGGCTTAATTTAGTCCATATCGAACCGTAATCGATAGCAACTGTATATCCAATTGTGTTTTTAGATTAAAGAATCGTCTGATAAATGCCAAACTCGGTCGCCAAAATAATGTGTTCGGTAGTTTTAGCCAAAGACCTGATTTCAAAAGCACCAGATTGTGGAAACTCGTTTTCTGCATAGTATTGGCTCACAAAAAAGGGTCCAGCACCTGGGTTGCTAAAATCTGTAAAATTATTGTAAATATACAACCCAGAATCAGTCAGCAACATTAACTGCTTGTTTTGGAGATAGTATGATGTGATAGTAGGTTCATTATCTGCCTTCAAGGACAGGAATTTAAAGGTTGCTGGATCAGTAGGATTAGTGGCAAAGTATGCTCCGCCATTAATATTGATAAATAATAAGTCCTTATTAATAGTTAAGAAATCCAGACTATAATCTGCACCAAATTTAGTAAAGGCAAAGTTTAACTTTGTTCAACCTGTTGTCCCTGTACTAGATTCATACACCTCACTGCTTGTGGAATTTGAGACATAGATCAAATAAGTGTTATTAAAGAATGTCATCTTGAGTGATAATTTGCTGTCAAGATCACTGATCTTTGTTCAATCGTCTTTGGTTGCAGATAGCGTGCTGCTATAATAAACATTTTCGCCTTGGCTTATATAATATTTGTCATTATAGAATTGGATAAAATAGGTTGCTTCCCCTCCCGGATCAGACAGGTTGATTTTTGTACCACTAAGTTTATTAGTAAAATCATCGTTAGTAAAAAATAAGCAACCATTTCTACCATAAAAAACATATTCACCGTTTAAATACTCAAAACCATTACTAGCAACATCAAATGCTTTGTTTAGCACATTAAAAGTGATACCATCTTTGGAAACAGCTATGTAGCCCCCGCCACCACTAATGGACTGACCATACAAAATATATCAGTTATTCTCATATGCCATATAAGATTTAAATCTATCAACTGTAAATCCGTCATTAAATTTTGCTGCAGTTACTGTTTTGAAGTCATCAGAGGTGTATATTACAGCATTTTGGCTTTGTTCATAACTAGAACTGGAAGTATAAACGCGATTTCCAATTGCCTTAACAAAATAAGGGCCTGGATCACCTTCATCCTTCTCATAAGGGGTACTGAAGTAACCCACCCTTACACTAATATCCACTTCCGCTGCTTTACCACTAGCGTTAATGGTTAATTTAATTGGTGTTTGCGCATAGGTTTTGCTGCCTGCTGGAGAATGTTTTTGATCATAAGTTAACGCCACATTTTTTTGCACAGCAAAGTATGTTAAATCCTTATCAGTTAATTTAGTATTATACTGCTGCAAAGCTTTTAAAATAACTGTTTGGGTATTTTTATCGTTAGTGTTTAAAACACTAATTTGCGTTAAGCTTAAAGTAATATTTTTTTTCTGAGTTATCTTAGCAGCAACAGCTTGGCTAGTGGGTTGAAGAGTGGCACCAGCACCAATAACAATACCACCAGCATCGCTAAGATCACTCTGACTAGTTGAATCACTACAGCCAATAACACTGCTAGTACCAGCTCCTGCAATGCTGATAACTCCGATCATTGATAATAATTTTTTCATTTGTGAAAACTCCTTTTAGTGTTCAATTTTTAAAAACTTTAAAAAAATCAACGTTTATTCCATATATTTAGATTTTAACATAACTAAGTAAGTGTCTCAGAAAAAGGCAAGTACTGAAATGAAATAGATTCATAAATAAATGAAGCAATATCATTAATTTTTAAAAATGAGCACCGACAAAATGGCAATTTACGGATTTTTTATACTCAGGCTTATAGGCACTCTAATATGCTATTAAATAAAGCAGCAACAAAACTCAAAAACTATTCGTCTTTAGTCCTTAAGTGCCAAAGCTATAAGCCAAAGACAATAGTGCTAAAAGGATACAAGTAGTTTTACACCCGTTCTGAATGATTTACCTTACTTCGCTTTAATTTTAAACTATAGTTTTTCACAAGTACGCCTAGTGCTGTACCAATGAATAAAAACAACACTAAAAAAGCTAAAGCAATTAAAGACTGATAAAGAAAATATTTATCACCAAATCAAAAAGAACTCAAGTAAAAACCAAACGCTACGCCATAAAATCCATAGTTAATGGCAAATTGATCAATTTGGTGCCCCTTAATGCAAAATGAAAAAGTGGTAAGGAGACTTATCGTCACCAGCGCTATGAAACCAGCTAAAATCCCCTCCGGTCAAGATATTTTTAAAGGGCGAAAACTAACATCAGGGGATGTTAACAACCATAAGGCTACTTGAATCCCCCCTACTTCTAACAGTACTCATAACATGCTTATGAGAAAACTTGTTCTCTCAGCATTTAAAGCATTATAAACAATGTTACGAGCTTTAATCTTGGCCTTAAGCTCTTGTTCTTGCTTATCTTCAATTATTTTCATACGTTTATTTTAACAAATGCCCCTAGATAAATAAAAAACCACCCTTACATACGGGTGGTTAAGTATCAAATGGAGCAGGTGAAGGGAATCGAACCCTCATAGTTAGCTTGGAAGGCTAAAGTTCTGCCATTAAACTACACCTGCAGTGGTACCCGAGGCCGGACTTGAACCGGCACAGCCTAAGGCCGGTGGATTTTAAGTCCACTGTGTCTACCAATTCCACCACTCGGGCTGGTACGCTGTACAGGGCTCGAACCTGTGACCCACTGGTTAAAAGCCAGTTGCTCTACCTGCTGAGCTAACAGCGCTTATGGCTGGGCTAGCTGGATTCGAACCAGCGCATAAGGGAGTCAAAGTCCCTCGCCTTACCGCTTGGCCATAGCCCAATGTAATAATTTCGCTAGAACTATTTTAGCAAAAATTATTCATTTTTCCATAATGGTGGAGGGGGAGGGATTCGAACCCCCGTACCCGAAGGAGCTGGTTTACAGCCAGCCGCGTTTAGCCACTTCGCTACCCCTCCAAAGTGCTAAATTATTATAACTGATTTTTAACAATATGTCATTAAAGTTAATAAAACCTATCATAACCCCATTGGTAGTAATTTACTGTGCTATAATACCAGAACAATAACAATCAAAGGAATTTGAAAAGAGTTTTTATGGACGGTAAAAATTTTAAATTTGTAAGGTTTTGGGTTATTCTTTCCTCAATATTTGGCATCTTACTAGTCAGTATTGCAGCTGGATTATACTTTTACTACACCGCAAAAGTAAACCAAGGTGATACATCCCAAGCTGCATTGCAAGCAGAAAATATAGTAATTAGCAGTTATGCGCAGCTAACTAGTACCAAGATCATTTTATTTATTCTTCTGATTTGATCACTTGTAAAGACCCTGGTGTGCAACATTGGTTTAATTCATTTTGCCAAAAATGCTTCTGACCAAGAGTTTTTAGCCAATAAATGGTCATTAGCTGTTTTATCGTTGTCTATTGGCGGGTTTTTTGCGCCATTTATGATGACAAGATTACCTAATATTCAGACGAATGGTACGCAAAATGCCCGTATTACGATTACTAAATACTTTGGAGCTTCTTTTTGCTTGTCAGCTCTAGCGACTATTTTAGGAATGTTCTTATTACAAAATGACATTCCTAGTGCTAATCGTGTTTGAGCAGCTAATGGCCAAGACATTTTCTATGGGGTGATTGGTGGAATGGGTGGTATTGCTCTGCTGGCTTTTATCACCAGTGCCCCTTTTCATTCCAAAAACATTGTCGAACAAATCAACACACAACAAACTGGCTACAAAAAATACAGCATTATCCTTACCATCTACACTGTCATTGCTACAATAGAATTAGTATTGCTACTGATGGCCTCTATTTTGCGTGCGTTTGAAGCGTTTGCGCGAATAGGTCAAAACCGGGGAGTCATGATGTTTATAGCCATTATGAATGCTCTATTCCAACTAGTGGCAACAATGTTTTTGATGTACATTATTATTACCGTGATTAAGGGGTTATGAAACAAAGACCATCCTGGTTATGTCGCTTTCCAACCTTATGCACGGTACCAAACCAAGCATTATCAGTATTAATTGCAACCAACACTAGATACAAAAAATATTAAGCGAAAGCTTAATATTTTTTTATGCTATCAAGTAATTTTAATTAAGATACTTTTGGATCTTTATCTTCAACAGCTTTAACCGTGTCTGGAGTTTCTGGTTTGCCAGCCTTGTCTTCGGCTGGGTTGCGCTCCGCATCGGGAGTTTTATACTTGGCTTCCAGAGTTTTAAAGCCTTTCGCTGTTTCGGGAATACTATTGCCGACGTTTTTTTGCAAACTTTTGCGAATGTTTTTGTAACTTAGTTTCAGTTGGCTCTTTTGGGGATAGTAGTCAAGTACTTCCACTTCCACGATGTCGCCGATTTGCACAAAATCTTCAACTGAATTAACAAAAAAATCAGAAAACTCACTGATGTGAATTAGTCCATTAATATTGCCGATTTCGCAAAAAGCGCCGTAGGGTTTAATATTAGTGATGCGTACTTCAACAATGTCGCCTTTTTTATACATTATACTTTTGGTCCTTTGCACTTAGATTATTCTAAGAATTGGTATTAAACGAATACATTATAAAGGGAATATCCCAAATAAACATTAATATTTTTATTTACTATTTTAAGAAATACAGTACCTATAAACCATAATCATTATGTTTAATTGGCAATAACACTATCTAAGGCCACATCATGGGATAAGGTCGGAATCTGCCCCACCTTTTGCAAAGCAAACGCTAAGCCAATCTTTTTGTTTTTATACTTAAATAGTAAATGGTCAAAATAACCATAACCATAACCTAAGCGATTACAATCATCGTCATACCCAATTAAAGGGACAATAATGCAATCTAAATCATCTAAAGCAGCAATTGGCTGTAATTGGCGCGGTGTTTTAATTTGCAATTGCTTATCCATAACTAAATCTGCTTGCAAATCTTTAATTTCCTGAAAAATCATTTGGTTATCATCAATAATGCGGGGTAAAAAAATCTGCACCTTGTTTTTCAAAAGACTTTTCATGATCCTCAATGTATCCACTTCATCTTCGGTAGAATAATAAATGCCCACTTTTTTAAAATTATAATAGTCAATCATATTAATCACTTTAGCGCAAATAACTTGATTAGCGGCTTCTCGGGCTGCTTTGTTCATATTATGACGGGCTAGCTTTAGTTCTTGGCGCAAAGCTTGCTTAGCAGAGTTAATTTGCTGGTCAGCTACACTTTGCAATAAACTGACATACGCATCAGCTGGCAAGCGAGCACAGTCAACCCGCAAAGGTTGTTTTCAAATGTCAGCTAAGGCTAGTAGATTAGTCATTAGGGCTTTATCAAAATTTTGGTGATTAATCATTTGGTCATAATTACGCAAAATTATTTTAGCCTCTAGCAGGCTTTTATTTTCGATCGTTTTGGCAAGCATGCTGGCAGCAGCCACAGAAATCATACATCCGCTAATTTCATAGTAAGCATTATTTATGCTGGCATTGGTGACTTCAACCGCCACCACAATTTGATCAATACAGCCTGTTTGCTTCATATGAGCAGGTAATCGAAAAATGTTGCTGGCCATTGCTGGCAATTGATTATGGTAAGGTGACTCATAGTTATTAATAAGTATTTCGCGTTGATTAATTGAATTTGCCATACACCTAAATAACTAAAAAGTGTTTAGTGTTTTTTATCATCTTTAATAATTTATCAATGTCATCAGTGGTATTGTAGATTCCAAATGATATTCTGAGCAGTGCCGCACAATCAAATAAGCTAGTGAGTTCCTTTACACAAAAATCGCCAGCTCGGACAATAATATTACGCTCACCTAAAAAGTGCGCAACATCCTGGGGGTGCGCCCCATGAATAGTAAATAGTACTGTGCCGGATTGGGCTACCAGAGGATTAAAAATTTGAATGCGATCGGTAAGCTGGAGAGCTTTTATTTGTTCCATAAAATATTGCTTTAAGCTTACTTCGTGAGCTTTAATTTCTGCAGTTTCAAACTGATTAAAAAACTCAATGGCACTAGCCAAACCAATGATGCCAGCAGCATTGAGAGTGCCTGCTTCAAGGCGCTGGGGAACTGTTGGAACGAGATTGTAGTCAGGGTAACGCGAACTATGCTTGGGTTCTAAACTTTCAATCGTTCCTCCCCCCAGTAATAAAGGCTCCAGTTTTAACAATAAATCTGTCTTACCTCATAGAACCCCTATGCCGGTTGGCCCATAAATTTTATGAGCCCCAAACACCAAAAAATCTATTCCCATTTTTTGCACATCAATCGCCTCATGGGCGATCGCTTGAGCAGCATCAATGACTACAATGGTGTGGGGATTGATTAATTTAATTTTGCTGACAATCGCATTAATTTCTTGGTCAAATCCGGTGGAATTATTAATATTCGCCAAAGACACCAAAAAGGTGTTTTTATCAATCACATTTTCAAGTTTCTGATCAAACACCTGCCCTTGTTTATCAGTTTCAAAAAATCTGATGCTGGCCTTTTTATTATGAGCCATTCTGACTCATGTACTATAATTAGCACTATGCTCAAAGTGACTAATCACGATATTATGATGGGGTTTTAAAAGATAGGATAGCCCAAAAGCAATTTGATTAATCCCAGCAGTGGTGCCTGGTGTAAAAACAATGTTATTGGGATTATCTGCCCCGATAAAATTAGCTACCAGCTTCCTAGTCCCATAGATTTTACTGCCTAGTGCTGAGCCAATTGCTGAATAACGATTCGAATTATGCACACTATATTTAGTGTAATAATCATTAATAGCAGCAATTACTGATGCGTGTTTTAAAGTGGTGCCAGCACTATCAAAATAAATAGTGTGAGGATGAGATTGAAAAAACGGGAATTCTTTTTTAACAGTATGAATGGAGGTTTTCATTAAATTTAACAAGTATTTCTTGTGTTTCTAAATCAGCTGATTTCATTTGGAGATGCCTAGCATTATAACACATCAAATTATCCAAAATAATTGGAATGTAGCGGGCAATTATGATACAATTAAACAGCATTCTACGGAGCAATAGATGTCATTTTAAAATAAACCTATTAAGGATAGTGCATGAAAAAATTACTTTCCATTATGACGGCGCTAACGTTAACTGGTAGTGCGGGAACAACCCTGGTTGCTTGCAGCTCTACTGACACTAAGCACCTCAACGATAAAGGCAACAGTATTTGGGCAGAACTACCAGGCTTGGACGGCGGTAAAAATAACCCTGACAGTGCTGATGTCTGAAATGAAATGGACCCATTTGGTGGAGCTTCAGCTGACCCTACCAACCCTAATAACTGAGATGGTGATGTACAATCAACAGTTACCATTCAAATTCTAAAAATGCTAAGCGTCTCCATCCTGGCTAATGCTGAAAAGATTTTTGGTTCAGGTGGAGGTGCGCCCAAAACCAATATAGCTGGTTATAGCGACGGTTTTGTTAAGCAATTAGAGTCAGACTGAACACAACTAAAAACAGCTGTCAATAACGAAGTGGCTAACCAAAAAGAGTCATATAAAGAGCAATATGGTAAAGACTGAGAAAAGCACTGAAATGACATGCTAAAAAATGATTATGACGGCAGCGAAAATAATTACCGAGCTTATTTATTTGCGGAAGGCAAAGATACCAATGCCTCAATGATGTTGACCAATACTTTAATTGGACAAGGAGCTTTTAACAGTTCTACTGTCAACATGGCAACTTTAGGTTCTTATAGAAAAGCTTGAGCAACTGCTAGCACACAACCAGGTGGATCTACAACCTGAGCAAATAGTAATCCTGCTGAAGCGCGTGAACTAGCTCTTTCTATGACCTCCTACCGAAGTAAAGATGGTACCATTCCAGATATATGAACGAAAGATCAAACTAACAAAATCAGTCTCGATAATGACGTCATCCCAGCACTAGAAAGTCTCGCGAAAGATCTTTCAAAAGCAGTTGTACTCTATGCTGTTCCCGTAAAAACTTATGATAGTAGTAATAAGACATACTCTGTGCGTAGTAATGGTTTTACCCACTCTAGTGGATTAATATCTGCCTTTCAAAATTTTGCTTTGCAAAAATGATATTCTGAAGAAAAGCCATTGGCTATTTCTACCATTACAATTGACTACCGCAATTCAGACCCAAAATCAGGACAAAAAGGGCTTAATGCTGGTACCGATAGCCCAGATCGTTTATTTGACGAAACGCAAGAAACACAAATTAATCAAATATTAGGAAAATTGAGTGATGGTACCACAACTTGAAATGATTTAAGAAGCGGAGAATATGGTGGGATTAAACCAACATATGGTAGCTCTCTTCTAACAGTAGATCCCGGTGATGGTAAAACCTACAACACTAACTTATCCGCCAGCGTTTACGGAGCCATCAACAGTTTAACTGCTGGAAGTGGCATTAGTACCCTACCAAGCAAAATTGGTGATGATGATGGTCTACTAGCAAGCATTAATCGCTCACAAAACGCCACTTGAGATGGAACTGCAATTGATCCGGTTAAACCAGGGAAAATGTACAAAGTATATAACATAGCTCAACCCTCCTCAGCTACAGGCGCTCCCGATCCAGTAGTAGTTTACTTGGATGATACTGGGCTGAACCTTGTTCACATTGAAGGTTTGGAAGCTTGAAACAGTCAAACTACTAAAACAAATACTGCAGGTCCAGAAAACACAACAACTGCTAATCAAGACGCTGATAACTTTAACTACAATCTATCCAGGGGACAAGCACAATCGGGTAGTCTGGCACAAGAAACACCTGCTCAGCTGATGGGAGACGCTGGTTCACCTACAGCTGCTACAGCTTTTAACTACGGAATTTATAATAAATATCTACAATACTTGGTAAACCAAAGCTACATTAATACTTTGCCAGGCAGCTATCAAAAATTTAATATTTTAACTACTATGCAAGCTTATGCTACCCTAGATAGCAGTTCTAAAGCTGGTAATCATTTATGGTTTACCTGAATGTATGATTTCTTTAAGAATTACTTCACAAAAATAGCTACGACTACTCAAACAGATTGGCTTAATAACTTTATTACCTTTAATCCAAAGTCATCAAAATCAACAAATGACAATGCCACGATTGCTCAGTGATTTGAAGACACAATTGCTAACAACAATTCCAGCCTTAACACTTATCCTAGCTCAGCCTTAGCCACTGCGATTGAAAAAGCTAACGAAACCATTGGATCCAACGCAGCTAAACCACAATCAAGGTACCCAGACGGGACATATTGAACTAATAATGTGCTAGATGCTATTCTGTATCAATTGAGCAATAATATCACCCCAAATAAAATTTGACAAACAAAGGAGCAATCATAATGAAAAAACTACTATCGATTTTTGCTGCTTTTGGATTAACTGCCACAGGAGCAACAGGTGTTGTTAGTTGCAGTACATCGTTTGGACGTTTCTCTAAACCCACTTTATCTGATAAATTAAAAAAGATGATTATTGCTGAAATTGCTGGTAAAGACAATGATGTGTATGGTAAGAAAACATTTGGAGACATCTTTAATAGCAGTGAAACTACCGAAAAACTAGCTGTAAGACTAGTTAATCAAATTATTTCTGAATATTTTTATGGTTCTACCCAACAAACATGAAACCAATGGGCGGGTGGCACTACAACAAGTTCCTCTACTGATAATGCCCAAGTGTTTAAATCATGAATTCTGCAATTGGCCACAGACCAACTGTATCAAGACTATCTAAGCTCTTTTGCGCAAGACACTTATTTAGAGTACACCTCTATTGAACAAAACTATTCGCTGCAGTTTGATACCTCTCAAAAGGAAGGTCTGAAGTGAGCTATCCCGGGTATAACATACCTTGCAGAAGATGGTAAGCCCCTACAGCCTAATGAGTTAACTCAATATGTGAAACCCCGTGGTGTTATTGAAAAGCTTTTATATAACCCCCAAGGCGGAATTCAAACATTAAAAACCGAACTGGCTTTTACCTTTAACCGCTATCTTTTCTATGTAGAGGTCCCCAAAATTATTGATAACATTATTGGACAGGCTTTCTTAAATACTGATATGTTTTCTAATTTTGTGGATCCCCAAGGTGGAAATAAAGTCTATGTTAACCAAGTGGGTGCTTTAATGTCTAACATGATGAATTGAACCCAATATGAACCATCCTCAAATAATATTAAATCTAATTTTCTAATGGTGTGAGAATTCAAAGTGGCAGCCAAGGATCAAAATATTGCTGCTTTAAATACAGCTATCCGAAATGCACAAGACCCCAATTCTGAAGCAGCAACGCTAAATGGTGACAATTGAAGTCCTGACAGAATGAAGTATTTTATTACTAATACAATCGAAAGAACAGCATCAGGTAACAACATAACAGATTTTAATAAAAATGGTGGTGATCCTATTTTTGGAATTCCCCACTTTAAAGGGTTTGTTGCCTATGATAATCAGGGCAATATTCTGAACAAGTTCGATGCCGGTGCTTATGCAACTCAATTAAAAGCAGCTAAGCAGCCTGGGTTCTTAAAAGATTCAACAGGAGTGTATAATTTTGCTGATTCTACCAATACCTATGATACCTTTGCTTATGCTTTGCCAATCTATGTTCCTGATTTATTGGCTTCCTTACCAGTTACAGGCGCTGCAGGTAAAAAATATAATGTTGCATCAGTAACATTTAACAACAATAGCACAATTAACTCTAAACAAGTCGAATTAAAAAACTATAATAACCCAGGTGGTACAGCCCAAAATTTGTCATGAACAGGATTGGGTGGAACCCTAGGTCGTAGTGTCAAGTACATTCGTGAAGGAATGCAAGCAACACCTGAGCCATATGCCACATTTGGTAATACAGCTGTAGGCGATAACAAAACTGTTGCTATGTTTACAAGTAAAGGGATCGCTCAAAAGGATGTGGACTTCACCCGTTATAACTTAATGCAATGGGCGCAATATTCCTTTGCCCAAGGCAGCGGGATTCAAACCTTAGCTAAAGACCGTTTGTACTCATTAGCCTTTGAATATAACCCTAAAAATGTTTATTCTGCTAATCTATACAACGATATTGGGAAATACATCGAAGAAAAATAATACTACTTGCTTATTGTTGAGTTAGTGTATTAAACTTTGGCCATGCTAGTAACAAGTTAATGGTTACTTTTGAAAGTGCCGAATAAAGCTACGGTGGTCCATTGCAAATAATTTAGGAGTTTCCTTGCCTAAAGCAATTTTTTGTAGTGCACTATTCACAATAAACACCTTAGCATCCAAAGTATCGATTAAAGACAGTATTTCAGCTTCAATAATGCGGGGCGCTACAGGCGATCCAAACTCCAGTTTACCATGACTAGCAATCACCATGTGCTGCAATAGGACGCTGTATTTTTGGTCTACATCTAAAGTCGAGGCAATTCGATTTATTTCTGCTTGCATAATCGAAATATGCCCAATAAGTTTTCCTTCTTCACTAAATGTATTGTCGACTGCTGAGTTAATTTCAATTACCTTCCCAAGGTCATGCAAAATAACCCCTGCCAAAAGTAAATCACCATCAATTTCACGGTCTGCATAAATCTTTAATAGTTGTTGGGCGATCTTTAACATCGTAACAGTGTGCCAGAGTAATCCAGACCGAACAGCATGATGGATTCTCACTGCTGCTGGTCACACCTTAAGTTGATCGCCATATTCTTCTAACATTGCTAATAAAATTTTTTGGTAATGGTGATTCTCAAAATTTGTTACCACATGCTGAATGTTAGCATAAGCTATTTCACTATCAATCGGAGCTGTGGGAATTAGCTCATTTCAATTTAGATGCTCTGAATTGGTTTTCTGATATGACGTAATTTTTAACTGATTGCTGTCTCGATATGTCGAAACACTACCGCAAACAGTATAAACCTTCCCGGTCTGCCATGCTGTAATATCATCTGGTGTAGCACTCCACAAGCGAGCTACCACGACCCCAGAAGCATCCTTTAAATGTAAACTTAAATATGGACTATCATTCTTCGCCATGCCCACTATCACTTCATCACAAAGTACAGTCATATCTTTAACTTGAGTGTTGGGCTTCAATTCAGCTAGTTTCATTAATGTTGAACCTTACTTTTACCAAAATACATGATTACAGTGATTATTATATCAACATCATTAAAATTAATAATAGTGCTAAAATAATCTTAATACCGGTACCATCTTGACTTCATAAATTTGATACCATCAGACGTCAATCAATACAACTAACGGAAGTAGGAACTATGGAAAAAAACATTGACAAGGATTGCTTATTTTGCAAAATTATTAACCAGGAAGTTCCTAGTTATAAAATTTATGAAAATGACTATGTGTATGCCTTTTTAGACGCCTACCCTAACAGCGATGGACATGCCCTGGTCATCCCCAAAACGCATTGCAGTAACCTCATGACCTGTGATAACCGTTCGTTACAAGAGGTCATGATTGCTGCCAAAATTGTTAGTCAAAAAATCCAAAAGGCATTGCAACCTAAGGGGTTTAATTATGTCTCTAATTTAGGTTCCCTGGCCTACCAAGTAGTGATGCATTTTCATATCCACATTATCCCTAAATACTCTAAACACTATGGATACTTGCTCCACCGCAAACCTAATATGCAAAAAACCATCCCTGAGGTCTTGCACTTGATTAACAAAGTAGGTTAAAGCAGATATGTTTTGTTAATTTCTGCTTGCATATTAGCTTGTTGTTGGCGAGCGTCTGCAACTGAAGTCTTACTTACACACACATAGTAGAACTTAATCTTAGGTTCCGTTCCGCTTGCTCGCACAGCAAACCACGATCCCCCTGTGAAATAAAATTTCAACAAATCTTGACTGGGCATGCCATAAAGACCTTCTAAATAGTCTTCAACTTTGCAGCACTTAGTACCAATGACTGTCTGAGGGGGATTACTTCGTAAATTGGCAATAATACGATTAATTTTGTCATGCCCATCAAGTCCTTCATAATTATGGGTGTAAGTGAAGCAATAATAATAGCCATATTTTTGGTACAGTTGGTGTAACACATCAACTAAAGTTTGTTGGTGAACAGCATAATAGTTGCAGGCCTCTGCTACCACTACACTGGTTTGAATCCCATCTTTATCACGGGTTGCGGCGTCTAGAATATATCCATAAGCTTCTTCAAAACCAAAGACAAATGATTTTTGCTTTTGCTGCAAATCATGGATGGCAGCCCCAATTCACTTAAAGCCAGTTAGCGTTTTCACATTAGCCACATTATAATGAGCAGCAATACTATCTGGCAGATCACTACTCACAAAAGTATTAATCATGACAGGGTTAGTCGGCATTTTGCTGTGAGCACTTTTTTGGCTTAATCAATATTCGAGTAAGATAGGAGCAGTTTCATTACCGGTTAATAATTTATAGTTACCATCCGGTGTTTTAACGCCAATCCCGATCCGATCAGCATCGGGGTCATTTAGGATAATTAAATCAGCATCATGCTTTTGACCATATTGAATGGCCAAATCATAATTACTTAGAATTTCGGGATTAGGATAAGGACAAGTGATGAAGTCAGAATCATATTCATATTGTTCAGGGACCACAAATACACTATAACCAAGTTCCTTTAGTAGCTTAGGAGTCCAATTACGGGCAGCACCATTTAAATTCGAAAATACAATTTTAATCGTTTTCTTAGCTTGGGGGTCAAATTGCATGGTTTTCAGAAAATGCCAGTAGTCCTGCTTCAAGGATTCATCTAGATCCACTATGAGATCAGATTGGCAAGCAAATTGACTTTCAAAAACTTCCTCCTGGATCACATCATAAAAAGCTTTAATTTGGTCAGTGGCAGCAGGTAAAAGCTGGCAACCTTGCGCATCATAAATCTTATATCCATTATATTCCTTAGGATTATGACTGGCTGTTATGACAATTCCTCCGATAAAACCACCTTGCCGGGTTGCAAACGACACAACTGGTGTAGGAGTCACTTCATTATCAGGAAACAAAGACACTTTAATTTGGAAATGGGCTAACACAGCTGCCGCAGTGTAGGTAAACAAAGCACTCCACTTACGATTATCGTGGCCAATCACAACCCCTTTGGTTTGCAGTTGATCTTTGCTGAATTTGTTCAAAAGATATTTAGCATAGGCCATGGTAGCCCGACGAATGGTATAGATATTCATGCGTGCCGTTCCAGCGCCCATAATGCCTCTTAAGCCAGCAGTTCCAAAGGCTAAATCCTCACCAAAAGCTGCTTGTAAATCATCAGCATTTTTTAGTGAACGGAAAGCTGTTTTCATCTCACTATCCATTTTGTGGAAATTTTTTTCTCATAAATTAAGATTGTGAGCATAATTTTTGTTTGACATAACTTGCTACTTTCTGGTTGCGGATTGAATATACTTGTTACACATACCAGCATCAAATTTTTGAGTTGCACTGTAGTCTTTACGCACTAATGTATTCACATGAATATTGTCAAAATGGTTACTTAAAGCAGGATAGTTTTCAGGGTTAATGCCACCGCCTAGTAAAATTTTAATGGGCAATTGCATGTTAACTAAATCTTGTAAATGCTTGATGTTGTCCCCAATAGCCTTTTGAGATCCACCTTGCGTCAAAACAAAATGCACCCCTAATTGCACAAGTTCATGCAAAGCAGTTTTTTGATCAGCAATTTCATCAAAAGCTTTATGGAATGTGACTTTTAAAGGATACGCATTCAGGCATATTTCGCGCATGTGGTGCATATCGATTGTCTTATTGGCATTTAAGAATCCCACCACAATTGCTTCCGCTTTAGTTTGGCGAATAAATAAAATGTCTTTTAGTAATTGGTTATAGTCGCTAGGATCAAACATAAAATCAGTGCGATGGCGTACCATAACATGGATAGGAATCTTAGAAATTTCACAAGCTTCTTTAATTAGTTGGTAATCAGGAGTGCGTCCTCCTTCTTTGATATCAGCGCATAATTCTATGCTATTAATGCAACTGCCTTGCATGTCTTTAACATCTTGCAAATTGGTTGCTACTGTTTGAAAATACTTCATTTTTAAACCTTTCTGGGTAAATATTCTTTTAATTGTTCCACCATATCTAGTTTTTCCCACGGAAACCGGTGGTGGGGCCGACCAAAATGACCATAAACAGCTGTTTGGGCATAAATAGGCTTCTTGAGATCAAATTTATCAATCATCACCTGCGGGCGGAAATCAAATTTTTCCTGAACAATCATAAGAATATCATCATTATTAATATGCTCTGTGCCAAAACAATTTACACTGATAGAAGTTGGTGCCTCGATGCCAATAGCATAAGCAACTTGCACTTCGCAACGATCAGCTAATCCTGCGGCCACAATATTTTTAGCTACATAACGGGCCATGTAAGCACCAGTTCTATCGACTTTGGAGGGGTCTTTGCCACTAAAGCAGCCTCCGCCGTGACGGGCGCTCCCCCCATAAGTATCGATAATAATTTTGCGCCCCGTCAAGCCAGTATCACTGGCGGGACCCCCTTTACAAAAGGGGCCACAAGGATTAATCATAATACTAAAATCAGTATTTAAGCCATGGTTTTGGGCAACGTTTTGCATTATATGGGTTTTGATGTACTCTAAAAACTCTGCTTTAGAATAATCTGGGTCGTGTTGAATAGACATTAAAATGTTTTCAATGCGTGGTTGGGCAGGATTAGAATAATCAATCGTTACCTCAGATTTCATATCAGGACGCGCCCACTTAAACAATTTGTTATGCCTTAATCTACTAGCAGTTTTAACCAAATCATGGGCAATGGCAATCGGTAGCGGCATGTAATTAGCACTCTCGTTTGTAGCGTAACCAAACATAATCCCTTGGTCCCCTGCCCCGTGACGGTCCACTCCAACGGCAATTTCAGGTGATTGATGTTGCACTAGTACTTCTATGTTGCAAGACCGCCAATCACAGCCATAATCAATGTTATTGTAGCCAATGTTTTTTAGTACATCTTGCACAATCTTTTTATAATTAACCTTGGCACAAGATGATATTTCCCCAGCAATAATAATATTATTGCCTGTGGCTAAAACCTCACAAGCGACCCTAGCATTAGGATCTTGTGATAAATAAGCATCCAAAACAGCATCACTGATTTGATCACATATTTTATCAGAATGACCCTCTGAAACTGATTCACTACTAAATAATCTTTTTTGGGTTAGT
The DNA here is from genome assembly GCA_965200445.1 of Mycoplasmatales bacterium. Lineage (GTDB taxonomy): Bacteria > Bacillota_I > Bacilli_A > Mycoplasmatales > Mycoplasmataceae > CBDATY01. Next base: position 127,983 of record OZ241341.1, read on the forward strand.
CCCATATATGCTAATCCTTAATAACCGTTGATAAATCAAAATTTAAATTAAAGTGGTGCTGGTTAGGCAGGTCAATAAATGCCACTTGAGGCGGCAGATGACTCCGTCAATAATCTAAATTAATTTTACTACAAAACAAATCATTTTCGGCTTGGATTCAAGTGGTTGGTAATTCTTTGGTAGCTCAAATAGTTTTAAACAAAGTTTGTTGAAGACGATCATATTGAAAAAGTAATTTTCACGATAAATGCCCGTTATGTTCTTTACAGTGTGATGCCATATTAGCATCAACTGTCAGTTCATCAAAAGGAATCTGCATAGGCAAATAAGCATCACCTTTGATTATGAAAGCAATCGGAGCAAATATTTTAGTTAAAAGATGAAAACGGAAAGGTTGCGCGTGTGTAACTGGATTACAATAAATCACCCCTTGCAAAAAGGATACTTGAGAAATGATTTTAGATGCTAATCCACAACTGTAACCTTCTAATAATAAATAAATCTTTTTGTTGGGCCACTTTTCATGAAGAATGTTTAGTACTTCAATGCAGCGTTGAATTTTACCGCCAATATTTAAGATTTTTTTATTCATGAGGGCTGGTTCAGCATAACTAATGAATGATACATCAGTATGGGCGTTTTTTAACAGATGATTAAAAGTTAAAGGGTCTCCCAAAAAATCATAAATACCTACCACAATTTTAGAATGATTATTCTGCACTTTTCCCAGCAGCGGAAGGTTTAGTTGATCACTTGTGACAAAGTGTTTTTGGTCAATAAGTTCTGGTTTTTGGATTTTAATTTTTCTGTACTGATAATTACATAATTGGTACAGCCTATATACCAAGAATAAGATTATGATCACTGCTAGCACACTAGCAGCAATGGCAATAACCCATGTTATCATGCGCTTTACTCCTTCATCACAATCAGTTGAATATTGGTTGCTTTTTTCGTAATTAAATCAATGGATATCACAGCAGCAGACAATTGACAGGGTCCTTTAGCAGGTTTAAAATGGCTAAAACTGCCATATTTTTCTTTAGCGATTACTTCTGCTGGATTAGCACCAATAATAGAATTAAGTGGGCCTGTCATGCCTAAATCAGTAATAAATGCTGTGCCTTTCGGTAAAAGGCGGGCATCAGCAGTAGGTACATGGGTGTGGGTTCCCACCAGAGCGGTAATTTGGCCATCATAGTTCCAGGCAAATGCTGCTTTTTCTGAGGTTGCTTCCGCATGAAAATCCACAATATGAATATCACTGTTACTGCTTAAGAGTAATTTGTCAAAGCATACATAAGGGTTTTCAGAAGGATTCATAAAAACCCTGCCCATTAAGTTAGTGATTCGAATTGTATGACCTTTCACAGTCTTTTCCACTGTACCATTGCCAGGCAGTAAAACATTAAAATTCAAGGGCTTTAAGAGGTCACTGGTGGTTCCAATATAGTCCTTAACTTCTGGGATTTTATAAATATGATTACCAGATGTAATAACATCAATGCCTAATTCTTTATAAAAATCATAGTGTTTTTTAAGAATTGATTTACCGTGAGTGGTGTTCTCCCCATTGACCACGACAAAATCTATATTGTACTGGGTTCTAATAGACGGCAGCATTTTAGCCAAATAATTACGTCCCGGCGAACCAAACACATCACCAATCATTAATACTGTTAGTTGCTTATTCAAGGTTAAAATTTTCCTGTTCATCAATGCTTCTTAATTTTGCTACCATTTGGGGGTCTTTGTCCAATAGTTGATGATAAACACCTTCCCTTAATTTTTGCTTGGCTCCTAAATGTAGTTTAGACTCATATGTCATTAATATTTTACTAATATTTACCAAAGAATAATGCACAGCAGATCGTGAAATTTTAAAATGATCAGCGATTTCTGTCAGTGACCAGTCTTCAATAAAATAATAGTTATAATAGCTAGTTTGTCGATCAGTTAACAGATTTTTGTAAATTCAAAATAACTTGATTTGTGCTTCAGACTGTAAAATATTTTTAGACATTAGTCTTATAGCCCCAAAATGTTATGAGCATAGGTTTCAATATTAAAGAGGTGTAAATTCTCAAGATGTTCACCGTTGCCGATCATTTTCACTGGTATGTGGAAATGGTGATTAATTCTCAGCACAATGCCGCCTTTGGCTGTGCTGTCAGTTTTGGTGAGAATAATGCCTGTGACCTTGACAGAACGCGAAAACACTTCAGCTTGGTTAAGTCCGTTCTGCCCCACCAGAGCATCAATGATGAGAAGAGTTTCATCAGGTGCTTTGTGAATGACTTTTTCAATGGTTTTGTTAATTTTAGCCAACTCAGCCATTAAATTAACTTTGTTGTGAAGTCGGCCAGCTGTATCAATAAAGACAAGATCATATTTTTCTTGTTGAGCCTTTTCCAAGCCACGATAAACAACGCTAGCCGGATCCTGATTAGGTTTTAGTGGAGTGACAATATCAACATTAAGCCGATCCGCTCATATCTTTAATTGTTGCACCGCGCCGGCGCGAAAAGTGTCAGCTGCTATTAATAAAATTTTTTGACCTTGTTGCAAATAGTGATAAGCTATTTTAGCTATACTAGTGGTTTTACCAACCCCATTGACTCCCACCATCAAAAACACGTTGAGCTGGTTGAGCTGAAAATTAATGTTTTGAGGGGTTGTTGTTTTGTTATATTCATCAATGATGATTTTTTTTAAAATATTTTTAATTTTAGCAGGGTCTGCCTCACTTTTTTTGACTTTGCGCTGGGTTAAAGTGAGTAAATGCAGCGCTGTTTCCGACCCCACATCAGTAGCTAACAACAACTTTTTGAAATCTCCCCAATATGCTGATGAGAATTGCTGGTACTTTTGGTTTAATTTTTTAATTTCAGACGCTATCTCCAAATTATTTTGACGTTTGGGGTTAGTGACTTGTTCTAAGTGCGCAGTTTTAATGCGTTTCCTGCGCAATCATCTAAACATAATTAATTATTTTCTCCTCACTTTAGCCTAAAGAGCAACCATAAGATTTTATGATGGACCAATATGTCAAAGCATATTTTAATTAGGATATTTGCATAAATAAACTAGTAAGTCTATTATAATGAAAATTCAGTTATTCTCACCAGGCAATTTACAAAATATAAGTATTGCCAGGCTATTAATTTAACAGGCAAACCAAAAATCTGGCTGTCATCAGGTTATTAAAAATAATGCTTGTGAGCATGTAATGATCTTTAAGCGTTAAAAAAACATTAATGTTCAGTACGCTTTTTTTGTTTAGCAACACTAGTGTCAGAATACATCTTGCCATAAACCATGTAGTAGACTCATTTACCAATTTTAAAAATTTGATCAGTGATGGAATTAATGGTTGTGACTAAGCGAAAACTCTTTCATAGCATTCTTAACTCTTGGGTATCCTGAGTGTCGGCTGCTAAGCCCCAAATATCATTTTGTTGTTCAAAATTAATTTCGTGAATTTTCAGATTTTGATTATTCAGTTTACGGATTTGCTTTAAATCATCTGTTTCCAAAATGTGCTTCACAATACTCAATTGATTATTCAGATTAATAATCGCTTCGTTTAAAATACTTTGTATGCTTTTAGGAATAGCATACTTTACCATATAACGTTCCAAACGGACACAATAATGCGAAATACTCGACCAGTGTTGCACAATGTTAATATAGGTAACCGCACGGCGCAAATCAATTGCGAGCATTTGCCGCTTGGTAATTTTTCACATAGCCAATTCAATGAAACGGTAATGCTTTCGTTTAATTTGCTGGTGCAATTTTCATATTTTATTTTTGCTGACGTCTTCCTGCGCTGATTTTTTAAAATTGAGTAAATATTGAAATTCCTTCTCAACATGAGCGGCAATATCTAGCATAGTGGTTTTGACAGTATCTAAATCACGCTCAATTAAATTAATTTTTTTTATTGCCATCTTAAAACCTTCCTGTAATATAATCTTCTGTTACTGAGCTATCTGGGTTCGAAAAAAGCTTCTTAGTGGGGCCAGCTTCAATCAATTCCCCTTTGAGAAAAAACGATGTATGATCAGAAATACGAGCTGCTTGTTGCATGTTGTGAGTTACAATCACAATGGTAAAATCTTTGCGTAAATGGCGAATTAAATTTTCAATCCGAGCGGTGGCGATAGGGTCCAAAGCACTGGTCGGTTCGTCCATCAGCAGCACTTTCGGCTTCATAGCAATAGCACGGGCAATGCAAACCCTTTGCTGTTGCCCGCCGGATAGACTTAGGGCGGAGTCGTGCAAAACATCCTTTACTTCTTCTCAAATGGCGGCTTTTTTGAGTGAATCAACCACAATTTGATTTAAAATTTTGCGGTCCTTAACCCCTTGGTTCAAAGGGCCGTACACCACATTATTGTAAATTGATGAGGGGAATGGGGTGGGTTTTTGAAAAATCATCCCAATGTCGGTTCTTAAGCGAGCAATGTTATACTTTTTACCATAAATGTTTTTGCCATTGAAAAACACTGCGCCTTGTAGTTTAGTGTGGGGGATTAAATCATTCATACGATTGAATAATCGCAAAATAGTTGATTTACCACAACCACTAGGTCCGATAAAAGCTGATACTGAGTTACGCTTAATTTTAATGCTCAGATTTTTGAGGGCTTGTTTTTTACGATAAAACAAACTAACATTATCGGTCTCTAAAATATACTCATTATCCATTGACACATCAACCGCCTCTACTCTGTCTGGTTTGGTGGACGCATTAATAATCTTATTTGGTAAAGGTTTAATGTCCTTTTGCACATCAATTTCTAGATTATTCACATTTGCCATTATCATTACTCCCTGCTATACAGCCAAAGATTTCATATTTCAGCTTTTTATGATTGCTTGCATGTTTGCTATTTTTTCCTTTCAGGTTACTCGGGTACGATCAAAAGCCAGTTTTTCTTCTACATAATGCGCTAATCAATTCATTAGCAACACTAGAAACATTAAGCAAAAGGCAATTTCATACATCAAGCGAAACACATCGCTACTTGTTCCACTGCGTCATAAGGTTAGAATTTCGTTGGTCATAGTAGCGCCTGGTGAGAAAAATCCTGACGTTGGTAGTTTCACACTGGTTCCCAAGGTTAAATACACTGGGGCTGTTTCACCCACAATTCTGGCAACCGCCAAAATAATCCCTGTTGCTAACGAACTGGCAGCGTTGGGTAAAATCACTTTGCGGATCGTAGTAATTTTATTAGCACCAAGTGAATATGACGAATGACGCAAGGCATCGGGAACAGCCCCGATCCCATCACTCATGTTTCTGATTAGCATTGGCAATACCACAATCGACAATGTTAAGCTAGCAGCAAAGATTGATAAAGGTATTTTCAGCAGGGTAATAAAGAGAATTAACCCAAATAGCCCATAAACAATCGAAGGCGTAGAAGACATCACGTTCAAAGCAAAATTAATAGAACGAGCTAACAAACCTCTTTTTTGCATGTATTCATTTAGCATAATAGCGCCAAACAAAGCAAAGGGGACGACTATCACAATGGTACAGACTACAACCAGCACCGACACCAAAAAAGTCGATAAAATTCCTGCGCCGCCGTTAAAGGTAGTTGTAGAAATTAAATCAGCAAAATGCATTTCAAACAAACCGCGAAAAATGACTGTCCCAATCACGACTAAGGTAAAGCCAATAACCAGAAAAGTGGCGAACCCTAAGAGGGTTGTGATGATGCCATCTCTAGTACTGTGCCATTTTTGGCGAGCATCAATTTTAGAAAAAATGAGATTATGAATTTTAACATCAGATAAATCAGCAGTGTGTGACTCTAATTTTTGATAATTAAATAGCCGACTGCGCGACTGACGAGCACGCACATTATGCAAAGCCAAAACCATAATATTGATAATAGTGACAAGCGCAAACAAGCTAACTCCAATTGCATACAAAGCAGACTGATGGAGCCTGTTGGCACTTTCTAGCACCTCCAGCCCTATGGTGGAGGCCAGAGTTGCGCAGCTAGAATACAAAAATTTTAAAAACCCATTGTTTAAATCTAAGTTGTTGGCATTGTTACCGCAAATCATCAGAACTGCCATCGTTTCACCAATAATACGGGCTACTCCCAGCAGGATAGCACCAATGATTCTAATTTTAGCTGTTTTTCAGACAATTTTAAAAGTGGTTTGTGTTTTAGAAACGCCTAATGCCAGTGAATTATAACGATGAGAAGCAGGGACGTCTTCAATCGCATTCAGCGATAATGAAATCATGATCGGAAGCCCCATAAAAGCTAAGGTAATGCAAGTCACAATAAGATTAGTTCTAGAAGGAGCACCTAGCTTCATGAACAAGGGCCCTAATATCGATAGTGAAAATAACCCAAACACCACTGATGGAATCCCCGCTAACAATTGAATAACTGCTGTACATTTGCGCTTTCACGATGCTGGTAAATACTCAGCAATAAATAGAGCTGAAAGAATGGTTAAAGGAATAGCAATAACTAATGCAATACCAAACACAAAAAAGGATGATACCAATATTTGCCCAATACCATATTGATTGGCGTCCGCATCTCAATTACGACTAAAGAACTTAGTGAAGCCCACCGTTTGGAAATAGTAGACTGATTCATAAACCACAAAACCAATTAACGAAAACATAAGCAGTAAGGCTAAAATCGCTAATGACATAATAATTGTTTGTGAAATGTAATCATTGCGACGGAAACGATTTAAGTGTCATTTATTAAAACGACGATTGTAGGATTCCCGAAATTTAATTTGCATTTTTTCCATAATTATTTTTGTACCTTTGTTTATTGGCCTGTAACTACTGGAGGTAATTTACTGTCTTTAAAGAAGCCAGGAATCATATCTGGATTACCATATTGATAAAACCCGTGTTTTTTTATTTCCAAATAAATAGAGTCTGGGACACCATATTCGCCAGCATTGTTGTTATACCGGTTTCAAAAACCATCATCTTCTCCCACCGGCGCTTCTCCTTCTTTTCTTGACCAATAAGCCGCATTAGCGGGCGTCAGCTTATCAATAACCGATTCCTGATTAGCATAAGGGTCAATCATTCAAGCAATGAATTTAAGTGTTGTTACAAAGTGTTGAGCCTTGGTATTAACAATCCCTGTAAATGGTCTATTCAGATTATAGTTTTTATTAAAGGACAAGTTTTTGTTCTTTGTTTTTGTTGGGTCAGCATATGGTAATTGCCACTCTGGACCTTCTGGACCTTTCACTTCCACAGCCCCAATCTGAATATTTTGGTTATAATTGCGCACAATCGTATCAGCAAAGCTAAAGGAAACATAACCAATTGAACCAGGGGTATTATCAATTGTACTGACCATAGCACCATTCGAAGACACCACACTGTTAAAATTATAATTTTTGGTTTTAATCACTGCTTTTTCAAAGTAAGAACGGGTTCCACTACCATCTTCTCGTGTCACGCCATAAGCCTTTTGGTTAGCGTTAGCACCTTGCAAAGAGGGAAAGACTTGTTTTCATGTTTTAGTCCCATCATACAAGGCTTGTAAATTAGTTGCTAAATTATTCTTTTCAGAATCCCCACCAAAACCCAGATGGATACCGTAATCGTCATCAGGGTAGTCGGGAGTATTCCTTACAGTTACTCCGGTTGGGAGGTGATAAACCAGCAAAATATAATCACGCGCAATTACAAACCGTAAAATTTTATGACTATCTCAGAGCGATTTGGCCTGACTGTCCGTTACTGTTTCTGACAGAAACCCAAATGAATATGCTCCATCCTGCACACCTGTTAGCGAGGCTGCCGACCCAATAGCATTGTAAATAATAGGCTGACGGCCATTAGGTAATTGTTCATATTGATGAGTGAAATCGTCTAAAATCGGTTGAACAGAAGTACTACCACCACCAATGATAAAAAACTTTGGGGTGCTTACAGTTCAAATTAATAACCCTGCAAATAAAACCATTACTAAAAAGCAAGCTGTGACAAGATTAAATCTCAGTTTGGGAGGTTTGCTAATATCGATGTGGTTATCTGTACCTATTGTTGCCATCTATTTACCGATCATTTTTTTAGCATCTACTAATTTGATACTGACCATTTTGGTGACGCCCTTTTGCTGCATCGTTGTACCATATAATACTTTACAATGTCCCATTGTCCCTAAACGATGGGTGACAATAATGAATTGCGTCTTCTCACTGAAGGTTTTTAAGTAGCGGGCAAAGCGCTCTACATTAGAAGGGTCTAAAGTAGCCTCTACCTCATCTAGCACCACTAAGGGCAAGGGTTTAATTTTCAGTACAGCAAATAAAATGGAAAGGGCAATCAAAGTTTTTTCGCCTCCAGACAAAAGGTTTAAATGGGTAATTTTTTTACCCAACAAAGCAACTTCAATTTCCACCCCTGATTCTAAAACATTGTGCTCATCTTCTAAAAAGATTTTGGCTGTACCGCCGCCAAATAGAGCTTCAAATGTTTTGGGTAATTCTTGGTTAACTTCTTCAATGAAGGTGCGAAACGTCTTAATCATTGTCCGATCTAATTTTTTCACAATTTTAAGCAGGTTTTTAGCACTCTCAGTTAAACTTGTGTATTCGGCAAACAAAAAATTATACCTTTCGTTTTCCTCTTCAAATTCTTGGATGGCATCTAAATTAACAGTTTTGATTTGGGCTAAATCATAACGCAGAGTTTTAATTTTTTCGCGCACTGCTGCTTCATTTTTAAATTCAGCAGTCTTTTGGGTTACAGCAAAATCATAGGTCATTTTATAATCACGAATTAATACATTACTAGCTGTAGTAAGCTGGTTTTTCGTTTTAATTTGCGCAGCTGTTAAGCGCCCTTTTTCCTGAGCTAGATTAAGTGTTAATTCGCGCAAAGTGCGAATTGTTTTCTCAAGATCCTGTAGTTTGGCCAGGTTTTGCAATTTAATATTTTGCTTGGTGGTTAATTGTTGCTCTAAGGTGTTTTTCTTAATTTGTAAATTACTTAGGTTTTGGTTGTCCCCTTTATCATCATATTCTAAGGATTTTCCAAACAATAAAGTGTGTTCATCACTCACCGTTAGTATTTTCTGGTTCAACTGTTCAATTTGGTATTTATAAACACCTATATGTTGGGTGATACCAAGTAATTCTGTTTGCGCAGTGCTAATTTCTCTTTGAAGGCGGTGTTGAGTGTTGGTTACCCCCGCTTGCAAACGGTACATTTTATCGATACGTTGCTTGAAATCCTCCTCAGCAAAGTTAGCATTTGGCAAGGAAGCTTTATTAGCCAGTTTTCTTTGACTCCCACCCTGGATAGCCCCAAATGGCTTAATCCAATCACCTGCCAGGCTAATCACATTAAATTTTTGCTTAAACATGTGCGAAATACGTAAGGCAGCATCATAGTCTGTAGCAATAATAATCTGGCCTGCTAGGTAATTTTTAACAGCAGCAAACTGCTTATCGCATTCTAATAAATCATTTGCCATCGCAACAAAACCTGTTGTTTGTGATAGCACAAATTGCTTATCCTCGTCTAAAAAACGCTCCTTAATGTTATCCAGGGGCAAAAAGGTGGCTTGCCCTAATTTGTTTTGCTTTAAAAAACTAATTGCTTCTTTAGTGTTTTTAGTATTGTTAATAATAACATCATGCATCCGATTGCCAATGGCCATTTTTAAAGCTAAAGCGTTCGCTTTATCAAAAGTAATCAAGTCACCCACCAACCCTTTAATCCCGGGGATCACATTTTTTTGTCGGTCCAATTCCACAGCAGCTTGGTGGTGTCTATTATTAATTTGGGATTGTTTAGTCTGCTTAAACCGTTGTTCCAAATTATATATTTGGGACTGATATTTATTAATGTCATTTTGATTAGCTTTAAGTAAATCCCTTTTGGCTTGTATATCAGATTCCGCTTTTTGTCGTTGGGCGATAAGGTCAGCTAGGGCTTTTTTAGTTTGGCTTAATTGTCCGGTTAAACGACTATATTCGGCTTTATAATCATTGGCTGTTGCTTTCTGAGAGGATTTCAGCAAATTAATTTTCTTCGCTGCTAATTCCTCTTGCGCTTGCGCTTGACCCAGATAGTTAATAATCGTTTGATATTGCTTTGTTAGATCAGCGTGTTCTAACTCTAATTGGTAGTTGGTTTTTGACAGAGCGTTGTATTGTTCTTCTGATTCACTAATTTGAGCATGCGTGTCACGGAGTTTGTTACTATTTTCAGCAATGGCAGTATTCAAAGTATCAAGCTGCTGTTTAGCAGCAGTAATGTCTTTGGTTAAAACCGATACTTCAATTTCTTCTAGCTCTGCCCGTTGACTTTCATAAAGACGGGCTGCCTTACTTTGTCGTTCCAGGGTAGGTAGCTTGCGCTTAATTTCTGTCACAATATCTTTAATGCGACTGATATTAGCCTCAGCCTTCACCAGCCGAGCTAACGTAGCCTTTTTTTGATTTTTATACTGGTTCAGCCCTGCTGTCTGATCAAAAAAGACCCTGCGTTCCGTAGGCGTCATGGCCGCAAAATTAGTTACTTGCCCTTGGGAAATAACCGCTAACGATGACCTTGTCAACCCACTGCTGTCGCTGAGAACTTGCACATCTTTGAGTTGGACCAGTTGGTTATTGATGTAATATTCACTGTTATTGCTAGATCGAAAAATCTTGCGTTTCACTTCAATTGTCTCTTGGGGAATGGCAAAAATCTGATTACTGTTATCAAAAGTAAGGGTAACCTCAGCAAAATTTAGTCTCTCCCAATTGTCTGATCCATTAAAAATAACATCGTGCATTTTTCTACCACGCAGGGATTTAATGGATTGTTCACCCATAGCCCAACGGAGGGCATCATTGATGTTCGACTTCCCACTGCCGTTAGGTCCTACTATGCCAACCATATTGTCGTAAAAATTAATTGTTAACGGTTCAGCAAAGGATTTAAAACCATGCACCTTTAACGATTTAAGAAATACCATGTCCGAATCTGTTTAACAATTTAAAATAATTTTTCTTATTTTACAGTAAATAATGTTTTTTTAAACATTATTTTTCGATAATTTTGCTAGGCAATTTTGAGCCGCTTTTTGGGTTGCTTCTTTTAAAGTTTCCCCTGCCCCAATACCACAAATCATTTTATTTAATAGAGCATTAACCTCATAATGTCAAACACTGCCGCGCTTCCCTTTGGCGGCAGTCACATAGCGTAACTCTTGGTTGCTAGTTTGCACAATCGCCATCAGCTTACTTTTATAGTTATACTCAATCTCTAATCATTTATGCTGCAAGGCTTGGCTAATTAAAGTTTGCTCAATAAAATGGTGGGCTGCCTGATAGCCCTTATCTAAATAAATAGCCCCTAAAAATGATTCGTATACATCAGAGCAAATCGAAGACCTAATTTTATTGCTAGACTGTCGCCTTTCACCTTTTCCTACTAACACCAATTTATCTAAACCAATGTTACGAGCCACTTTGGCTAGTGTGGTTCCTCGCACTAGTTTTTGCCGCAAGGTTGTGACAGAGCCTTCCTGCAGCTGCGAGTACTTGTGATAAAGATACAGTGCTATCTTAGCCCCCAGCACAGCATCACCCAAAAATTCCAACCTTTGGTAATTGAAATCAAGATTATTTTCGTAGGCATAGGAATTATGAGTGCAGGCTTCTAAATATAATGTGATATTTTTGGGTACAATCGAAAACTGCTTTAGTAATTGGCGACAAAGCTTAATTTGATCCATGTTATCACTACCTAGGTTATTTTTAAGGCATCCTCCATTTTATTAATCACATCACTCTGAGCAGCACGGTAGCATAATTCTAGAGCTGAATAAAAAGATTGGGCATCCGAAGACCCGTGGGTTTTAACTGCCAATTTAGCAGCACCCATCACTAGTGCGGAGGCGTGGTTTTTATAATTAAACCGTTTTTTAACTTTCAACAAAATAGGTACAAGCGGTAAAACAGCTAGTTTCCTAATTCAAGATTTGTTAATAGTACCTTTGAAAAAACGGAAAAGGTTGACAGCTGTCCCCTCCATTGTTTTCAACACTAAATTACCTGTATAACCATCAGCCACAACAACATCAACTGTCCCCGCCAAAAGGTTACGTGGTTCAATATTGCCCACAAAATTAATATTTTTAGCAGCAGTCATTAATTTGAAAGCTGCTTTTTGGTATTCGTGGCCTTTAGAAGGTTCTGTCCCTACATTTAGTAATCCGACTGTTGGTTTATATTTCTTCTCAACCTGATTTAAATAAGTAGTAGCTATCACAGCATATTGCAAGAGATTTTCTGGGGTGTTAATGAGATTTGCTCCTACATCCAGCATTAAAAAATGTTGATTAAAACCTTTGAAACTCGGCACAAAAGACAAATAAGCTGGTCGCTCAACACCAGGTAGCTCTTTGCAAATTAGGTGACAACCTGTGATGTATGCAGCAGAAGAACCACCAGACAAAACCGCATCGTAACCACCCTGGGCCATAGTTTCTAAAGCTTTAGTCATCGATGATTGCTTCTTACGACGCACACTCAGGGGACTATCTTTTTGCAAGATTTCTTGCTCAGCATTAATAATCGCATAACGCTGGTCAGCAATATTCTGCTGGGAAATAAAGGGCTTGATGGCTTTTTCTAAGCCAACAAAACTAATAAAGGTGTCCGGATAATCTTTTAAAAACAGCTTAGCGCCTTTAATTGGTTCTTCAAAGCCATTATCAGTTCCCATGACGTCTAACAAGATTTTTATCACAAGCTTACCTCTACTCAATGCTTATAATCAATTTGCTAATAATATCACCGGCATTAACAAAGACATATTCAATGTCATAGTTTTCGTCTAAGTATTTTTGCCCTAAATCTAGCATATTTTGATCTGCCTGAGCTGTATATAAAACAGTTACTATTTCAGAATTTTTATTGATGTATTTTTTAAAGACACTTTTCATCAAATCAGCAATTTTTTTGTCAGCCTGGATCACTTTCCCAGCAGTAACAGCAAAATAGTCATTCAGGTCCACCTTGATGTTATTGAGTTGGCTTTTTTTGCTAGCTTGAGCAATTTCAATAGTGCGGGTAGCGCGAATCGCTTGCCGCATATTTTGCAGATTCTTGCGGGGTGTATCAGCCATATTATATTGCGTAATAGCAACCATCCCTTCCGATACAATTTTAGATGGTACCACATACACAGTTGATAATTCTTCTAACTTGGCAGCATGCTCGGTAGCGAGAATGGTGTTTTTATTATTGGGCAAAATGAACACATTGGTTGCATCCACTTCCTTAACTTTTTCCAAAATAGTTTCCACAGAAGGATTCATGTACTTACCAGCAATAATGGCATTTCAATTTTTAAAGTATTTGCGGAAATAATCTGCAATTTCACGGGTTGGCACGATAGGAATAATTGCTCATTTATTAACCAAAGTACGATCAGAGACAAACGATAAAGAATGGGCTTTAGCTTGTAAAGTCATATTATCAACTTTAACATTTTGAAATTCGCCAAACTGTTGTAAAAAAGTTAAAACCACACCTGGTTGTAGGGAATGGGCATGCGTTTTTAAAATATCTTGGTCTTTGATAGCAACAATTGAGTTACATTTTTGGTCAATCAAGCTTTGGCGAATGCTGTGAATTTTTAGGTTTTGTTGTCGTTCTTCATTCAAAATAATGACGGCTTCGGTGCAGTATCCGTATTCAGGTTTTAATTCAATAGATAGTTTATCCTTCGAAGCCTGATGAATTTTCTTCATTTTTTCAACGGGTTTTTGAGTGCGAATGTAGATTTCCATCCCTTCAAAAAATTTCCACAGTCCAAAACCACCTGAATCAACTACATTCACTTTCTTAAGAATTGGTAATAATTCTGGGGTGTTGTATAAAGATTTTTTAGCAGCAGCTGTAATTTCAGCGAATAATTTGGCCATTGTGCGCTCTGCATCGCTGGGCAGGCTATTAATATATTCTGCTGTTTCTCGAATAACCGTCAGGATCGTTCCCTCTACTGGCTTGATGACAGCTTCATAGGCTGTTGCAGATGCTTCTGTCAACATAGCTGGAACATCAGCTGGCGTGATAACATTTTTGTCTTGTAAATTCTTGATGAATCCTCGCATGATTTGGCTAAAAATAACGCCACTATTCCCACGCGCGCCCATGATTAGCCCACGTGAAAACTTTTGACTCATTTCAAATAAATTCATCGAATTAACTTCAGCGATATTTTTCATACCGCTTTGAATCGTCAAATGCATATTAACGCCTGTGTCACCATCCGGAACAGGAAACACATTTAACCTATCAATTTCTGGATAGAAATTAAATAGATTATGATATCCACTTAACAACGATTGCTTAAAGTGGTTAATGTCTAGCTGGGTTGGAGAATCTGCCATATTATTTTTTAATTAAAATGTCCCTTACAAACACGTTTACTAAATAGGGTTTTTCGTTGTCAATAAATTTTTCCATTTCATATCGAGCTCTGATTTGCACTTCTTGAGAAACATCCTTCACATTAATACCTTCAATTAAGACAATGTTGATATTAATGTTAAAGTTGCTATCGGTTTCTTCTATTTCAATATTGTCAAACAGATTCCTGTGCAAAAGTTTACTATTAGCAGTTTGGTTACCAGCTGGCAATTGCGGATTATAAAAACCTGCAACACCAGGGACTGATTGAATAGCAGCTAAGATACGGTTTGTAATTTTAATTAAATCTAATGACATTGTAGTGTAAATACCAATCAATTATATATTAAAAATATGTAAAAAGATAAAAAAATAGGTTCCTTTTTGCTAAATAAAAGTGTAAAATTAACCTTGCATTTATATATCAACGGACATTATAAGGAGGGCTACTATGGCACGAAAATGTAAGGTTACTAATACTGGACCCCTAATTAGCAAGCGCCGTTCACACGCAATGAACGCTAATCCTAAAAAATGGCATGTTAATTTGCAGTCTGCCACAGTAATTATAGATGGAAAGCCAAAAAAAACTAAAATTTCAGCCCGTGCCTTGCGAACTATGAAACATAAAGGCACTATTATTGTTTAAAGGCTAAATATTAATCAAGCCCGCGTGGTGGAATTGGTAGACACAGTAGACTCAAAATCTACCGAGGCAACTCGTGTCGGTTCGAGTCCGACCGCGGGTACCAATTAAAATAACCGTTTCAAAACGGTTTTTTTTAATCTTAAACTAACTGGGTTGCAGCAAAGTCACCGTAATTGTTTCAGAAGCTGTATCACTTTGGTTGGGTGTTAAATAAAGGCTGATTTTTAGTGTGACATCAACAGCTGTACCAGCCTTTAATGGAGTTTTAGAAGTGTAACTAAAAGGCAGCACGTCACCATTATTCAAATCAGGATTAGCCGTCTTGAGAGCTGTATTAATTGCTGCAATAGTGTTTGGATCAGTTGTACTTGTGGGTGTATCAGCAGGCACAGATATACCCTTGGTTTTAATTTTACCCATAATAGTAACAGCACTAGTCATGGTAATTTTAAGGTCTTTAGAAGCCGTATCATCACCAATAGTAATCTTCAACGTAACATCAACTGATTGATTAGCTGTTAAAGTAGCAGTGCTGTAAGAGAAAAACTGAAAATCCTCTGCAGTTAATGATGGGTAATACTGCAAAAGTGAATTATTAATTACAGCGATTACTATAGGATTATCTGTTGTAACAGCAGCTTCCGGGACCAACTTAATCGTTGTAATATCCATTTCAGAATTAGTAATCAATTGAGCTAAACCAGTAGCTTTTAAAACTGTCACTGTTATTGACATTGTGGTTTTATCAACATCTGAAACCTTAATAGTCAATGTAACTGTAGCAGGCTCCCCTGGTTTTAATGAACCAGAATAACTTAAATATTTTAGGTCACCTTGCTGCAAGGATGTTGCAGAGGTGGTGTGATTAGCTTTAAGCAAAGCATTATTCAAAATGTTGGTGTTGACTGATGAAGTTATATCGCTAGGATTACTCATTGCCACACTAATATTGGTGTCTTTAATTTTTTCTTTTATTGTTTCTGCATAAGGTGTGACATATACACTCAATGTTAAAGAGGCAGTTTGGGCAGGTTCCCATGGCACCTTGATTGTGACTTGAACTGGTTTACCAGGTGCTCCAAGACCTAATGTGGCTTTTTGGTACTGAAAGTAAACCATATCACCTGATTTTAAGTCTTTATTATCTCCTAAAACCGCAGTATTCATTGCTTGTAAATCATTGTAATTAGCAGGGTCAAAATCAACGTCAGTACCAATAGGTAACGTAATTTCTGTTTTTGTTACTGCTTGTTTAAGAAAATTAGCTGTTGGTAAGAGAGTAATCTTTAAACTAACGGATGCTTTGTCTTGCTGAGATACCATGATATTCGCTGTTACAGCAATATCAGTGTTCATTTGAAGAGTAGCTTTGGCATAAGTAATTTTAGATAAATCGTAACTGTTAAGCTTGGGATTAGCTTTCACTAAAGCTTGAGTGATGTTGTCAATAGTTGTTTTGTTAGTTGTATCTGTGGGAGTCGTAGGTAATACTGAAAGGTTTTTATTGGTGATCTTGTTAGCAATTTCAGTTGCTGAATCATTACTAGCATTGGCACTGTTGCTGCAAGCAACAGCACTGCTAGCGCTAGCAACACCCAAACTAATAGAACCAATAAGAGTTAATATTTTTTTCATTTTAGTCTTACCCTACAAACCCCACTCATACTCTTGCGATAATTGCGTTTTTAAAATGAATTTGTATAACTTTATTAGGCTCTCCTGGTTTTGGTAGTTCTTTGCCCGTTTTTTGACCATTATTATCAGTATATGTAAAGTCTTCTGGCCTAAAGTTTTTTAATGCGCTAATATTGCGAATTAAACTAGTGTAGGAGCCTATTAAAGCTCTTCAGAATTGAGGTTGAGTATCTTTATTATTTATATTTGTAGTGTTTCAACCTCAATATACCACGTGATTTTTACTATAAAATTCATTTAATTGATTAAAAATTTGAGCAATATTATTAAAGTTAATTGTAAAATTATTGTCTTCAAACAGTGCTGAGTTATTAGTAATTTTTAAATTTAATTTGTTTGCAGACCCATCTGTTTTTAATTCAACATCCCTGAGGTCAGTCGTGAAATTAGTATATTGGTAAGTGTTCACACCATATTTTGTTTGAAAATCAGTTTTTAAACCAGAATAAGCACCTATTTTGACTTTATTATCTGGGTATCCCTGATAATTACCGTCATAAATGCTTAAAATATCACCCACCTTTTCGCCTGCTTGATTTTTAGCAGTTAATTGCTTAACTAACGGGTAAATAGTTTTTTGGTCTTGATTCAAGGTTCAGCTAACATTGAAAGGCAGGTCTGTGTAGTCTAGTCCAATGGCAATGTGTAAATCAAAATTAGTTTTACTTTGCATTGAACCACTAGCGAATGAGGTTAATTTTGTTGCTTGGGTTTGGGTACCTTTATTTCAAATAGCTACATCTTTTTCATACTTAGGATTGACATTGTTTTGCTTAAACATTTGGTCAATTAATAATTGATAGTATGTTTGATTATTTAATTTTTGGGTTAAATCACCCCAAAACGCTCCTCAACTATTATTAATAATTAAATTAGGATTTTTAAATTGCTCTCTTAATTGGTCAACAGTTAAATTATCATTATTACTACTGCAACCAATAACACTAATCAGAGGTGCCCCAGCAATACTTATTGCTCCAATTAAACTTAATATTTTTTTCATTTTATTCGTACCCCACTCTTACTCTTGCAATAATTTCGTTTTTGTAATGAATTTGAATGACTTTTGTTATCCCAAATGTTATAGGTAATTCTCTACCGGTCTGTTGTCCACTATTATCAGTATATGTAAAGTCTTCTGACCTAAAGTTTTTTAGTGCGCTAATATTGCGAATTAAACCAGTGTAGGAGTTTATTAAAGCTCTTAAAAATTCATTGTCTGGATTATTTATGTTTGTATCGACTCAACCTCAATATACCACGTGATTTTTACTATAAAATTTATTTAATTGATTAAAAATTTGAGCAATATTATTAAAGTTAATTGTAAAATTATTGTCTTCAAACAATGCTGAGTTATTAGTAATTTTTAAATTTAATTTATTTGCAGAACCATCCGTTTTTAATTCAACATCCCTGAGGTCAGTCGTGAAATTAGTATATTGGTAAGTATTCGCGCCATATTTTGTTTGAAAATCAGTTTTTAAACCAGAATAAGCACCTATTTTGACTTTATTATCTGGGTATCCCTGATAATTACCGTCATAAATGCTTAAAATATCACCTACCCTTTTGCCTGCTTGATTTTTAGCAGTTAATTGTTTAACTAACGGGTAAATAGTTTTTTGGTCTTGATTCAAGGTTCAGCTAACATTGAAAGGCAAGTCTGTGTAGTCTAGTCCAATGGCAATGTGTAAATCAAAATTAGTTTTACTTTGCATTGAACCACTAGCGAATGAGGTTAATTTTGTTGCTTGGGTTTGGGTACCTTTATTTCAAATAGCTACATCTTTTTCATACTTAGAATTGACATTGTTTTGCGCAAACATTTGGTCAATTAATAATTGATAGTAGGTTTGATTATTTAATTTTTGGGTTAAATCACCCCAAAACGCTCCTCAACTATTATTAATAATTAAATTAGGATTTTTAAATTGCTCTCTTAGTTGGTCAACAGTTAAATTATCATTATTACTACTGCAACCAATAACACTAATCAGAGGTGCCCCAGCAATACTTATTGCTCCAATTAAACTTAATATTTTTTTCATTTTATTCGTACCCCACTCTTACTCTTGCGATAATTGCGTTTTTAAAATGAATTTGTATAACTTTATTAGGCTCTCCTGGCTTTGGTAGTTCTTTGCCTGTTTTTTGACCATTATTATCAGTATATGTAAAGTCTTCTGACCTAAAGTTTTTTAGCGCGCTAATATTGCGAATTAAATAAGTGTAGGAGTTTATTAAAGCTCTTAAAAATTGATTGTCTGGATTATTTATGTTTGTATTGTTTCAACCTCAATATACCACGTGATTTTTACTATAAAATTCATTTAATTGATTAAAAATTTGAGCAATATTATTAAAGTTAATTGTAAAATTATTGTCTTCAAACAATGCTGAGTTATTAGTAATTTTTAAATTTAATTTGTTTGCAGAACCATCTGTTTTTAATTCAACATTCTTGAGGTCAGTCGTGAAATTAGTATATTGGTAAGTATTCACGCCATATTTTGCTTGAAAATCAGTTTTTAAACCAGGATAAGCACCTATTTTGACTTTATTATCTGGGTATCCCTGATAATTACCGTCATAAATGTTTAAAATATCACCCACCCTTTTGCCTGCTTGATTTTTAGCAGTTAATTGTTTAACTAACGGGTAAATAGTTTTTTGGTCTTGATTTAAGGTTCAGCTAACATTGAAAGGCAAGTCTGTGTAGTCTAGTCCAATGGCAATGTGTAAATAAAAATTAGTTTTACTTTGCATTGAACCACTAGCGAATGCGGTTAATTTTGTTGCTTGGGTTTGAGTACCTTTATTTCAAATAGCTACATCTTTTTCATACTTAGGATTGACATTGTTTTGCTTAAACATTTGGTCAATTAATAATTGATAGTATGTTTGATTATTTAATTTTTGGGTTAAATCACCCCAAAACGCTCCTCAACTATTATTAATAATTAAATTAGGATTTTTAAATTGCTCTCTTAATTGGTCAACAGTTAAATTATCATTATTACTACTGCAACTAATAACACTAATCAGAGGTGCCCCAACAATACTTATTGCTCCAATTAAACTCAATATTTTTTTCATTAATTTTACCCTTTGCTAAGATTTACTCTTGCAATAATTTCGTTTTTGTAATGAATTTGAATGACTTTTGTTATCCCAAATGTTATAGGTAATTCTCTACCGGTCTGTTGTCCACTATTATCGGTAAATGTTAAATCTGAAGCAAAATTACTTAAAGCTCCAATATTTGGAATTAAATTATAATAACCATCTATTAAATTCTTTAAAAATTCATTGTCAGGGTCATTTATATTTGAAGTTTGTCAAGTGTGATAAAAAATATGTTTTTCACCATAATACTTATTTAGTTCTGAAAAAATTTGAGCAATATTATTAAAGTTAATTGTGAAATTATTGTCTTCAAACAATGCTGAGTTATTAGTAATTTTTAAATCCAATTTATTTGCAGAGCCATCCGTTTTTAGTTCAACATTCTTGAGATCAGTCGTGAAATTAGTATATTGGTAAGTGTTCACACCATATTTTGTTTGAAAATCAGTTTTTAAACCAGGATAAGCACCTATTTGAACTTTATTATCTGGATATCCCTGAGAATTACCGTCATAAATGTTTAAAATATCACCCACCCTTTTACCTGCTTGATTTTTAGCAGTTAATTGTTTAACTAATGGATAAATAGTTTGTTGATCTGGATTTAAGGTTCAGTTAACATTGAAGGGCAAGTCTGTGTAGTCTTGACCAATAACAATGTGTAAATCAAAATTAGTGTTGCTATGCATTGATCCACTAGCGAATGCGGTTAATTTTGTTGCTTGGGTTTGAGTACCTTTATTTCAAATAGTTATATTGTTTTCATACTTACTGTTGACATTGTTTTGCTTAAACATTTGGTCAATTAATAATTGATAGTAGGTTTGATTATTTAATTTTTGGGTTAAATCACCCCAAAACGCTCCTCAAGCATTATTAATGACTAGATCAGGATTTTGAAATTTATTTTTCAATTGTTCAGCAGTTAAATTGCTATTAGTATTATTACAACTAACAACGTTAATTAGAGGCACGCCTGCAATGCTTATGGCGCCAATTAGAATTAATATTTTTTTCAATTTATTCCCCTAATGATTAACATTTAGCTCTCAGCACTACTTTTATTATATATAAATGAAAACCAAATACAGCACCCTCTAAAATTGCAATGCCGCTAGGCCCACTGATCAGTCGAATATACAACACAAACTGTCCCCGAATGTACTGCCACTGTGGGCAAAACTGAGCAATTAGGTTTGTATAAATTCCGAATCGCTTTTGGTTCCATAGGCTTGATTTGTAAATTCGTGGATTCATATACCAAATTTTTAATGGTAATTTCAGCAGTTTCCAAAGCTATAAAACTGATTTTATTATATGCCTTCAAAACAGGAAGCTCGTTAAACCCTTGTTGCAAAGCAAACATGTAAGATTGACTATTTTGGACAACCACCCCATATTTACTAGCTAAAAAAAACAGCGTGCCAATAAAATCTATTTCACTGCCATCACAAATCAACAGTATCCGCTTACAGTTCTGTTGCCAAGCATACTGAATAGCAGCTTCCCCATCAATTAAATCTTTGTCAGCAGGAAGTTCCACGATTTGCTTGGCATAATTTCTAATGGTGTCTTTTTCAGATAATGTCACGTGATCAAAATCGCCTATTGCGACATCTAAATCAAGCCCCCGATGCAAAATATTCAAGCATCCGCGCTCTACCCCTATTAAACATTTATAGTCATATTTATCATATGGCACCTTATTGGCACCACAAACAATAATGGCATCATAACTATTAGGTAGCATAGCGAATTTGTTTAACTGCCTTCTTGTAAGAATTATTGCTAAAAATAAAGGAGCCTACGACCAGCACATTGCAACCGGCTTGTAAGCACAAGGCCCCGGTGTCAGGATTAATCCCGCCGTCGACTGCTAGCATCGTTTTATAATTATTTTGATCAATATGCGCTCGTAGTTTTTTAATTAACGCAAGGCTGGACATTTGAAACTTTTGACCACCAAAGCCGGGTTTAATACTCATAACTGTAATAATATCTATTTGCGGGAGTAGTTCCAAAATATGGTTGATATCGTCGTCAACGGTTATAGCAAAACCAAGCTTAACTTGGTAATGGCTTTTTAGTTTGATGAAACTGTGTCTTTGGGCTGCTGATTTAAATCCCGATCATTGGACAGTTAGCTGCGAAGCACCTGCTGCCACAAAGGGTGTAAAATAAGTTTTTAAATTAGCTTTAGCAGGTACATCCACCATAAGGTGCACATCCATAAAAATGTTGAAATGATCTGTAATATTTTGTAATATATGAGACCCAAAACTTAGATTGGGCACCAGACGATAATCCATAACATCATAGTGAATTCAATCAATGCCCGCTTGCACTGCTTTGGTGATTTGTTTTTGCAAATTTAAAAAATTAGCATTCAGAATACTAGCAGCGATAAGACAATTTTTAGCCATTATTTCCTTTTAAATACATCATTGACTAGTTTAGTATAATCCTGATAAAAAGCTGATGGTATTTTCCCTTGCTTTACCATTGATTTTATTTTACATTGTTCTTCTTGCTGATGCAGACAATTGTTAAAAGCGCACTGGCGAGCATGCTTCGTAAAAATCGAAAAACTATTAGCAACCTGCTGTGGTGAAAAATGTTGTAAACTAAAGCTAGAAAACCCGGGCGTATCAGCAATAAATTTATTTTGTCACATGTAAATCTGATTATGCCTAGTAGTCTGTCGCCCCCAGTTACGTTTAACTTGAAGAACATCTGTCTTAGCTTGGTTAGTTTTAAAAAGACTGTTAATAATTGTTGATTTTCCTACCCCCGAAGGACCCGTTAAAACACTCAGCTTATGATAAATTAAACCGCGCATTTTTAACATAAAAAATCATTTGTGTTTTTTATTAGAAATAAACAAGACCGGGTAGCCCATTTTTTTATAGATGCGGTACCACTTTTTTACTTCAGGATTTTCCTGAATTAAATCACGTTTAGTGAAAATGACAACAGGATTAATGTTGTTTTGATAGGCCAACACCATGTACTGCATCACCCTTAAATTATTAAATTGGGGCCTTGAGACCGACATCACAATAAGCAGTTGGTCGACATTGGCCACTTTGGGGCGCACCAAGGCATTAGTACGGGGTAGCAAAGCCGTGATTTGGTATTCTCCAAACTGGTTTTTACTAAAGTTAACCCGATCACCAATTACAGGCTCAACATTTTGAAATCGCACCAAGCCTGTTTGGTGGCACAAGAAATAGCTATTTTTATGACGTACAGTGTATAAATTACTCTGAATTTTAAAAATAACCCCTTCCATTATATTCGTCCCACTAAACTCAATACATCGCCACAAAGGAAAACAACACAATAGCCATTATTATTATGGAACTGCTAATAATGAATTTAAGGTTCAAGAAATACGGGAAAAATCTATAGCGATCAGACATCGTTCTTTTTAATAAACGGGTTTGTTTTTTATTTCAAATATAAATGTGTTGCTTAAATTTAGTGATGCTTTCCTTTTGGTTGCTTTGGTAAGCGGCGTTGAAAGCTGATTGAAAGCTTTCAATATCTTGATAGCGTTCGCGGGGGTTTTTCAGCAATGATTTAGCCACCACATTAATTAGGGCTGGTTTTAATGTAGGTTGTAGTTGCTCTAAGTTAAACGGCTCTTCTTTCACTTGCTGCGTTGCTATTCATTTACTATTAAAGCGAGAGAATGGTGGGTAGCCTACCAAGCACTCATACACCAACACACCCAGCGCATAAACATCATAATTATAGTTAATTTGCTGCTTTAAAATTGCTTCTGGAGCCATATACTTAGTAGTCCCTATAATAACTTCTGGCATTGTTTTTTTAAGCGGGTTGTTTTTGATAGATACACCAAAGTCACTAATTTTGACATTCCCATCATAGGTGATTAAAATATTTTCAGGTTTAATATCCCGATGGATAATTTGGTGTTGGTGAATAACTTTCAGTCCTTCGCAAATTTGGTTGAAAATATTGTGCACCACCGCCAATTGCAAGGGAGCATAATTAAGGATTTGGTGTTTTAAAGTAACCCCTTCCACAAACTCTGTAACTAGACATTTTGTGTTTTGAAAATTAAATCTTCCCATAATATCCAGGACATTTTGGTGTTGGATTTCGGCAATCATTTCATATTCCCGGTTAAACCGGCGGACGGCATCATTGTCATCTGCTTGTTCTTTATGCATGATTTTCAAACACACAATGTTATTTAAGGCCTGGTCTTGAGCACGATATATGTTAGACATACCACCCGATGCAACAAACTGTTTAATAATATAGCGTTTATCCTGCAGAGTTGTGCCTGGTAGTAATTTGTCTTCCATTTTGTGATCCTATTCAAAGAAAAAACTTAAAATCGAAATATTATCATGAGAGCCGTTGGTTTCTGCTCATTTTACCAGCTGCTTACACGTGTTGCTCACCTTCGACTGAGTGCAAGGATGGTTCACCAGCAAGTCATCTGCTTTAATATAGTCATGCAAGCCATCTGTGGTCAGATAAAACAAATCGTTTTTCTGAAGCTTAATCAGCCCACGTTGTAGCATGAGGGGCTTGTTCGGACCTAAGCTGCTAGTCAAAATGCTACCTAGCACTAGGTTTACGTTACCATTGTATAACTTATTAATTTTCGACAAAACTCGCTTAGAACTAGTGGCAAGATTTTGATCTTGGGTAATCTGTTCTACTAGTTCATCCCGGCACATATATAAGCGGGTGTCACCTGTGTGCACTCAATATAAATTATCTTCAATTTTCAGGCAGGCTGTTGCTACAGTGCCCATGTCAGCATAATCAGGATTTTGTTGCCCGAAGAGGGTTAGACCAGCTTGAACTTTTTGGAAAGCCACCTTAAGCCATCTTTTGGCTTTTAACGCTGTTATTTGGGTAAAATCGGTTGCTTCAAAAGCATCTTGCAAGGTTTTGATCGTGAATTGACTAGCAAAGCGGCCATGGGGATGTCCCCCCATGCCATCACAAATAACAAACAAAGCAGCCCCATGATGCTTTTGATGAAATAAAATAGCATCTTGATTTTCTTTACGGTAGTTACCAGTGATTGATTTCTGATAAGCGTTGATTTTATTCAAAACTATCCCCTGTTCCAGCCTGATTAAGTAATTCTTTAGAAAAGATTTTTTTTACTTCCTGAGCGGCTGATTCCACAAAATCATTTAAAACTACATATTGATACTTATTGGCCATCGCCATTTCCAGACTTGCTTTGTTAATACGCCATTTAACCATTGCATGGCTTTCGGTGTTGCGCTGCCTGATTCTTGATTCTAAGATCTCAATACTAGGTGGCATTAAAAAAATCGACACGTAATTTTTAAATTTTTCCATAACTTGCAAGGAGCCTTGAACCTCGATTTCCAATAAAACGTTTTTACCTTCGGATAAGAGTTTTTGCACGGGTTTAATAGGAGTGCCGTAGTAATTATCAATAAATTTAGCATATTCTAGCAACTCATTATTTGATATCGCCTGTTGGAAGGTGGTTTCATTTACAAAGTAATACTGTTCACCTTCTATTTCACCCATCCGGCGCTTGCGGGTGGTCATAGAAACAGAATAAAACAAATTAAATTTCTTTTCACGTAGCACTTGTTGCAAAACTGTCCCTTTACCAACACCAGATGGTCCAGAAAAAATAACTAATTTGCCTTTTTTAAAATTGTTTTTAGTCATTTTTCAACCATAATAATGCCCAATATTTTTGTTTAGCATGTTTTGTAAACAATACTTCCAAATTATAAGCTGCAAAATCAATTAAATGCTCTGATTCCAACGCTACGATTCCTTTCGGCATTAGCAGTTGGTTTTGGACCACAAATTTTAAGGCAGCATCATAAAAACTGTGCTTAGCAAACGGAGGGTCTAAGAATATAAGGTTAAATGCTTGTTTTTGATTTGCACAATTTTTTAAGACTTCCATAAAATCATTTTGGCTCAGTTTATAGTTCTGTTTTGGCACATGGCGTAAATTGTGCTCTAAAACTTTATGTACTGCAGCATCTTTATCATTAAATCAACAAAATTTTGCCCCTTGGGACAGAGTCTCTAAGCCTAACTGTCCGCTACCCGCAAATAAATCTAAAACAACAGAACCCTGCAAAGAGATTCTATTATGCAGGGCGTTAAATAAAGATTGCTTAACATAATCCATCATGGGACGGGTAGTTAATTCACTGGGCCTGATAATTTTTTGCTTGCGATATTTGCCTGTAATTACTCTCATATTGTAAAAGACTGCTGATGTAGCAGGTATATATATTATAACTTAAAAGGGGCTGTTATTAATTAGCTTTTGCTTGTTAATCCCCAAAATAGTTTTAATATTTTCAAAATATAATATGATAATATACAGCAATTAATTTTCAAAAACTGATTTAACTGTAATGGCCAATAATTCCAAGAACCAAACCCCGAACCTAGAAACAAAAATCACTTTTGATACTCAACCGGTCCTGAAAAACCTTTGTGCAGTTGTGCTCTTGCCTCTCTCTGCTGATGATAATAAAATCATGCAGGAAATTATTGAATATGTTAAATGGAGTCGCGACCCTCAATTAAACCAGGGACGAGCTCGCCACAGTGCTGTGGGCTTAGCAGCGAACCAAATTGGGTATGCTAAGCAAATGTTTTATATGCATTACAAGCTGGACACAGAGGATGCACCTGCTAGCACGATTAAAGCGGTTATTAATCCCAAGATCATTCAATATTCACAAGCCATTACCTTTTTACCAAAGGGTGAAGGATGCTTAAGTGTTGAGCATAATGATGACTACCCCGGGATTGTGCCTCGCCACCAAAAAATAGTAGTTGAATTTTATGACTATCTACAGGGTAAGACCGTGGTGGAAACACTCCGTAATTTTGAAGCAATTGTATTTCAACATGAATTTGATCATCTCCAGGGTCATTTATACTACGAAAGAATTGACAAAGCTAATCCTGAATACATTGATCCTGCATGAACATCAATTTAAAGTTTGTCTAATACCAAAGGAATAATAATCGGGTTGCGCTTTTTTACCCGGTATATATAAGGAGAAAGAGTATCTTTCACTGAGTTTTTAATTTCCTTAAATGTTGGTCGCTCACCATCAAGCACTTCTTGCACAGATTGATTAACAATTTGAATCATGTTCTTAATAATTTGACCAGATTTTTTGACATAAAAGCTGCCGCGACAAATGATTTTAGGTGATGCCAACAGTTGTCGCTGTTGAAAATTAATCGCAATCACGACAGCCAAAACACCGTTTTGTGCCATAATTTCGCGATCCGAAATCACAGCTGTTGCCTTGCCAGACATATCATTACCATCCACATACACAGCGTCAGCGGGAATTCTTTTGCCGATTCAGGCATTATTCTGATAAATGTTAATTTGGTCACCATTAGAGCAAACAAAGATGTTTTTGCGCGGGACATCTACTTTCATAGCAGTATTAGCATGGGCCTGTAACATACGATAATCACCGTGCATCGGCATGAAAAAAGTTGGTTTAGCAATCGTCAACAGCAGCTTTTGTTCTTCTTGGGCGGCGTGACCCGAAGTGTGAATCTTAAAAGCACTACTATTTTCATGCACAATCGCTTTACGCTTAATCAGCAAATTAACGACTTTTTCGACTTCCATTTTATTACCTGGAATAGCAGATGATGACAAAATTACTGTATCACCTGGAATAATAGAAACCTGAGCATGGGAATTATTGGCTAGCCGTGATAACGCGGCCATAGTTTCGCCCTGTGACCCAGTACAAATAATTAAAGTTTGCTTAGGAGCCAATTTTTTTAGATCAGCTGCTTTAATAAAAATGTCATTTCTGATTTTTAAATGGCCCATTTGCCGAATAATGGAAATGATTTTATCCAAACTGCGACCTAAAACAAGAATTTTACGATTTAATTGAAAAGCCAGCTCAATGATTTTTTGAATCCGGTGCACATTCGAGGCAAAAGTTGATATCAAAATGCGACCTTGGGATTTCATAAACAAAATTTTGAGGTTTTGAACAATCTCAATTTCTGTTTGCGTATAACCAGAAAACTCGGAATTAGTGGAATCAGCCATCAGGAGTTTCACACCTTCTTGCCCCAGCACTGACAATTTTTCGATATCAGCTTTATGCCCGAGCGGGGTTCAATCAAATTTATAATCACCTGTGGAAATCACCTTACCGTTCGGTGTCTCAACAGCAACCCCGAATGCATCAGGAATACTGTGGTTAACAGCAAAAAAACTGATGTGAAAATTAGCAGTTTTAATGTGGGAACCAGAACTGTAGCGTTTAATCGTTGTCAGATGAGTTAAGCGGTGTTCCTTAAGGCGATCAGCGATTAAAGCAGCAGCCAGTTCAGGCGCATAAATCACCGGAATTTTTACCTGACGCAATAAATAAGGAATCCCCCCAATGTGGTCCTCATGGCCATGGGTAATAATCAAGGCCTTAATTTTATAGTTATTTTGCTGCAAATACGTATAGTCAGGAATAATGGCGTCAACACTCACCATTGATTTGCGCGGGAATTTCACTCCGGCATCCAAAATGATGATTTCATCATTATGTTCAATGCAATAGGTGTTTTTACCAATTTCTTCTAAACCACCTAGGGCAAAGACCTTTGTAATGTGTTTTTTATCAATGATATCGGTCAAAATAAGTCCCTTCTTTTGGATCAAGACTATCTAATGTTCATACGTCAAAACAGCAATCATAACCGATTACTGAAATGACAATTTGCTTTATTATACAATAAAAAAATTAATTAAGCATTTTTAGGCGTGCAAAGACTGTAGCACCAGACCTAGCACCTTATAGCCAGTTAGAGTGTTATTTGTCCAAAATATTTAAAGCGGGTAGTGGCTTACCTGCCACAAAATCAAGGGCAGCACCACCACCAGTTGAGATGTGGCTAAAGACAGAGGCAAAGCCTAGTTGCACAGCCGCCGCCGCCGAGTCGCCACCACCGATCACAGTGAAGGCATTTTTTAGTGCCGCGATGGCTTGGCAAATTTCGACCGTCCCTTTAGCATAGTTAGCAAATTCAAACACCCCTACCGGCCCATTTCAAAATACTGTTTTGGCTTGGGCGATGATTTCTTTAAAATACTTAACAGACCGGGGACCAATATCCAGACCCATATATTTAGCATCAATTTCATCAGTGATAGTATAACGGGGCTCGCTATTTTCAAACGTTTTACTTTCCCCAAAATCCAAAGGCAGGATAATTTTATCTTTGTATTGGGCAAGATATTCTTGCGCTAAGGCAATTTTATCTTGCTCGACCAGAGAATCACCAATGTGCTTGTTTTGGGCGGCTTTAAAGGTGTATGCCATCCCCCCCGCGATAATTAATTTATCGGTATGTTTTAGCAGACTATCAATAATGCCGATTTTATCTGACACTTTAGCGCCGCCAATGATCCCTACAAACGGTTGCTCTGGGTGCTGCACAATTTTCCCTAAATTGGTTAGCTCTTTTTGGACTAAAAAGCCGATGCCTACTTCTTTCATAGACGCAGCGATTCCACAATTAGAAGCATGTGCACGGTGAATCGTACCAAAAGCATCATTAATAAACACATCACCGAGATGAGCTCAATACAAACCTAAAGCTTGGTCATTACCGCTTTCGCGGTTAGCCTTTAAATTGAGTTGGCCATTGGAATCCATAATGTCTGCAAACCTGGTGTTTTCAACCAGCAAAACTTCGCTAGGCTTTAAGTTAGCAATCGCCTCTTCTAATTCTTGTCCCTCAATGTCGTTCACAAAATGAACAGCATGACCTTCGATTAGCTTACCAAGCAAACTAGCGACAGGATTTAGGGTTTTAGATTTTAAGTCTTCTTCTTTTGCTACTCGCCCAAAGTGCGAAAACAGAACAATTTTAGCTTTTTGCTCAATCAAATATTTAATGGTCGGCAGAGCTGCTTTGACCCTGGAATCATCAGTAATAATTTGGTTATTCATCGGGACATTAAAATCAACTCTGACCAGCACAACTTTTTCTTGAACATCTAGATCAGTTACATTTTTTATCATACAGTGCCTTTCTGTGGTTTCATATTGTAATTATATCTATATTTTTAGGCAAATAAAAACACACAGATGTGTGTTTTTAAAATGCATTATCTAGTGTTATTCGTCGATATGGTCTGCGTCATGCGCTCTTTCTTCAGCGAGCATGGCTTCAAACTTATCAGCCACAACTTTTAGTTCGGCCTGAATGTGACTAGCATATTCTAAGTTAGCATTGGTTTGCTTTTCGTACAAAGAGTTATTCCTTTGGATGTAAGCATCTAATTCACGCTTTAGTCGCAAACTTACATAAGGCCAGTCATCACCAATCGTAAATTCATTATTTAGTCTTTTTTGTAACTCTGGATTACGTTCAAGACGGAATGTGTATTTTGGTTTGTAGTAGTAGAAATAAATCACCAAGCCAATAATAATAGCTGAACCAATAAAGAACAATTCAATCACACTACCTAGCCATTCCAAGTTGCCCTTGCCTAGCGTAATGATGACATTATAGTAGTGGTAACCAAAGAAGAAGACCACAGCCACTAATCCAATTGGCATCACAACCCATTCTCAAGCTTTCATGCGTAGCTTGCGATCAGAAGCTAATTTAATCGTTGTCAGCAACACCATACCATACACAAACAAGGTAATAGCAGATGAAGCAGCTGTAAACAGTCGCACACTGAAAATTTGACCAATTAGATCTGTTGTGTTTTGTCTGGCGCCTGAAGCTTTTAGAGATCCAATAATGATGTCAGGAATAATTAACCAGAGGATAATACAGACCGATGTCGCAGCCAGGTTTAACGCACAGCTTCGCACAGGGATATTATCACGATTTAGCTTACGGAAATTATCACTAATGTAACCCTCTTTAGCTAACGGTTGCAGAGTTGTTCCCCCAAATAACGCGTTTTGGGCAGCAGCTTGAATTTTAAGCCCTAAGCTACTAATTAGCATCAAAATGGCGCCTACCCAGGCGATCCATTTGGCGTTAAAGGGCAGTCAGGTGGCAATATTCATATTCTGTTTAAAGCCATCTGAACCAGTGCTACCATTAAAGGCGCCAAAGTAAATTAGCGAAACAATAATATAAAACACGGTTACTATAAGCATAATAATCATGATCCCTAGCCCAACATTGCGTTCTGGGTTTTCAATGTTACGCCCGGAAGTAGAAAAGGTTTCAAAACCAGCAAAATAGAAAAAGGTAGCATTAAAGGCTTGGATAATTCCAGCTAGTGATATACGATTACCACCATCTGTAGAATTAGAACTTGAAGCATTTGACGCTCAATATTTATAATTGGCAGCACCATGTTGAACACACAGTACAACAGCGGCCACTAAAAGGAAAAAGGTTGTTCCTCATTTTACTAAACTAGCATAGTTATTAGATAACTTATAAGCCCTAATCCCGATAAATACCACAGAGGCAGCAGCTAGATAAATAATAATTCCAATCACATCTAGATATAGACTTGTAAAAGCACCAAGATTAACCACTAAGGGTGAACCTCCTCCGGTGTAATCAGCAAGGAAGTTCCCGCGCAGCAAGAAAAGTATCTGCAGTGTAATCAAAAATGGTAGTGAAATATATTGAATAAACGCTACAAAGAACCCTACAAAACGTCCTCACGTAGTCCTTGTATAAATATAGGCAGCACCATTGTTATCTGAATTGTGTATGCGCGATAATTTAGCAAAAGATCAAGCACAAACAGCAGCAATCAGCCCCACAAGCACTAAAACCCATACAGCATTGATCCCGACCGAATTAGGGTTATTAGTATAACCACTAGAACCGGAACCAGGATTAGACAAAACAGCATAACCACCGATAAAACCTGCTGAAGCAGTGAAGTTAAATCCGTATCAAATAAACTCTTTTAACGTGATTTTCTTCTTATCGATGCCACGACTTTTTGTTGAAGTCTGTCCCATAAAAAACCTTAAAATAATTTAAAAATATAATATTTGGTCATTTTACCAAATTGTTTTGATTAAAACAATTATTCTCATTAAAAAATAGAATATTCTGCAATATTCTATTTTTCAGACATTAGGCTTGTAAAGTTTGTTAACTTTATTTAGATGGCATTAATTGTTCTTACCATTTGCGAAACATAAGACATTTCGTTGTCATATCAAGCAAATACTTTAACCAACTGCCCTTCTGCGGTGTCAATAACTTGAGTTAGAGTGGCATCAAAAATAGAACCATAAAAAGAACCTTTAACATCTGATGAAACAATTGGAGCTGTGTTATACGACATAGCTTCTGATAATTCTCCATGCGCATATTTTTTCAGCACATCGTTAATTTTTTCCACAGTAGCTGGTTTTTTTAAAGTCAGGGTTAAGTCTACAATCGAACCTGTAATCGCAGGAATACGCAGCGCCTTACCATCCAACTTCCCTAATAGATGTGGCAAGACCTTACCAACAGCAACAGCTGCTCCCGTATGCGTAGGAATAATGTTAGAGAAAACAGCACGCCCTCGACGAGGATCAAGGTGAGGTAAATCCAAAATTTTTTGGTCATTAGTAGCAGCGTGGACTGTAGTTAATAACCCGTTCTTAATCCCAAATTCTTTATCTAAAGCATAAGCAACTGGCGTAGCACAGTTGGTTGTGCAAGAGGCACAAGAAATAATCGTATCTTGTTCAGTAACCGTTTGGTGATTAACACCATACACGATTGTAGGCATCTCTCCTTGGGCAGGGGCAGAAATAACAACCCGTTTTGCTCCTGCTGTAATGTGCGCTTGCGCTTTTTCTTTTGTACGGAAAAAACCAGTTGATTCTACCACTAAATCAATGCCTAATTCTTTTCAACGTAAATCACGCGGATCACGTTCAGCAAACACTAAAATTTCGTGTCCATCAACAATGATAGATTTATCTGTGTACTTAATTTTGCCTGGTCTAAATAAACCTTGTGCTGAATCGTACTCCAAAAGGTAAGCCAATGTTTTAGTATCAAATAAATCATTAACCGCTACAATTTGATGATGACCTTCGTCAAAAATTTTACGAAATGTTAGACGTCCAATTCGCCCAAAGCCATTAATAGCTATTTTTTTAGAATGCATAATATTTCCTTTCATAAATATACAGCAAACATTATACATTCTAATTTAACTATTGCGGTTGTTTTCATCAAAAATAATTTGTAATAAATCAACCTGTGTATCTAATTTTTATAACTGTTGTGGATGTGTCAGCAAGCAATCACATTCATAGAACTGTTTGACTAAGCAAAGCAGCTTAATTGAATGTTTGACTGCAAAATCTTGTAAGATGAAACGATTGCTTGCAACCTTTTATTGCATTATTGTGGGCAATAACAGGTTTTAAGAAGTCTCAATTTTCACATTTGCCCACTTAAATTGGTCTATAGAAAATTGGTTAAAGCCAATAGCGCCACCACCTTTATTTGTGACGGTCAGATAAAGTTCGCTAGTTTGACCTGGCGTTAGAGTATTATTAGGAAGTCCCTCCTCACTAGCAAAAGAAAGGACAGTGAAAGATTTATAAGCACCATAGTCATATGGATATCCAGTAGAGGCAGCAGTCTCTTGAACGACTTTCAGAAATTGATCTTTGAAATTAGGAGATGTAATGTCTGGGTTGGTATTAGCAGGCAATGATCAAGTTTCATTACCAGAGGTAGTGTAAACATAAGACACCACAGCAGCATAAGATACATAAAATGTTGCAGCAGGAGTCATCATTAATGCTTTTATGGTTGTTTCTGGCGCGTTGCTAGCATCGCCATATTTAACTACAATGCTAGCAGCATCTGTGTCACTGGCAACATTCTGTGTTTCAGCCAGAGCGGTACGTGACCCAGGGGCTGCAGAAATGCTTAGCTGATTGAATGCAGCTGCATCCA
Source organism: Mycoplasmatales bacterium (assembly GCA_965200445.1). Taxonomy (GTDB): domain Bacteria; phylum Bacillota_I; class Bacilli_A; order Mycoplasmatales; family Mycoplasmataceae; genus CBDATY01. Next base: position 161,848 of record OZ241341.1, read on the forward strand.
GCTTCATATTATCACTAACAAATGGGTTAATAAAGACAGCTGCGTTAGCCAGTAGTGATGCAATCACGTTATTATTGACTAAATCTTTATTATTATTTCAATTAGCTAACAAGCCCCCAAAATATCCGTCTAAATCATTACGCCAAGCAGCATTACTTAAATATTTAAACATAGCTATCACTTGGTGTGCTCTGTCTAAAGGTGGATAAACATTCAGAGTTGTAGTAGCGGTTTGTACATCACCAGCAGCATCAGAAGTGTAGGTTACTGCAACAGCATTACTTGTGTCACCCATTAATGTAGTACCACCTCCCACAAGTGCATATGACATCTCATCAGATACGGCACCAGAAGGAAGAGGGATAGCATTGGCGGTTGCAGACTTAATAGCGTTAAAAATCGCAGTTCTAACATCTTGGTTGGTTAAATCTAAATTGGGTATACCAGTGGGAAGCACAATCGTACCAGTAGTCCCAATTGCATAATTAATAGTAGCAATAGTTTGGGTTGCAACATCAGGGTATTGAGATGTGACAGATATATCTTTTTCAACTGCATCCATTGTCCCACTTGTGGTAGGCACATTAATAGTCATTTGAATGGTTTTGGGACGATTAGCAGGCGGAATACTTTGACCTTCCGGAACTGACAAAGTAGCTTTTTCAGCTGTTATTGTCAAATTATTGTTACTTTCAAGTTGGTCCAAAATAGCCTTTCGAAAAGCAGGATTATCGGTATTATAATCTGCTGCTGTTTGGCTATCTAGCGAAACTGTGACATTTGCATCTTGAATTTTATCAGCAATTGCTGCAGCTGTCCCATAAGGATAAACAAACATATCTACAGGGGTTGAAGTATTGTCATTATTAGACACCACAGTTACCTGTAGGTCTGATTCTTCACCACTTAGAATAGTGGTTTGGGCAGGTTTACCTTTCACCTGGATATTTTTTAACGTAAAATCACTAGAGCTATACTTTTTTAAACCAGGATTTTGTTCCAGTAAATTTGCTCTTAGTAATGCTAAAAATTCATTACTATCTATACTTCACCGCGCTGTCCCACTTTTATAGGGGATGACTAAATTACGATTCACCATTTCTTTAGCAAGAGCAGTAGCTCCATTAGGAATACTAACCATTAGATTTACTGTTGCTTTTGCCTCTTTAACAGTGATAGTAGCTGTTACAGCTACAGCTTTGGCAACATCCAAAGTCGTTTTACTAAACGAAAAGTATTGATTAACCTCTTGTTGCGTTAGCCCTTTGGCTCCTTTATTATCTTCATAAAGTACGTTTTTTAAAGCTTGTTGAGTGTTTTTATTTGAAGTATCTAAATTGGTTGTAACTGCGGGTAAAATTAAATTTTTATTTTTAACTTTAGCGGCAATTTCATTAGCAGTTTTTTGGTCAGGTAAGATTTTTGCTGGTGTTAATGCAGGTCCTGTTAACTTAGATGCTGCATCTGCAGAGTCATCCCCGCAAGCCACAACTGCACTGGCGCCAGACCCTACAATGCTAACAACCCCAATAAGACTTAATAATTTTTTCATAAAACTTCCTTTGAATCTAACTGAAATATTTCTGCGATATACACTATATTATCATTATCCTGTATTAATAGCTATTTTTTGAAAATGCGCAATATTTTTTTATAAATATATAGCAAGCATTATGCATTCTAGTTTAACTATTGCGTTTGTTTTTGCCAAAAATAGTTTCTCTAGAACATTTTGTCCATTGAATTTACCATTATTAATGCAGATATACAAACAAACCATCAAGTACGTGCAATTGTTTAACCAAGCAAAACAGGTTAATGAATGTTTAACTTCAAAATCCTATAAAATGAAATAATTGCTCATAAATTTTTTTATTGCATTATTTTTGTTAATAACAGATTTTAGACAGTTGCAATTTCCACGTTCGCGTATTTAAATTGATCTATAGAAAATTGGTTAAAGCCAATCGGTGTACTATTGTCATTTGTTACAATGAGATAAATTTCGCTAGCTTGGCCTGGCGTTAATTGGTTGTTAGGAAGCCCCTCATCACTAGCAAAAGAAAAGTTAATTAAATTTTTATAAGTGCCATAGTAAAATGGGTATCCACTAGCACCAGCAGTCTCTAAAACGGTGTTCATGAATTCATCTTTGAAATCAGCAGAGGCAATATTGGTATCGGTACCAGCAGCAATAGTCCAAGTCTCGCTATCTTGTTTATTGTAAGCAAAATACGCCACAGCAGCATAGGACACATAAAATGTTGCAGCAGGAGACATCATTAATGCCTTTATGGTTGTTTCTGGTGCATTGCTAGTGTCTCCATATTTAACTACAATGTTAATAGCACCTGTGTCATTAGCAACATTCTGCGTAATAGCCAAGGTGGTACCTGATCCAGACGCTGCAGAAATTCTTAGCTGACTTATTGCGTTTGCATCAAGCGCCATGCTACTGCTAACAAATGGATTAATAAAGCCAGCTGCATTAAACAGCAGTGATTCAACCACTTGAGCATTAGTTAAATCTTCATTACTATTCCAGTTAGCTAACAAGCCCCCAAAATATCCGTCTAAATCATTACGCCAAGCAGCATTACTTAAATATTTAAACATAGCTATCACTTGGTGTGCTCTGTCTAAAGGTGGATAAACATTCAGAGTTGTAGTAGCGGTTTGTACATCACCAGCATCATCAGAAGTATAGGTTACTGTAACAGCATTACTTTTGTCACCCATTAATGTAGTACCACCTCCCACAAGTTCATATGACATGTCATTAGACACGGCACCAGAAGGAAGAGGGATAGCATTAGCGGTTGCAGTCTTAATGGCGTTAAAAATCGCAGTTTTAACATCTTGATTGGTTAAATCTAAATTGGGTATACCAGTGGGAAGCACAATCGTACCAGTTCTCCCAATTGCATAATCAATAGTAGCAATAGCTTGGGTTGCAACATCGGGGTATTGAGATGTGACAGATATATCCTTTTCAACTGTATCCATTGTTCCACTTGTGGTAGGCACACTAATAGTCATTTGAATGGCTTTGGGACGATTGGCAGGCGGAATACTTTGACCTTCCGGAACTGACAAAGTGGCTTTTTCAGCTGTTATTGCCAAATTATTGTTGCTTTCAAGTTGGTCCAAAATCGCTTTTCGAAAATCAGGATTATCGGTATTATAATCTGCTGCTGTTTGGCTGCTTAGTGAAACTGTAACATCTGTATCTTTGATTTTATCGGCGATTGCAGAGGCTGCCTTATAAGGATAGACAAACATATCTACAGGCACTGATTTGGTGTTGTCATTATTAGACACGACAGTTACTTGTAGGTCCGTTTCTTCGCCACTTAGAATAGTGTTTTGGGCAGTCTTACCTTTCACTTGGATGTTTTCTAACGTAAAATCACTAGAGCTATACTTTTTTAAACCAGGATTTTGTTCTAGTAAATTTGCTCTTAGTAATGTTAAAAATTCCTTACTATCTATATTTCACTGCGTTGTCCCACTTTCATAGGGGATGACTAAATTATAGTTATCTATTTGGTCAACAATAGAATTAGCTCCATTAGGAATACCAACCATTAGATTTACTGTTGCTGTTGCTTGCTTAACAGTGATAGTTGTGGTCACAGCTACAGCTTTGGTAACATCCAAAGTGGTTTTGCTAAATGAAAAATATTGATTAACCTCTTGTTGCGTTAATCCTTTGGCTCCTTTATTATCTTCATACAGCACGTTTTTTAAAGCTTGTTGAGTGTTCTTGTTCGAAGTGTCTAAATTGGTTGTAACTGCGGGTAAAATTAAATTTTTATTTTTAACTTTAGCGGCAAGGGCATTAGCAGTTTTTTGGTCAGGAGAAACAGTATTGGAGTTATCTTCGCAGCCAATAACAGCACTAGCGCCAGAACCAACAATGCTAACAACCCCAATAAGACTTAATAATTTTTTCATAAAACTTCCTTTGGATCCAACTGAAATATTTATAAGATATACTCTATATTAACATTATTCTGCGATTAATAAAAATGTTCCAGCAATGCTAGATTAGATTTAATTCTTGGATTATTAACCAAAAAAGTTATGTTTTGATGTTAATTAGTTAATGTTAGTTAAAATTTCCATTGTGGCGCATAAAAATTACTTTTTAATCGTAATATTTATAAACAAAAAAGAATGTCTTAGTAGCAAATTAGCATTACAATGTAACCGCAAATATTAGACAGTTAAAATATTCACGTTAGCGTATTTAAATTGATTTATAGCAATAGAGCTAATACCAATATCAGAGCCATCTCTATTGGTTGCATTTATAGAAATTTGGGCAGTTTGACCTGGCGTTAGAGTATTGTTAGGAAGGTCATCACTGCTAAAAGCAAAGTTAACTCTAGCATAGTAAGCAAAATAATAAAATGGATATCCGCCGTTAATAGCAGTAATCACAACTTTATCATTAAAGACTTGTGCAAAACCATTCGATGTAATTAATGGATTAGTTCCAGCAGCTAGATTTCAAACATTGGTTTTGGGGGTGCTTGTTTGTTCTAATACATAAACAGCATTAGCATATGATATATAAAACGATGCGGCAGGCGACAACATTAGTGCTTTTATTGTTACTTCTGGCGCATTGCTAGTATCTCCGTATTTGACCACAACATTAATAGCATTGGTATCTTCTGCAATGTTTTGAGCCACAGCTAGTGTACTGCTAGATCCAGCAGCTGCAGATATCTTTAACTGCTTTAGCTCATTACTATTAATTTGCATACTACTATCCACTAGAGAGTTCATAAAGAAAGCTGCATTCGCTGTCATGGTCAGGATATTATCATCTCTAGTGGCACTTCTATCGCTATTTCAGTTAGCCAATAAGCCTCCAAAATATCCACCCAAATCATTATTTCAGAAAACATTGGATAAATATTTAAACATAGCAATCACCTGATGCGCTCTATCTGAAGGTGGATAAACATTTAGGGTTGTAGTCGCAGTCCCTAAATCACCAGGAAAGCTAGAAGTGTAAGTCACCTGCACAGCATTAGACTGATTGGTTTTTAATAAGGTACCTCCAGATACCAGAACATATGACATACTACTTTCTACAAGACCTTGCGGTAAAGTATCACGAGTTGCATATTTAATAGCGTTAAACATTGCATTTTTCACATCTTGGTTGGTTAAATCTGGATTGGCTATGCCAGTGGGAAGCACAACTGAGCCGTTAGGTCCAATGGTGCTATTAATAACACCAATCACTCGATCAGCAATATCTGGGTATTGAGATGTAACTGTGACATTTTTTTCTGCGGTATTTTGTGATCCCGCTGCTGTAGGAACGCTGATGGTGATCGTTACTTGCTTTGATGAACCAGGAGGTATGCTAATGTTTTGAGAATTTTTAGAAATGGACAAGGCGTTTATTTCAGCTGTATTTAACTTATTATCACTCTGAATCTGCTGTAAAATAGCTTTATCAAAAGCGCTATTGCTGGTATTGTAATCATCAACCTTTTGACTATTAAATAAAACTACAGTGTCTGTATTTGAAATTTTACTGGCAATTGCAGAGGCTGCTCCATAAGGATAAACGAACATATCTACAACGGTGGATGTGTTATCATTTTGAGAATCAATCGTTACCTTTAATGCAGTTTCCACATTAACTGCAATGGTTTTTTGATCATGTTTATCCTTCACCTGTATATCTTTTAGGGAAAAATCATTGGCACTATATACTTTTAAATCAGGATTTTGCTCAAGCAAATTTGTTTTTAAAAATGCTAGAAAATCAGAATCAGTCAATCTTCACTGTGATATGCCACTTTGGTAGGGGATTACCAAGTTGCGGTTTTTAATTTGCTTAGCAATATAAGTAGCTCCATTAGGAATACTTACCATTAAGCTAACTGTCGCCTTTGCTTCTTTAACAGTGATAGTAGCTGTCACAGCTACAGCTGTGTCAACATCCAAGGTAGTTTTACTAAACGAAAAGTATTGATTGACCTCTTTTTGAGTTAATCCTTTTGCTCCTTGGTTGTCTTCATACAGCACCGTTTTTAAAGCTTGTTGAGTGCCTTGATTCGAAGTGTCTAGATTGGTTGTAACTGCGGGTAAAATTAGATTTTTATTTTTAACTTTAGCGGCAAGTTCATTGGCAGTTTTTTGGTCGGGAGAAACGGTATTGGAGTTATCACCACAACTAATAACGGCACTAGCGCCAGACCCTACAATGCTAATGGTGCCAATCAAACTTAATAATTTCTTCATAAATGCCCTTTGTTTACAATAATTAGTTCTAAAACATAATTATACTATCAATATGTTGCGTACCAACATTTCTCTATAACAACAGCTGAAAATGCTAATTTCTAATTTTTTATTTTTATTTTATGAACAATAATTCGCTGTTTTCTTTGGTGTAGCCAAAAAACACTTCTTGACAGAGATTAACATTCATTGGACTTACTCATAAACTGAGTATTTTATTGCATTAAATTTTCAAAAGTGGGGAACTTTAACAAATAGTTGTGCTAGAATAAAACAGTAATTAATAAAATACTATTGAGATAGCACTAATAGGCTATTGTGATATCTTTTTATGTATTATTTTTTGGAGGATATAACCAAGTGAAAAAATTATTGAGTTTGATTGGCACCATTAGCATTGTAGGGTCTGGAGCCAGTGCAGTTGTAGCTTGCGGGGGCGACTCTTCAGGTACAGCAGGATCTAAATTAGCAGGTACATTAGAATCTAAATTAAAAGGACTTGCAGTAACACCAGCAAAAAAAGGAAGTAAACAGTCAACACTAACACCAGCAACAACCTCATCTGCAGCCCAAGCAATTATTGATAAGATTAAACAAAAAAATATAGAAGTTCCAAACGGAACTAACCCTGAAATAGCTAATTCAGAAACCATTACTGCCATGAAAAGCGCTCTTTATCAAGCCAATAAAGTAAACGGTCTAACACAAGCTGACTTAAGTTTTCTAAAATTTACGGGTGGTGATTTAGTTGACAATCAAGCAGTTTCAGTTAAGGTAACAGCCACAGTAAAATCAAAATCAGCTTCCACTACCTTGGCAGTATCGTTATTGTCCAGTAAAGGTACAATTGTACCCACTGGCACAGCACAACTAAGCAATTTCAATATAAATGATCCAAAAGTTGCCCCGCCTGCAGCCCCTAGCGGGATCAATTACAAAAAGGCTCAATACAGTCCTTGGTTTGATGACGGATTTAATTGGGAACAGTTTTTGAATGAAGCCGGGATTGGCAATCATGTGATTAATGATATTTTAGACAGTAGCAACCAAATAGTCAGACTTGGCTTTATTACATCCAGTGACGCAAAAGCATTTGCTCAAGCCCAAGGCTCTCCTGTAATAAATGCTTTCAAGCAATATGCTCAGAACAACACCTCTCAAAAAATTGTTACTCCTTCTGTGGGAGGAGTGTTACCACTTTGGATGGCTAATTGAACAGATAAATATGGAAATGCTACCCCTGCACAACAAACTTCTGCAGCCGACACTGTTTATCAATTTTTAACCCAAATTCGTAATGCTGGCAAAGACTATGAATTCTCATTTGGAGGTTGAAACCATGATTCACTAGCGATGTCTGCTGAATTAATGGGTTATAGTGCTAATAAATTAGCTAATTTATATGCTGGAATTATTAACGCTTTTAAATTAAAAATTATGGACTTCGACATTGAAGGAACCGATAGCGGTAGCACAGATGATTTTGGTAACAAGCACCCAATCCAAGTAGGCGACAAAGCCCGTGAACTAAGAATGCAAGCTCTGACAATTCTTAAAAATGATCCACGTTACAGCAGTGTAATTATTAATTTCACCTACCCTGCTTATTTGAACGGCATAGAAGGTTTGAATAACAATCAATTATTAAACGCCTTCCGTGATGGCATTATTAATGATGTTAATGCTATGGCTTTTGACTATAGCTTATGGGGATACAATAAACGCATCACATTGCCTGGTGAAACATCAATTTATGCTATGTCTTCTGTCAATGCTATTGCTGATGAACTAAAAGGCGCAAAAATAGCAGATCCCTACACAAGAATCCAAGCAACCCTAATGGCTGGTGTAGAAGACCAAAAGTATCAAGTGACCACCCTGACTGATTTAAGGCTCTTTACTAATTTTGCGATAACCCACAAATTGGCTGGCATCAGCTTCTGGTCGTCTCTATACGACATGGAACAATGAATTTATAATGGTAACAAGGGTGCATTGCGCCCTGGTCACAGCTTCGGACTATGAAATTTCAATGATATGTTAACAAATGGTCGAAAAAAAGATGCTTATGCTTCTGGCCTAAAAGTACAAAATCTGTCTTACAGTAACATCGCTAAAAAATTCACGGAAGGCAGCCTTTATAAATACCAAGCAGCCAACAAACCTTTGGACCAAAATCTGTGAAAAGGCATTAAAGATGCTGGCATTTTACCTTCCATTGACCCTAGCAACATCACTGATCAGGATTTTGTCAGTCTGTACTCTACTAACTTTTCATTTAGTAGTGCTCTGAAAGCGGTAGGGTTTGGTCCTACTCTAACAACAGCGCCAATGTCTAAAACAGCATTGCAAAATGAACTAAGATTAGCACAATGAAGAAATCAATACTTAGATAAACATCTGCAGTAAATGCCTTAATTATGCTGTAAAAACTGGCTTAAAAATTTAAGCCAGTTTTTTAGTGGGCAAAATAGTTGTTCATTTATAAGAATTGGTTAAAGCTTTGATGCGTCGAAACAATCGCTTGGATTTAACCTCATTTAATTTTTGATTTTTACCAAAAGTTTCAGAACAGGTGTTTTCAATTTCTTCTAAACTAAAATTAGAATTAATAAAAGTCGTTTTAAAATGACTATAGCGGTAATTAAAAATAGAAAAATACAAGTCATCTCTTAACCATGATGTCCATGGTTCACTGCCAAAATCATCAATAAAGAGAATGTCAACTTTTTGTAAACCCCTTAGATCAAAAGCTGGCTTAGGAGTATTTTGTTTAAAACTAATTTTAATCGTCTGAATAATAGTGCTAGCTGAAGCAAAGCCAATGCTGAGGTCAGGGTATTTCATGGCCAGGCGGTTAGCAAAGGCGATAAAACAATAAGTTTTACCAGTGCCAGGCACTCCATGCAGGAAAAACCCTTTATTCAAAACATTATTTTTAATTTTGAATTGCGCCATTGCTCTGAGGATTGCTAGTCGTTCAGGTAGATCATAGATCTGTTTGCTATCCGTAATATCTAATTTGAGTAAACTATGGGGAAAATCATAAAACATAAAGCGTTGCTGGGTGTTTTTTTCTAAAATGGCTTTGACCCCGTGCACGCACGGATGCATAACGATTTGAAAGCGTTGGTCTTTGTTTCAAACTAATTTATAAGCAGTGCGATCAATATTAATTTGGTGGCAGTGTTCTGTTTCCTTGCAAAAGCGATAATTATTAACAAAACGCATGAGCAAGCTTAACTGCTTATTCATTTGCGCTTCACTAATTTTGAACTTGTCTACTAAGTGGCTAATGCGTTGGTAGGCAAGAAATTGGTGTCAGAACATATCTGTTAGGTTCATATTGTTAGTCATGTTGTTTTTGGGCACTTTTATTCATTTAACTTAAAATCATCGGGTCGTAATAATCATAATGCCTACTGGTGCAGCAAACGATGAGGATGATACTGAGCCCCGTTCATAGGAATACAATTTTTTCTTAAAAACAAAATAGCTTCACGAGTAGTACCCACAGCATTGTCTTTTAACATTTCTGCTAAAGCAAAGACAGTTTGACTATGCAACTTATACTCATTAGCTAAAAAGACATATTCTAAAAGACAATTAATAATGCCATTGCTAAAATTATAATTTACAGACAATCCGCGGATAATGTCAAAGGCTGCTACATCAAAAGGAAGGTCTTGGGAACTATACAACAATTCCAAGTAATTGACATTGCCAATAAATTCCATTTCGTGGATTTTATTTTCCAAGACACTGGTATGATCACGGAAAATTTTTTGCAAACTCATTTCTTCACCAGCCTGGCCATTAGAGCGTAAATACAGCTTGTCCACAATATCACTAAACTGCCTAAAACTAAACAACAAGCCACCGTTTAACTGCAAGTAACTCTGCGCAATAAGCGCAGGCAGTTGTTCGCGGTTAATCTTGAGCAGTTTTATCTTGCCAATAATGTCAGGCTTGAACATTCTATACAAATTACTGTCTAACCCAGCCGCATGTAAATATTTATTGACAGCCACAAAAGTTGCTTTCCAACCTTGTTGGTTTTGACAATCTGATTGGTCAAACATTTCATCAAACGAAGAGGAAATATTAAATTCTGATTCATCTTTTTCGTTAATATTTAATCTTTGACATAGCGCATCATATGTATACTTAGAAAGCTTACTTTTCAGTAACTTTACAAAATCAGCATGACTAAAAAACTCATCTGCAGTTAAAGGGGCGCGTAATTTAAAGTTATAAGTTAAGCTTTTTTTTCTTAAAAAAGTTCTAACCAAACCAACAGCCTCTAGATGTTGCATGGCTAATTCAAACTGAGAACGATTCATTTGGGTAACTTGCAGCAAATATTCCAGTAAATTACCCTTTGACGCAGCAGAAGCAGGTTGCGCTAGACTATATTCTTGGCATAGTAAAAGGTAAAGTCCTAAGGCTTTAGCACCCGTAATAGGCTGGTAAAGTAAGGTCAGTTCCGTAGAACAAAAATTAAAGTTATAGCTAATTTGGGCGGAAATAACATACTTATTGATAACCATAAAAACCTGCACTAAATAATCTAAATAATAATACGTAAAAACAAATAAACAAATAATACAATAGTTAGTAGCACTAACCAGTTTCATTTCTGAAACAACATATTTGTAATTTATTGTATCTATGTATCACTAAACCTGCAGCAAGAGTGAAATAAAAAATAAAAACTATGAAACACGCTATGAAACACTTATAAATAAAGTCTTTTTTTCACACATTAGAAATGTTGTAAAGTGTGGAAAACTAATTATAATGATTTTGATATTACAGCAAATATAGGTATCGCGAGACAACATGACGACCAAAGAAGCACTTATTCTAGTTGATTATCAGAATGATTTTTGCCACCCAAAAGGCAGTTTATATGTTAAATACTCTGAAAATCTACAAGCAGGTATTATAAAAAAAATTGATGAGTTTAAAAAAGCAAACAAATTAGTAATCGCTTCCAAAGATTGGCACCCTGCTAACCACAGCTCTTTTAAAATTTGGCCGCCCCACGCTATTATTGACACGTGAGGGGCAGAAATGCCTTTTAACGAAAAAGTTTTTGACAAAATTATCTACAAAGGAATGCAACTTGAATATGATAGCTACAGTGCCTTCATTAATGACAATAATGAAAGTAATGGTCTTCACGAATATTTGCAACAACATCATATTCAAAAGGTAGTCATTATAGGTATAGCGACTGATGTTTGTGTATCCTACACTTTGCAGCACGCCATTGAATTAGGATACGAAATTGAGCTTGATTTAAAACTATGTTTGGGTATGGAACAAAAAATTCTACTACAACCGATCCAAAAACGCTTCAAGTAAATTAACTACGGTCAAATTTGACAAACAGGGCAATAGTAGGTACCTCGTTGTCCTACCTTGATTTTCTCTATTACGCTGTGACACACAAAACAATGCAGCCCTTTTCTACCATGGACCTTTAAGTATTGAGTGAACTTACCATCAATGCCCGGGGCTGATTCAAAAGAAAAAATCGTTGTCCCCCCTGATGCTATAGCTGCTTTTAACACTTTTTGAGTGTTAAGAATAATTTTGGTTAGGTAGGTTTTATCCAAGTGACTGACCGGTACGCAAGGGTGTAACCCGCACAAAAATAAAATTTCATTAGCATAGATATTCCCAATCCCAACCATAATTTTTTGCTCTAATAAAGCTGTTTTAACAGCTACAGAACGTTTTTGCCAAGCTGTTTGGAGGTATTCCGCTGTTAGCGAAGCATCAAATGGTTCTAAGCCAAGTTGGTTTAATGGCTTCTGGTGCATATAATTATTAATTGGCTGCAAGTTAAAAGTACCAAACCTTCTTGTGTCGTGATACAGTAGCTCCGTGCCATCTGCAAATTCCAAAGCTAATAGGATGTGCTTTCAGTCAATATCTGAATGCTTCGGCTGAAGGAAGTACTTGCCTTCCATGCGTAAATGGCTAATTAAAACATAATCATCCAAAACAAATATAAGGTATTTGGCTCTGCGTTTCATCGCTCTAATCGTTTGGCCTTTGATCAATAACTGAAACTGGTCAATAGCAGGTTCTTTAATAATCTTATTAAACATAATTCTGCTACCAATAATTTGCTTATTGATTACTTGTTTGGCCAACATTCGCTTAACTGTTTCGACTTCTGGTAATTCAGGCATTAGTTTTTCACCTCCCATAAATTTTTTCCAGAGCTAATGTTGACAGGTAATGGCACTTTTAAATGGGTCGACTGCGTCATACATTTTTCGACTAGTGTTTGAACACGTTCTAGCTCTGATGGAAATACTTCCAACACCAATTCGTCGTGAATTTGTAAAACAAGGTGCGATTTTAAACTATGAGCCTTCAGCTCTTGGTCAATTCTTACCATAGCAATTTTAATGATATCAGCCGCTAAGCCTTGAATAGGCATATTCACAGCCATTTTAGCGGCTTGATTACGAACTAATCGAGAATTACTGTGTAAATTCCCTAAATTACGACGCCGCTTATACGCGGTTGTTGCATAACCATGCTTTTCAGCCTGTGCAACTAACTTTGTCTTAAGTTTTGCTACCTCAGGATAAGTCTGCTTATAGTTATTGATTAATTTTTTAGCTGTGTCATAAGTTACATTAGCGATTTGCTGCAAACGAAAAGGTTTTTCTCCGTACAGCAAAAAAAAGTTTACTGTTTTTGCGATTTGACGTTCATGGTTTGTCACTTTAGTTAAATCACTACCATGGTTAAACAGCTCAGCAGCGGTTAAGACATGCACATCAGTGCCATTGTGAAAGGCTCCAATTAATTTGGGCTCTCCACTTAAGTGAGCTAAAATTCGTAGCTCAATTTGCGAATAATCAAAACTCACAAAAACGTTATCAGGCAAACAAGGTACAAATAATTTGCCAATGAAATTAAGGTTGTCACTTTTGACAGCCAAATTTTGCATATTGGGATCAACACTAGATAGTCTACCGGTTGCAGTAGCTGCATTTTTAAATATTGTGTGCACCAAATTGTTTTGAAATAAATTTTTTTGCAATCCCTTTAAATATCTTGTATAAAGGGTTTTTAGTTCCCGCTGCTGCAAAATTAAACTAATCACAGGGTGGGCATCAAGCAAATTTGACAAAGTTCACTTGTCTGTTGATCTTTTATTATCCAAAGGCGGAATCTGCAGATCATTGTATAAAGCAGATTGCAATTGTTGTGTGGAATTAATATTAATAGACTGTGGTAAAACTTGATTAATAGCAGATTCTACAGCCTGCAACTGACTGCCAGTTTTATGCAATAAAGTTTGTAGCAGCTGGGTATTAATCTGAATGCCTGATCACTCCATATCAGCTAAAACAAAACTGCACGGCAACTCAGCAGTATCGTACAGCTCCTTGACTTGTTGAGCCTGCATTAAGGTAGACAATTTTGCAAATAATTGCGCCAGATAGTAAACTTTACTACTTAAATATTGCAACAGTTCATCTTGGGAGATAAGTTGCTTAGCCCATCTTTTATTGCCATAAAAATCCTTGTGTGACATCAATTGTGTCTGGCAAAAATAATTGATGTGCTCGGTTATATCGTCACCTAAACTAGAATCCACCAAATAACCCATAACCATCACATCATCACTTATGCCCGCAATTGCAACATTATCTCTGCGAGCAAAATTAATTAATGCTTTAGCATTGAACACAATTTTTTTAGAGTCAGCACTGCTCAGAAAATGAATAAAAGCTTCATCTTGAATAGCCAAATTCCAGTCAAGCATGTAGCAACCCTTTTGGTTGCTAACGATTACCCCAATCGGCTTAGCCCGAAAATAATTATAATTATCAAGTTCTAAGTAGATATAGCTAACATTATCATTAAATTGTGGTGTTCATTTAGAGATGATTTGCGCTGAAGGCACATCCACAGGAGGTACTTCTTTGAGCAGGCTTTTAAAACCATATTTTTGAAAAAAATTTTTTGTTTGATTCTCGTGCATGCTTAATTCAGTAAAAGGTAGCACCTGCTCAACATCAACATCAACACAAAGTTGGGTTAACTGTTTAAACAAGGCCATGTCAGATTTACCATTATTAATTAAATTATGCAAACGTGGTTTCAGGCTACTTAAATTATTTAATATATTCTCGACTGTTTCGTACTCCGCAATGAGAGCTTGAGCACCCTTCTCCCCAATCCCTTTTACCCCTTTGATATTATCACTTGGGTCACCCGCAATGGCTTTATAGTCAACCATGTACTTGGGTTCAAAATTATATTTTGAGGTAAAAGCTGCTTTATCCATAATATTTAAGTTACTCACACCTCTTGCTGGTAGCAACATGCGTGTATGCGGATTAATTAGCTGCATTAAATCTTTATCAGAGCTTAGAATATCCACTACAAAACCTTGCTGATTAGCAGTCTTGGCTAGAGAAGCAATTAGGTCATCTGCTTCATAATCAGGGTTGTCAATGAGTTTGATATTGGCGGCGTGCAAAAATTCTTTCACTAGAGGAATTTGCTGAATTAATTCTATTGGAGTGGGCTTGCGATGGGCTTTGTAGTCAGCAAATTGTTTGTGGCGCCACGTTTTACGACCTTTATCAAAAGCAACGATGATATCGTAATACTGCCCTTGCTGCACCAAAGTATTTAGCATCCGCACAAAACTATACAGACCGTTCACCACTTGCCCATCAGGACTAGTTAACAGGGTATTACTGTAAAAAGTTGCATAAAAACCTCTAAATAGTAAGCCGTGTCCATCGACTAATAAAATTTTTTGACTAAAATTGTGGTCTGCCATTCTAGGTAAGGGTCTCCATTTCATTTACAATACAGCTTAGTTTATCTTTATATAACTGCACTCTCACCAAGCACATCACAAAACTATTACTTTTAATTATAGAGGCATATTTTTCATACTGACTAGCAAAAACCACTAAGTTGATTTTGCTAGTCTCATCTTCTACTTCCAAAAAGCACATTTGGCGGCCTTTGCTATCAGAGTGAGTACGGATTGATGTAATGCACCCAATTAAATTACACGTTTGATTAGGCTTCACATCCTTAATTAACTGAGTTTTACTAGTAAGGGCGTACTTCTTGCGGAGATAATTAACGGGATGATTTTTAATGTAAAAGCCATAACAATGGCCTTCTGCCCGCATCTCCTCAGCAGCTAAACTGTCCCGCTGGAGTAAATTTGGTTGGGGCGCTAAGGACTGCTGAAATGAGGTCTTCCCCTTTTGGGTAATAGTTATCACTTCAATGTAATTAGCTATCACCGCATAGTTAGCATACAGCATGGTGCGATTGATGCCAAAACAATCCAAAGCACCGCTGTAGCATAAAGCATAAAATGTTTGTTTATTTAAATATTTGTAATAGGTGCGAATAAAAAAATCAAAAATATCTTGGTACGGACCATTGGTGCGATAATCTTCGCACATGTAATTAGCAAACACGGGACCAATTTGTTTAATAATTAACAATGGCAAATACAAAGTGTTGCCATGGCTAGTATATACAAGTTGCGGATGGTTAACAGACGGTAAATTAATTTGCATATTAAAGCGTTGAGCTTCTAGCAAGTAACTGTGCGAACGATACTCACCACCAATCACGCTGTTCAGAAGTGCTGTGCAAAATTGTGGGTAATAATTAGCTTTAAAAAAGGCCATTCAATACCCAATCATTGAGTAAGCTACTGCATGCGAACGATTAAAACCATAACTAGCAAATTTATAAATTAAACTTCAAATTTTTTGTGCTTGTTCAACATTGTGGTTTAACTTTTGAGCACCTTGGAAGAAATCTGCTTTTGCCGACTCCATTCAAGCTAAGTCTTTTTTAGCCATAGCTCTTCTCAAAACATCAGCTTTTGCTAATGAGAAGCCAGCATAAGCAACAGCAATTAGCATTACTTGTTCTTGAAAAATAATAATGCCGTTCGTGGGTCGTAAAATGCTGTTTAATTCTGGAGGTCATTTTGGTCAGGGAATTTCATGGTTTCGCAGTTTGATATATTGATGAATATTGCTTTGTGGGCCTGGTCGATAAATAGAAGAGGTTACCACAATATCTTCGAGCGAATTCACCTGCATTAACTGTAAAACATTGGTCATACCAGCTGATTCCAGCTGAAAAATTCCCTGTGTGTACCCTGCTCTCAATAAACTGAAAGTGCGCTGATTATTCAAAGGAATTTTAAGCAGCTGTACCTTTTTATTTAGTTTACGTGAAACTTCATCACAAATATTGTGCAGGATAGACAAATTTCTTAACCCTAAAATATCCATTTTGACTAGTCCTAGATAATCCAGGCTGTACATATCCCATTGTGTCTTAAAAACACCTTCCAACCCTGCCATAATGGGTGTGTAATTATCCAAAGGTTTTTGAGTAATAATAATTCCTGCAGCGTGGGTTCCTGGTTGTCTGGGTAATCCGATCAAAGCCCTAGCAATGGCAAATAAATCAGGATAGTGGTCCATGTAGTATTCTAAGATAGCGTGTTTATTTTGATCTGCTGATTTAAGCTTAACTAAATCATCACTAATTAACTGACAAATATCATTAATTTCACTCAAATCAATGCCTAGAATTCTACCTACATCGCGAATGGCCATTTTGGCACCAATGGTTTGAAAAGTATTAATATAAGCAACATGGTCAGCACCATATTTCTCCACAAGATAAAAAATAATTTTTTCACGATAGCGATCTTCAATATCCACATCAATATCAGGTAAACTTTGCCGTTCCGAGCTCAAAAACCTTTCGAATAAAAGGTTGTAAGCGATGGGGTCAATGTCAGTTATCCCAAGTGCGTAACTCACCAAACTGCCAGCAGCAGAACCCCTACCAGGCCCCACTAATATACCAAGCGCTTTGGCCGCTTTAACATAGTCGTGAACAACTAAAAAGTAATCTTCAAAGTGTTTATCTGCGATAACAGCCAGCTCAGATTCTAAGCGTTTTTTATATTGGTCAAAGTTAGTTTGAGACACCCGGTTGTGCAAACCATCAAAACACAGTTGCCGTAAAAAAGTGGCAGCTGGTAACTGGTTTGGTGTTTTATAAATCATAAAATTGTCTTTAAAATTAAAAGGCTGTAATTCAAGATTACAGTGAGCCGCAATATAAGCCTGGTTATTTTTGATAGCAGCAGGTAGTTGTGGGCTTTGATCTAACGAACAATTGACCGCATTGGAATCTTTAACAGCATCGTGGTTGCCCTGGCGCAGGTTGTTTAGAACTTTAATAGCTGCGTCATTGCTAGCATCAAATTGGTAGACCTCTGGGAACCAAACCATTTTGGCAGCAGCAATATTACTACCATACAACTTAATATCTTCGACAGAAGTAATCCCTCAAAACCATTCCAACCCTAATTTTTGCAGATCATGTTTGATTTGGGCTACCTTATTTGCACTTGCTTCATTCAGCATAATTACCACAAAATTATCACGGGCAGCTTGACACCAATCCTCTCAAGATAGTGATTCTTTAGCATCGGTTTGTAGTTGGGAGGCTATTTGCATAATTAATTTATACCCTGATGCATTACGAGCTATTAAAGCAATTTTAATCCGATCATTTTCAAAACTAGCAGTGCCCTGAATCCCTAAAATTGGTTTAATGTTGTGCTGCAGGCAAGCCTGATAAAAATTAATGTGCCCAAACAAATTATTATTATCAATTACACTAAGTCATGGCGTTTGTTTATTCAAGCCTCATTTGATGTAATCTGGGATTTTAATGACTGACTCTAATAAACTAAAGCAGGTTTTAACATTCAGCAACATTGTTTATTTAACTATCCCCTTGCTAAACAGCATTTTTTGTGATTCCATTAGCACATCCAGAAATAGTTGTTGCTCATATTTTTCATACATAAGATCAATTGTGTGCTGAATATTTGGCATTTTATCGCCACTCGCCGCATTTCACTTCACAAAATAATTAATGACTTCCGTGCAAAGCATTTTTAGTTGCAAATAATTTTTTAAATCAGCAAAAAACTTTTTCACTTCTTCATAAACGTTTTGGATTTCTAAACGGGTCGATTCTTGAATTTGGTTTGCCGTCAGTTGAACATTACTTTGCATGGTGCTCAATTTTTCAATAATACTGTTACCTCTGTCAATAAACCCTTGTGAGCTTAGTTTTCATTCGCTGCTTTTTAATGTATTTAAACAAAAATGCATCATAGCCTGATAGCTCTGAATCTCAAAAATATGACTTTGGGTTTTGATTAAAAAATTGTCAATATTGCTTAACAAAACAGCAAACCGTTTAGTTCAGTCCAGGGTAAATTGAACCAACTCGAGAAGGCTATTGCGCTTGGCCAAAACAGTTTTATCACTCATCGGTTGCAAGGACTCATAATCATTAATATCTAATAATGCTTTCTTAATGCTGACATAATCATTATTGCATTGTTTATACTCATTCAAAATAGCAACATCAACAGATAGAGCTTCTGTACCTAATTTAGTCAATTGGGTGGTAATGTTATTTCACATATGGGTGATGGCGTTCATGTTTTCGTTAAACAAATTAAGGTCATTTTGCAGTTCTTTAAAATGCATTAATTGTTGGGACTCTTCACACTGTACTTTGTAAATCAAACTTAAAATGTCATTGGTTTGCTTTGCGGCTTTGCGATATTGCAAACTAAACAATTGCTTTTTGATATCTTCCTGAGTGGTGTTGTATTGACTAAGCGCAGGATAAATCGTAATTTTCTTTGGTTGAAAACTCGCAATTTGTTCGGGAATTCATTTACTAGCTAAAGCATATGTGTAGGGAACAGCATCAACTAATTCAATGAGAATAAGCAAAAAGTGGTGGATGTTTTTCATTAATTTTGCACACCCATCGTAATCACCGCTGTGCAACAACTGCTCTAGGTTAGCAAAAAACGCCAGCCCTTTAGTTCGCAGATTGTTAAGCTCATCTTTGGCAATAATATGCCCTTTTACCAAGCCTTGCAATCCTTGCAAGAGCTTTTGGTAAACTATTTTGTATTCATGAGCTGTTCTTAAAATAGACTGATCATTCAATAGATATAGCATCATATCCGCATACAACTTCTGCCATTTTTCTTTTAAGCTAGTATAGTTTTTCACCCAATGCTGCATTTGGACCAAGTTGACAAAGTTCACCTTATCTAATAATTCAATATACTGACGATTAAAATTAGACCCTTGTTGCAAAATGCCTAAATACCGAGCTTGCAGATTTAAAAACTGATGATATAAATTCTGGTTCTTAATAATTTGCAACAACCGGCGTTGCCCTATTTGAATAGGGGTTTTGAAAATGACCTCAATTTGCTCCAAGGCTTTGTTAATGTACTTTTTTTGCAATCTAATCACAAACAAGTACCCTAATAAGCCAATGGTCAAAAAAGTAGTAAAGCAGCCCAAAACTAGCATAGCAATATGCAAAGGGTCGTTGGTAATGTTATTGGCAAATACAGAATAAAATTTCATCTTAGATTTATTGTAAATAATTTTCAACCAGGGCGGTAATAATTGTTTTTTTTTAACATTTTAGTTATAATTTTTTAGCATTTATTTAATTATCATTAGCAATACAATCAGCTCAAAAGGCAACCATTATACATGTCTCGTTATACAGCCAGCATCTTTAAAAAATCTCGTCAGTACGGTATCTCTCTGCTAGAAAATAATAAAGAATTTAGCAAAGGAAAAAAACGCAGTTACCGCCCAGGACAGCACGGGAACAGCAGGCGTCGTAAGCTTAGTTCTTATGGTCAACAATCAAGAGAAAAGCAAAAGTTACGCTTTTTATACGGCTTAACTGAAAAACAATTTAGAAACACATTCCTTAAAGCTAAAAAAATGAGTGGAATTTTAGGAACTAATTTTTTAATCAGCCTTGAATCCCGCTTAGACAATATTTGCTATCGTTTAGGTTTCAGTCCTACTCGTGCAGGTGCTCGTCAAATGGTTAACCACGGACATGTTTTGGTTAACAACAAAAAGGTCGATATCCCTTCTTACATAGTGCAAATTAATGACACTATTACCCTAAAAGACAAAGTTCAAAAAAACCCTTTATTAAGGCAAAGCTTAGATGCACAAGTTGGGGTAGCAGAATACCTTGAATTTGACACCAAAACGATGACTGGCAAATTTCTTCGTTATCCTGAAAGAACTGAGCTAAACCAAGAAATAAACGAAAACCTCATTGTCGAATGATATAACCGCTTAATTTAAAGCTACCGCAATGGCTCTCTCATTTAAAAAATATAATTTCCGCTTGCCTAACACGCTCGTAATTATGTTTTTTTTAATTTTGCTAGCTATTTTGGCGACCTGAATTTTACACGCTACAGGGGTGAAAACCCTTGTAAAAAACCCTGACACTGGTCAGATGCAATATCAGAAAATCCAAGAACTCGGCATTTTAGATTTATTCTATGCTGGTATTAAGGGCTTTATTAAACAGGCAGGATTAATCTTTTTTGTTATGAGCATTGGGGCTTTTATTTACATTACGATTGAGTCCCAAGCATTAGATGCTTTTTCCCAAGCGTGTGGACGCAAATTTAAAAATCGCTCTTTATGACTGATTCCTATTTTTATGCTGTTCTTTTCATTAATTGGGACCACAGAAACATTAGGGGAAGAAAAAATTCCACTATATGTTGTCATCATTCCCATTTTTATGTTGGCTGGGTTTGATAAAATGACAGGCTTTTTGGTTCTGATGGTAGGCGCTGGTATTGGCTGTATGGGGGCAACAATAAGTCCTTTTGTTGTCAATATTGCCTTTCAAGCTTCCAAAGAGGTTTTTCCTAGTGGGAACTTACCTTATAGTGATGGTTTAATATGAAGAATTATAGGATATATCACTTTTGTAGTGATTGCTACATTGTATGTCATGTACTACGCTTATAGAGTGCAAAAGGATCAAACTAAATCAATCACCTATCAAACCTATGAAGAAGATAAAAAATATTTTCTAAAAAACGCCAATCCCGATCTAGCTTTTAGCACTCGCCACAAATGAATCATTGCTATATTTTTTATTACTTTTATGGTGATGGTTGGTTACCTTATTAATTGAGACTCTATTTTTAACACTGACATTTTTCAAAATGCTGGCACCTGGTTAAACCAAAATATTCCTTATATTACAGCATATATTCCTGGCATTGGGCACGGGCAACTGAGCAGTACAGTGCCTTTGTTCATCATAGCGGCCATAGTGGTTGGTGTGATCAGTAAATCTAGTTATGACAAAATCGTAAACCAGTTGATAAAGGGTAGTAAAAATATTTTAAGCTTAGCTCTTATTATTTCAGCAGCGACAGGGATTGGGGTTGTCTTACAAAGCAGTCACATTAATAGTCTTATTATCGAAAGTGTCGCTCCGCAAATTAAAAGTCTAAACACTGCTGCTTTAATGGTCATCTTATTTTTACTATTTCTGCCTATATCGGTGTTAATTCCCTCTACTTCCGGTATGATATACACCGTTTTTCCTGTGGTGAGTGGGGTAGTGGGGGCTAAGAATGTCCCTGGAGTGATTGATGCCGCCGCCTGAGCTAATGGCTTAGTCAACCTTATCTCCCCTACTTCTTTTATTTTAATGACAGCATTATCGGTCTCCAAACTTGAATACCCATTATTGGCGAAGGCTATTTGGCCATTATTTGTTATCTTAATGCTAGTATCGATTGCTTTACTAGCAGTGGGTTCTATGTTTAATCCACAGATTTTTTAAAATTAATAATTTTTTGCTATAATAAAAATCACTAATGGAGCAATACTCAAGTGGTTAAGAGGAGTCCCTGCTAAGGATTTAGGTCGGGCAACTGGCGCGAGAGTTCGAATCTCTCTTGCTCCGCCATTAAAATTTTGTAACCCTCTCCCAAGAGGTGTTTTTTTTATTATCATTTTTATTTATTGTAAAATAAGTTCAATGAGAAGACCGCTTAAAGTTTTAACAACCCTATTAGTTTTATACCTAATTGCATTCTTAGCTGTAATTGGGGTTTCGGTGGGTCTAAATATTCGTTTTCTGTATATTTTGATTGCTTTGGAAATTATTTCCATTATTTGTGTAATTGTGCTTATATGCAGTAATAAACTAGCTGATTACAAGCTTTCTTGAATTGTCTTTATTGGTTTTGTGCCCATTATTGGCATCACATCATACTTCTTTTTTGGAAGAAGGTACAAGCCCAATCAGGCAGCAGAAAACTACTATCAAAGTGTCATGGAGCCAATTCGCAAGCATACAGCACTGCAAACCACGAATTTTTTAGCACAATCAAAAATTAATGACCCCATAAGCCAAAAAGTTTTTCAGTGAAATTACAATACAGACCACATGCCAATTTGGCACGATCAATCTAATACCCATATTTTCACTTCCGGCTCTGGGTTTTTTAGCCAGTTACTCAGAGATATATCTGCCGCTCAAAAATATATTTATCTAAATTTTTACATTCTAGAAGATGGTGAAATTTTAGACATGATTAAAGCAGCTTTGATCGAGAGAGCAAAAAGGGGCGTAAAAATTTATATTATTTATGACCATGCTGGCAGTATCTATTTTTTAAGACAAAAAACTATTAATCTCCTCAGAGAAGCTGGCATTAAAATTGTTAAAAACGCTCCAATTAACCGATCACTTTTAAAAAGTCGTTTGCATTATCGGATCCATCGCAAAGATGTTGTGATTGATTACAATATTTTTTACACAGGAGGGATCAACATTTCTGACCATTGAATTAGCGCATCAAGTCGGCTGGGCTTTTACAATGATTTGCAAATCCGTGTAACGGGTCCATCAGCTATTGTTGTTGCTGCTATTTTTGCTAAAAATTGATTTATAGCCAGCAAAAAAGAAGAAATTATTGACTTTGCTTTATTCGACCAGTTGCTAAACGGTCATAAAAAATTAACCGATAACAATAAATTTTTTACTATCTCCAGGCAAGAACCTAGAGGCAATCATTCCAGTCATAAAACTATATACAAAAGCTTGATTGAAAACGCTAATCATCGTATTTTTATTTCCACGCCCTATTTTATCCCGCCGCGCGATATTGTGGAATCTCTCATTGCTGCTGCTGAACGCGGAGTTGATGTGAAAATCTTAATTCCTGGTATTACCGATAAAGCCTTCATCTTGGATTTAACCAGGCTTTATTGCTTAGATTTATTTCAAGCTGGGGTTAAAATTTATGAGATTAATGGTAGTTTTAATCACGGCAAAACTGTTTTGATAGACGATAATATAGTGATCATTGGCAGCACCAATTTTGATTACCGTTCATTTTATATCGATGAGCAAACGATGGCAATCATTTCTAACAGTGAACTAAACGCTAATTTTAACGATTGATGGAATTGAAATTGAACTCATGCTACAGCGTGGAGTAAATCAGTTCTTAGTGAAAAAAACATTTTTTATATCAGTTTATTACGCTTGTTTAAAATATTTGCTCCGATGGCATAACATTTATTTGATTATTTTATATAATTGAAAAGATAGTTATCAAATTTAGTCAAAAATATTGAAGTTCAATTACAACATGGGTAGATGAGACAATTTAGCTGAGTGGTGAGCACGCAAAAATGCTGAGCTGGAAAATAAAAATGAAATCGCTGATGAAACCACAGAAGAACTAGATTACCTTCTATACAAAAACAACAAACGTTACAAGATTCAAACGGTGCACAGTTGAAGACGACGCAGTACTAAAAAAATCCTTAATTTTCTTAAAAATCAGCACATCACAGAGTTTTTGTTTTACACATTTAATGATAATATTATGCACATTCTCGAGTACGGTATTTCCCCATGGGGGGCGTGACTTGACTCAAAAGGCAACAAAAGATATCCAACTTCTTTTTTAGAACACAAAAAGACTCTTGATTTAGAATTATCGACCAGCAACCGGGCTTACCTATGAGAATGAATTAGTAAGAATGACATTAATCCTAGTAAAATTGCTATTATTTCGATTAATATTAACGAACTGTTCAATGGTACAGTCAATAATTGACAGTGAAACCCTCTGACCAAGCTTATTACTATTGATGAACCTGTGCCAGTCAATGCAATCAACTGAATTCTGCTCAAAAACTTTACTCGCATTAATCAAGCTAAAAAATATATTCAAAATAATCGTCTAACCATCAAACTTTATTTTGGCGAAGAAGGATCAATTGAAGACGAAACCTAAGATGGCATACTAGGAGTTTAAACTATGACAAAATCAAACAAGCCTGCTTCTTGAATTACTAAGCAGAGCATCAACTTCCCCCAATGGTACACCGATGTGTGTTACCATGCTAATTTATTTGAATATGGTTTTGTCAAAGGCACTATTATTTTTAAACCTTATGCCTTAGCGGTATGAAAGAATATTCAAAGCTATTTTCAAGCAAAATTTCACAGTTTGGGAGTTGAGGAAGTTTATTTTCCAATAATGATTCCTAAATCCTTATTCCAAAAAGAGCTAAGTCACATAACTGGTTTTAAGCCTGAATTAGCCACCATAACAAAAATAGGCGAAACTAAGCTAGAAGAAGAATTGTACATTCGACCAACAAGTGAAGTTCTCATGATGCGCCAATTCCAAAAAGAGATTAAGTCCTATCGCGACTTACCATTGCAATATAACCAATGGTGCAATGTTATCCGGTGGGAAAAAAATACAAGGCCATTTTTAAGAACCAGTGAATTTTTATGGCAGGAAGGACACACAGCCCACGAAACCGAAGCAGAAGCAAAAGCTTTCAGTTTGAAAATACTCGATCTTTATGCAGAGTTCTTTGAAGACTATCTTAACCTACCCATTATTAAGGGTGAAAAAACTGAAAATGAACGCTTCGCTGGTGCTTTGCACTCTTATTCAATTGAAAGCATGATGCCCGATGGTCAAGCGCTGCAATGTGGAACCACCCATTATTTCGGCCAAAAATTTGCCAAAATTTTTAATGTTAAATTTGAAAACAAAAACCAAACAACCCATTACGTATCAACAACATCTTGGGGTATATCAACCAGAATTATAGGGGCCATCATCATGAGTCATGGTGATGATAGAGGTCTCGTGATGCCTTTTCAAGTTGCTCCCACGCAAATTCAAATTATTGTTTTAAATTCTCAAAAACAAGAATTACAAAACTATGCTAATCAAATCATGCACACTTTAGAGCCATTTTATCGGGTGCAAAGCAAGCCATCACATAAATCATTTGGTTTTCAAATTAAACAAGCTGAAGTGCAAGGTATTCCTTTTCGCATCGAAATTGGGTTTAAAAATTTAGAAAATCACACAGTTACCATTGCACGACGAGACACAAATGAAAAAATCGAAATTAAATTTAGTGATCTTACTGCTCAAATGCAAAAATTAATTTTAAGCTACAGTGAAAATCTATCGCAAAAAGCCTTACAAAACATCAATAAAATCAAGCACAATTACAATCATTTTAGTGATTATGCTCAAGCAATGGCTAAAAAAAATATTTTAGCACTGGTACCTTTTTGTTGTCGAGCAGAATGTGAAATGGAGATTCAAGAACTAACCATGAGTAGTTCGCGTTGCATACCCTTGCAGCAAAAAACCCTTCCTGCTGAAAGCAAATGCTTCAGGTGTAATGCTAAGGCACAAGCTTATGTTTATTTTGCTAAGTCTTATTAAACCAACAAGCAAAAGAAAAAGTCTATAATATGCTTATGAAAAATTATCTTCAACAATTCCAAGAATTACTAAAGGAACATAATATTAACCAGCCTATTACCCTAAAAACTGACCTACAAAAATTAGGGATTGATTCGCTTAGTCTTATGAACCTTATTATTGAAGTCGAAGAAAAGTATGGCATCCTATTCCCAGATGATGAGCTACTAGCCATAAAAAATGTAGGTGACATTATTACATTGTGAAAGGCACAAATAGACAAAAAGGATAATGACGAGTAAATCAAAAATTATCGCTAAACTCAAACAAAAAGGTTACCGAATTACCAAACTCCGTGAAGCTATTATTGAGGTTTTAATAGTTGAAAGTCCTCTCACTATCAAGCATCTTACAAAAGCGCTAAAAATAAAACTGGGTACCAAAAATATTAACATTATGTCTATTTACAACAACCTGGAAGCACTGGTTAATGAGCATATTGTATTTACCCTCACTTTTAACCGCCGGAAGGTTCTTTACGAATTAGCTCACGATGCTTGTGTGTTTGCTTTGTGTGAAGAGTGCTCTAAAATTGCGGAGTTAGATATCACCAAAAATCCTGATTTAATCACTCCTGAAGAAAAAGATGTCTGATCTCAGGAATTAAAAAAAATTAATTGGTCCTCTCCCGTTCACTATAAGGTAGAATTACATAGCCTATGCAATGAATGTCAAAATCAACAGGATAGCTAACAGCCACACCATTGCCTAAAATGCAAAACACAGGGGTATAGTTCAGTCGGTAGAACATTGGTCTTCAAAACCAAGTGTCGCGAGTTCGAGTCTTGCTACCCCTGCCAATTTAATCAAAAAGTTATATGCCTAACATATAACTTTCTTCCTAGGGGTATAGTTCAGTTGGTAGAACATTAGCCTCCAAAGCTAAGTGTCGCGAGTTCGAGTCTTGCTACCCCTGCCAATTTAATAATCTTTTTTCCAAAACCAATCAGATGCTTACTGCGCGGTCTTTATTTCAGCCAAGTTTTAGGCAATAGCACCACAACAACCACCTCTGCTCCAATGTGGACACAGTGGATAGCTTGGGCTGATTTATCCTGAAATTTATAGCCGTGCTTGGAAAGTTCATCCTCGAAGTACTTATAGTTAGACGTACCTAGTGCTTTATTAGAGCACAACAGTATTTGATAATCCTCAAGCTGACGGTTATCTTTTCTAAAAAACCTTTTTAAATCTGAAGATACATATTTGGCGATCGTTTTCATGGTACGCCCAATGCCAATAGGAATAGGTTTAGCCTTAACGCGAATCACTGCATTCATACGTGCTATCCCTAGTAAAACGGTTATGATGTTTTTTAACCGACCAGAATGTGCTAATTTTGCAATGCTTCCTGGTATGAGTATAGTTAATTCTTCTTTTTTGGCTTGCTTGAAAAATGCGATAATATCTTCAACTGTAGCTCCTGCTTGCAGCATCTTGGAAACTTTAATTAAAAATAGCTTTAAGGTGTGAGCTGTAAAATAATTATCCATTAACAAAATTTTGTCGGATTGATCATAGGTTTCAATAGCCTGTTGCATTGTTTTAGCCTGACTGCTTAAAAATGCAGGCACACAAAAACACATTATTTTATCAGCAGTTTTCAAACATTTATCAAACATAGCATGCATTTCAGCAACGTTATTCTGACTCGTAGAGATGTTTGCTTCGTCAATAATTTTTTGCATAATATTGTACTTGACAAAATTGGCAGGCGAATCATCAATAACATTTTCACCATCAATAATAATATGCAAAGGTAAAACATTAATGTTGTATTGGGCCATTTCTGCTTTAGTAAATAATGCAGCTGAATCTGTTAGTAGAGCTATTTTCATCTTATTTCCTTTTTACCATATCGTATTAATCAAAAAAAGCAATAAAGCCGTAAGTAGCAGTGCCGGTGTGGGCCGCTATTAATCTAGGCACTTTTTCTCACTTAACCTCAAGAACATTAGCTTTTTGAACTATGGCTTTAATTTTAGTTGCTAAATCAGGCTGAATTTTTAAAGTGTAACCATAAAAATCGGTCATCTGCCTGTTGTCATTTTTAAAATCTTCTAAAACATTTTTAACAGCTTTTTTAACAGTTCGTGTTTTGAAGCATTTAGTAATTGCACCATCTTTAAATTCCAATACTGGAACAATATTTAGCACTTTAGCAAAAGCTGCAACTGTTCGAGTTATTCGACCACTGCGCTCCAATTGGCTAATATCACCAACCACAAATAAGCATTTGTAATTGCTTTTAATGTGATCTAAATTAGTAATAATGTCTGCGACACTTTTACCATTTTTAGCGGCTTGGATCGCAGTAGTAACCATTTTTTTTAGAACGCCGCCAATAGCTTGAGTATCATAAACAGTAATTTTGTCTTCTGCTCCAAGTTGTTTTGCTGCCAATTTGGCTTGTTCATAGCAGCCCGAAAGCTTCGAACTCAAAGTTAAACATAAGATTTCATCAGTTTTTTTTAAGTTAGCGGCAAAAGCATTCTTGAACAAAATCAAAGGCACCTGGGAAGTAGTGACTGTTTTCTCTTCCATAACTTTGATAAACAAATCAGCTGGTAAATCATCAGATGTATCCTCATATGCGTTGCCATCAGCAATAATGCTTAAAGGCAAAACACTAGCATAATTTGATATGTTTTTAATTTCTTCTGCATTGAACCCTGCTGAGGAATCAGTTACAATTAAAAATCCCATAATCCTACATTTTCTATCATGATTATCTCAATAGCATAGTCTAATATTAGCACAAACGATTGTTTTTGGTCTATAATCTTAATTATCTACACTTAAAGCTATGAAATAAGATGCTGTAATAATATGGATCAAAAAAATTTTTTAAACGCTATTTATTTTTATAAATCTCAAAAATTGGCTTTAAAATTTAAACCAAAGCGCCACAAGGTTACTATGCAGTTTTATCAGCGTCATAATAATGTGGTAGTGTCTGGCCTTAAGCATGCTTTAGATGTTGTCAAAAAGAAGGTTCCCAACTATAAGGAACTAGATATTTGAGCACTACATGATGGCGATTTAGTTCAGAGCAAAGAGCCCGTGCTGATAATTACGGGTTACTATGAGGATTATTGCTTTCTAGAAGGTGAAATAGACGGCATTTTGGGAGCTGAATCAACTATTGCTACCAATGCACGTCATCTCATAAAGGCAGCCAGCACCCAACAAATTATCTATATGAATGACAGGAACGGCTTTCTTGGAGATCAAGGCTTTGAAGGTTACGCTGCCTATAAAGGCGGCGTTAGAAATTTTACTGCTCATGCTCAAACAAAATTGATTAATGACGACAAAGTCCAAATATTTGGTTCCATGCCCCATAGCCTCATTCAACTTTACCAAGGGAACCTCAATAAGGTTTTAACAGATTACCATAGTCTTTTCCCAGGGGATAAGCTAGTAGGATTAGTGGATTACAACAATAATGTTGTAGAAACCAGTTTAGCAGCAGCGCAACAACACCCAGACTTGTACGCAGTAAGAGTAGATACTAGCCCTGCCCTGGTGGATAAATCGTTGCAAAATGCAAAATTGCTTAGTCCCAACATTAATGCTAATGGAGTCTCCCCTCTCTTGATTCAAAAATTAAGAACTGAGTTAGATAAAGCAGGTTTTAATCACATCAAAATTATTGTTTCGTCAGACATTACCCCGCAGAAAATAGCAGATTTTAACAAACAAAATGTCAAAGTTGATTATTATGGGGTAGGACTATATTTTAAAAGTAACTATATTAACTTTACTGGCAACTCTGTACTTTTAGATGGACGCCCTGAAGCAAAAAGCGGGGTAAAATTGGAAGATATCACTAAACTAAAGCAAATTAAATGGTAATAACGTTGAATATAATTGACATCCTAACAGAACGTGGGTTTTTAAAAGATTGCACCTCAGCCTTGAACATTACTAAGCTAAGTAACAAAGATAAAATAGTGTATTGTGGCATTGACCCAACAGCTGCCTCTCTCCACATGGGCAATCTGGTACAATTAATGGCCCTTAAGTGAATGATTACACTAGGCTATCAAGCTATTATAGTTATTGGGGATGCCACTGCTCAAGTTGGCGATCCTAGTGGAAAAAACCAAGAACGATCACTGCTGGATGTTGAAACTATTAAACATAATAGTGCTAACATCAATGCTCAAGTGAGAAAAATTGTGCCTGAAGCAACTGTTATTTATAACAGTGATTGATGAACCCAAATGAAGCTTATTCCGTTTTTACGTGATGTTGGCAAAAAATTTAATTTAAGCTACTTATTAACTAAAGAAGCAATTAAAACACGCATTGCTCGAGGAATGTCCTTTAGTGAGTTTACTTACAATATCATGCAAGGCTATGATTTTTACTATCTGTTCAGCAATTATAATTGCCATGTTCAACTCGGTGGTAGCGACCAATGGGGGAACATTGTGTCGGGGGTAGAGTACATTAAACATAAAGCAAACACTACTAATGCTCCTGCCTATGGAATAACAACTCATCTCCTTTTAAAAGATGACAAAACCAAATTTGGCAAGACTGCTAGTGGTACTATTTGACTTGATCAGGACTTGACTAGTCCCTATGAAATGTACCAATTCTTAATTAATCAACCTGATCATATTAGTGCTAAACTGCTACTTTTGTTTTCAATGATACCTGCAAAAACAATTGCAGCATTAGAACAAAAAGCAAAAGCCAGCAAAGATCAACGACTTGTGCAACACGCTTTAGCTAAGGCGGTTATAGAACTAGTCCACAGCGCAGAACAATATAATGATGCCTGTAAAATTGCTAATATTTTTTTCACTCAAGGGTGGCAGGATCTCAACACGCAAGAATGACAGAAATTAGTAAAGCTTCACCCCACAATTGAGGTACACGACCCGCATAGCACTTTTAAAAACCTTCTAATCAAAAACAAGATATGTGAATCTAACCGAGTAATTAATGAGTTCATTAACCAAGGTGCCCTGAAAATCAATGGAACCAAGATTTTGGATTCAGCCTTCTTAGCAAATAAAATCCCCTTTTTGCACAATCAATACGCGATTATCCAGAAGGGTAAAAAGCACTACTATATCTTGAAAAGAATTTTTTAATATTAGTTAGTATAATAAAACTACTAAAATAAATAATTCCCCTGAATACATCGTGTTAAAAAACTTTGAGCTGTTATTTAAAAATTTTATAGTTTTCTGAAAACGCAATATTCTTATTGTCACCATTTTGGGCGTTTTGCTTACTATTATGTCAGCGCTTATTATTGGGGTTGCTGTGTCGAATGAAAACGTTAATCGTTTTATTAATACTCAAAAAGAGCGTGCTAGCTTATCTTCTATGCCTAATTTTAGCTCCTTTCAAAACACTGATGGGTTCTTTAATAGGAGTCAGGGTAACATAAATTCTTTTAGCCGCCTGGCATTCCCATCACTGTTTGATAATTTTAAAAAACGAGACACAGATGGTCAACAATACACAACCTTTGAAAGGAAACCTGGTGATGCTACGCAGTCTCCAGATCGTCTCCCTTTAACAAATGCAACCTTCGAACTCTGGCGAATTGATAAAAACAGCAACATTATTCAAACATATAATGCTTCCCACACTAAAAAAATTATTTTAAATCCTAGTGTTCCTGCTTATGCTTTGGCTGTCCAACAACTAGCTAATAGTGGTAATGATTTTAACTTAGACCTTTTTTCGGGCAATCCTAACAATAAATACCAAAATAATTTAGTTTCCTTACAACTTCCTGGTTCTTCCAAACCCACAAAATGCATTCTATTTTATGATTATTTTAATTTTACTTTTGCATCGCCAAACGAAAAATCTCGCCCCGCTGGTAATATCAGGACAAATGGGTCCTGAGATAATTTTAAGTTAAGTTCAGACAAAAGAGTAAACTTAGTTTCTAGCCCAGGAAAGCTAATTAATCTCACAATGGCTCTTAACAGGCCTGCATTTTACAGTGATCTGTCCGAAGCCACAAAACCAGATCTGGCGATGTACGGGGATCAAAAAGAGGTCTACACCAATTTTGTTTTTAACAAGATTATTACCCCTCTTTTTTCACCTGATCCAGGACTTGAGCAACAACAAGTGGCCCAGTATGTTTTTGCCATGCGCGAAATATACTACGATATGACTTTTGGTAGCATCATGCGGACAGAAAATTTTGAATACTATTTTACTATCTTTAATCCTAGTAACCTTCAAGAATTGTGGGTGCAAGCTTTAGCGCCTAAAACAACTACCCAAGAACTGAAGGCCAATCAAGGGACTAATATTACTAATCGCAATATTGGCTACAAGCCTAATAGTACTACTGACAGATATGCAGTTAATGACAATCAAGTTCTGGTAAGTAACCATATTGATCAGAGCTTTTACCGTGATAAAAACAATATCCAACTCTGATTTACTCAAACCGGCCCTGGAGGTACTCCTTTAGCCTATCGAATCGTTGGCAAAACAACAACTAGGTTATTTGATAATACTAGACGCAATTCAGGTATTTGAGTGTCTTGGTCAACTTACAACAGATTACTAAAGTATGTCCAAAATTCACCGTTTGCTAACCAAACTCTCAACATTTCTGGGAGGGCATTCCTTAATAATCAACTAAATATTAACTATACAAGTGAGTTTAGCAAGCAATGAACTAATCGAATGACCCAGCAAGCAAGGGTCTATTATCAAGATGACAGTTCTTTATCGCCGTATTATACAGGGGCAAGTGCTGGGGATATTAGCCAACGACAGTTTATTTTAGACTCCCTAATATTTGCTATTACCTACCTCATTATCGTTAGTACAGTGGTTATGATAGTGATTGTTACCAACCGTATTATTCGACAAAACACGAAAACCCTCGGTATTTTAAAAGCAAATGGCATACACTCATGAACCATGATAAGTAGTTTTGCTAGTTTCTTTATAATGACCTTCTTTGTATCGTTGTTTATCGGAGCAGGTATTGGATATGCCTTTGCCTACCTGCTAAATTACATCGAAACAATTCAGACCAACTATATTGATTACAATTTGCATTTTAGCGCGATAGCCACCTTTGGTTCTTCACTAATATTGCCAGCAGTCGGCATTCCCATAATTATTTTCATTGTTGCCATGCGTCTTAAAACAAAGCCTTTGTTTCTTATTTCGCCAGCCAAAAAGCCTGCTTCGCGCAACGCTATTGCTATAACTGCTTTTATAGCGCACATCTCCAGACGCTTACCTTTCCAACAAAAAATAACCTTAAAACTTATTCAGCATAACCAACTTAAAATTCTCTTGAGTATGTTTATAACACTGATTGGCGTCGCCAGTTTGTATGCTGTCATATCTTTCTCAAGCATATTTAGCATATTTGGATACCGGCGATCTGCCAATCAATTTGAATATTTTAATCAAGCACAAACGGTGTTTGGCTTCAATAGAGATGGCCTTAACCTTAAAAGAAATGAGGTTATTAATAACTACGCGCAACCTGAAATGCACTCATTAAACCAAAGCAACCTAGTTGATATTAGTGTGTTTCAAAAAGAAGTAGACAAATACAAGCAAATTACAGTAAATTTTGATGCCCAAGGTACGCCAGACATTCCTCTCCCAACAATAGACTATCTTCGTCAAAATGGCTTTTTTAACACTTGAATTAAAGCCAAAGACGTTTCTAAAATAACCACTTACTGCGATGCTTATAGCCAAGAGTGCACAAAAGAATTTAAAAAGTATAATTTGAATTATGCTGATTACAGCCAATATGTAAAAAATAATTATGCCTTAATTAACAATTTGGTTGAGCGCGATGGCGACATTACCTTTGGTTTCCAAGTTTACAGCAAACCAACAGATAATCGCATGCTGCTTGTCTCAAGTGGAGCTCGCCAAGTCACCACAACCAAAAATTTTCTAAACTTTCTGAGAGAAGATAGCTCAGACACAAGAAATAATTATGGCCTAAAACCCAAAATAAGCCTTGGTAGAATGTTAGGAAATTATGATTTTACCAATAATAGTGATGCCCAAATCAGATACCAAACTAGTGACAGTAACAGCGCAGTTAACAAATTGATGACCACTAAAGATCTAAAAGTGGAAGAAAGCTTTTTAACCCCTAAACAGTTACGGCAATATAATGATATTCAAAAAGCAGTTAGTCTGTACAATTTATTACCTCCTGCAGAGCCAACAAACCTGGCGGACCACTACACTCTTAATTTGATTCCCTATTTTGCTTACTACACCCCCAAAGGATTTCTACGCTCTTCACTCAATAGCATTTATGTAGAGAGAGACAACGGCTTAGTTAGCTATAAATCAGGTCAACCCCCTGACGTTAGAGGAGGCGCTATAAATGTTTTTGCCCCTATAGGGACAACAGCCAACTTACTAAAAAACAATTATGCTCCTTACTATGCCCTAAACAAATATGATATTAACGCTAAATTGCGACTTGACACTGACCCAGCCGCATACCCCACAATTCAAAATCTCAATAATTTTAACCTCCTAACATCTAACTACTCTGAAAATTACTATAATCGCTATTTTGGTTTTTTTGAGGAATATGGTGTTTATAATCAAACTCGGTATAGCAGCATTAGTGATGCTTTGGGCGGAAATTACCGAATTAATCCCCTTATTGCCATTACTGGTGTTGAAAACTTTAAAAGCAGGTTGGATAGTGCTTTATCAGCCATATTGCTAATCTTTATTGCTACAGAAATAGTGGGATCATTAGCGGTTGTCGCTGTTGTGGGACAAATATGCGCAACTAATGACATTATTCTTAAGGATAACGCTAACATCATTAATCTATTTCGATCACTTGGTTATAATGGTTGATGAATTTTCAGGCGGATGTGGATTATTTACTTTCCGGTTATTTTAATCAGCTGTGCAGTTGGTTTGCCTGTAGGATTTATCGTCTCGAACCGGATCACTGGCTTGTTTTCACAAGTTTTAACTGTTTACATAGCAAGTGCTGTTTCATACATAGCGATAGGGGTTAGTATTTTAGCAGTGCTCCTCATATTTGCGATGAGTTTTGTCGCTATTTGGACAAGATTCAAACGGATTCACCCGCTGTATAAATTTGTCAGCGATCTAGACAGCTAACGGTTATTTATAAAGCAGTTTTAATATAAAAAGGTTCAAGTCTATCAGGGTCTTGCACTTTCACAAAGCAATCTTGCAAACTTTGAAAATGCTGCAAAAAATTAAAGTCATAATTATCACGTACCACAAAGTTTTTACTTAAAAATAGACTCACTACTTCTTTTCAAATATCTTGCGGAATCAATTGCGGAGGAATTAGCTCCTCACCGGCTTCGTAAACTGCTAGATAAAAATTAGTCCGATCAGCTACCCGCATCACCACAGCATTATCTCTGCCGGCTTGAAATAAAAGACTGTTTAGTTTATAAAGGCACACCTGAGAATTAATTAAAGCCAGCGTTTTGGCAAAAGTAACCGCCACTCTGATGCCTGTGTAAAGGCCCGGACCATCTAGCAAGTACACCGCTTGTACATCGGCAAGTTTTTTATCCACTTTTTTTAGCGCTGTTTGAATAGTTGGGATCGTTAAATCAGTATGCGCCCGAGCGTGGTTTAGTTTTTGAGAATAAACAACTCTATTACTACTATTTAAAATGATCAGCAATAACCAATCGCTAGTCGTGTCTATAAATAATTTCATTTTTGTTAGCCATGATGCGCATAGGTAAGAATGCGCATTGTACTATTTTTAATACTAATATTAATTTCATGAATATCAGAGCTGTATTTTTGATAAAAATGCAATGGTACAGCTGGTCACTCCACCACATTAACACTGCCATTAAAATAATCCATAAAATTCATGATTTGAGGTCGGATATCTGTTTGTGTATTCAGTAGTCGATAAAAATCAAAGTGATTAACATGTATTTCAACATCTGTGGCCAGAATACCGTGATACTGCTCCATAATAACAAACGATGGTGATTTAACAACAGATTTAACCCGTAATGCCGCCAACAAGGCTTGGGCAAAAATAGTTTTGCCTGCCCCAAGCGGACCACTTAATAACACAAAACAGGAATGTGAAATTTTGGCAGCTAATTGAGTTGCAAATTGTTTTAATTGTAATTCGTTAACAATAATTTCCATGCTTAGGGATTAGGGATTTTGTTTGGTTGATTATCTTATTGTACTATATGATTCAAATTACAGCAAAATTAAGGGTTTTATCCCCCAATTGTAAATTTTTTTAGTAGTTTAGATGAGCATCTCATAACTTATGTATAAATTTATTTATAATTATCTTAACTGTAATTTTTAATAGAGTGTGTGATTATGTTATGGCAGAATCAAAAATTCATGATTTATGCATTATTGGCTTAGGTGCTGTTGGGTTGTATGCCTGTTTTTGCGCTAACCTTTTGGAACTAAAAGGTCACGGTATTGAAGCACACGCCCGGGTGGGTGGACAGGTTTATCAGTTAGCGGGCGAAAGACTAATTAGGGACTTACCAGCTATTCCTGCTACTAGTGGCGCGGCCATCATTAAATTGCTTAACAAGCAAATTAACTCCATTCCCAAAACCATTACACAATCTTTGAAGACTACAGCTATTAACCTAGAAAAAGCTAATAATTACTATATTCTTAAATTAAATAATCAAACGATTAATACCAAAACTATTTTAATAACGACAGGCAACGGGTCGTATGTCCCTCGCCCTTGGGCTATTAAACCAATGTTTGGTAATGTTTACTACTTTATTAAGCACCATAAAACATTTAAAAATAAAACAGTGGTTGTTTGTGGAGGCGGTGACTCAGCTTTAAACGCTGCCTTGGAATTAAGCTCAGGTGATAATGCAGCTAAAAAAATTATTTTGTTGCACCGTAATAACCAATTTCGAGCTAAAGCACAAACTATTGCTGCAGTTAAAAATAATCCACGCATCCACATAATGGTTGATTATAAAATTGCTCCTACCAAATATATTAGTCATCAAAAAAACCTGAAAAGTATCTACATTACCAATTATCGAAACGAGGGCCGACAACTCAAAGCTGACGCTTTTATTATTCAATATGGTCTTACTATTAATCTCATGGGTATCGAAAAATGACCCCTGAAATTTAGCAATGACTTTAAGATTTTAGTGAACCAAAAACAACAAACTAGTTTACCGGGAGTATTTGCTGCTGGTGATATTGCCTATTACAAGGGTAAAACAGCCAACTTGGTTGTTGGCTTCGGCGAAGCAGCCACTGCTTTGTACAACATTAGTTATTCTATAAAAGGATATGACCCTATTAAATATTTTGGCGATCATATGCTAAATTAGATAACTAGATTAACTATCTTATCAGGGATAATTATCCACTTCTTAACATTAGAAGGTTGACCCATAAATACGTCAGGGTATTTTAAAACCTCTTTTTTTAAATCTGCTACAGATAGACCTTTGGGCACTGTCAAAATGATTTTTAATTTTCCGTTAATTTGAACCGGAATATTAATATTTTTAGCAATTAAAACTGCTGGGTCGTAGATAGGTCAATTAGCATAAGCTAAATCTTCTGTTTTACCCATTAAACTCGCTAGCTCGTTGCCCAAGTGGGGAGCAAA
The DNA here is from genome assembly GCA_965200445.1 of Mycoplasmatales bacterium. Taxonomy (GTDB): domain Bacteria; phylum Bacillota_I; class Bacilli_A; order Mycoplasmatales; family Mycoplasmataceae; genus CBDATY01. The sequence continues at coordinate 199,530 of OZ241341.1, forward strand.
ACAACTGAGTATTTTAACAAAGCCCAAAAAATATTCTTTGGGCACTTTCCCACTAGTTTTATAGCAGTGGTTAATAAAAACCATAAGTTTAGAAATAGCTGTATTGAAACGAAAATGTTGCATCTCATCTGTAACACCTTGTACCATTGTATGGTAGGGTTTTTCTAATTCTTTATTGGGTTTTTCGGTAATTTTGCCAAAATGCCAAAGTCGATAAACTCGGTCTAATCAATGGCGACAAGCGTCTAGGATATCAATTGACCAGGACATTTCTGATTCAATGGGACCCATAAACATTTCACATAGCCGTAGAGCATCAGCACCATGGGTGGTAATGACACCATCAACACTAATAGTATTTCCTTTTGATTTACTCATCTTTTGGTGATCCGGTCCTAAAATCATGCCTTGGTTGATCAAGCGCATAAAAGGCTCTGAAGAATTGACCAATTTATTTTTAAATAACACCTTATGCCAAAAACGAGCATATAAAAGATGCAATACGGCGTGCTCTTGCCCCCCGATGTATATATCAACTGGTAACCAGCGCTTTAACAACGCTTGGGCTTGGGGGCTTTCTAATTGTAAATAACCTTCATTGGTTTTCAAAAGGTAAGCAATGTAGTATCAGCAACTGCCTGCCCATTGTGGCATAGTATTGGCATCCCGTTTGCCTAATCCATGTTTAGTTTTAATGTTAACTCATGATATTGCACTAGCTAAAGGCGGTTGATAAGAATCATTTTGAACATTTGCAACATCTGTAAAAGCAGGCAGTGTTATAGGTAGCTCTTCCTCTGGTACTAGCATGGTTTGTTCGTCACTCAGATGAACAATGGGGATTGGTTCACCTCAGTACCTCTGACGAGAAAATACTCAGTTATGTAATTTTAAAGAAAAGCCAGGCTTAATAGTCCCACTAGCTTTTAGGCTGTCACTTATTTTAAGAGCACTAGTTTTTAGTTGTGCTGAAAAAGTTTGCTGCAAAAGCTTAAAAGATTGTTGCGGGACAAAAATATTTTTATGTTTAGCAAACAGAAAATCCATTTTGCGCACATTAGGAACACCTGCGGCATAGTGATGATAAGCGTCGGAGCTTAAATAATTAACTATTCAAATATTACATTTCGCCCCGGAAAGAGGGTTTTTGATATATAAATTTGTTGGCAAGCCATCTTTCCTGCTTCTCACATCAACCCTGTCCACATCACTTAAATTCTGATAGTCACCTAAAAATTTTTGCACCATTTTAGCGTAAACAGTGTTTTGAAGCAAAGCAAGCGTGAGTGGGCTTTCCATAGATGCGGCTACATACTGTGCTGCCATTAGCTCATGGAGGCTATAAACGAAAAAACGAATATTTAAGGGTTTATGATTAGGCAAGCCATAAACTGGCACATCGCAATAATAGCCCTTTTCTTTACCGATTCAATTTTTTTGCAACTGCTTAATTGATTCATTTCACTGCAAACTATCCAACCCGGCTAATAATTCATCTGCATACTCCCGAATTTTTAAAACCCATTGCTTCATGGGTTTTTTATAAACAGGATAGTCGCCTCGCTCTGAAAATAATTGGTTCCCCTTTTTGACCAGCTCCTCGTTGGCCAACACAGTCCCTAATTTGGGGCATCAATTAACATTAATATTCTGTAGTTCTGCTAATCCAGATTTATAAAGCAAACCAAAAATTCACTGGGTGGTACGATAATACGCTGGCATTGAAGTATTAACTTCGCGATTATAGTCATAGCTAAAACCCATGCTTTTTAATTGTTTACGAAAATGGTCAATATTAACTAGAGTAAACTTTTGAGGATCTTGACCAGTTTGCATAGCATATTGCTCAGCTGGTAAGCCAAAAGCATCTCAACCGATCGGATGCAACACATCAAACCCTTGCATACGATACATGCGTGCCAGGATATCTGAAGCTGTATAACCTCGCGGATGACCGACATGCAAACCCTTCCCACTGGGATACGGAAACATGTCTAAAATATATTTTTTAGGCCGCCCTGTATCTCTCGTGAGAAATGTTTTTTGCTTATCTCAAAATTCTTGCCATTTTTTTTCAATAGCAGAATGAGAATAGTACATAAATATGCTTCTTAGTTATCCTCTTCAAAATCATCTTGATTCATAATAGTTGCTTTACTAAATTTAGGTGATTTTTGCTTTTTATCTACTAAGCGTTCCTTAAATTTAATAATTTGTTGGCGCAATTCTTTTTGGGATTTATCCAGTGCTTTATAGAAATCAGGATCACGCACATCTGACTTCAATAAAATGTGCTTCATTTTAGCATGTTCAATAAAAACAGTGATTTGCGCAAGATTTTCCTTGTAGTATTTAACTTCAATTTGAGCATTGCTACCTGTGTCAATGACTTGATCAAATTTTTCTAATTTAGACAACACATTAATAATTCTTTCTTGCATTGCCTCAGTGATAGCAATCCCTTTGCCACGAATTGTATATTTCATAAAAACCTTTATTAATTAACACTTTTCTTTATTATAACAAAACAACATGCCTGGGCGCATGGCTAATTTTGAATAAATAAAAAACACATGCTTCCATGTGTTCATAATAGCATAATGGTGGACCCGAACGGGATCGAACCGTCGACCTCCTGCGTGCAAAGCAGATGCTCTCCCAGCTGAGCTACGGGCCCTAGTATGGTCGGACTGATTGGACTTGAACCAACGACCTCACCCTTATCAGGGGTGCGCTCTAACCAACTGAGCTACAGTCCGATAAAGTTGGTAAATTCCTTTACCAACCAAGAGCTGCTAACGTTTGGAGAATTGTGGTGCACGGCGGGCTTTTTTTAAACCGTACTTTTTACGTTCTTTAATACGAGCATCTCTTGTCAATAGTTTGGCCGCTTTTAATTGTGATCGATAGTCAGCAGAAACCTTTAGCAGAGCTCTAGCTATTCCTAATCGACAAGCCCCTGCCTGGCCAGAAAAACCGCCACCTTTGACTTTGATACTAATATTAAATAATTTACGAGTGCCGGTAATATCAAGCCCTTGAGTTAGGTCTTGCACCAAAGTGGAATAAGGAAAAAAGTCGCTAACAGGTGTATTATTAATCGTGATTTCACCGGTTCCTTTGGTTAAAACAACACGGGCAATCGAACGCTTACGTCTTCCTGTACCAAGGTATTGTACTTTATCTGTATCTTGATTCGCCATTTGCATCTTTCTTTAGTATTTTTTGATCTTCTGTCCGCAATTTTAAAACTTGAGGGGTTTGGGCTGTATGGGGATGGTCACTACCAGGATAAACAAACAGATGTTTAAACTGACGGCGTCCCAAAATACCTTTGGGTAGCATTAATCTTACAGCATGTTCGATAGGATATCGCGGTTTTTTATCTAAAACTTCGCGGTATTTTCGCACAGATAAGCCTCCTTTATATAAAGAGTGTTGGTAATAAGGTTTCTTATTATACTTATCACCAGTTAGCTTAACTTTGGCCGCGTTAATGACGATCACATAGTCCCCGCAATCAACGTGCGGAGTAAAATCTGGCTTATGTTTGCCTCTTAGCACCAGAGCTATTTGACTGGCGAGACGGCCCAATACCATGTTAGCCGCATCAACCACATACCATTTTTTTTCCACACTTTGCGGTTTTAGTAATGAAGTTTGTCTCATTTTTGCTCCTTTATTTTTATAGTACCAGGATAAAAAGTGTGCAACGTAAGCATTATAAATAACTTGCAGCAAAAAAACAACACCATTCTACCATTTGCTCACAGGCAACACCCGTAACAGCGGGTTTAATGACATAAACACCACATTGTTAAGACCAATGTTAATAAAATTAAAAGCTACTACAAACCCTATCACTGTGACGTAGAAAGCAAAACTACTGTTGGGCAAGCCAAAATAAACTAAATATAAGCGGTAAATAAACGCGTAATTACAAGCAGTAATAACTAACGTCGTGATAACCATAGCGCTTGAGATAGCAATTAAATTGACGAGATAATTTTGCCCAGAAAAATTATTGAGATCAGTGGTGCGGTTCTTTTTTCACTTGAGCAAATAAAATTTAATAATGAAGTAGCTTCAAATATAGACCAAGTAAACAATCACCAAAGCTAACATGCCCACCGGATCAAAACTATAGCTTAGTCGAACTACATTAGCTATCACCACTAGTACAGACGACCAAACAATCCCTACTGCTTCTACCAGAAAAGGACACAGAAAAATAACAAACTCTACTTTTAAAAAGCTAACTGTAGGGAAGATCACTAAATCTAGCGTGTGGCTGACAAACCCAAACAAAACGAGTAAAGCTAGCATCACAGCACTAGTGGTGATTTTAATCGTTGAAATTTGACTACTTTGTTTAATCAGCTTTAACATCAGATCCTAGCTAACACAAATAACAATAAAAGTTGTTATTTATTATTTCACCTAAATGTTTTCAAAGCAACACCCAGAAACACAAATGCGTATGCAAATCCCGCCACAACTGCTAACCAAACATGGTCATACAAGTAGGAATTGGGAACATTGGATTGCCAGGCTTTGTTGGAAATAATCGCTGGATATTTGAGGGGAAATATATAAGACATGTATTTTAGGACGGGGATGGTTTGTAGTTCACTAGCTGGTATCACCAACCCTGAGAAGAAAATGGAAGGAAAAAACACCCCTGATGCCGCAGCTTGGGTACGGTTTACGCCAACAATTAGCCCGCAAATGCAAAGCGAAATGCAATCGCAAATAAAAATAATCTGAACTAAAGCTAATATTAAGTAACCTCAGTTGATTTTTTGGAATACATAACTAACTGTATAATTGATACCCCCTTCTGATACTTGACGGGATGCTATAAAAATGGTGGCTCACATAATTGTTCAAAACGAAGATAGCATAGCGGTGATCAGAAAGTAAAAAATGAAAGTAGCAGCAAATTCACTGGATGTGATAGGTGTTATACTAATGCGCTTCAGCAATATTGATCTTTTTCACGTCGACAGCATGGTACTAAAAGCCATGAGCGAAGTAGAAACGGGTGCTAAAATAATAAAACCGGGGACAACTTGAGACGGGTTTTGATCTAATACCGAGGTAAATAAAAAGTAAAAGACAGCAAATATAATAATTGGTTGAAAAAAACCAAACACTATATATTGCCAAGTGCGTACATAGGTTTTAAAAATTAGTTCTACAAGTACAAAACGCAGGTGCTTAGTGGGACTCTTTTTTAATAACGCATCTAATTGGACTGCGGGTTTTTTATGACTCTTAGCATTACTTTTAGGCATTATTATTTCACATCCTCTCTAAATTTAAATGTTAGACTAGCCAAAATGGCAAAGCCAGATCCGTAGAGCAAACCAAAGACTGGTGGCATTCACGTACCCGAAAATTCAAAATTAGCTGGCGGTGCAAAGGCGCCTGAACCATTATTCCAAGCAATTAAATTGGTAAACACTCCGTATTTAATTGGTAAGAAATAACTAAAAATTTTAAAACCTTCATTTGAATCTAGCAAGAATGGTGGCAGCATAACACCACTTAGAAAAGCCAAAGGTAGATACACAAAGAAGGCTACGGCCTGAGCCCCTCCTTCTTCTTGCATAATACCGCCAATAAATACCCCAATGGAAATTGAAGTAAAGGCGGTGACTGCTACACCCAAAATAAGTCAGCCCGCGCTAATTGATTCAAAATCTACATTAGCTTGGCTCACAGAGTGCACCATAGCTATCATGGCTCAAGCCCAAAACATAACTATGCCCACAAACAAGTAAGAAGACACCACAAAAAATAGGATTAAAATAGCCATAAACTGTCATCTCGGTACTGGAGAGGCATCTAGCTGCTTAAAAAATAGTGATTTTTTTCAATTAACTAGTCTTAAAGGTAGAGAGTTAATCCCAATAGTTAGAGGTGGCAGCATAATCAAACCCTGAATGACCAAACTATCTGAAGCTGGCGCTTGAATTTGCTTCCGAAACAAAAGATAAATCACCACAATCAAGAGCATTGGTAATACTCCTCCATAAAACCACCCTTGAAAAGAGGTTCAGAAGTTTTTTGAAAACAATGCTCAAAAGCGAAAAAACCTTTGTCAGCCTTTTTGCAATTTATGCAGCAACGTTCCTTGAAAATTAGGGTCCGGACTAAGCGTGGTTTTTTTTGAAAAAACTGCTTTTTTCATAACTACGGTCCTCTTCTAATTTGTTCTCAAAGTAAAGATTCATCATATTGCGAACGGTGCCGTATTTTTTAATAATATCTTCTGTTGACATATCAATTAAAAAATTCCCATCATGAACCAAAAGCACCCGGTTGGACAAGGCCTCGACTTCTTCAGGCCCATGCGAAACAAGCATCACAGCAAGAGCATGGCCAGAGCAGAGTTCTCTGATATAATTGAGAATTTTATATTGCAATTGAATGTCAAGACCAGTTGTGACCTCATCAAAAAACACAATCCGCGGCTCATGCATTACAGCCAAAAAAGCATTAAAACGCTGCTTTTGTCCTCCTGATAGTTTTACCAAAGGACGTTTAATGAATTCCCGAATTTCAAACACATCAATCAATCTTTTGATTCTTTTGGTTGGGACCCCTGGATAGACTCCCCGATAGAATTTAATGATGTCAAACGCTGATAGCCCTTCTGGCCATGTTCCCTCTTGGAACTGTACTCCAAAATAGCGTCTGACCTTCAGAATGTTTTTACTATCTGTGAACAAATAATTCACTTTTCCTGAGGTAGGCTTTTGACTACTACACAATATTTCAATAAACGTTGTTTTACCCGCCCCGTTAGGCCCAATAATGGATACAGTGTCTCCTTTATAAAAGTCAACAGATATATCCTTAAGGACATGGTTTGATCCAAACGATTTGGATAGATTTTGAATTTGAATTACTTTTTCTGTCATAACACAATCATACTTACTAAATACAAATACATAAAAATTGAATACAGAAACTTTATAACATAAAACCTAACCATTTGTATAGGCGATTTGCACAAGGTGCAAGCCCTTACCGGGCAAAATGTAATTCAACTTTTTGCTGGTACTGGGATGCGATAATTGCGCTTGTAATTGGGGCAATGTGATTTTGTTTTCAAAACAAGCCATTATACTGCCCAGAATAATTCTAATCTGGTGCCTAATAAAACTAGGTCCCGTAAATCTAAAAATCAAGCGGCCAGTTACCTCTCGAAAAACTTTGATGTCCTCAATTGTTCGCACCGGATTAATGGCTGTGCTGCTATGATGGGGCATTTTAGCAAAGCAGCTAAAATCGTATTGTCCAATAAAAACATTAGCAATGCTTTGCAGTTTGGTAATGTCTGATTTGGAAAAGGTGTGAAATGGATAATAATGCTCTGTCTCAAAATGAAAAGGATCAAGAGTTTGGTCGTTGATCCGATAATCATAAATTTTGTGAGCAGTATGCCGAACCCGAAAGTCATCTGCTACTTTGCGCCCCGTTGTAACACGAATATCTTCGGGTAAATAGCTGTTAATGAGCATTATGATTTTAGGCAAAGCAATCGGGCCTTTATACCTAAACACAAAACGCTGGTCATGCGCATGCACCTGGCGGTCGGTGCGACTAGCTCCGGTTATATTCACGGTCTGTTGGTGCAAAGCGTTCTGGATCGCTGTTTCTAAGCACCCCTGCACTGTGATTTGGTGAGGTTGCTTGTTTCAACCATAATAACGAAAACCGTTATAGACACAAGTGGCTAAAATAGTCATTGCTTAAATGTGAATAAATTTGTCCAAGTAATACAAAGTGGCACTTTGAGGAATAAACGAAACATAAATTTCGACTAGTTCAAAAGCAATAATACCGACCACGACAAAGAAAATCACTCAATCTTTTCAATTAAATTCTAATATGCGGTAGCGGGTACGGTGAGCTTTTGGGTTATAACCGCGGGCATCCATAGCATAAGATAGGTCTTCAGCTTTTTGAAAGGCTGAAACTAGCAAAGGAATAATTAAAGAAACAGCTGATTTAATTTTTTCGTTAAATTTACCATTTTTAAAATCAATCCCACGCGAAGCTTGGGCTTTCATAATTCTGCCCGCTTCATCAATCAAAGTCGGAATCATTCGTAAAGCAATCGAAATAATCGTCGAAATAATGTGAACTGGAAAACGCACTATCTTTAAAGGGCTTAAAATACTTTCTAATCCCAATGTCATATCAAGCGGCTTAGTAGTCGAAGTTAAAATAGTTGTTAGAGTAATCATGTAATAAATTCGAATCCCCAAATAGAGCGCTTGGTAAATTGACTTTTCTGAAACAACAAACCAACTAACCCCTCCGTTGTCACCACCTCAGTGCCAGCCTAACGCGCCTTCGGCGCTATCTTTAATTAAAAAGCAGTTAACAATAAACAGTACCACCACCATAAAGAGGATCGGTCGCGATAACAAGTAAAGCAGACGCACTTTTAATTTGCTCATAAAGTAAAGGGTAAAAATCACTACTCCCAAAATCACATACCCTGTAAAGGCATCTGGGAAAAACACAGCAGCAATCATAGCAATGATCATGCACAGTTTAATGCGAGGATCCATTCTATGAATGACAGAATCATAGGCTAAATAGCGACCAAAAGATAAACGCATCTTATTTACCTCCTTTTTTAGCCTTAATTTTGTCCACAATAGCTTGTACTAAACTATCGATATCAGAAATATTAGTGCTGGGAATATCTATTCCTGCAGTTTGTAATTCATGCAGCAAATTATAAATTTGCGGCGGATAAATATTTAGTTTTTGTGTTAATTCTTCATTAGCAAAAACATTGCTGGGTGTATCGATGGCCACAACTTTACCTTCGTGCAGCACCACAACGGTTTTACAAATTTCCAAAATGTGATCCATGTTGTGACTAACTAGTACGATCCGGCGTTTATTTTCCGTGTTTAAACGCCGAAATAAATTAATAAACTCTTTTTCACCGTTAGGGTCTAACCCAGCAGTGGGCTCATCAACAACTAAAGTATCTCCTTCCATTGCTAAAATACCCGCTAATGCCACCCGGCGTTTTTGACCACCTGACAAAGAAAATGGCGATCTTCCCAATAAATCAAGTGACATTCCTACCAATTGCATATACTTATCAGTTCGCACTGCTGCTACTGCTTTTGATTCACCAAGCTGCACAGGGCCAAACATGATGTCTTTTTTAACTGTTTCTTCAAATAATTGGTATTCGGGGAATTGAAACACCAAGCCCACCCGCTTACGCAGCATTTTCACATGCGGAATTTTACGCTGATTAGCATTAATCATAAAACCATGGGTTTCAATAGAGCCTGTCGAAGGGATGATTAAACCATTCAGATGTTGCACTAAAGTTGATTTACCACTGCCAGTAGAGCCAATCACCCCAATAATATGATTGTCGGTAATAGTTAGATTAATGTTTCTGAGAGCTGTAAATTCATATGGCGATTTGGGATTGTACACATAACCCAGATCTTTAAATTGGATTAAATTGTCACTAGCATTTCCTAAAGCAGTTTGATTAACACGCTCTTTACGCATAAACTTTAACTTCATCTGGGTCCCTTACATCTGTTGTTTGAGTTCTTTAATAAACTGTTTAGTAGAAATTGTTTTAGAAATTTTAACACCCTTATCTTGCAAACGATTAATCACTTTAAACAAAAATGGTACATCTAGTTGAATGGATTTTAAAAAAGCTTCATCTTTTAAAATTTGTTTGGGTGTACCAGAACGCACCAACTGACCTTTATTTAGAATTAACACCTTATCAGCAGTCACAATTTCGTTCATATCATGGGTAATCGAAATAATAGTCCGTGAAGGATCTTCTTTTAACTTGGCAATCAAGCCTTTTACTTCTGCAATCCCTTTGGGATCAAGCATACTAGTAGCTTCATCAAAAATCAAAATCGCTGGATTCAAAGCTAAAGCACTTGCAATAGCAACTTTCTGTTTTTGACCGCCGGACAGCATTAAGGGCTCATGGTTTAAATAGTCAAGCATGTCTACTTGTTTAGCTGTTTCCTGCACAATTTTATGCATTTCTAATGTGGGTATTTGGCGGTTTTGCAGGCCAAAGGCAATATCGTCTTGGACTGTTGACCCAATAAATTGATTATCAGGATTTTGAAACACAATGCCCAAAAAATTTCTAATTTCACTTAAATTACGACGATTTACTTCATTACCAAAAATTTCTAATTTACCTTCTTGATTATTCAAAACCCCCATCACTAACTTCGATAGAGTTGATTTCCCGCTACCGTTATGACCAATAATCACCACATATTCACCTTCTTTAATTTCGGTATTAATGTCAGCTAGTGCTAATGGATCATTGGAAGAGTAACGAAAAGATAAATTAGAAATCTTTAAAGCAATGTTATTCAGTTTCTTAATTTTAGTTGATTGATTAGGAGAATTTTTTTCGTTCATAGCCTGAGGTGCAACTCTTTATATTTTTGTTAATAAAAACTATAACAAATTTCATTTTATTTGTAAATATTATAAATAATTTTATTTTGTTTTTTATATTCTACCTTTTTAATAAAATGACTGTGTTGATCAAAACCACTGCTTTATACAAATTGAATTATAGCCATCGGAGCATTATCACCTTTGCGATTGTCCAATTTCAGGATGCGCAAATACCCTCCGTTGCGATCTTTATACCGCTTAGCAATAACATCAAACAATTTTTTGCAAGCAGTGTTATTGTTTTGGTGGTCCACAGGACGTAAAATTGCCAAAGCTTGGCGACGGGCATGTAAGGTCCCTTGCTTACCCAAAGTAACCAGTTTATCGACATACCCTTGTAGTTTTTTAGCTTTAGCCAGTGTAATTTCTAGCTTTTCTTGCATGATTAAATCAGTAGCTAAATTACGCATCATATTCTGACGGAACTTCTGGTCGTGCCCTCTTACATTGCGAATAGACATCTTTACCCCTTCTTAAAATCTAAATCTAGTTGGTATAACTTGTTTTTTATTTCACGTAAAGAAACTCGTCCTAGATTAGGAATTGCTTCAATTTCTTTTTCTGAATGTTGAATTAGCTCACGTAATGTGTTAATTCCTTGTTTTATTAAACATTTTTCGCTGCGTTGCGTTAATTCTAGGTCATAAATAGAACGATCCAAATCATCATTGTAATCTTCCTCTTCAGGAGCAATCAAATCAACTTCTTGATAATGGGTGCTTAAATCCATAAAAAACGCTAAGTGGCTAGTCAGGATTTGGCTGGCACAAGCAACGGCATCATCGGGAGATATTGAACCATTAGTTTGCACCTCTAAGGTTAGTTCTTCGTAGTTTTGCTTCTTCACTGCCTGCACGGGTCGAACGTGGTAAGCAACCTTTTGCATCCCAGAATAGTTGGAGTCAATAATAATTAAGTCCGGACTAAAGCGTTCTACTTTGTTATCTTCAAAAGAATAATAACCACGCGATTGCTTGGCATAGATTTCCATTTCTAGCCTTTTTTTAGGAGCTAGATGCATCAGAACATGCTCAGGATTAATAACCTCTACGCCACTTGGCAGAACAATGTCAGCAGCAGTAACAGCACCTTGTTTGGCTTTTTTAAGATGCAAAGTAACTGTTTCATCATCAGGGATAATCTCAGCATCAATTTTTAAAATTAGACCCTTTAGGTTTAATGATACTTCCACTAAAGTTTCTAAAATCCCTTCCACAGTAGTGTACTCATGGGTTTCGCCAGGAATACGATAGGCAAAAACTGCCGCCCCGGGTGTACTAGAAAGCAAAGTACGACGGATGGCATTTCCTATGGTACGTCCAAACCCTCTTTCTAATGGTCGTACTAGGTATTTGGCATAATTTTCTGACTCATCAGCAGTCAATAATTTAAAATTGGGTTTTGTAAATTTACGCATGATCTCTCCTATCCTCGTGGCCTTTTTGGTGGTCTTACTCCGTTATGGGGTATTGGTGTTACATCTTTGATTTGGGTCACTACTAGACCAGCTGTTTCCAAACTACGGATGGCTGCATCACGCCCCGGTCCTGGTCCTTTAACCTCCACTCGCACAGATTTCACCCCATGCAGAATCGCGTTTTTACCAGCGCTCTCTGAAACCATTTGTGCTACATATGGTGTGGATTTTTTGCTACCCTTGAAGCCTAAAGCTCCCGCACTAGACCAAGTAATAATGTGCCCCGCTTCATCTGAAATAGAAACAATCGTATTATTAAATGTTGCGTGAATATGAGCCACTCCAACAGGAATGTTTTTATAAATTTTCTTTTTGTTTTTTGCTTTTTTTTGCATTTAATCTCGTTATCCTTTCTATTTTTTCTTATTAGCAATTGTTTTGCGCGGTCCTTTAGCACGCTTACGCGTTCTAGCATTTTGTTTAGTGGATTGACCGCGTACTGGTAGATTACGACGATGACGCAGCCCTCTATAAGAACCAATTTCCATCAATCTTTTGATGTTCATCGCTGTTTCGCGTCGCAATGCTCCCTCGATTTTATACTCACCAACTTTCAGACGTAAAGCCTTTAGTTGTGCTTCAGATAAGTCTTGTACACGAATATCCTCACTGATATTTAATTCCTTCAGAATTGTTTGTGCTGTTGACTTGTTAATCCCAAAAATGTACGTTAAACTAATTACCACACGTTTATTATTTGGAATATCTATTCCTCCCACTCGGGCCATATTAAAACCTTTCCTTTAACCTTGTCGTTGCTTGTGTTTGGGATTAGAGCAAATTACTCTAATGCGATTCTTACGCTTAATGACACGGCATTTATTACACATTTTTTTAACTGATGTACGTACTTTCATAATATTTCACTCCTTGTATTATTGAGGTTGTTTTATTTTTTGCGAAAAATAATGCGTCCTCGGTTTAAATCGTAAGGAGATACATGCACTATCACCTTGTCTCCTGGCAATATGCGGATGTAATGTGTCCGCACTTTACCCGAAACATGCGCTTCAATAACTCTGTCATTGGACAGTTTCACTTTGAAGACTGCATTGGGTAAAACTCCTACAATTTCACCTTCCATTTCAATAAAATCTGATTTTGGCATTTTTCTACTTTCTAAAATATTTTTGTCAATAGTTCATGGCCAGTTGCGGTGACTAACACCATCGCTTCATAATGAGCACTATTGCAATCATTGGCAGTTTGCACTGTTCATTTATCGTCTGCAATAATCACTTCTGGTGAGCCGATTTGCACCATTGGTTCTAAACAAACCACTGTGCCAGCCGCTAGCCTTGGACCCGTGTTCGGATCACCTTGGTTAGGGATGACGGGATCTTGATGTAATTCATGGCCAATCCCATGCCCAGCATACATTGTGTTGAGGTGAAAACCTTGGGCTTCAACAGTACGCTGAATAATGCTACTAATTGTCCCAATTCTAATACCAGCCTTAACAGTACTCACCGCCTTTTGCAGAGCTACTTTGGTCACCTGCACTAGCTCTAAATCAATTGCTGATTTAGGTGCTTGTACGATTTTGGTAAAAGCAGCATCAGTGTGCAACCCATTCCTGGTGCACCCTGCATCTACTGACACAATGTCACCTGCTTGAAACGCTGTATTGTTAGGGATACCGTGGATTAGATCACTATTGACAGAAACACAAATCTGATTAGGAAAACCATGGTATTGAAAAAAATTGGATTGAGCATCGTGATTTTGCAAGTATTTTAAAGCTAAACGATCTAGCATTAAACCAGTAACGCCGGGTTTAATAGCTTGGTAAAGCGTTGTTAACAAGCCATTAAGCACCTTAGCACTACGGCGCATCTCTTTAATTTCCTGTTCGTTTAAAATTTTAATCATCTAAATAACTTAAAATACTTTCTGATATTTCATTAACACTCAGGTTAGCATCAATTTTTACTAGTCGGTTCTTTTTAGAATAATACGCAATTAAACTAGGTGATCATTTTTTAAAAGTTTGAATGCGCATTTTATACGCATCACGCGTATCATCAGAACGAGAAGATAATTTATATCCGCAAAAGTCACAGATTCACTGTTGCTTAGGCGGTATTTTTACAGCATGATATGTGCGTCCGCAATTATTGCAGGTTAGACGACCTACAATCCTGTTTAATAATTGCTTTTCGTCAATTTCTAAATAGAAAACATGGTCAATTTGCATGTTGCGACGTGATAACATATCATCTAGTTTTTGGGCTTGCACCACAGTCCGGGGGAACCCATCCCAAATAATATTTTCATCAAATTTATCTTGGGTGAAATCCTGTAAAACTTCAATAATTAAATCATCTGGTACCAAAACCCCTCGACTAACATATTGCAATAATGTCATACCTAGCGCTGTTTTTGCGCTAATATTATGACGCACAATGTCACCTGATGCGATGTGAATATAATTGCGTAAACTTACAATTTTGTCAGATTGTGTGCCTTTACCGCTCCCGGGAGCACCCATAATGATAATGTTTTTCATTTTTAACTCTCCTTTCTATCAAATAAAGCTTGAATAATCGTGTTCTTGAGCAATTGATTGGTTTTTGCGAGCAATAAACTGCTGTTGAATATAGCGACCCCGCGCTTGACGTAGGGTTTGCAACCCCACCGATACCATAATAATTAAGCCGGTGCCCCCAATCGCTAAACTCTTAGGTAAATCAGTTAATTTACTAATAATGTATGGGCAGACAGCGATAGCGGCCAGGAAGACAGACCCAATAATACTTAATCGTGCCACCGTGCCAGCAATGTATTTTTCGGTTTGACGGCCAGGCACAATGCCGGGAATAAAGGTCCCTGATTTTTGGAAATTTTCTGATATTTTAAGAGGATTAATTTGCACCTGTGCATACAAGAAGGTAAAGAGAATTGTCAAAATCCCATAAATAGCAATCCCTGGTCAAGTATTAAACCCTAAGAAACGTTCGCTAAACAGGACAAAGCCATTAGTAGGGTTCGAGGTCTTAATAATTTGAGCTACCGTGACAGGGGCCGAAATTAGGGCTGAAGAGAAAATAACCGGAATAACCCCTGCTGAGTTAATTTTCAACGGCAAATAAGGTTTGTTCCGCTCATCGTGACTGGCGAGACCACTTCCCGTTTGTTGAATCGGGATCCGTCTTTCGGACTCATTCAGCAGAACCACAAACATAATCATCAACAGAAACATTGTCATATAAACACCGAATTTGACGATCCCTGTGAATAAAACACTATTAGCTTCATTGCCAGAAATTCAGAAAGTATAGGTTTCTTTAATACTTAGCGGTAAGCGCGAAACAATTCCTCCAAAAATAATTAGAGACAAGCCATTACCAATGCCTTTAATGGTAATTTGATCTGCCATCCACAGCATTAACATTGTGCCGGCCAACAAACAGCATGGCACCAAGAAGTAGTAAAAAGTTGGTGGCCCAGAACCGAATGCTGTATCAGTTCATTTGGGCGAAATGACTTTTTGGGAAGCCAGAGTAAAGATGGTCGCCACCCCCTGCATAAGTGCAAAGGGCACTGTTAGATACTTGGTTAAACGATCAAGTTTTTTTCGCCCTTTTGCGCCTGATTTAGACCAACGCGACAAAACAGGTACAACATCAGTAGAAAGCAACTGTACAATAATAGACGCCGTAATATACGGAGACACTCCTAGTGCTAGAATCGAAAACTTACCTAGTGTGCCCCCTCCTAGCAAGGAAATTAAACTGAAAAATTGCGAAGTACTTGAGAGGTCAGAAACATTTTTCGACAGGGTGATACCTGGTACTGTGAAGTAGCTCCCGATCCGAATTAAAAGTAAAACACCCAGGGTGAACAAAATACGTTTAATTAGATCCTTGTTTTTAACAAAAAAATTACCGCTAACAAAAACTACTGCGTGTTTATCAACAGTTTTTTTGCTCTTTTTTTTTCGTTTTTTAGGCGAGGAACTGTAACTGCTAGCCATAAATTAGACTTTCTGCACCGACCCTTGTGCTGCCTCAATTTTAGTTTGGGCATTTTTTGATATTTTATTAACTTTAATTTTAACTGGTTTTGTGATTTCTCCATTACCCAGTACTTTAATTAGTACCTTATCAGTACTAATAAGTTTTTTTTCTAATAGAGTTTGATGACTAATTTCTTTTAAGCCTAGTCGCTCAATGTCATCAAGGTTAAGAATAACATACTTTTTTTGGTTAGGACTGGTAAATCCAAATTTTGGTATGCGGCGAAAGAGCGGCATTTGACCACCTTCAAACCCTGGTCGCGTTCCACCACCTGAGCGAGCATTTTGCCCCTTTTGGCCACGTCCAGAGGTTTTACCAGTCCCCGAAGAAGACCCGCGTCCCACTCTTTTACGATTGTGCACTGAATTTTTATTCGTTTCCAAACTATGCAGTTTCATTGCTGATCTCCTTTTGTTCATCCGCTTCTTTTGGTGGTTCTACGGGCAAACGGTCTCGCAGAAAATCAAAATCTGCTTGTGTTTTAATTTTTTTTAATCCATTAAAAGTTGCTCGTAGCATATTGACTGATGTGTTAGAGCCAAATGATTTAGCATAAACATCCTGAATCCCAGAAGCTTCCAAAGCCAAACGCGCTGGACCGCCCGCAATAATTCCAACCCCTTTGTTGGCTGGCTTAATCATCACTTTACTAGCGCCATGGTGACCCATCACAGCGTGGGGAATAGTGTTTTTAACAATATTTACCCGAATTAAATTTTTATGTGCTTCATTAATTGCTTTTTTAATTGCATCAGGTACTTCATTAGCCTTCCCTGTAGCAAACCCGACCAAACCTTTTTTGTCGCCCACAACCACTAAAGCAGCAAATTTAAAATGGCGACCTCCTTTGGTTACTTTAGTAACACGGTTAATTGAGATCAAATGCTCTACAAAATTTGATTTGGGTTTTTCAAAACGTTTACGACGAGGGCGACGTTCTCCCCGATAACCACCTTTGTCACCTCTAAATCCTCGGGTTTTTTAGACGGAGCAGGTGCCGTTTTGTCGGTGGGATTGCTGGGTGTAGCAGCTGCTACAGTGTTTTTCTTTTCTTCCATATTAGCTCCTTTCTTTAAAATACCAATCCATTAGTGCGGGCAGCTTCTGCTAACGCTTTGATTTTGCCATGGTACAAGTAACCACTGCGGTCAAAAACAACATGTTTAATTTTTTTCTTTTTGGCTGCTGCAGCAATTTCTTTACCCACTGCTTCGGCGGCGGCTGTGTTAGCTTTTTGCTTTAATTGGGCTATGGTTAGGCTTGATGCTGCAGCAATAGTATGACCTTTAGCATCATCAATAATTTGGGCATAAATGTACCGGTGTGATTTAAACACATTTAATCGTGGAATCTCAGCAGTTCCTTGAACGTGCTTACGAATACGATAATGGCGCATAATTCTTTTGTGATTTCTAGATTCTTTTTGCATAACTTTTGCTGCTATTTACCAGCTGCCTTCCCTTCTTTGCGAATAATAACTTCTTTCAAATACTTAATCCCTTTACCTTTATACGGTTCTGGTTTACGAAAGGCCCTTATTTGTGCTGCTGTTTCAGCCACAAGTTGCTTGTCAATCCCATTCACTCGAACCACTGTTGGTTTCGGCACAGAAATAGATACCCCGCTCGGTGCATGGTACTGAATCGGGTGCGAAAACCCTAGGTTAAGATGTAACACTTGCCCTTTCATGCTGGCCTTAAAACCAACCCCACTAATAATAAGGGTTTTTTCATAACCATGCGCTACCCCTTGAAGCATGTTATTGATTAAAGCGTTTGTAGTGCCGTGCAATGCTTTATGCGTTTTTTGCTCACTACTGCGAGTAGTGCGCACCGTTCCATCAGCAACCGTAATTTTGATGGCTGGTTTAAATTGTTGAGTCATTTCACCCTTGGGCCCTTTGATCGTCACAGTGTTGTTAGCTGCTAGTTGCACTTCAACATTGGAAGGGATTTGTAAAATACGTTTACCTATTCTTGACATATTAACCTCTACCAAACATATGCAAGCACTTCGCCACCTAATTTTTTATTACGCGCTTCGTTGTCAGTTAGTACCCCTTGAGAAGTAGAAACAATAGCTATCCCTAGCCCGCTCAATACCTTGGGCAGTTGTTCAACTGAAGCATAAACACGTAATCCTGGCTTAGAAATTCTTTTCAAACCAGTAATGGATTGCTTGCGACCTTTGTATTTTAAATTAATAATTAGTTGCTTTTTAACACCTTTTTGCACAGTACGGAAACTGTGAATATACCCCTCTTGCTTCAAAATTTCAGCAATTTTTACTTTCATCTGTGAGGCGGGCATAGTCAGATGAGGGTGGAAACGTTGATTAGCATTGCGAATGCGGGTTAACATATCTGCGATTGGATCAGTTGTCATATTAATATTTTCCTTTCTTACCAAGATGCTTTTTTAATGCCAGGAATTTGACCTTTGGAAGCTAATTCACGAAAACAAATTCGGCATAAATTGAATTGTCGTAAAACAGAGTGCGGGCGACCACATTTACCACAGCGCGAGTAATTGCGAGTGCTAAATTTGTTGTTTTTCTTTTGTTGTTGCTTAAGCGCAGAACGAGCCATATATTTTCCTTATTTTTTAAATGGTAAACCTAGATATTTTAATAATTGAAATGCTTCCTGGCGGTTAGCTGTGGATGTAACCAGGGTAATGTCCATCCCTCTCAGTTTATTTAAGCGGTCATAGTCAATCTCAGCAAAAATAATTTGTTCCTTAACCCCTAGTGTGTAATTAGCTTGTTGGTCAAAACTATTTTTACTTAGACCTCGGAAATCACGCACCCTTGGCAAAGCAATGTTAATTAATTTTTCCAAAAAATCATACATTTTAACACGGCGCAACGTTACTTTTACGCCCACTTTCATACCTTCCCTTAGTTTAAAAGCAGCGATGGAATGGTGAGCTTTGGTAATAACTGGTCTTTGCCCTGTGATCAAAGCTAGTTCGTTACGAACTTCATTGACTGCACTCGGGTTTTGCACAGCATCACTAATCCCACTGTTAATCACAATTTTTTCAATTTTAGGCACTTGCATGATGGACTTAAATTTAAAATCCTTCATTAATTGAGGCACAATTTCAGTTTGGTATTTTTTTTGTAAATTATTCATTCTAGACCTCTACGCTAATTTAGAATTGGACTTGCGAGCAATGCGCACTTTTTTTCCGCTAATAACAGAAAACCCAATTTTGGAAAGTTCTTTCTTTTTTTTCGGATCAATCAAACAAACATTAGAAATACGGATACCTTTTTCTACTTGCTGAATTCCGCCTTCTTGATCATTTTGGGATGGTTTAATGTGCTTAGTGTGTGAAACACCTTCTAAAATAACCTCACCCTTCTTGGGAAGGACCTTAAGAACTGGTGATTCTTTACCTTTATACTTGCCGGCGATAACACGTACCTTATCGCCTTTTTTAATTTTAATTTTCATGATTATCCCTCCCTATAACACTTCTGGTGCGAGTGATGCAATTTTGTTAAAGCCTGCATCCTTTACTTCCCGAGCAATTGGACCAAAAACCCTTGTGCCACGGGGTGTTTTATCATCCCTAATAATGACACCAGCATTTTCCGAAAACTTGATATAAGACCCATCCATACGCTTCAAACCTTGCTTAGTTCTTACGATCACAGCTTTCACAATTTGGCCTTTACGAACAACACCGCTCGGTAAAGCTTTTTTTACAGTACCAACAACAATGTCCCCAATGTTGGTAAATTTATGGTAAGAACCCCTTAAATTGCGAATCACTAAAAGTTCTTTAGCCCCTGAATTATCACAAATTTTAATGCGCGTTTCTTGCTGTATCATTTTAGCTGTTCCTCTTTTCAGTAATTTTTAGCAAACGAAAATGCTTATGACGCGATAGAGGGCGAGTTTCAATAATATCAACTTTGTCACCGATATGCGCTTTACCTTCGGGATCGTGGGCTAAGTATTTTTTAGAATATTTATAGCGTTTTTTATACAAAGGGTGGCTCTTATAGGTTTGGACCAAAACATTGATAGTTTTGTCTGCAGAGTCTGTAATCACCACTCCTGATAAAATTCGACGATTTGAAAAATCCATTATTTTGCACCTCCTTGGGTTTTCTTAGTTACCTTAGTAGCAGTAGCTTTTAATTCCACAGGAGCGTCCTTAGGGGTTGGGGCTGCATCATCTTCACTGGGAAGGTTTTCTGCCAACGCTTTATCCAAACTATCAGGATCAACAAATCCAGCACCAGCTTCTTCTTCAGCAGCTTTAGCTTGTGCTTCAATTTTTTGTTTAAATTCTTCTGTTTCAGCTTCCATTTTTTCCATAGTTGCTTTGTATTCAGCCTGCAGAGTTTGGGCCTTTAAATTAGCTTGTACTAATTCCCCGCCGGCGCGACGTTCAGCCAATAGAGTTAAAATTCTAGCAATTTTCTTTTTGAGCTCCTGGATGCGGTGGGGCTTTTCTAAACTACCGATTGCATTTTGGAAGCGGAGCGCAAACAATTCTGCTCGAGACTGTTCTTCAAGAATTTTTAATTCCATGTTAGATTTTTTCTTTAAATCTGCTGTGTAATTCTTTGCCATTACTCTTCTCCTTTTTTAATAATTTTGCATTTTACTGGTAGTTTGTGCATAGCTAGTCTAAGGGCTTCTCGGGCAATTTCGTCAGAAACTCCCGCAATTTCAAACATAACAGTCCCTCTTTTCACAACAGCTACTCATTCTTCAGGGGCTCCTTTCCCAGAACCCATTCGGACTTCTAAAGGCTTTTTCGTTTTAGCCATATGAGGAAAAATATTAATTCACACCTTCCCCCAACGTTTCATGTACCGAGTCATAGAAACACGAGCTGCTTCAATCTGACGATTAGTTATTCAAGCCCCTGTCATTGCTTTCAGCCCATATTCACCAAAATTAATTTTGGTATTACCTTTAGCTGGGCCTTCGTAACGAACGCGGTGAGGGCGGCGGTACTTAGTTTTTTTCGGCATTAACATTATTTACGTCCTCCGTTTTCGTTAATTTCTTAGGTGGTAGGTTTTTTTTCTGGTTTTCATTGCGATTAGCTAAGCGATATAAATATTCACTTTGTTTACGTTGCTCTCTTTTTGATTCCCCAGGTAGAATTTCTCCATGAGACACTCACACTTTGACTCCGATTTGCCCGTAGGTAGTTAGCGCTTCAGCAAAAGCATAGTCAATATCTTGTCGCAAGGTTGCTAATGGCACAGTCCCTTCTAGGTAACCTTCGGTTCTGGCCATATCGACACCGCCCAAACGGCCTGCTACAGATGTTTTAATCCCTTTAGCGCCGGCTTCTAAAGCGCGACGAATGGCTATTTTTTGCACAGTTCGGAAAGAAGCACGGTTTACAATTTGCTCAGCAATTGTATTGGCAATAATTTGAGCATCTACACTCGGGTTTTTGATTGGCACAACGTTGATTTTAAGGTTAAGCCTTTTATTTTTGAGTGCTTTTTGCAACATTTTTTTAATGATTTCAATATTGGCACCCTTGGTCCCTAGTACCACACCCGGACGAGCAGAATGAATATAAACATGGACGATTTTTTCAGTACGCTCAATATCAACTTTACTAATAGCTGCTTTTTTGAAGCGCTTCAATAAAGTTTCACGAATTTTAATGTCTTCGTGTAATCATTGAATATAGTTATCGCCAGCTGCATATCAATTAGAGCTTCAGCTTTTGATAATTCCTAATCTAAGTCCAATTGGACTAACTTTTTGCCCCATTATTTATCTCCTTTATTATTTCTTATCATCCAATTCAATTGTGATATGACTAGTTCTTTTCAGAATGGCAAACGCTCTCCCTTGAGCTCGGGGGCGGAATCGCTTAATTGTTGGCCCGTCAGTAGCAAAAATTTGTGAAATCATTAACTCATCAGCATTAAGGCCGTTATTATTAACGGCATTGGCGATCGCTGATTGCAATAATTTTTTAACTGGCAAAGCAGCTTTTTTGGGGGTGTGGTCTAAAATTTCCAAAGCCTTCGTCACCGATTGACCCCTGATTTGATTAATAACTAGCCGCACTTTGCGTGGAGTTATGCGTAGCATCTTAACATGTGCTTGAACTTTCATCCTAAAACCTACTTCCTATTCCTTTTGCTGCCAGCGTGTCCCCCAAAACGACGGGTAGGGGCAAACTCTCCTAATTTATGACCAACCATATCTTCTGAAATATACACAGGGATAAATTCCTTGCCGTTATGCACAGCAAACGTGTGGCCAATAAATTCAGGAAAAATGGTTGAACGACGTGATCAAGTTTTGATAATTTTCTTTTTCTTAGCAGCATTTAGGGCATCTACTTTTTTAAAAAGATAACTGTCAGCAAAAGGGCCTTTTTTTAAAGATCTTGACATATTTAATTCTTTCTAGTTGAGCGTTTTTTAACAATTAAACGATTTGATTGTTTATTTTTTTTGCGAGTTTTAAAGCCAAGGGCTTTTTGACCCCATGGGGTAAGGGGGCCTGGCCGTCCAATAGGGGCTTTCCCAGCACCTCCTCCGTGGGGGTGATCATTGGGGTTCATCGCAGAACCACGCACTGTGGGGCGAATTCCCATTCAGCGCTTACGGCCAGCTTTCCCCACTTTTACCAAATTATGGTCTTCATTACTAACTACCCCGATTGTAGCGCGGCATTCTTTTAGTACTCTACGCACTTCTCCTGATTTCAGTTTGATCAGTACATATTTACTATCAGGTTCGTGACCGACCACTTGGGCTCAGGTTCCGGCCCCACGAATTAGTTGGCCTCCCCCCTTAGGATGCAGTTCAATGTTGTGAACCAGGGTACCTTCAGGGATATTTTTTAAAGGCATTGCATTGCCCCTATTAATTTCAACATTTTCCCCACTCATGACTTCGTCACCAACCTTCATATCTTTGCAGTGTAAAATGTATCTCTTTTCACCATCCATATAATTAATCAGTGAAATAAAGGCATTACGATTAGGGTCGTACTCAATGCTCGCCACTTTGCCAGGCACTTTATCTTTGTTTCTTTTAAAGTCAACTATGCGGTATTTAGTTTTATGACCTCCCCCTTGGTGTCGCACTGTAACAACACCCTGGTTATTACGGCCACCTTTTTTTTGCAAAGGAACAAGAAGTGATTTAGTTGGTTTATGCCCAGATAGAACATCATAGTCAACAACCGACATGCCACGTCGACCACTAGTTGTTGGTTTGTATGTTTTAATTGCCATAATATTATCCTTTACTTTTTGTTCTTGCTTCCCGCGCTAAAAATGTCTAATTTTTCGCCAGGTTTTAGTTTAATAATTGCTTTTTTAACCTTCGGTTTAAAGCCAACAAAGCGTCCTACTTTCGCAGATTTTGGTTTCATGCTGATGGTATTAACTGATTCGACACCTACTTCAAAAATAGTTTCAAAAGCAGATTTTATTTGCAGCTTATTAGCCTTAGGATGAACAGCAAAGGTGTAGTAATTTTCACCAATTTGGTGATAACTTTTTTCAGTTAACAAAGGGTACTTAATAATCTTCGTGATGTGCATTATTGGAGTCCTTTCTCAATGTTTTGCAGTGCTGCTTTAGTAATTAGAATTTTAGTATTATCGATTAACTCTAGGGGACTAACTTCAGCGGGGACCAATATTTTTACTCGTTCCAAATTAGCAAATGATTTTCTAATTTTAGGCGTCAACTCATCAATGATGATTAATAATTTTTCAGTTTCAAGCTTCAAATTGTGAAGTAACTCCACAGCCTTCTTAGTAGAAAAATCAGTAAAACTAAATTTATTAATCACCATCACTTCTTTATCTTGTAACTTTTGAGATCAAATTGATTTCAAACCAAGACGATAAACCTTGCGGTTCACTTTACGACGATAATTAGCATTGGGACTAGGGCCAAACACAACGCCCCCTTTATACCATTGGGGAGCACGAATAGAACCTTGACGGGCACGACCAGTTCCTTTTTGTTTTCAGGGTTTGCGGCCCCCTCCTGCCACTTCGCTGCGATCCTTAACTTTATGAGTGCCTTGCCTTAAGCTCGCTTGTTGAGACACAATCACATCATGCACAGCTTGTTTGTGGGGCTTGATGCCAAATATTTCTTTGTTTAAAGTTAATTTCGTGCTTTGACCAGGATTAGAAAAATTAACAACCTTAACTTCCATTAGACACCTCTGAACTAGCTGCTGCTTTAGTATAACTATTTAGTACAATGGGGGTTTTGGCTTTTTTGTTATGAACATTTGCTCTAATAACTAATCAACCTTTTTTAGGGCCCGGCACAGCCCCCTTTACAAGCAAAACATTTTTAGTAGCATCAGCTTGTACAACTTCTAAACTTTGCACTGTGACAGATTCATGTCCCATATGTCCCGGCAGTCCTTTACCTTTAAACACACGGCTGGGAGAGATCGCCCCCATAGAACCTACAGCACGGTGGTAGTGTGAACCATGTGATTTAGGGCCAGTTTTTTGATTATAACGCTTGATAACACCCGAAAAACCCTTCCCCTTAGATACACCTGTAACATCAACAAATTCACCTGCTGTGAAGATATCAGCCTGAATCAAATCGCCCACTTTGTATTCAAATTCACCTTTTATTTCCTTGATAAAATGTCTAGGCTTCAGTTTGTGTTTAGCAAACTGCCCTAAATCAGGCTTATTAAAAAGTGATTCGCGTTTTTTACCAGTTGCCAGTTGGACAGCACTGTAACCATTTTTTGCTATGGTTTTAATAGCAGCCACCACATTCGGTTCTACTTCAATCACTGACACAGGTACTAACTGACCATTTTTGCTAAAAACTTGAGTCATACCAATTTTACGTCCCAAAATCCCTTTCATATTAACTCCTTTGAACTTCTATGCTATTAAATTAATTTAATTTCAATACTTAGCCCTTTAGGCAAATTTAAACGTGTTAAGCTGTTCATTGTTTCAGTTTGTGCGTTTAAAATATCCAAAATTCTTTTGTGTGTACGCATTTCAAACTGTTCACGCGAATCCTTATGACGGTGCGGAGAGCGAATTACCGTAATAATCTTTTTATTAGTTGGCAAAGGAATTGGTCCTTTCACTTTTGCCCCAGTTGATTCAACAGTTTTGATAATTTTGGAAATAGATTGATCAATTAAGCGATAATCATATGCTTTTAACTTTAATCTTACTTTATTAGCTTCCACAAAAAACCTTTTTAAATCTAGTAATTTTTTATTATACATATGCAACTAATTCCAGCGTGCCGGAAAATGTACAGCTTGTTAATTATACAGATTTTTCTATGAAAAGCAATAAATTTTATTTTTATTGCCCTAGATAGTAAGCTTGAACAAGTGGCATTGGTAGCTTCAATCAAAAACACTGTTTATTATGTTGCTAGATCACACTCACAAGATACTAGTCATACAAAAAACCAATAATATAAGCTTTTTTAAATATAACAGCATATTATTGGTCTGGTAATTATCCTTAGCAAAGGTAAATGAAAATCAAAATGTCAGTATTGAATCTTCAACCAGCAGATTTGTGGTTAGAACCTTGCTACAGTTTGCTAGTATTGGTTGGCAAGCGCATCTGTTTCTAATTTCAGCACATCTTCGCGTGATTTATAAAGACCTGTACCGCAAGGAATCAAGTTTCCCAGCATGACATTCTCTTTAATACTTTTTAGTTCATCACGACGTCCATGAATAATGGCTTGTACAAGTACTCGGGTAGTATCTTGAAAAGCAGCTGCTGATAAAAATGAGTCTGATTTTAAAGGAGCTTTTTTAATCCCAAAAATAGTTTGCTTGGCAATAGGCGGTTTTTTACGATCTATGATCGCTTGCCTTGTGACTTCACGGAACTCTTGGACTGAGATAATCTTACCGGGTAGTAAGTTAGTTCCCCCTTCGTTCAAGATTTGCACTTTATCCATCATTTTGCGAATAATAATTTCAATGTACTTATCAGAAATTTCAATTCCCTGCAAACGATAGACTTTTTGCACTTCTTTTAGAATATAATTTTGCACAGCGTTGAGAGAACCAACTTTCAAAAGTTCTTTAATATTAATTGGTCCTTCGGTCAGTTTTTGGCCAGCTGTCACTGTATCACCTTGCTTAACTCTTAGGAGGGCGTGGAAATCAGTTGTTTGGGTGCGAGTTTCAAATGGTGACTTAATCGTAATTGTATAGAAACCATTCTTTTTGGTAATGTCACTAATCTCACCACTAATTTCGGCAATTAACGCCACACTTCCCCATGGGGCAGTAACGTCAAGCAACTCCTTAATTCTAGGAAGCCCTTGGGTAATATCGGCTTCCCCAGCCACACCGCCGGTGTGGAATGTTTGCATGGTTAATTGGGTACCAGGTTCACCAATAGATTGCGCAGCAATGATACCAACAGCAATGCCTTTTTCTACTAATGTTCCTGTAATTAAGTCCACACCATAACACATAACACATAATCCTTTTTTGGCATCACATGTTAGGGCAGAACGAATTGTGACTTTTTTAATATTGTGCTTAACAATCAGAGCAATATCATCATGCGTAATCAACTTATTGGCAGGGACGATAACTTTGCCCTTCTCATCTACAATATCTTCAAAGGTAAAGCGACCTCAAACGCGGTCTTGCATCGGCACAATAATGGTGTCGTGCAGTGTTTCTACAATATCATTGACAACAAAGCCACGACGAGGACGGCAGTCATCCATCGAAATAACAACTTCTTGAGCAACATCTACTAGACGTCGGGTTAAGTACCCTGCATCGGCCGTTTTTAAAGCAATGTCAGCAAATCCTTTTCGGGCACCGTGAGTAGAAATAAAGTATTCCGACACGGTTAAGCCTTCACGGAATGATGATTTAATAGGAATTTCAATAGTTTCTCCTTTGGGATTAGACATTAGGCCACGCATCCCAATCAGTTGAGTGAAACTAGAAATGTTCCCCCGTGCCCCGGAATCAGCCATCACAAAAATTGGATTTTTAGGGTGTTCTTCCATAATTTTGACAACATTTTTTTGCACTTTAGTTTTTGCATCTTCTCATAGATCGCAAACCAAACGGCTTTTTTCGTTACGCGATAACATACCTTCTTCATAAAATTGCGTAATTTTTTGAACCTTTTTTTCGGTATCTTCAAACAGTTTGTACTTATCTTTATAGACTTTGACATCGCCGATGGAAATCGAAGTTCCTGATCGGTGTGAATATGTAAAGCCAAGATCTTTCATACTGTCTAGCATGATCGAGCTTTTGTGCGCGCCATAACGGTTGAAATATTCAGTAATAATTCTTGTGAAATCAGTTTTTTTCAAAGGCTTAGCGACAGGACGCTGCTTGATAAATTCTGGCAAATTCACACTCGGGTCAATTAAATCAGACTCAATTATTCAGTCAGAATTATTGATAAAAGGAAACTTTTCTTTAAACATCGTGTTGAAAATCACCTTGCCTGGGGTCGTTACTAACAGTTTACGTTCTGACCCAGCAGGAAATTCTTTGTTTTGCAAAACACGTGTCGGGATAGCGATAATCGCATTTAGGTTAACACGCTTATTTTGATAGGCAATTTTTAGTTCAGCAATGCTGCCAAAAATCATCCCTTCACCTAACACGCCTTTTTCTTCAAAAGTTAAGTAGTAATGGCCTAACACCATATCTTGGGTCGGTCCTACAATTGGTTTCCCATCTTTAGGACCTAAGATAAATTTGCTTCCTAGCATCAAACCACGTACTTCTGCCACAGCTTCTTGGGTGATTGGTAGGTGGACTGCCATACCGTCACCATCGAAGTCAGCGTTAAAAGCGGTTGTGGCTAGAGGGTGGAGGCGAATCGCTTTTCCTTTGACCAACACAACTTCAAATCCTTGGATACTTAAACGGTGCAGGGTTGGTGCCCGGTTCAACATAACTGGTCGTTCACTAATCACCTGGTCTAGAATTCTTCAGATTTTTTCATTGCGGTTTTCGACCATACGGTCAGCCACTTTAATATTAGAAGCAATTTCTTGTTTAACTAACTCACGAATCACAAATGATTTATACAGCACAATCGCTATTTCGTACGGCAGACCACATTGGTACATTTTTAATTCTGGTCCTACCACAATCACACTACGAGCTGAATAATCTACCCTCTTACCTAGTAAGTTTTGACGAAAACGTCCTTGCTTTCCTTTCAAAATACTTGTTAAAGATTTAAGCGGACGCTTATCTTTACCAGTAATCGGGCGAGCTCGGTGTTGATTATCAATGTAGGCATCCACCACTTCTTGCAGCATACGGCGGGCATCATTAATAATCAAACTAGGAGCATTAATCGCCTTAAATTTACGTAGGCGTTCATTACGGATGATGATACGACGGTACAAATCATTAATTTCACTTGTTGTAAAACGTCCTCCATCTAACTGAATAATAGGTCGAATATCAGGCGGAATAACTGGTAAAACTTCTAGAATCATTCAAGCCGGATCAGATCCGCTTTCATAGATACCATTCAAGGCATCTAAGCGATTAATAACTTTAGCTCGTTCGTTGCTATTAACACTTTTTTGCAGGATTTCTTTCACTTGGGCGATTTCAGCTTTGAGGTCCAATTTTTGCAAAAGATATTTAATGGCCTTGGCTCCTATTTCAATTTTTGCGCCAGTGTGCTTACCAATAAATTCTGCACATTCTGCCATCGAAAATGGCACTGCTAAGTTTTTTAGTTCTTCAATTAAATCACTAGCAATTAAAGCATCTAGAGAATCTGGCTCTAAAGTTTTTTGAATGTCTTGCAGGGTCTGAGCAATCTTGGATCTTGTTTGTTGCGATGTCTTCGAACTGCTTAGGTTTAAAATCATTTTTGATTTTAAGTGTGTTGCTGTCCCTGGCTCTAACACGATGTACGAAACAAAATAAATAATTTCTTCAATTTTTTTAGTTTTAATATCTAACATTAGTGACAATGGTGAGGGGGCAGTTTTTAATAGCCAAATGTGCGCTACTGGATCTTCAAGTTCAATGTGGCCCATACGTTCGCGCCTAACAGAGGCTTCTACAATGTCGACCTTGCAAACCGGGCAAGTTGTGTTGCGTTGAGCACTACGGCGATGACGCCCGCAAGCGCACCGATAGTTTTTGGTAGGACCAAAAATCCTTTCAGAAAACAAACCATCTTTAACCGGTTTTAAGCTTTTGTAGTTAATTGTTTCTGGCTTGGTTACTTCGCCAGAACTTCAAGAGCGAATTGTTTCTGGGCTCGCCAAATCAATTTTAATAATGCGGCGCTTTTTGTTTTTTTGCTCTGTTTTATTCATCATTGTCATTTGATCATCCTTCTTCTGCTGCTGCTGTATTGTCATCTGCTTGCACTTCAGGTGTGCTCATTTCTGGCGAATGTAAAACACTTTCGAGCGCATCTGCCACGCTTTCTGTTGAATTAGTGAAATCTTGAGTGGCACTTAAGTCATCAAAATCAACCAATTCTCTTGTGATATTTTCTTCTTCTGTTTCATTGCTGACATTTTCCCCTGTTTCTGCATCAATCAAACGCATGTTAAATCCCAGTCCTTTAATTTCTCTCATTAGGACATTAAATGACTCAGGGATGCCTGGTTCAGGAACTTGTCGTCCTCAAATCTGAGCTTGGTAAGCCGACCTACGGCCCTTAATGTCATCAGATTTCAATGTTAGCATTTCACGGAAAGTATAGGCTGCCCCATGGGCTTCAAGTCCTCAACCTTCCATTTCACCCAATTTTTGACCTCCGTTTTGCGCTTTTCCCCCTAATGGTTGTTGGGTGATTAGCGAATAAGGACCAATGTTACGGGCGTGCAATTTGTCATCAACCATGTGGGACAACTTTAGCATGTACATTATGCCGATTGCGACTGGCTTGTCAAAAGCTTCACCAGAACGACCGTCATACAAGGTTTGTTTTCCATAATTAGTGATTTTAGCATCGTGCATTAAGCCTTCTAATTCATTTTCGCTAATGGATTCAAAGACCGGTACACTAACTTTCATGTCTAATTTTTTCGCTGCTAACCCTAGGTGCATTTCCAGCACTTGCCCGATATTCATTCGGGATGGCACACCAAGAGGATTTAATAAAATGTCAATTACTTCACCATCTTCTGTGAAAGGCATATCTTCAACGGGCAACACAATTGATACCACCCCTTTATTACCGTGGCGGCCAGCCATTTTATCACCTTCTTGTAGTTTGCGTTTTTGCACTACATAAACTTGGATAATTTCCAAAACATCCTTAGGTAGGTCACAATCTTTTTGAGTTAAACGACGGATACTTTGCACTATGCCGTCTCCCCCGTTGGGTACGCGTAAGGAATTATCCTTAACTCCCTTAGATTTTTCACCAAAAATAGCTTGAATTAATTTATCTTCTGGTGACAGATTAACTTGACCAAGAGGTGTAACTTTCCCGACCAAAATATCACCAGCTCTCACTTCAGCCCCGACCATAGCGAACCCGTTTTCATCAAGCTTCATTCTGACGTTGTTGGCAATATTAGGCACCTCAGCAGTAATTTCCTCAGGTCCTTGCTTAGTGCGACGGAGTTCAATTTTATATTCAGAGATGTGCAAAGAAGTATAAACATCATCAATTTGTAGTCGTTCTGAAATAATAATCGCATCTTCAAAGTTATATCCACGTCATGTCGTAAAAGCGACTAAGGCATTTTGGCCTAGTGCGAGTTCCCCTTTTTCCATGCTAGGACCATCAGCCAGAATTTGATTAGCCTTAACCCGATCACCGGTTTTTATTAGTAGATTATGAGTTAATGCAGTTTTTTGATTACTGCGGTTAAAGTTATATAAATGGTATTCCTCTAATTCACCCTTTGATTCAACAACAATTCTTTGGGCATCAGCATATTTCACCTTACCTGGTTTTTTGGCAACAATCGCTAATCCAGCATCACTAGCAATGGTGGACTCAGTTCCTGTACCAACAATCGGCGAGGAAGCTTTAATTAAGGGAGTCCCTTGTCCTTGCATGTTGGCGCCCATTAAGGCACGGCTTGTGTCATCCTTTTCTAAAAAGGGAATGCAAGATGTAGAAATAGACACAATTTGCTTCGGTGAGACATCGATGTAGTCAACTTTATCTTTGCTGACAAGGATGTTGCCGTTCTGGTGTCTGGCAACCACAATTTTATCGGTGATTTGTTTATTAGCATCAAGAGCAGTGTTAGCTTGAGCAATAATGAATTTTGCTTCAATATCAGCTGATAAATATTCGACTTCCTTTGTAACATGTCCCTTTTTCACTTTATAGTAAGGAGTTTCAATAAAACCGTATTTATTAATACGGGCATAAGTAGCCAAATTAGTAATTAAACCAATGTTGGGGCCTTCAGGAGTTTGAATCGGACCTAGCTTACCATAGTGCGAGGTGTGCACATCTCGCACTTCCAAACCGGCACGGTCGCGCGACAACCCACCTGGGCCTAAAGCCGTTAAACGACGCTTATTAGCCAGCTCAGATAGAGGGTTGGTTTGATCAAGAAATTGACAAAGTTGCGATAGGTTGAAAAATTCGCTAATAACAGCAGTTAGGGGGCGGTTGCTTAAAATATTGGTAATACCGACCTTAAACGCCTGTGAAGTGACCATTTTTTCTTTGACATTTTTTTCGATTCGTAAAAGCCCAATGCGCATTTGGTTTTGCATTAGCTCTGCAATTGTCCTAACGCGGCGGTTCCCTAAGTTATCAATATCATCTGTTGTGCCTATTTCATCAGTTAAATTAAACAAGTAAGAAATGCTAGCCACAATATCAGCAACTGTAATATGCTTTTCTGTAGTATCGGGTTTAACACCAATTAAAGTAATAACCTTAGCAGATCCCTCATCACTGTGAGTAAGTTGATCACTAAAGACCTTAATTTTTTCTACAGTGCGGGGGCCTTGAATGCTACTGTGACATTGAATTTCCACATCGCAGACTCCTGCTTGCAGCAATTCCTTCAGCTTAGTTAAATTACCTTTTTGTAAAATAGTGTTTTGAGCGAGTAAAACCTTACCGTGCTCATCTTTAATGTCTTCAGCCAAAGTTAGACCCTCTGCTCGGGCTAGCAAATTCAGCTTTTGGTTGATTTTATAACGCCCCGCTTCTAAAAGATCATAGCGTGCATTATTAAATAGTAAGCTGTATAAAAAGTTAGCGGCCCCTTCAATGGTAGAAATTTCTCCCGAACGAATTTTGTGATAAATTTCATTAATCGCGTACTTGCGATCAACACTAAAGTTTCCTACCAGGTTATCTTGCTTGTAAGTGTTACTAATGTAAGGATGGTGGTCAAATAAATCGTTAACATGTTCAGGAGGCATACCCAGAGCAGTTAAGAAATTAGTCAAACTGACCTTGCGAGACTTGTCAATTTTTACGTAAAAATGACGTGATTCTTCAAAATTATTAATGGCTTTCTTATTAACTTCGCTTTTGAACTCAATTCATGTCCCGCGGTTAGGGATTATATCTAAGTAAAAAATGTCTGCCCCTGTTTTATAATCAAGCTCAGTTTTAAAATAAGCACCCGGCGACCTAACAAGTTGCAAGACAACAACTTTTTCGCTGCCGTTAACTATAAAAGTCCCTTTCTTAGTCATTTTGGGAAAATTACCAAAGAAAATTGTCCCAACATGGGTGATAGTATAACTAACTAACAATAAATTATCTAAGCGTTTTTGGACATGTACTTCAACACTAACATCACT
Source organism: Mycoplasmatales bacterium (assembly GCA_965200445.1). GTDB lineage: Bacteria > Bacillota_I > Bacilli_A > Mycoplasmatales > Mycoplasmataceae > CBDATY01. The sequence goes on from OZ241341.1 coordinate 232,281, forward strand.
TTTTCTTTTGTTAACTGTGCGAAAATGATACATGTCATTTTTTTTGACAACTAATTCTACTTTAGTACCTAAATTAGTTTCCATAAAATTCTTGATTAACAAACCTTCATCAGCAACTTCTGTTAATTCAATTTGACCATTGCTGTTATTAATGGTTAAGGTCATTTGGGCATAAATCCCAAAACTATAAGTTTTGGATTCAATGCGGGCTTGTGCGGGGGTAATTGTCGGTTCCTTAATTCACCAATCATTCATCGCGAGAGCTGCCTCACCATCTGAACGAACAATGGGGAAAAAGCGATCAAAAATTTCTTGAATGTGCTTGTCAATAAATTCTTGATATGGTTTGGTTTGCACCTCAATTAAATTAGGCAACTCCAGACTATCTCTGATTTTGCCAAAATTAATGCGTTCTGCTCCAGCCGTGTTTATCGTTTTAAAAGCCATATATTTTCCTTAATTTATTATTTTTAACTTATATAAACAAAAAAAATTTAAATTTTTTAAATAGTATGTGTCCCTAATTGGGTTGGATTACACTTCTGGTAAAAGACGGATACCAGGCCCCATAGTTGTTGATAAAGAAATATTTTTAATGTATTTTCCTTTGACAGCTGCTGGTTTAGCACGCTTAATAGTGTCAAACAAGGCTTCAAAATTGGCCTTGATGGCAGCAGCAGAAAAAGAAGTTTTTCCTAAAATCGTGTGAATGTTTCCAAATTTGTCCACTCGATAGGTAATTTTGCCTTTTTTAATATCACTGACTGCCTTGGCAACATCCATTGTTACTGTCCCTAATTTAGGATTGGGCATGTAACCTTTGGGTCCTAAAATGCGACCAATTGCTCCAAGTTTACCCATAATATCTGGTGTGGCTACGATCGTATCAAACTCAAACCAATTTTCATTTTTGATTTTATTGATATAGTCTTGTCCCCCCACATAGTCGGCACCCGCTTCGTGCGCTTCTTGTTGTTTGGTGTTAGTTAAAACCAGCACTTTTGCGCTCTTCCCTGTAGAAGAAGGTAACACTAGTGCCCCTCTAATTTGTTGGTCTGCATGACGAGGGTCGACATTAAGGTTGAAAGCAACTTCCACAGTAGCATCAAACTTAGCAGGCGAAGACTGCAGCAATAATTCAATAGCACGGTCTACAGGGTACAGTTTTTTGGTTTGAATTAACTTTGCTTTTTCTGTATAAGCCTTACTACGCTTCTTCATTAGGTGCTTCCTCCTTAGTTTTGACATCTTCAGCTATTTTGTCAGCAACTTTAATGCCCATGTTACGAGCAGTGCCCATAATGCTCTTCATCGCAGCATCAACATCATGCGCATTTAGATCTGGCATCTTATATTCTGCTATTTTTCTTACCTGATCCATCGTCACTGTGCCAACTATTTCTTCCTTGGCATTACCTGATCCTTTTTCAATGTTTGCAGCTTTTTTTAACAAAATAGCTGCAGGAGTGGTTTTAATTTCAAAATCAAAAGTCTTGTCCTTGTAAGCGGTAATAACAACTGGTACCACTTCTCCCCGTTGTTCATTAGTTTGCTCATTAAACTTAATACAAAATTGGGGCATATTAATCCCCAAAGAAGCTAACTCTGGTCCTGGTTTAGCTTCACCACCAATAAATTCCAATTTGGCAATTCTAGTAATTTGTTTGGCCAAAATAGTGTCTCCTTGCTCTGTGGCTGTGGTACAAACGAAAAATCTCCCACACTTCTCTAATAAATAAAACTAATTTATTATAGCACTTTATAACCAAAAAACAATTTTTTTTATTATTTTTCAGCACAAGGTAGTCAATGCTTTAATTAGTTAAGTGTAGCAATAGCTTCGATTTCGACTAAAGCGCCCTTAAAAAGGTCAGCTACTTCAAAAGCCGCTCTGGCAGGGCGGTGAGACCCTAAAAATTCCCCATAAACTCGATTAAACTCAGCAAAATCTGCTAAATTAGTTAACAAAATAGTCATTTTGACTAAAGCAGTTTTATCCAGACCTTGATGTTGCAAGACAGCTTCTAAATTTTTCATAACGCGCAGGGTTTGCTCCGCCACGCCACCTGAACACATTTGACCATCTTCAGGATTAATTGGTAGTTGGCCTGACAAAAACAGCAAATTACCTACTTTTACTGCTTGCGAATAAGAACCAACCGGCATTGGAGCCTTATTAGTGTTAATAAATTCCATTTTTTTATCCTTGATCTAGAAATTTAATTAAAATAATTTTTTACAATTTTCATATGGAATTTGGGTTGGTGTGTAACGACCAAAAACTTCTAGTTTAACAACAGCAAACCCTTTGCTATTATCCAAACTAATAACCTCGCCTTCCTGATTGTCAAATGCGGTTCCCACAACTTTAACAAAATCATGCACTTCAAAATCAGCAACATAAAGTTCTTTTTTAGATTCTTTATGTTGAATGTTTTCCAAAATCTTACGGGCCTCAATTTTTGGCAAAGGAAACGGCTTGGTACCTCTCCCTGAAGAACCTATAAAGCCAGTCACACCTTCTGTGTTACGCACTTCGTACCATGCTCTACCACCTTCGTCGCCGCCCATCATCATATTGACAAAAATGTAACCTGGGTATAAATTGCGCTTTTCAATTTTTTTAGTGCGTTTGGATTTGACATTTTCGTAAATAACGCGCACATCAAAAATTAAATGCTCTAGTTTGTTGGTTTTAATTTTAGTTGTCAAATTATTAGCTACTTTTTCTGCACTGCCTGAGTAGCAACTAACGACAAACCATTTCCCTTTGAAAACACTAATATCGTCAATTTTGTTTTGGACAATGGGAGTATTGGGATTTTCCATAAATTATTTTTCCTATATGAAGTTAATAGATTTAAATACAACTAAAAGAATTTGGTCAACAATTTCATAGCAAACAGCAAAGAAAATTAAAAACAATATGATGGCAACAAACCTTTTACCCAATGAACTTTTGGGCACCCATTTGATGCGCACAATGTCTTTCATCATTTTGGCAGGGAATTCTAACAAAGCCAACTTCAGATTTAAGCGTTCTTTTTTAGCTTTATCTTTAAGGTTGGTTTCCTTACCAAAACCCCCTCTACCAATTTTGATGATGGGATCATCTTCTTTACCAGCAACACTTTTCTTAGCCGCTTTAGCAGCAGCTTTTATCGATTTTTGTTCTTTACGCGATAATTTGACAGGCGGAACTGGCTCAAGAGCATTATCAATTGATTCTGGTTGGGATTTCTTTTTCTTCATAAATTTACTTATCTGGATTCGTTATGGATAGTATGCTTGTTGCAGTGCTGGCAAAATTTTTTAATCACTAGATTGGCCTGAGGCTTTCAGTTACTAGCTTTGAAGGTATAATTTCTCTGTAAGCAATTTTTGCAAACTAAAATACGTTTTTTCACAATATCTAAAAGTTTTAATATTCTAACAAAATTTCATCAATATTATATTATAAAATTTTTTTTATGGCCAAACGTTAGGCTTAAACAGAGTTACACTTCAGCAATTTTCTCATTTTTGCTATCGCCCGTTGATAGCTATTATCAACTTGACTATAAGTCATGTGCGCTAATTGCATGATTTGCGGGTTAGTAAAATTAGCCAACTTTAGTTCTATTACGGTTTTTTCTTTAGTTGAAAGTTGCGCAAAAATAGGTTGCAATAATGCTTTGTAGTCAGGTTTGTTCTCTAGTAATGGGTCTGTATTTTTACATACTACTACAGCATCAGGGTCATCCATTGATAAAGAATAATTCAGTACTTTATGGTTGTTGTTAAAAAACTGATTAATGCTATTCACACATTTTCAGTGGTAACGGTCATATAAAAAGTTTTTAAATTGTTTCTTGTAAATTGGTTGAAACAATTCCATACAAGTGTAAACTGTTTCGTACTGTAATAAAACCAAGTCTTCAATCGTAATTGGTAGTCTGTAAACTTTTTGAAAAGCAGTAGAAGCAATTTTACAAAGCAAGAGGTGGTATCGCTTACGCATCATCTCTGCCCAAAACTGTTTGTCACTCGCTAACTTAAATCAAAAAATAATTTCATAATCATTGTCCATGACATCACCATACAACAATATGTTGAAATTACTATTTTATATTTAAATATGCATACTTAAAGAATTTCTAATGTATTCCACTAGGATAGCGCTTGCTACCGAAACATTTAAAGAATATCCTTCTTTTAGCATCGGGATAAAAATGTTATAGTCGGCTGCTGATGCTACAGTGGGACTAACCCCTTTCCCCTCGTTTCCTAAAACCAATACTGTAGCAGAATTAAACTTAACTTTATAGTAAGGCATCGCATCCCGACCCAATGAAGTGGAGTAAATTCAAAAATTGTTGGCTTTTAATTTTTGCATTGCCACTTTCAAATTGGGCACTTTTATAATAGGAACACTGAGTGCTGCCCCTGTTGAAACATTAATAACTGCTGATGTTATGGGTGATTGATTTTTTCTAGCCATTACAACGCCAGATACCCCCAGCAAATAAGCAGTGCGCAAGATGGCGCCCAGATTTTGAGGATCCGTGATATGGTCTAACAACAATACCAGAGGATGACGAGCGCTTGATCTGACTTTATGTAAAAAATCGGATCAATCGTTGTTATCAGGTAGCTTTAATTTAAAAACTATATTTTGGTGATGCCTAGTTCTAGCAATGTGTGTTAAAAAGTTTTTCTCAACTTGCCTAAAGGGAATTTTTTTGGTTTTTAATAATTTCATAATATTGTTGTTATGAAATTCATTATTAATTCAAATTTGCTCAATTAAATCACGATGATGCCGCAAACAATGCAAACAAGTGTTAGAACCCCAGATGTACATATACTTTGTTTCTAATTAAACCCTCATAAATTATGCATAATATCATTCCACATTTTTTTCATACTAGCAGTTAAGTTGTTATTGCTAAGAACTTTTTTAAAAATTTTTATTAACATGTGTGTTTGTGCTAATGCATTAGGGGCATTTAAATTATCATTCAAGGCTTTGAGAATGTCACTTTTAATGTTGTCCAATCCCTCTTCACCACCAGCAACACCTTGGTGTATTGCTGCATTAGCAATAGCTTGATCTATTTTGTCTATTTTCTCAGCATATTGCTGTGCTTCATGAATAATATGGGAATTAAGTGTTAGAGGCCGACTATAAGCAGTGCTATAAAAAATATAACGCAAGGCGTTGCCAGAATATTGCTTCATAAAATCATGTAAATAAATGACATTATTTAATGATTTGCTCATTTTGTTTTGATCAGTTTTAGCAGTGAGGTGACCATTATAAATCCAAATTCTGGCCAGTTCCTTCTGGTTGGTGGCTATAAATTGGATTCGTTCGTTTTCGTGGTGAGGAAACTTCAGGTCAATCCCTCCGATATGCAGGTCAATCGATTGTCCATGAAAATAATTTTGCACAACTACTGCACACTCAGTGTGCCAACCTGGTCGACCAGCCCCTGCCCAGGGGGCAGAAAATTTAATCCCTTGCTTGGTGTCTTTTCACAACACAAAGTCTAATGGGTTTTCTTTATTAATAGTACTGTTGCGAGCATTATCTGATTGCACTTGGTTTAGATCTTGGCGCGACAATTCCCCGTAGTAGGGTTTGTTGGAACCTAGGTATTTACTAATCCGGAAAAAAACATCCTTGCCATTAACATAAGCATCCCCTTGCTTGATTAGTTGACCAATGTACTTGATTTGCTGATCAATAAGGTCACTAATTAATTGAATGTGGTTGGGCATGATGATGTTAAGTTTTTTCAGATTAGCCAAATAAGCTGCAATGTATTTCTGGGCCACTGCTTGCTCAGAGTTATTGCTGGCAAGAGCCTTGTTAATAATCTTGTCATCAATATCAGTAATGTTTTGCAAATAATCAGTTTGATAATTTTGGAACTGCAAAGTACGAATAATCAGGTCCGCTAGGATTAATGGTCTGGCGTTACCAATGTGGATTTCGTCATAAACAGTAGGTCCACAAGCAAAAATTTTAATCACCTGCTTGTTGTGCTGGGTCAATAAGTCCTTTTGCCCGGTTAAATTGTTTACTAATCGCATAGGGGATTATTCATCCTTTGTAATTAACTTGCTAACTGCTTGATAGGTGATATAAATAACCATTGAATTAAAGACAATTTTAAATGGTGCCATAACTAAACGCGCAATCATTGTCCCACCATACCCTTTTGAAGAGCCCTGGCTAGCTGTTAGAAAGGCAATATCCCCTCACGCTGAAATAAAAGTGGTTACCCAGTATTCAGTCACAACAGCTAAAGCAATAATGGGCAAAAGGCTATCCCAACGGGAACGCGTGCTCGGACTTATTTGGAAACCAAAATAAGCTATCCACAACAGCAATAGTGTGCCGCCAATCCCTAACCCGATAAACACCGTTAGTAACACTGGTGAGACAGAAGTCCCTGGGAAAAGTTCCACATCATTGCGAGAATAATAACTAATCAGTCCAGCCAGAATCCCTAAAGCAATTAGAAAAAAATTAATAAATAGCAACATTAAATATTTACGTTTACCAATTGCTTTATTAAACACTCCGATGCACCCAGATAGAAAGCCGAATGAAGCGATCACAATGATATATGCCACATGAATATATGAAGGCACAAACAGCATAGCTAGCCCATCAGTAATAACCCCCGACAAAAGTCCTACAATTGGACCAAAAATATAGCCTGTGATTTTAACCATCAGTCCTTCAAAAGCAATCCGAATGGGCGGAAACACTGTTATTGGAAAAGTAACAGAAACAACAATGGTGACAGTCACACTCACAGCTGAAAGCATAGTGATGTAGGCAATATTTTTAGTGGTAAAGCGAATGCCTTTGTACTTAGCTGGCTTAAATACATAAAAAAACCCGTTGTAGACCGAGTATATAAGCACCATAAACCCTACCACACCAGATGCCAGGTAAGCCATATTAGTGGAATAAAAAAAATTAGTAATTCCTGAAACTGATGTATTCGCTATCATAATATTCACTACTTGCTTCAGTCAATGGCTGCCAGACTATGTTCTTCAAGCCAGAGATTAACCCTGGAAAAAATTTTTTTATCTCTAAAAAATCTATAGCTTAACGGTGAAGGATGTCCAGCAGTGATGGCGTCTGCTAAATTAATACCTGCTTTTTCAGCGGTTTTCTGTGCCTGATTACCCCAAAGCACAAATATGGCTTTATTATTAATATGGATATATTCTAGCAGATTATTAGTGAATTTTTGTCAGCCCATATTAAAATGGCTATTAGGTTGGTGTGCTGCTACTGTCCACACTGTGTTAACGAGGAGAACTCCTTGTTGCACCCACCCAAATAAGCTGCCATTATGGAAATGGCTAATATTTAAATCTGCTTGTAATTCCAGAAATATGTTCCTAAGACTGGGCGGGAGCTTGGTGTTATTGCTTTTTAAGCTAAAAGCAATCCCGTCTGCTTGCCCAGAATGACTATGGTAAGGATCTTGTCCTAAAATTACTACTTTCACATCATCAGCTTTTAAAACACGAAAAATGCGTCATATATCTTCGCGTGCCGGAAAGCACATTTCTTCATAATAAGCTTGCTCAACCTTGGCCAATAACTTGTCAAAATAGGGTTTTTGCGACTCCACATTTAAAAAATCCTGTCAAGAAGAATCTACGCCGGCAAGTAATTTTGTCGCTAGTGAGCCTTGGCAATTACAGTGATTAGTTTTTTTCAATATCTGCAACTAAAATAGTCATTAAAAGTTCAGGGTAGTTAATAGATGACTTGGAGGTAGTTTGATCAGGGAAACCACTTTTGTCAGATTTTTTTGAATCTGCAGGGTCTGTAGGGTTTTTGCTTTTATCATCATGGAAGCCAATATACAGTGGTTTATTGTTGTTACCTGGCACAACATTAATTATTTTGTTAACTTGATGGTTTTGCGAGTTTACATAATTATTGTCAAGATTAGCTTGACTAAAATAATCATAGCCCCTAAAAACCCATCCTTGATAATAGGTTAATTTTGATCCGCCGCTGATGGCTAATCCATAGTCCACAAGATCAAGACGAGCGCACAAATTTTCTATAACAAAGGGAATAGTAAATTTATCACCATTGGCAGCCTGATAAACTGCTTTGTACTCAACGTTCCCAATATACAGAAGTGCATGTCGAGCCTGCTGAGAAACTTCATCGTATTTTTTGTCAGGAGAACCGTTAATTACAGCAGGATTAATGTACCTTGTTTTTGGGTCCGTACGACCAACATTATTAAGATAATTAAGCGCATTTTGCACAGCTGCAAAGGTTACTATGTTGGCTCCTGCATTCGTGATACTAAATCGAGAAGCATCAGTGGTTCCATTAGGGACATAATAATTTAGGTTCAATAAATCTTTGTAGTAAGGGACTAAAGCCAAATTTTGGTAAGTGGTAACATTAGGATCAGGAGAAACTACCAGTGCCGGGGAGGCGGTTATACTTGTAAAATATGTATCAGATGAGGTGCTATATTGCTTTCAAAGATCCTGTCAATCCCCATATTTACCAGGGTCACTGCCTTCAATGCCAGCTACTTTTTGCTTAGTAGCACTACCTTCAATAGCATTATCGTAAGCTTGTTGGTTAAAATTAGCACCTGATTCTTGACTGTCGGGTGTTAGGTTTAAAATCGTAAGAGCAGGCAACATCAAATTATGATTCATATCAGCATAACCATAGGTAAACTTGCTCTCCTTAAACATGGTTTGTCCTCGGTAGTTAGACCCAGAAGTATTGTACTTAACTGCTCCAGGACCAGTAGTATCAGTCGTAGGGTAAATATAGGTTTCCACGGTTGGGCCCGCTTCTGCTCCACACCCTACCATTGTACTGGCTGTGACGCCAGACATTGTTGTGATTGCTGAAAAGGAAATTAATAATTTTTTCATGCGAATATTATAAATTAATTAAAATTAACTTTCAAACCGTCCTGTGTTACTAATAAATTTTAAAGTGACAATGCCAGTAGGTCCGTTGCGGTGCTTAGCTAAAATTAATTCCGTTTCACCATTAGGCGTATAACCAGGTTCATTTAGTCGGTAATAATCGTCCCTATAGAGGAAAATGATTAAATCAGCATCTTGTTCAATTGCCCCCGAATCTCGTAAATCAGACATAATGGGCCTTTTGCTTTCGCGTTTTTCTACACTGCGCGATAGTTGGCTTAAACAAATAATAGGTACCTCTAATTCCCTTGCCAGCAATTTAAGGTGACGCGATATCATGCTTGTTTCTTCTTGGCGCGAAGAGGTTTTTTTGCTTATGATGGAAATTAACTGTAAATAGTCAATTATAATAAGGTCAATTTTTTCTTTGTGAACAATTTGTCGCAAGCTGCTTTGGATTTTTTCCAAGCTCATATTTGGTGAATCATATATAAAGAAAGCACTTTTTCTAATTAAATCACCACTTCGACCGAGATTTTGTCAGTCGTTGCTAGTAAGATTTTTTCCCGTTCTAATTGAATGGGAGTTAATACTACCTGTGGTTCCTAGCATTCTTTCTACCAGTTGACGAGAAGTCATTTCCAGAGAAACAAAAGCAACCCGGTGGTTACCCTCTTCAATTGCAGCGTTAATAGCAAAATTTAGGGCTAATGCTGTCTTGCCCATACTAGGGCGGGCTGCTAAAATAGTTAAATCTCCTTTTTGAAAACCGAGCGTTTTCTGATCAAGCTCCTGCAGATAAGAAGGCACACCAATCATACTTGAGGTTTGGTTAGACAACATTTCAATACGTGCGACTGAATCTTGTACTATTTTGCTAGCAGGAATAAAGCCCTCCTTATGGGCATTAATGTTCAGTCTGACCAAACTTTCTTCTGTGTTAAAAATAATTTTTTCGACATCCTCATTTTTGGTGAGAGCGAGGTGAATTTCTTGCACAATTTTTTGCAGTTGTCGGCGTTGCGAAGCGCGTTGCACTACTGTAATGTAATGCCTGATTTCTTCATCATCAATATACTCTTCGGCTACATCAGTTAAGTAATCCAGACCACCAACACTATTAATCTTATTTTGCTGCACTAAGGTGTGATAAACCTCTTCTGTAGTGACAACTTTATTATTGTTTTTTGTCTCGTTAATAGCTGTAAAAATTAATTGGTGCCGTTGTTCCAAAAAGTCCATCGTAGTGATATTGTCCATGATGAGCAATAAAGCATCATTTGAAAAAAGCATTGCTGCTAAAAGGTTACGTTCTGCCGAACGAATCGCTTTAATAATATTTTGATTTTCAGTCGAAGAAGCCATATTATTTTTCTACTGCCTTAATGTTGATATGTAAATCAGCTGTCACTTTGTCTGCTAATTTAAGGTGGCGGATATACCGTCCTACACTATTAAGTGGATCATGCTCGACAAATTTGCGTTTATCAATGTTGATAGCATGTTTTGCACGCAAAGTATCAACTAATTGCTTAGTAGAAATAGCCTTAGCCACTTTCTCTTTATGCTGCACTAAAGTAAACTCTAGTGTAATCGCATTAATTTTGCCCCGTAGCTTGTTAGCTTCATCTAGTGCTGCTGCATTTTCAACTTTTTGTTGTTCAAGAATTGATTTAAGTCGTTTAATGTTTTGGGGAGTTGCTGGTAGGGCGTAGTCATTCGGAAACAAAAAATTTTGCGCATATCCTGCTGCAACATCCACAATTTGGTTTTTCTTGCCTTTTTTGACAATATCTTTTTGCAAAATTACTTTCATAAACCTTATACCTTGTTTAACTTTTTAATGTAATTTTTTAGTCTTAGTCCGTGACCACGCTTCCCCACCAAGGGCATAATACATGGCGTTATCTTTACATAACTAATATAATCAGGGTTATCACAATGCGCCATAAAGGACTTCTTTTCTAATAGTGGCACACCACTCACAAAATTAAGCAACAACATAATATAAATGGGTGATAGCAACCATAAGAATTCTCATCCATTGGTGGCTGTTATGGTGTTGTTAATAAAAAAGCCAAAAAGATAAATGCCGCTGATCGCAAACCAAAATGTTATCTCTCCAAAGTAATTAGGGTGGCGAGAGATCTTTCACAAACCAGACTGCATAAATGCTTGTTTTGATTTTCTAGTATTGTAGAACTGGAATTTTTGCTGATCAGCAACCGCCTCATAGCCCAATCCAAACAAAGCCAAAACCGCTAACAACATGACTATGTAATTGTTTGATGCTAAATACTTATTCTGATCAACTGTTAAAGCAAATACCCCTGGTGCTACAACTAAAAAGACCGTAACCCCTTGCAGAGTTCAGAACAAGCCAAATTTAATAAAACTATTACGCATCTTATCAAAGCGATGATCTACCTTAATTTTTAAAATACGCACCAATAGATAACTGCCTAAACGTAAAGCTCAAAGGTTAATGAGCACAAAAATTAATATTTGGTATATGGAAAAATTCTGCTTCCAAGCTAAAAAAACAATGGTAAGCAGACTGAAGGTTAAGCTATAGGTAATATCTGTGAAAGCATCTGTCTTCAACCAAAAGGCAATTGCAAAAAAAAGATAATTAATCCCTAAGCTTATCAACAAAATTCACAGTAAATTTAAATAGTCCATTAGTTTGTTACCCTTTCTCTAGGTTAGAGCCCACATTTCATTTGCACATTGCAGTTGCTGCATGTGGCACATCCCCCTGAATTAACAAACGTTCCTTCTTGGCACATTGGGCACACATCCCCGACGTTAGTACCAATTTTCAGATCTTGTTTAATCCCTCGTAAGCTGGCAATTTCAGAAATGTCTTCTTCTTGGGTTTCTAGCAACTCATTAGCAATTGATGTAATGGCAGCTTGCTCGCTTTCCTCTGCGCTTGACAATGAAAGCACTTGAGCATCACGCGAACCATCAACGTACACAGTACCTCCCTTGGCGCCCTTCTTAAACAGTGTTTCATAGATTTTTTGTACTTCCTTCACGCTGTATCCCTTGGGAGCATTAACTGTTTTGCTGATTGATGAATCAATCCAACGTTGAATAATGCATTGCACATCAACGTGTTCTTCGGGAGTAAGCCCTTGGGCCGAAACAAAAATATCAGGAAGATTATCTTTGTTATAGCCAGGGTTCAATGCTAATCATTCATCTACTATTGGAGCATTAACTTCAATAAATTTACCCAATCTACCTGAGCGGTAATACTTAAAGGCAAAATAAGGTTCTAAGCCAGTCGAAACATTAATCATGGTGCCTGTGGAGCCAGTAGGAGCGATGGTCAGCAAGTGAGAATTGCGAATTCCCTGCTTCAAAATCAATTTTCTAACATCTTCGTCCATGGTTTTCATATATCCCGTATTAATGAATTTTTCACGGGTTTGCAAAAACGGAAAGGAACCCTTTTCAACAGCAATATTGCTTGAAGCGATGTAGGCTGCAGTAGCAATGGCATGAAACACTTTGTCGATAATTTCGTTGCCTTCTTTGGAGCCATAGCGATAACCGGCTCAAATCAGCATATCGTGAAGACCCATAACCCCTAGGCCGTTACGCCTTTCCCCTAAGGCTTGTTTTTCATTAGCTTCAAAGAAGTAATATGTGGCATCAATCACATTGTCTTGTAAACGGGTGCATATTTTAACGGACTCAGCTAAATCATCATAAAGAATTTCTTTTGTTTTCCGATTAACAAATTGAGATAAATTAATAGCCGCGAGGTTACAAACTGAATAAGGCGCCAAAGGTTGTTCACCACAAGGGTTAGTTGCGACAACTTGCATGTCGTAGGCAGCCGCATTGGTCATTTCGTTAGCTCTGTCCATGAAGAAAATACCAGGTTCAGCTGAATAATTGGCACAGAAAGTAATTAAGTCTCATAGTTCGCGAGCTTTAATAGTGTTGTAAACTTTAATGCCATGACCTTGCTTTTCTCATTCTCTTACATCCCCAACTTTGCTTCAATGCTTTTCATACATTTCTTTTTCAGCAGCATCATAATCATCTACATCTGGGAATTTAAGTTCTCAAATATCATCATTTTCAACGGCATGCATAAACTCATTAGTTAGCGTGACAGAAATATTGGCTCCTGACAAAAAATCTGAATTATTGACTTCTCATTTGCCGCCTTTTGATAATTTTTCCTTAGCTTCGTCAATTGCTTTTTGGTTAAAATCACCAGGATTAGCCAAAATCCCTTCGTAGATCGATCTATCTGTTTCACTTAACGGCACAAACGTAATTTTATTTTTTACGTGCTTTAAAATTAATTCATTTTTAGAATTATTCAGAAGCCAAACTAGAATTCTAGGGTTTTGCATCTTGGAAATTATAAATTCTACAATATCGGGGTGTCAATCAGCCAGCATGATCATTTGGGCTCCTCTGCGAGAGCCCCCTTGTTCGACCAGGTGGGTTAACCCGCTAAGGTCGTTTAGCCAAGAAACAGCTCCCGAAGAGCGACCCCCAACCGTCTTTGCTAATGCCCCTTTTGGCCTCAAGGTTGAGCCGTTCGATCCAACGCCACCCCCGTGAGACATGATTTCCATTACCTCACGGCGGTGATTAGCGATCCCCTCACGGGAATCTCTATACATAGGCATAACAAAGCAGTTAAAGAATGTCACGCGCGAACTGCTGCCCGCACCATACAAAACTCTTCCTGCTGGCACTATTTTTTGATCTCTAATTTGACGATAAAAAATGTTTTGCCATTTCTCCTTGTCAGCACCATTGCGCTCCTGACCAGCCAAATTAGCAGCAACCCGAAAGGCAATCTGTTCGTAATATACTTCCAGCGGCTTTTCAACTAGTTTTAAACTAACAATGATCAGGTTATTAGAGCCCGCAACTAGATCATCAGAGGCCAACGACCCTAGATATTCTGACTCTATTTTAACGAGTGCTTTACGTGTTTTGTGATTAACAGAAACGATATGACCAATTGCACGAATGGGAAATCATTTATTTTCTTTAACAATTACAATGACCAAGTCTTCGACCTGTAGGGTTTTCAAAGCTAAGTCTTTTTGGGAATAGCGGTCTAACATAACAAGACGGGAAATTCCAGATAAACTCAGTTTATAATCTGGTTCTACTGTTTTAAGATGAGAAAAAGAATGCTTGATAGCACTGTTTAAATTTTTAATATAATTGCTGCTGTACACCAGGGAGCTCCATTTTTTTTCAAAAAAAATAAGTTTGATAAGTCAAATAGCTAGTACAGTTTTATGAACTGACAGTTTTGATAGGTAAGATTAATTATATTTTATTTTTTAACTTGTTTGTGTAAAAAATAAAATAATTTCTTTTATTTTTATTTATAATTAATAAGTTATAGATTTATAGTTAAAATCAATTATTTAAGGATATTAATGTCTCAATACGAAATCATGTACATCATAGATGGGAAGCTTGAAGAAATTGGCCCTGTGCGCGCAAAAGTAGAAGCACTACTTAAGGGAAAGCAAGGCAAAATCAATCATAACATTGACCTGGGCCTACAAGAACTGGCTTATCCCATTAAGCAATCTAAAAAGGGCTATTATTTTTTACTAATGCTTGACACAGCCCCAGAAAACCTGCTGAAATTTAAGGAATATGCCAGAATCACCAAACCCCTGCTAAGATTCTTAATCATCAGCACTGCTCTACAAAAAAATTATTCAGAAACACTGAAAATCTCTGCTTCGGAAATTGATGAAGAAAGCTTCAAGCCACCTATCCCTTATTACGTTCGCAAGCGTTTAGAACAAGAAGAAGCTGCTAAATCAACTACCGAAAAAACAGCCAGTGCCCCTAGCACTGATACCGCAGGAGAACAATAATGCTCAATGAAGTAGTCATTGTAGGTAGGTTAACCAAAGCTCCAGAACTAAGGAGCTCATCAAAAGGAAAAAGCTTTGTGCCATTCACAGTTGCTTGCAACCGCATGAATAATGAAACAGTCTTTATTCCCTGTTTTGCTTGAAATAAAGTGGCCGAAAATATGGCAAAGTATTTACAAAAGGGTTCACTTGTTGCTGTTGTGGGCGCTTTAAGCTCTAGTCGCCAAAAAGATAGCCAATACGAATCTTTATTTGTGACTGCTCGTAATGTGACTTTCTTAGACAAAATTTCTTCTAGCAATGCTGAAGCACTTAAAACCAGTTCAGAGACTTTTACTCCTCCTAAACCATCCTCTGAAATGCCCGCTGATGAAAGTAAAGAAGAAGCCAATGATATTAAATTCGCTGATGAAAGCAATATTATATGAGAATAGAAGGAAATAAATAATGAGATATCAAGGAAAAAAACGCAGAAAGCGTCGCTCTTATAAAAAATGTTATTTTACAACTCATAATTTCAAATACATTGATTACAAAGATGTCGAACTGTTAAAAAAATTCATTGCTAAAAGTGGACAAATTTTACCACGCCGTAACACTGGCAATTGTGCTAAGCACCAAAGAATGCTTGCTTGCGCTGTTAAAAGGGCGCGAGAAATTGCTCTACTACCTTTTGTGGTTGACTAAACTAATTCAGCCATAACTAAATAAAACAAGGACGATCTATGCAAAAATCAATTAACGCAATCCGCATGCTAGGCGTTGAAATGGTTAATAAGGCTAATTCTGGCCATCCGGGTATTGTGTTGGGGGCCGCCCCAATGGCTTATACCATTTTCAATAAGCACATCCGTATAAGCAACAAAAAGAAAGACTGAATTAACCGAGACCGTTTTGTGCTGTCAGCTGGTCACGGTTCTGCCTTACTTTATGCTCTGCTGTATCTATCCAAAATGGGTCTGACAAAGCAGGACATTGAAAACTTTCGTCAAGTGGGATTTCCTACAGCAGGCCACCCTGAATATGACATAGATTTAGGTATTGAGTGCACCACCGGACCATTAGGCCAAGGCATCGGAATGGGAGTCGGAATGGCTATAGGAGAGGCCTTTTTAGCTCAAAAATTCAACAAACCCCAGCTAGAAATATTTGATAACTACACTTATATTATGTGCGGGGACGGCGACTTACAAGAAGGGGTTGCTAATGAAGCTATCTCTCTCGCTGGGCATTTACAGCTTGGAAAAATTATTATGCTGTACGATTCCAATGATATTCAACTGGACTCCAAAGTTAGTGTCGTGCAATCCGAGAATACCCATAAACGCTTTGAAGCAGCACACTGACACTATCAGAGGGTAAATGACGGCAATGACATTAAGGCTATTGATGCTGCTATTGCAAAGGCCAAAACAACCAATAAACCTTCTCTTATTGAGGTAAAAACAATTATTGGCGAAGGAGCAACAAAAGAAGGCACACCAGCTGTGCACGGAGCTGCTCTAGGCAAAGATATCAGCCATGTTGCTAAATATTACAACTGGACAGAAGAACCATTCACTGTCCCCACTGAAGTAACCCAAGATTTTGAAACCAACACCATTGAGCGCGGTAATCAAGCTTTCGAACGCTGGCAAAAAAAACTTAGCCAATATATAGCTGAATACCCTGCTGAATACAAAGAACTAAAAACAGCTCTGGAAAACAAGTATGATTTAAGCCATCTTAAGGTGGACAATATTGTGTCTAACCAACCAGAAGCCACTCGTGTTTCGTCAGGAAAGATTCTTACCCTGTTATCAAAAGCGGTACCTACCTTAATCGGAGGATCAGCTGATTTAACGGTCTCTACCAAAGCACAAGTGGACTCTCCACCCTTTGAAGCCGACAGTAACTACAATGGCCGCGATATTTACTTTGGTGTTCGTGAGTTTTCAATGGGAACTATCAACAATGGTCTAACCTTGTATGGTGGCATGCGTTCTTTTGCTAGCACATTCTTTGTGTTTAGTGATTATTTGAAGCCATCATTGCGTTTAGCTTCCTTGATGCATGTGCCTAACTTATGGATCTTTACCCACGATTCAGTTTTGCTGGGAGAAGACGGCCCTACGCACCAGCCAATTGAGCAATTAGCTATGCTTAGAGCCCAACCCAACGTTAATGTATTTCGTCCTGCTGATTTTAATGAAACATGGGGAGCATATCAATATGCATTTGCTTCACAAAAAACTCCTTCAGTTTTGGTGCTTTCTAGGCAAAACACTCCGCAAATTACTCAAACATCAGCCAAAAAAACTCACCTTGGTGCATACCCAGTGCACGTTGCAGGATCAAAACACGATATTATCATCACTGCTACCGGAACTGAAGTGGATCTGGCGATTCAAGCTGCTAAGATTATCAAAGAAAAGGAAAAACTACTAATTAAAGTAGTCTCTATGCCTTGCATGGAATTATTTAAAACCCAACCAGCAGCATACTGTGCAGAACTCTATGAATGCAAAAATAAGCCTTTAACTGTCTCCTTAGAGGCTGCCGCTACATTTAGTTGGCACCCTTATGCTCAACTCTGCATTGGTATAGACTCCTTTGGGGCATCAGGACCAGAAAAATCTGTTAGAGATTTTTTCGGGCTTACTCCTGAAAAAGTTGCTAGCAAAATCATTAAGTTCTACAAGCACCAATAGTTTTATTAGTGGTTTCTTAAAAAAAGATTTTTGGTTACCAAAAAGCTTTTTTTAAGCAGAATGTGTGATGTTCGTCTGCAGCTCAGTTATTTTTTATCGAATTCTATTTGGAACGTGTCTGTAGAAGGGTTCCCTTCTCCATAAAGATACAGCGAAGTCACTATTGATGATAAAGTTAATTGCTCATATTTTGAAGGAGGCAGACTGCCAACTAGAAAGGGAAACCCTAGGACAGTAAAATCTGTTCCATTACTGATTGTTTTAGCCGGTGGAAGGCTGAACTGATCTGCTAACCGAGCCGATAAGATTTGGTTCATTTCTTTAAACACCTCATATTTGTTCTCTTTTGGAACTCTCCCGTTTTTATCTAGCAATGTATCTGGTAAGTGAATAATCCCGGGATTATACCCAGCTAGTTTAAATGCATTTGTGTTAATTTGTGCATTTATCAATTTTTGTGCAGGGGGTTTAGTAGTGTTTTCCAATTTACCTACTACAGGGAATAATACATCTGTTAAATTTTCCCCCCCAACCTCAACAGAACTAGCTGTAACGCTTAAATTTCTATTCAAAAAACTTTGTAAACCGGTTGCTTCTTTGGGGAAGGTCTCATCCCCAAAGTTAACTGCAAGACGCTCTTCAACATCATTACTGCTTAGTGCACTTCTGTATTCTTGATATTCTGAAGGTAACGTTGTTTGCCCTGGGTCTATTTGTCCTGCTATTGCTTTAATTGAATTAATACGAAAATCTCTATAAACAGCTTTTACAATTTTGTTTTTAACCTCTGATTCATCATAAGGTAGAGTGGAGTCATAGTTAGTTGTTAAATTTAGTGGCTTAGCAACTGTGAAAAGTTTTGAGATTCGAAACTGACGGTCTAGAAGGAATGAAGTTTTGTATGTAGCACCCTTAGAGCTAAGCCAAGGTAAAGCAACTGCATCTGCTTTCTGCACTTGGATGGCAATTGTTCTATGAAACTCATCGGCAGCAAATTTTAAACTAAGCAAGTAACCACTAAGAGAAGATTGCACCTCACCATTGTTTAAATAACTTAATCTTAAATCTGTATCTTTTATTACGTCACTTGAACCATGCTCCTTAAGATAACTATTTATATAGTTGGCCATCGAAGCTTGTAATTCTCCCCTTATATAGTCAGTGTATATATTAGATCAAGGTTTTCCAGTGCTTTTAAATAAAAGAAATAAATTAGGCGCGACATATCCGTTTAATATTTCTGATAGCTGAAAATCATTCTTTTGAGAAGACCCATTGTTGTTGGCGCATCCCACAATGGTGCTGGCACTAGTACCGAAGAGCGTTATTGTCCCAATTAATGATAAAACTTTTTTCATTCCCTACCTGCTTGTGTTTTGATAATCAACTTAATTATAAATCAATTATAGAATTAACTTAATATTACTTTTAAATTAATCGGGATTGCTTCGGTTTGACGACCAATATCAAGCGTAATTCTAAATTCTGTAAAATTCTCTGTAATGGTTTTTTGCTCAATTTTGCCATGATAAAAATAAGATTTATAGCTTTGCATCTTTGCTGAAATATCACGGTAGGGTTCATTTAACCTTGGGAACAGGGTTCTTAATTCTGCTCAAACTAGGCTACGAATGTTTTTGTCAGCAGTTGTTGGTAAAAGAACAGAACTAGGTCAAGTAATTTCTAGATTCGTATTTTCTAAGGCGCCTTTCACAAGCGCTAAATCTTCTGGAATCGTTCTCCAGCGGATCGTTAAAGTAACCTCTCTAGACTCCGCACCGTTAAAATCAGCATAAATGTTTTCTGTGATTGACTGCCCTTGCGCTAGTTGTACTGGGGGCGTACCAGACCTGAAGAAAATATATTGTAGTTGGGAAACACTTAGGCTAGAATCACTAGCTTTGTTAGCATTATAAATAGCTGTTTTTAAATTCAACTGTAACTCGGGATTATTGGCAATACTAGTATTACCGCCCACCCCCCAACTTGGTAGAAAAATATCTGTCACAGTAATACTGTTGATAATATTATCAGCTGTTTCTTGATCAGAGGTAGCAATAAGAATGTCTAAATTACCAGTAGGATTTGTTGCTGAAGGTGTCTTGCCAATCTGAAATGTTACTTCTGTTTCTACACCTTTTGTAACCGACCCAGGATTAGGGCTTTGCAAATAAAGTGGCAGATCCTTAGTTAACAACTGAAAAGGATCTAAGTCTAGTTGCATAGTAAGGTTCTTAACAATCTCAGGCTTGATAGTGTTAATATCTGTACTGGTAGATTCAGGCAAATTAATAGTGCCAGCGACTTCCATTAACTGCGGTAGTATAGTGGCTAAACCATTCTCGCTTTGCGATTTCGATTGGTATTTAATGGTCACTGCTTTTTTTGCTGTTGGAACACTGACTGCTGAACCTGATAACACAAGCAACAATTCTACAGTATTAGTGCCATTAATTAATCTGTTGGACCCTGCGGATGTTGCACTAGGAAGGCGAAAATAAATTGCATCTAAATCTGATTTTTTTAAATTATTATCCTTATTAAGTTCATACAATTCATTGCGCAAAGCCAGTAGCGTGTTTCTGTTATCAAGATTACGGCTATAAAGAAGGTTTAATTGCAAATTAGTGTTTTTAATAGCGTTAATAATTGCTTCGGCTGTATCACTAGTTTTAGGTTTTAGAATAACCTGTATAGCTTTATTCACTGGCGACTGGGAACTGTTTTCCTGGATGGTAATATTCACATCATTGGACGGGCTAACAGTCTCTGGCTGAAGAGTTGTGTTGCTCAAATTAAAAAGAGCGGTGTCAGTAAAATTAATTTCTGGGTTTGTCTCAACTAGTTTATCAATGATTATTTGCTTAGTGAGATCATTCGTGGTTGAATTATTCACTCAACTTGGCAAAGTTACTGAGACATTAGCAAAAGATCTTGCTATAACCTGCGATCGAAAAACCCCATTTTGCGGAATCATAACCTGAAAATCATATTCAAATTGGCCTAAATATTTCATTCTAATGGTAGTAAAGCTTAGGGCATTTAAATCAGTGGAAACAGTAACTGTTTGTGGAACTAGAGTGGGTATCAACTCAAAATTACTTGCTTCAGCAGCAGTGACTAGCGGATTATTAATCATAATCGCTTTTTGAATAGCATGAATACCCTCACTATCCGGGGAAGATAAATCACCATTGGTACCAGAAGGTAAAATCATCCTCATGCGTTTTAATGATTGAGAAAATTTTTGGATAAACCCTAAATTAAAATAACCCGTGTGCTGCGCTTCACCATTAACATTAAAACCGATCCGGTTCGGCACAAAACCCGTTGCTACATCTTGGTTATTATTAAGAAATGTTATTTTGTCAACTTCTTTTGCGGATAAACCTGTTTTTTTAATTAGCGCCTCATCAATTGCTGACCTATAACTAGCCACAGTTAACTTGGAAGGTTCTTGCCTAACAGTAATTAATTGATGATTCACCTTATTAAAAATATTTTGAGTGTTGTTTTGTTGCGAACTGCAGCTGATCACTGTAACCGCTGTAGAACCAACAATTGATAAGCTAGCTAAAACAGATAAAAAGCGCTTCATAGTATACCCCTTTAAAACCTTCTAAAGATATTTTACACAAGTATCTTTATTTATTTTTAAGCATAGGGAATAACACAACATTTCTAATCGCTTGTTTGTTGCTTAATAGCATAACTAAGCGATCAATCCCAATCCCTATGCCTCCGGTTGGCGGCAAGCCATACTCTAAGGCCTCAATATAATCATAATCGATTTTGCCTGGCGCTTCCTCATTGCCTTTTTGCTGCTCTTCCAGTTGCTCTTGAAAGCGTTCGTATTGTTCTAAGGGATTGTTTAACTCAGCAAAGGCATTAGCGTACTCTGAACCCATAATAAATAACTCAAACCGATCTGTAAAGTTCGGGTTCTGCATATTACGCTTGGCAAGAGGCGAAACAGCAACCGGATAACCATAAACAAAGGTAGGCTGAATTAAGTTTTGCTCAACATATTCCTCAAAAAAAAGATTGATAATGTGACCCACTGTATTAAAGTGATTAGGGACCTCTAGCTTGTGCTTTAAGGCCAGCTCCTTGGCTTGTGCAAAGGTCATTGGTTGTCAAAAATCAATTTTAGTATAAAGTTTTACAGCATCAACCATGTGTATTCGAGCAAACTTCTGATCGAATCTAATCTTTACTTCATTACTAACAAAAACAGTTTTGCCCAGCACTACTTGAGCACAATTTCGTAAAATATCCTCGCATAACTGCATCGTTGCTTCCATGCCGTCATAGGCTGTATAAATTTCAATACTGGTAAATTCTGGGTTATGAGAAGTATCAATCCCTTCATTACGGAACAAACGCCCTATCTCATAAACCTTTTCAAACCCACCTACAACTAGTCTCTTGAGGTGCAACTCAGTTGCCACTCGTAAAAAAAGCGGTTTTTTTAGAGCATTATGGTACGTGGTAAAAGGCTTGGCTGCTGCGCCTCCTTGAATGTTCTGCAAAACCGGTGTTTCTACTTCTAAGTACCCTTTGTCATCAAGGAATTTTTGAATACTTCTAATAATCTTAAAGCGATTAATAAAGGTTTGCTTAGAATCAGGGTTAACAATTAGATCTAGGTATCGTTTTCGGTACTGGTCTTCTATGTTTTTTAAGCCATGGTGTTTATCGGGTAATACTTTTAAGCTTTTAGTTAACAAAGTAAACTTTTGTGCTTTTAAGGTTAAATGGCCAGTTTTAGTGCGAATAGGCAGACCTGTAAATCCAACAATGTCTCCTAAGTCGAGTGCTGATAATGCCTCAAAATCCTTTAGGGTTAAATCCTGTTTCCTCAAGAAAATTTGCAGAACACCATCACCGTCTTGAATAATAATAAAGCAACTGCTGCCCATTAAACGTTTGTTTTTAATGCGCCCTGCGGTAGTAATTGCTGATGGCAATTTGAGTTTTTCTAATTGCTCACGGTCAAAAGAACCAAATGCTAACTCAAATGTTTTTGAAGTATGTGAACGTTTAAAAGAACTAATTAAAAAGGGATTATTATTTTCCTTAATCAATTTAGCTAATTTAGCACGGCGTATCTTTTCTTGGTCAGAGTAACTAGAACGATCCACTTGTTTTATGACCAGCTAATTTCACTAGGTTTCTTAGGGTTTTTATTAACAATTTGCTCATGAATAAGGCCGTTTTGAATATGAATAACCAAGTCAGATATTTCGGCTATATTAGGGTTGTGCGTAACCAGAATAACAGTGGTTTTATACCTGCGGTTAATTTCAATTAAAATTTCTAGCACTTTACGACCCATAACTTCGTCTAAAGCACCTGTGGGCTCATCACCAAATAAAATCTTAGGGTTCTTGGCTAATGCTCGGGCAATTGATACTCTTTGCTGTTCACCACCAGACATCTGGTGCGGGTACTTATTCAGCTGCGGAATCATGCCTATCGTTTCAAATATTTCTCTAATCGTTAGTGGTTTGCTTTTTTTTGACGCTAGGTTAGCTCCTACTTCAGCATTTTCCTTAGCAGTTAAATTAGAAAGTAAATTATATTGTTGAAAAATAAACCCGACATTATTACGACGGAATTTTGTTAGGTTCGAGTCTTTAAGTAGGGTTAAATTTTTGCCAAGCACAAAAATATCCCCTTCTGTAGCTTTGTCAAGCCCTGAAATTAGGTTAAGTAAAGTTGTTTTCCCGGATCCGGAAGGGCCTAGAATCGAAACCAATTGTCCGTGCTTGATTTTAACATTGATTCCCTTTAGAATTTTTGTTTCCAAATCTCCGCTGATGTAAGATTTACGAACGTTTGACAATTCAATAGAATAGGAATCTACTGTTGGTTTATAGCTCTCGGTAGAAATAACCTTACCAGCTAGAACTTCCTTGGAGTGGGCTCTAACCTTTAATCTTTGCTTTCTTAGCTTGGCTTTATATTTTTTATAGTTTTCTTTGTTTGCTAAATCAGCTTCTTTAGATAATTTTTTGTTTCTAATTCGCTCGTCTTTAGCCAGTACTTTACCACGGGTTTTGAATACAGGGCTTTTAGGCTTGACTGATGGGTTTTTAAGATCTTTTTTTTGATCTTCTGGTTCTTTTTTAAGACTCTTAGTTTTTTTCGGCATAAAAAATCTCCTATTCTGCACATTAAAAATATTATAGCAAAATGTTTAAAATTAAACATTTTAAAATTATTTTTTATCTTTGCTCTTATCGACTGTGCTTTCAGGCTTAATATCAATTATGTCGCCTTTAGAACGTTTTTTGCTTAGATTGTCTTGATATTCTTTTTCTTTTTGAATTCGTGGCGGCAACTTCATATGTTGATCCATATATTCAATATCTTCAGCAGTTATTGTTTCCATCGTGAATAAAGCTAGGGCAATCAGTTTTAGTTCATCAAGGTTAGCCTTAATAATTTTTAGTGCTTCAGCGTAGCAGTCGTTGAGAATAGTATTAATTTCATCATCAATTGCTTTGGCTACTCCTTCTGAGTACTGCTTGGTCATTGCAGGCATACTTTGTTGCTTGCGCGATTCAAATTGAGTTAAGCCTAATTTACTCATTCCAAATTCAGTTACCATGTGGCGAGCAGTATAAGTTGCTTTCTCTAAATCATCATGAGCACCTGTTGTGACTTTGTTAGCTCCAAACACAATTTCTTCAGCAGCGCGACCTCCTAAGAAACCAGTAATGTTAGAAATTAGGTGTTCTTTGCTGTAGAACATAATTTCTTCACTTGGAGTAACAATGGTATATCCACCCGCTGATCCCCTTGGGATAATTGTTACCTTTTGCACTTTAGAAGCATCTGATACTTTCATACCAATCAAAGCATGTCCAGCTTCGTGCATAGAAACAATGTTTTTATCACGTAATGTGTATTCTTTTGATTTCTTGGCAGCTCCTCCCACTACTCTATCAATAGCTTCATCAATAATTTCTAAAGTTATTAGCTTGCTATTTGTACGAATTGACAAAATAGCTGCTTCATTAAGAACATTTTCCAGTTGAGCACCACTAAATCCCGGGGTCCTTTGGGCTAAGCGCTCAAAATCAATTTCTGCTGAAATATTTTTATTTCTTGCGTGCAATCGTAAAATAGCTGCTCGGGCCTTAAAATCAGGTAGCCCTATTTGAATTTTACGGTCAAATCGACCTGGTCGCAACAAAGCACGATCCAGCAAGTCAACCATGTTAGTAGCAGCAATAACAATAATCCCTGAGTTTTCTTCGAAACCATCTAGCTCAACTAACAACTGATTAAGAGTTTGTTCGTTAGTAGCACCACCAAAAGAGGCTGCCCTTTTACGACCCACAGCATCAATTTCATCAATAAAAATAATACATGGAGCTGATTTTTTGGCATCTCTAAACATTTCCCTGATTCGAGAAGCTCCCACCCCAACAAAAATTTCTTCAAACTCTGAACCGGAAACAGAATAAAATGGCACCCCAGCTTCTCCTGAAACTGCTTTAGCTAGAAGTGTTTTACCAGTACCCGGAGGCCCTTCAAGTAAAATTCCTTTTGGAATTCGAGCACCAGAAACAGAATATTTTTGGGGATTTTTTAAGTAATCCACTAGTTCTGTCAATTCATCTTTTTCGTCATCAATACCCGCTATATCAACAAAGCGGACGTTGGAAATAGATTTCTTGGCTCTGTTTTTGCCAGCATTAAAGATCGAAAGACCACCAGCTCCAGATTGTGCTTTCATCATTCTGAAAAAGACAAACCCAAGAAGACCTATAATCAAAAGCCATGGAATCAGCTGCACAAGTAGAGATTCTCAAAAAGGAACATAGTTTCTGTCTGAAACGCTATATGAATTAAGTGGTGGTTTTTTTCCTAATTGTGCTGACGCTACACCAAGCAAAGAGTCTGATTCCAGCTTTCCTTGGGGTGTAGTAGGTAAATAAGCATTATCATAAGCAGTTTTTATCCCTTTAGCTTCTAAAAACTGACCAAAATTGTCTGTATACCACTTACTTTCTCTTGGAAATTGCGTTTCGTAAGATACTTTTGACTTATCTGCAAGTTCAAATTCACCAGTTATTATTACTGTGTTTTGACCCACACTTTCACTTGCTGAAAAAGCTATAATATTTTTTCCTTTAAACTGCGGAAGAGTTGCCCGCGGTAAGTTTACGACTGTGGCAGGAGGGTTCCCTTGCGTAGCATTATAATAGGCTTCATCATAAACAATGGTGTTTCAATAAAAAGATGGGTTTATTTCATTAACATTAGAGCGCAAAGCAAGCACTATCAAAATGATAAGCGCAATTATAAAAATTACTGTAAACACAGCAAATGCTATGGCTCTTTTTTTTGAAGCTGGATTCAATTTTGGTCTTTGTTTTAATTATATTTTTGTTAGATTTTAAACTAGTTTTTATAAACGCTTATCTTAAAAGATTAAAAGACTTTATTCATTATAAATTGTTTTATAAAAAAAGAAAACTTTTAGCTTTCTCTTACAAAAATTAATTCAGTTGATTTAACTACTTGCAAATGTTTTGAAAAGATAAAAGACTGATTTTTTTGTTGCTTAGCAAACTGTTTTACTATTTCCTTAATAATACTGCTCTTTTTTTGGTGTATTTGATCAGGGATGTTCCTTTCTAAAAGTTCATAAATAGCTCTTAGTTTTTCTACATACTCCAGTTCTAAATATCTAGCATAAATAATTTTCTTCTCTACAAAAATCTTTTTAATTTTTTTATTTGCCTCTTCTAACCTTAAATTACTCAAGCGCATTTCAGTTAGCAGTTGTTTGCTTTCTAAACCATTTAGTTGTTTACGAACACGGTTTCGCAAGTAAGTATTTTTAGCATTAGAGCTGTCAACAGCATAAGTTATTTCTTTTCTGTGCAAATCTTGCAAAATAATTTCTTTACTGTAATTTAAAAGAGGCCTTAATAACCAAAATGTCCTATTCTCAAATTCATATGGTGTTTTTTTGGCTAAACCATAGTATTTCACAAGGTTTTTACGCTTTTTTTGTATGATGAAAGTTTCGAGTGAGTCTTGCTTATGGTGAGCGACAAGTATGCATCTGGTTGCATTAGCAAGTGCTATCTGACAGCAAAAATCATACCGCAAACATCTCGCCAGTGCCTGGAAATTGCCCTTGGAGTTCAGATTGCTTGGCTCCTTGCTTGTGTCCAAAATAAAATATTTAAGATGATTTTTTTTGCAAAAATTGGTCACTACCATCTCGTCATTATCACTCTCAGATCGCTGATGATAATTAACATGGCAAACCAAAATGTTAGCAGGACTGATTTTTTCTAGTATTTTACTCAGCAAAAACATGCTATCCGGCCCACCAGAACAGGCCACAACAAGTTTTTTACCCTGTGGAATTAAATTTCAATCAAATAAATCAGTATTATTTGCCATCATAGAGCGTCTTTATTTCTGGCTTAAACGAACCATCTGTATTATGAACAATAATTGGCTGCTCCACAATTAAGCCTTTTGTGCTTTGAAAACGAGTTTCTAGCATAAAAGAAATTGCTGGGCGATTAATATAGGGGTGAATAAATTGCAGTCTTTTCGGCACCAACCTTAGAGCTTCACACTTAGCTAACACTTCTGACAATCTGTCAATGCGATGACAAAAAACAAAGTAGCCTTTGTTGTCCAAAAGTTTTTTGGCTGATAAAAGTAATTCGTCCAGCGTTAGTAAGGTTTCGTGACGTGCATTTGCTGCTTTAGGAGCTTTTTTAGTTAAAGGAAATTCTTTGCTCAAAGGGAAAAAGGGTGGATTGCAAATAATAAGGTCATACTTTTTGCCTGTTTGACTATATTTTTTAATGTCGTTTTCCACAATGGCTATTTGCTCTTCGCAATGATTTAAGACCATATTTTTTCGAGCAATTTGACAAGCTTCTGTCTGAATCTCCACCCCATCAATATGGTGTTGGGTTTTTTTACTTAAAATAAGAGGAATAATACCGTTATTTGTGCCTATATCAAGAATCCGCTTAGTCCTAGAATTAATTTTGGCAAAGTGCGGCAAAAGAATACTTTCCAAAGAAAAGTTAAACATATCAGGGCTTTGTAATAACCGCAAATTTTTATAACTAAATATATTATTTATGAATTCCATACATTATATTTAAAACTTCCCCCAGCCATTGGTTTAATAAGATTTTAAGATTTCGCTGTGGTTCATCGATTTTTTTAATTAACGCTATTATTGATTGTACATACAATCATTTGGATGGTTCTTGCTTTACAGAAAGTAATTTTATTTTATGCACAATCGAGTCTAAAAAAATTTTGAGATCACTTTTATTTAACTTAATTAAATCACTGAACATGAAACTAATATCAGGGTTATGCTGGATAAATTTTTCATAAAAAAGTTTATCTCATTCTGTGCTTCTTGGGGGTGAGGTTGTTTGTTTTAATCTTATTAGCAAACACCTTGAACGCAATGTAGGCAGTATCTTATTAATGCGAGTTGTCAGAAAAATTCCATAGATGTTATCATTGCTTTCCTCCAAAAATTTTAAAAAAGCACTAGCAGCTTCTGCTGTAATTAAATCAAACCCCTTAATTACATAAGTGCGAACGTTTTTTTCGTGAAAAGCGCTTAAGCTTAATTCTGCAATCAAACTTATAATCGCTTGCTTTTTAATAATGTCACTAAAATTGCCTATTTCAAAATAATCATTATTCAGCTCTAAGGTTTTTTCGCCTTCAAGTCCCAATAATGCCGAAGAGAGTGTCCTGGCTTGCTCCTCCAAAAATGATTGGGAGTTAGAATGCAAAATAATAGCTTTCGGAAAATATTCTGATTTGGCTCCTGCATCCAGAATATGTGTTTTATTAATCATTTTTAACAAGCTTAAATTTATTTATTATAATTTCACAGGCTTCTGCAGCTATTTCCAATGAAGGTTTTCTGCCATCCAAGATCTGAAATCTGTCAGGATTAGCTTCTATAATCTTCTGGTACCCTCTGTATACTTTGGCATGGAAATTAGCATTTTCTAGGTCTAGGCGATTCATTGCGTCTTGCCTGGTTGACATTCTTTCCTGGACATCATCATACTTAATATTAATAAAAAGGGTTAGGTCAGGCTTAGCTGGCCCTAAGCTTAGCGCTTGCACTTGAGACAAATAATCAATATTTAAGCCCCTTGCATAGCCCTGATAGGCTAAGGTCGAATCAGCAAAACGGTCACAAAGAACTATTTGATTTTTATTTAATAATGGGTTAATAACCTTTTTAAAATGCTCATTACGAGCAGCTATATAAAGCAATGCTTCAGTCCAAGGCTGCATTGCATGGTTTTTATCAAGAATTAATTCTCTAATTTTTTCAGCAACATTTACTCCACCCGGTTCTCTGGTTATGAAAACCGTGATGCCATAGTGCGCTAATTTTTGTTTTATATTTTGCAAAAGAGTTGATTTACCAGAGCATTCCACCCCTTCAATTGTAATAAACGGCATATAGATTATTTCCTATTCTTAAATGAAGCTTTAAGGGTATGGTCATCAATATAGTCTAGGGATCCACCCATAGGTATTCCCCTTGCTAAAGTGGATATTTTTAGTTTACCACCAAACATACTTCTAATTTTAGTGGTGATTAACTCAATTGTCATTTCCCCTTCCATGGTTGCTGACAAAGCAATGATAACTTCTTCTGTAGTTTCAGAAATTCTTTGCAAAAGCTTTTCAATACTATTTTCTACCTGTGGAAAGGGTTTTTTAAGACTCATCAAACCTGTTAAGATGTGATAGTTCCCGTTATACAAGCCAGTTTTAGCAATATTCAAAGCATCACTATAATTTTCGACCACGCATATAAGTTTGTGGTCCCTTAAAGCGTCTGAACAAAAAGAACACTTTTTTTCTACCATAATGCCTGAGCACTGCTCACATACACTCAATATGGCTTTAATGCTTTGGAGAGAATCAAGCAATTCATTAAATGTGCTTGGATTGTAAACGAATGAAATTAGTTGTTGCTCCGCTTTTTTGCGGGAAATTTTAAACTGATTCCTTAGATTTTCTATACTATTGTGAAATATTTCGCTTTCGTGATCGTTCAACAATTTATGCCTCTCTAATTAATATTAAAATTATCAAAAATTTCTTTACCAACATGAAAATTTTTTGAATTTACTGAATCAGATTTTTTATTTTCATTTTGAGGAAAAAATCCTTTAATCCAGAAATAGTATTCATCGACTGCCATTATTTGGTCATTTTTAGATATTTGTCTGCTTGCCGTAATTGCAAATACTCTGGTTTAATTGAAGTTCATTCTCTGTCAGAAACAATTATTATGCCAGTTGTTTTGTCATATATTTTTTTCAAAAGTTGCTGATTTTTATCCTTTGCAAACTCTTTATATAATTCGTTGGCATTAATTTGGGCAGAAACAGTAATAATGAAGTAGTTTTCAGCAGCAGCCCTCAAATAGTAATTAGATAAACTTATAAGTTTATTTAACTTTTCATCTGCTTTCTTTTGAAACTCTTGGAATTTGTTTTTAGAATCTGCGATACGAGAACCTAGGGAATGCCTTAAGACTTGATAAATCAAATTTCTTGGAGGCATAATATCTGGGTCTGAGCTAATTGGGATTGTAGGTTCAGGAATTTTTTCTTTTTTTAATTGCAATGGCTCTTTTTTTTCAAGCGATTTAACAGAAGGCTTTTTTGTGATTTCTATACGGCTATTTTTCTCTTTAGGTTTGATCCTTTGTGGCGATTTTTTTGCTTCATTTACCTCTGTTTCGGCTTTATTATCCATAATTTCAAGAATTGCTAATTCAAAATATGCCCCAGGCGCATTAGCGTCTTTGATTTCAAAATAGTATTTTAATAGTATTGATATAATTTTCTGTGCTTGTTCAAAACTGAAATTGTTGTTTATATAATCAGCCGTTTCTTGCTCTATTGAAATTAAAAATTTATTGTTTTTTGTAAACTTATATTCAATACTTTCTTTAAATATGTCCACTATATTTTTGATAAGCATTTTAAAATCTGTATTTGCAATTACAAGCTGGTTTATTTGCAAAAATATAGACTCGTAATTCTTATCAATGATACTTTTTAGTAGCTCCAGCTTATTATTTTCGGTTACAAGAGCAAATATTTCATAAATTATTTCTAGAGTAATACTTTTTTGCGTGCAAAGCAAAATTTGCTCCAAAATGGTAAGAGCATCTCGCAAACTCCCGTTAGCTAATACTGCTATTTCGTGGATTGCTCTTTCTTCATATTCAACAGATTTTTGATCTAAAATTTTACAAATTTCTGCTTTTAGGACCGAGTTATCTATTAAACGGAAAAAATAATTTTGGCAGCGTGAAATTATAGTTGCGGGAATTTTATGAAATTCCGTTGTAGCAAAGATAAATACCACATGCTCTGGGGGTTCTTCAAGGGTTTTTAGCAAAGCATTAAATGCCGATATTGAAAGCATGTGTACTTCATCAATAATGTAAATCTTGTATTTAGCTGCAAAAGGTAGCAATTGCACATTATTGCGGATGTCCCTAATTTCATTAACACCATTATTAGAAGCAGCATCAAATTCGATAACATCTGTTGAGGTGTTTTTGCTAATGTTAAAGCACATTTCACACTTATTACAAGGCTTCTTAGCTTCATCTGTGCTTAGACAATTAATGGCTTTAGCTAAAACGCGAGCTGTAGTTGTCTTACCAGTACCTCTTGAACCGGCAAAAAGATAGGCGTGTGAAATTATATTTTTCTTAACGCTATTTGTTAGAGCCTTAATGATCATATCTTGACCCACAATTTCATTAAATGATGAGGGGCGGTATTCTCGATAAAGAGATTTGTATTTCATAGTTGCGCTATTATTGCAATGTGGTTGATTATATATATTGTTGTAAAAACATTATATATTATTAGCTAATGTAATTTCAGCAGTTTTTATTAAGCTTTTATCTTAATTTCTTGAAAAAAATATTCAGTTTTTCTTGGTAAAACCTGGAAAAATCATTGGAAATTCTCTGAATATTAAGGCTAGAAATATCAAAAGTATGATTTGATTCTAAAAACCCATATTTTTGTGAAGGTAAATAATAAAATATTTTTTTTATATTAGCTTGAATAATTGCCCCTAAACACATCATGCACGGCTCCAAAACAGACACGATTGCTAGTCCTTTTAAAGTTTTGTTCCGGGTGAATTTGAGGGCATTATTAATAGCATTTATCTCCGCATGACCGCATATTGTAAGTTGCTGCTCCTTACTGTTTTGCCCAAAACCAACTATTCTGCCTTGGCTATCAATAACAGCTGCACATACAGGAACGTCATTGCTGTCTTTTGTTTTTTTTAATTTACTAACAAACAGGTTTTCTGTTTCGGAAATACTAAACATATATGGATGTAATTAACTGATTAATATATTAAAAATGTCGCCACACACAGTGTTTTTTCTTATGGCTGCTACCTTTCGGTCCTGACCCTTTCGAATATCACTGTTGTAACGACAGAAAAATATTATCAATTTAGAAACAAATATGCAATGTTTCATATGAAACATATTACTCAATTATTTCTTTTCCTCCTAAATAGGGGCGCAGTGCTTTTGGTATATGAATAATATTTTTTTCAGAGTAATGTGTTTCTAAAAATGCTGCAATCAGTCTATCAACAGCTATGCTCGACCCGTTTAAGGTGTGCAGGTATTCATTGCCTTTTTCACTTTTATACTTTAATTTTATTCTCCTTGCTTGAAAGTCGGTGCAATTAGAGCATGAAGAAATTTCTCGATACTTATTCTGGGATGGCAATCACACCTCAAGGTCAAACGTCTGAGCTGCTGCAAACCCTAGTGAACCTGTGCATAATTCAATAATACGGAATGGTATTTCTAATTTTATTAAAAGTTTTTTCACATGGGATACCATGTCTCGCAATGCTTTTGGAGAGGTTTCTGGAGTGACTATCTGGACTATTTCAACTTTATCAAATTGATGCAGTCTTATAGCCCCTCGATTATCTTTCCCTGCTGCGCCTGCCTCTTTACGAAAACACGGGCTATACTGAGTTAATTTTAAAGGTAGTTCAGAGAGTTTAAATATCTTATTTTGGTACATATTAACAAGTGATACTTCACTTGTTGGTAGCAAGTAATGCTTGCCTTCTTTTGTCATGTAAAGATCATTATGAAATTTTGGGAGTTGCCCTGTCCCGTAGAGCGCTTCTTTATTAACCAAATAAGGTGTAGACAATTCTTGATAGCCATTTTTGGCATTTTCGTCCAGCATAAAATTGATAAGGGCTCTTTTTAATTTAGCTCCTTTATTAAGATAGGTTATAAAACGCGCGCCAGATAATACACTTGTTCTATGTCAGTCTATCAAGTTTAAATCCGTAGCTATCTTGATGTGAGAAATATTTCTACCTTTAGTTATGGACCCCACAACTTCTATGATTCTATCATCAGCTTCTTCACTGCCGACCGGCGCTTTTGGGTCAGGAATATTCTCCACATAACTTAAATTGTTTATAAGCTCAGCATAAAGCTCAGAAACATATTTATCAATTTTTTTAATTTCGGTTTTGAGCTGATCCCCATTTTTTTTATATGAATCTAAATCCTTGTTTTTGTTTTTTTCCTTAACCAATTTACTTATAACTAAATTGTTTTGATTACGGGCAGCCCTTAAATTTTCTAATGAAATTAGTTGCTGCTTATATTCAAAATAGAGATGCTTAGCTTTTTCTATAATTTTATAGTCGCTAATTTTATTTTGTCCAAGTTTTCTTATTTCCGCTAAAGATAAATTCAAAAATTCTAAATCAAGCATATTGTTTCCTAATTTTTAACCACTAAAGCTTCTTTAACTGTAGTTTTATTCAGATTAATTAGTTTTACTCCCATAGTTATCCTGTTTAATATGGGTATATTTTCTGTGCTCATCCTGATAATCTTGCCGTTTTTAGTAGCAACTATTATATCTTCATTTTTATTCAAGTATAAAATTGTGCGCAAGTTATCATTAGGTGATTTAAATTTTATCCCTTTTAGACCTTTGAGGGCTCTTTTATTACACTTAAAGTTACTTATAAGTGTTTTTTTACCATATCCTTGCTCAGTCACAAACATTAACTCGCCTTTATTACCTTCTATTATTGCAACGGAGGCAAGAGTATCATTTACCAGTCTTATCCCCCTTAACCCGCTTGTATTTCTACCTCTAGTTGGAAGGGTATTCATTGCAAAGCAATTTACAAAGCCTTTTGAACTAGCCAGCATAATTTTATCTTGCTCTGCCACTTTTTCTACTTTTAACAACGAATCTCCTGTTTTAAGTTTTATAGCTATAAAGCCGCTGTTACGAATTTTCAAGAAATCTGATGCTTTTGTTTTTTTAACCAATCCGTTTTTTGTAGCAAAAAGGAAACAGTAGTCATTAATGGTTGCTTGGTTGCAAACAATTATTGATTCAATTCTTTCGTCTGTACCAACTTGGATTAAATTTATTAAAGGGATGCCTTGTACTGTTCGGTCTCTGCTAATGATTTCATAGGCTTTTAGTTTGTAAACTTTTCCTTTATTCGAAAACAATAGCAGTTGATCGTGAGTAGAGCAGTTAATAACCGATTTTAGAGCATCCCTTTTTTTACTCAATCCAGTTATTCCAACCCCACCTCTGTGTTGAGTTTTAAATGAACTAGTCGGAACTCTCTTTACGTAGTCGTTGCTGGTTTGAATAATAAGAATTTCCTCTTTTTCAATCAAATTTTCTTCACTTATGTCCAGAGATTCAGTGGTAATTTCAGTTCTTCTTTTGCTTGGGTATTTCTTCCTTATAATTTCAAGTTCTTCGCGAACAATTCTTTTCTGTTCTGTTTCAGACTTTAGTAAATCTTTTCAAATTACTAATTTTTTGGTGATATCATCACTTTCTTGTCGGAGTTTGTCTTGCTCTAAAGCGGTTAATCTCGCTAGCTTCATATCTAGGATGGCTTGCGCCTGTTCTTTGGTTATACCGAATTCTTTAGAAAGCAGGATTTGAGCTTCCTCATTGGTTTTTACACCAGAAATTATTTTCACAACCTTACCAATGTGCTGTAAAGCTACTATTAAACCACCCAAAATGTGCAGTCGGCGTTCAAATTTATCAATATCAAATTTAGTTCGCCTTTTAATAACGCTTATTCTATGCTCAATAAATTTTTCTAAAAGCTGCTTCAAATTAAAACGCTGTGGGCGGCCTTTATCTAGAGCTATAAAGTTTAAATTGAAAGAATTTTGCAGAGGTGTCAATTTAAATAATCGGTTTAAAATAACTTTGGGACTAGCGGATTTATTCACCTCAATAACAATTCTGACACCTTTATAGTTGGATTCATCTCGCAGATCCTTAATACCATTAATAACGTTCTCTTTTACTAGATTAGCTATTTTTACCAGCAAATTTGTTTTGTTTAGGTTGTAGGGAATTTCTGAAATGATGATTTCAGTACCCTTAATATCAGCTTTTGCTCTAACAACAACAGACCCACTACCTGTGCTATATCCCTGGATCATGTTGCTATTAATTTTAATCTGAGCACCCGTTGGGAAATCAGGTCCCTTAACTACTTTTAGAAGGTTTGTAACTGTAACTTCAGGATTTGATAGTAATAAATGGATCCCACCGATTAATTCGGTTAAATTATGAGGGGGGATGCTTGTTGCCATACCCACAGCAATCCCGATTGAACCATTTAATAAAAGGTTTGGTAATCCTGCTGGTAAATAATCAGGCTCTAACTCACTATCATCATAGTTATAACTAAAGTCTACCGATTTCTTTTCAAGATCTTTCACCATTTCATCGGTTATTTTGTTGAGTTTGGCTTCTGTATAACGCATAGCTGCTGGGTTATCCCCATCGATTGAACCAAAATTACCTTGCCCCAAAACCAATGGATACCTTGTGGAAAAAACCTGTGCCATTCGCACCATCGCCTCATAAATAGAGCTATCACCATGGGGGTGATATTTCCCCATTACTTCACCTATGATTTTTGCTGATTTTTTAAAAGTGTTTTTATATGTAATTCCCGCAGAAAACATTGTATAGATAATTCTTCTTTGCACCGGTTTTAGTCCATCTCGAACATCAGGAAGGGCTCGTGAAACTATTACTGACATGGCATATTCCAGAAAACTTGTCTGGAATTCAGAAACAATGTCTGTTTTCTTTACCTTTTCTAGTGCTTCTTGATTATTCATAATTCCTTAACCCAACAAACTCTTTTGAGCACTAGAGTCTTCTATAAATTTTTTTCTCTTTAAAACATCATCACCCATTAAATTAGTTATCACTTGGTTGGCTTCGGTGGCATCATCTATTGTGATTTTGCGCATATGGCGAGATTCAGGATCCATAGTTGTTGTTCAAAGTTGCTCTGGGTTCATTTCACCTAGCCCTTTGTAACGTTGTACTGTAAATTTAGTACCTTGTAACTCTTGCTTTTTAGCTTTCAACTCTTCATCAGAGTAAAGGTAAAGGTTTTTACGATTAAAGCTTATTTTGTACAAAGGGGGTTGCGCAACATAAATAAACCCATTAATAATTAATTCTTTTAAATATCTATAAAACAGGGTTAATAGTAGTATTCTAATGTGTGACCCATCAACATCAGCATCAGTCATGATGATAATTTTACTGTATCTAACGTTATTTAAGTCCAAATTAAGCGCATGGTTAAACCCTACCGCAGTAAATATAGATTGGATTTCTCGGTTTCCAATCATTTTTACCATTTTGTTCTTTTCGACATTCAAAATCTTTCCTCGCAGCGGTAAGATGGCTTGGTAGTAATTATCACGACCAAGCTTTGCGCTTCCACCAGCTGAATCACCCTCTACAATGAAAAGTTCTGTCTCCTCGGCTTTTTTCGATCTACAGTCTGATAGTTTTCCAAAAAGTTTAAACTGATTGTCGATCAAGTTTTTTCTAGTAACCTCGTTTTTTGCTCTCTCTGCCGCTTGTCGACCCTTGCAACTAATAATGATCTTACCAATTATCTGCTTGGCACCTTCTGGATTTTCCATTAAAAAATTTCAAAGTGAATCTTTGACACTAGCATAAACAGCTTTTCCTGCATCAGAGTTTCCGAGTTTTGTTTTTGTTTGACCCTCAAATTGCGGGTTGGTGTGCTGAATTGATAATACCCCTATAAACCCTTCTTTAATATCTTCTCAGGTGAACTGAAAATTATTATTGAATTTTAATTTGTTGTAGCGATTAAAGGACCATCTTAAAATCCTTATCAAACCCTCTTCGTGGGTACCACCTTCTGGTGTGTTTATATTGTTACAAAAAGTAAATAAAAGGTCTTTTTCAAAAGAATTATTGTAAGCAAAGCTAAATTCCACCTTAATTTTGTTTTCTTCCTTTGAAAAATAAAATATATCGTTTAGTAAGGTGCTTTGTGAGGGTTTTAGATCTTTTACGTAATCCTTAATCCCTTCGCTGTATAAAAATGTTTCCTCGGTTAGTTTTTCACCAACCTTCCTTCGAAGTATAAGTTTGGTGTTTTTGTTTAAGTATGCCAGTTGCTGGATTCTGTTTTGAATAGTGCTGAAGTTAAAAGAAATTTCCTCTCCAAAAATAGCGGGATCTGGTTTAAAGGTTATTTTTGTACCTTTTTTTGGGGATGGACCTATGACTTGAAGTGGTTTCTCAAGAGTTCCTCCGTTTGAAAAAGAAATGCGGTATTGTTTATTATTTCTTGCAACATCAGCAACCAAAAACTCACTTAAGGCGTTTACAACAGATGATCCTACTCCATGTAATCCTCCAGAAATTTTGTAGGAGTTTTTATCAAACTTTCCACCGGCGTGCAGGGTTGTTAAAACAGTTTCCAAACTTGATTTGTTTGTTTTAGGGTGAATATCAACAGGAATCCCTCTCCCATCGTCTTCAACTGTTACGGTGTTATCTTCTAGTAAACTTACAATTATAGAATTACAGAAGCCAGCTAAAACCTCGTCAATTGAATTATCAACAATTTCTCATAGTAAATGATGGAAGCCTTTTTCTGAAACCGACCCAATATACATGCTGGGGGTTTTCCTGACTGCCTCAAGACCTTCTAAAATCTTGATTGATTCACTATCATACTTATTGTTCATTAATTGTTTTTCTATTTTTTAAAAAAAGCGAACTGGTAAGACTAGTTGAGTTAAGCCTTTTTCTTTTTTTGATGTAATTGTGATTGGTTTTGATTCGTTGTTAATATTTATACTAACGAATTCTGATTCATCAAATGATGCCAGAGCATCAATTAAATATTTAGAATTAAAGGAAATTTTTTGATCATTTCCTTCAAATTCAAACCCTTCAATTAATTCTTCAGAATTACCAATTTCTTCAGCTTGTGATCTAATTGTTATTGCGTTTTTTGTAATTTCTAAATTAACAATTGTTGACCTATAATCATTAGAAATAGTGCTTGCTAAATCAATTGTTTTTATTATTTCTCGACGATTAATTTTAATAATTGTAGAAAAATCGCTAGGAATTATATTAGATACATCAGGGTATTTACCCTCAATTATTTTTGATTTTAAAATAACTGCATCATTGTCAATTGATATAAATATTTGGTTTTCCTTAATAATTATCTTAAAATCTTCTTTTCTGGGGTTTGTTATTTTTAAAACTTCACTTAAGAGGTTTGAGGGAATAATAAAGTTTTTGTTTTCATTGTATTTAATTGGTTGCTTATATTGAGCTAGTCGGAAAGAGTCTGTTGCTGTCAACACTAGATCGGTATCATTTATTTCAAAATTAACACCAGTTAAAACAATGCGTTTTTCTTGATCATTAATAATGAAATTTACTTTTTGTAGGTATTTTTTAAAATTTTCAAAATTAAGAATTATTTCCTTGCCATTTTTTAGATCAAATACTGGCTCTGAATATTCTGATGTACTTAAAATGTTTAGATTAACATTAACTTTTTTACCTTGAATAGTTAGGATATTTTCTTCAACTATTTTTAAATTAATTGTTTTCTCATCAATTTTCTTAACAATATCATTAAGTGGTTTTGTGTTTATTAAAACTATTCCGGTTTTGTTAATTATTAAATTTTCTGACACATCAATAGTAGCCATGTAAGAAATTTTCACATTTGAACCAATAATAAAAATTTTATCGTGTTCAACTTTCAATAAAACACTATTAAAATTAAATGACGTATTATTAAAAGAAACTATTCTTGCAACATTTGATATATGTTTGCTAAAAATTTCCTTGTTTATTTTTATATCCATATTAGTCTTTAGATTCTTTAGAAATGCACAATATATATAATTATAACAATTTATTATGTATCTAGATAAATAGAGAATCTATTTTATTATTATGGTGTTTGTTTGTTTATAAACAAAAAACTCTTTATTTAATAAGGTAAAAAAATAATAAAAAAAATAAAAATGTTTATAAAAAGTAATATTTAAGAAAATAAAAATATTTTAAAGTAATATCAATTAATTTTTATTAAATTGTTTGAAAAGTTGTTTCTAAAAAGTTTATAACTAACTTTTTGTTACTTTGATTGCGATTTGTTTTAGTGTGTTATCAAGAATTTTGTCACGTTTTCTTTTTAAGTTAATATCCTTAAAACTATTAACCACTGTACTGTGATCCCTTTTAACAAAGCTACCGATTTTTTTATAAGGTTCATTAGTTAGGGAACGCAGCAAATAGATTAAAATCTTTCTAACAAAAACAATTTCTTTTGTTCTTGATTTACTTAAAACTGTTTTAGATGGAACTCCAAAGTGCTTGCATGTGATATCAAGAATCTTGTTTGGAGAAACTCGTGATTGTTTCTGGAAATTTTTAAAACTAAAAATTTTTTGGATTTCTTCTAAATCAATCTTTTTATTTTTATTAATAATTGAGGTGAATAAAATTCTGTTAATAGCCCCTTCGATTTTTCGAATATCATCTCTAAAATGAAAGGAAATAAATTCAATAGCTTCCCGAGAAACATCCATAAAAATTTTGGAATTAGCTATTTTTTGCTTAATTATTTCGACAGCTGTCCCAAAATCAGGCTCAGAAACACCAATACTTAAACCATTAGAAAAACGCGAAACCATCCTACTCTCAAAACCCCTTAGGTCTTCAGGGTATTTGTCGGATGTAATAACTATCTGTTTATTATTGGTTGTAAAGTGGTTAAAAAAATCAAAAATAAACTCATTTGTTTTGTTTCAGTTCGATATCATCTGAATATCATCAATCAGAAGAATGTCGTTTTCACAAATTTTTTCACGCAACTCGTTCAAGTCCTGAGGGGTTTTTTGAAGGGTTTTAATTATGGTCTTTCCCAGGTTACTCGCTTCAAAATAAAGAATTTTTTTGTTTGGAATGTTCTTATTTATATAATTGGTAATAGCGTTTAATAGGTGTGTTTTACCTAAACCAGATGTTCCATATATAAAAAGGGGGTTTCAACTTCCACCAGGTTTAGAAGCAACAGAATAGGCAGCAATAAAAGCCTCTTTATTAGAATCGCCTTTAACAAAGTTGTCAAATGTCTGAACAGCTTTAATGTCGCTTTGTAGTTCTTTTTTTAAATCCTTAGTACGATCATCTTTTTGCAAAACCCTTTCCATTTCATCAGGCAACAAAAAATGAATAGCAATATCTTCACCAGTTTTTTCCGCTAGGAATTCTCTAATTAGCGGTGTGTTTTTTTTTAGAACATCTTTCGCGAACGCATCTCTAACATTAATTAACAAGTTGCTTTCATCAGAAAAATGAGCAGTGCTTGGTTTGATGTAATAATCAAAAACTTTGGACTGAATCAAATTGCTATCAGAAAGTGATTTTTTAACCTCTTCTCAAATGTTTGCTTTTTCCATATTTTATAAATTAAAGCTTATTAAAGCTTAGCAAATTCAATCGCAGCTTTTTCAATAACGCTTCTAAAATCTTCAATCATTTCTTTCGCTGGTCTTTGAAGGTTTTCTGGTGCTTTTGTTCCATCAATAATGATTGGCTTCACTACCTTAGCTCCCATAAATTCCCATGTACCTTGAAGGGTGGCTGTGTGGTTTCCGAAGGGGTACCACCCCAGGTGTGCGCCTTGACTTGTAATAATTTGAACCTTTAAATGAGGAAGCAAACCTTCTGAAGTGCCTAATCCATCATATTTGTAAAGAAATGTTTTTTTAGCAACCAAGACATGATCCAAATAGTTTTTTAGAACAGCAGGATAATTGAAGTTAGTCATAGGAGCTGCTAAAACAATTTTATTAGCACTACGTAGTTGTTCTATGTATGTGTCAGAATCTTCTTTATTAAAGAAAGTGCTGTAATTATGGCAATTTAATGTTTTTTGGGCCATTTTAAGATCATTTAGATTAAGGCAAATAATTTCT
Organism: Mycoplasmatales bacterium; assembly: GCA_965200445.1. Lineage (GTDB taxonomy): Bacteria > Bacillota_I > Bacilli_A > Mycoplasmatales > Mycoplasmataceae > CBDATY01. Next base: position 273,236 of record OZ241341.1, read on the forward strand.
TCGTTAGGCAGTTGTTTTTGATAAGTGTTTTTAAAAATATTTAATCCTTCTGTGGATATTGATCCTCTTTCAGATCCAATCGTCATGGAAGTTTCAATAAAAATTGTTGTACCCATATTTCCTTTGTAAGTTTTGTTATCAAAATATCATACTTGTAATATTATATATTTTATTTCAAATTCACCGAGTTACAAAATCAAAAATCCTAAAACTGTTTTGCTTAAAGATGTTTAAGAGCATGTTGGGCTAAGGAGTTTTGTGTTTGAATATTTCCTGAAAGCATAAATTGGCAAGCAAATCATGAATGTTACCAACAATTAAATATTTCCTTACAAAAGCTCTAATGATTTGCTCTTATCTTTTAAATACAGTTATCTAATAAAGTGCCAAATACATTTTAAACAGTATTTTTTTTAATTATATCTCTCACCGCTAAAACCCTTTCTATATAAAATTTAAAAAGAAAATAGTGATTCTTTTATAATGCTAAAATACTAATAATTAAAGTTTTACCGCTGTATACTGTATTATAAAATATAGTGTTGTATATTTAATGATTCATTTAGCTCTTAAAGGGTATATATGAAAAAAGTTTTAACTCTAATCGGATCCATCAGCATTGTTGGTTCAGGCGCCAGCACAGTGATTAGCTGCTCTAATTCTGTAAAATTTAACCCCTATGATTTTTCCACCTGAAGCTCCAAGAAAAAGGAAATTAGTTTCCTTATTCTTAGAAATATAAAAGACAGTTATCCTCGCTACATTAAAAGTTGGAGTGAATGGTATGGTGCAGTTTATGAAACCTCCTTAACAGCAGGAGACGAACAAGTATTACCCCCTTTACAGCTCTTTAATAAAGATATTAATTTAGACACTTACAAAGGTTCTGTAAATACCCAATATACAATGTGAGATATTTTAAATAAACAAATCACTGCAGATTACACTGCAGAATCATACGCACAAACCTTTAAGAATGGGGTAATTTTCAAAATCATTGCTGTGCCTAATTATGAAATTCAATTTAAGGGTGAATTAGATGTTTTAATCAAAGGAGATATAACTTAATGGGAATTATTATTTACAACTACGTCTTAAAAAAACGCCGATAAGAAAGAAGAGTCTTGTGATCATGAAATATTTTACTTTTGAAATTAACAATTATAAAAATATTAAAAAAGTAGAAGTTAGAATCCTTAGTAAAAAAATTAACTATATTTTAGGGTGTAATGAATCGGGCAAAAGTAATTTAATTCAATCTTTACAATATTTCAGTGAAAATAGAAGAGAGTTAAAAATTTATTTAGATGATAAAAAAGATTTAACCCAATTAAATGGTTTGCCAATTAAAGGTGAAAAAATAAGTTTTTATCTTAAAAATCTGGAAAATCACAAAATTAAAATAGACAACGAATTAAATGTTATTCCCCCAAAGGAAGTTGTGAAGCCTATTTTGCCATATGTTTATATTAACAACCCTATACTAGAATCAGTGCAAAATGTAGAACTTTCGATGATGTTAAGTGATTTGCATATTAACAATAACAATCCCAATTTAGCAAAAGCTGTTTTTAAAGCTTTCGAGACACCGAAGTTAAAAGAATCATTAAATACAGTAATAGATAATTTTAATAAAGATATTGATGATTCTGCTAAAAGTTCAATGAGATTGAAACTAAATGAAGAATTAAATAAAAAAATCAAAAAATACTTTAATAGTATCAACCACATACAAGCTTATCCAAAATTTAACTTAAACAATGATAGGTTTACTATGAGTATTGAAAGCTCTAAAAAATATAAAATAGATACTAAAAATATAAATGATAGATCTACAGGTTTTAAGTGCCTTTATAAAATCCTAATTGAAGCTAAATCCTATGCTGCCATTTCAGATAAAGATACCCCTATTATCTATGTTATTGATGAACCAGAGCAAGGATTACACCCATTTTTACAAACAGAATTATTAAAAAATTTAAAAAATATTATAAATAGTCAGAACAAAGCAAATAATTTCACTCTAATAATTGTCACTCACTCTCCCTTTATGCTAGAGAATTCTTATAGAGACTTAAAGCAAAGTGAGTATTGTTCAAATATTAATTACATTTCAAGAGATGGCGATGGTTACCTGAATTTGGAATCTTTTAATGATGTGGATGTCATAAGTAAATATTGATATAAATATAAAATGAATCTGAAAGACAATAAATTCAACGAGGAACTCTATTATCAGAAAATACTATTTGATGGTTTTTCTCTATCAAAACTCCGTGATTTAATCAATCCTTTAAGGGTTGAATTAAATTTAAAACTTTGCAAAGGCGAAATTTCACAGAGTGAATTTGAATCTAAATTAAAAAATATAGATTTATTAGTGTTGGGTGAAAAAAATGAAACCTAAAAATACGCTCTGCTTGAAGCATTGGTATTAAAAGTAGGGTGGTTGCGCGCTATGCGAATGGTTTAAGTATTGGTCTTTCTGAGCCTGATTTTGGGACAGCTGTCCAAATAATTAAGCAAAAAAATAGCTAATTCTAAAAATTTTATGGATGTTTCTCTGGGAACTAGTGAGTCATTATTTAAACAATCTGCTTAGTGTTACCCAGACGCAGCTGCAACATTAATGAGCAAAATGCCGCTTATTAGATTACAAAATATAAGTGTCACCACAGCTAAAGCAATAGATGGTTTGCGTTTTTCAATTTGAGCTTTTTTAATTCTGTTTAAAACAGGGATGTTTCACAGCAAAGGGAATAGTAAAATACCAAATATGATGGTGTTAACTAGCTGAAAAGCATAAGCAGTACCGATTAAGGCAACAGCAGATTCAGAGATTGATTCTTGTTGCGAGTAGTTAGCACCAACAGGTTTTGGGTTGGTATTTTTGTCAGTTTTTGGGATAGTTGCCATAAGGATCCTTAGGATTAGAAATTATAGATTGTTTTACTAAACTTTACCCGGAAACGTTTTTTTCTTCAACAGTTTTGTTGATTTCATAGCTGATGTTCTCGACGATTTTTTGGTTAAGTGGTCGAGGCAAAATTTTGCTGCTTTTAATTTTTTCAGGATTGAGGCAATTGGCAATCCCGTAGGCAGCACGCATTTTTAGTTCAGGTGTTAAAACTGTAATTTTTTGCGACTGCATTACTTTAATTAGGCCGGGTAGGCTCAGGTACTGATTGACTAAATTCTTTTTGGTTGCATAGCGAGTGCAGTAGATGCGGACTCCTGCGCTTTTGGCTCCCAGCATAGTGATATTGGGTTTAGGAGAATTAAGAGCCAATATTCACGGCTCAACACTCATATTTTTAATAAAGCTTGCTTTGATTTCTGGGGAACCCTTGAGTCCGATAAAAGCATCGCACCCTGCGGCTGCTTCATCTCACTCGACCTTTGTTTTAAACATTTTAATTTGTGGTTTTTCTTGCAATAGTTGGATTTCCGGACTCAGGTTTTTAGCGTTTTCTTTGGTCAAGCAGTGATTATCAACACATAAATAAATTTCATGAATACCAGCATGGGCTAATAAGGAAGCAGTCCCATAAACCTCTGCCGCTGAACCAGCGATAAGGATTTTTAGTTCTTTGATTTTCTTTTTATTCAAGCGGCAACTATTAATCAAGGCCGCTAAAACACTTATTGCCATACAGTCTTGGGTGATGCTAATAACAGGAATATTAAGTTTAGTTTTGAGGGTTTTTTCTAGTTCAAAAGGGGAAGGTTTCTTGAAGTTGCTAACGACTAAGGCAAAATAATTATTTTCTAGATTAGTTGCTATTTTAATTAGTTCAGCTTTTTCTTGGGTGCTAACTGCTAAGGGAATAGCATTTACATCTGTTTTCTTCTTGATTAATAAGGACAGGCTTTCTAGCACAGAAAGGGCGGCCGCGGGAGCAGCAGAGCCGTCAGGGCTAAACCCAGAGCCATTACTAATTAGGCCAACAGTGTTACCCTTGGTAGTGTAATTAAATGCTTCTTCAGGGTTTTGTTGAAGAAATTCTATAACTTTAGAAAGATGGGACCCGGTGATTTTTCTAAAGTTTCATCTGTGTAAAAATTTAAATTTACTAGCAACATATATTTTACCGTTTAGTTGAGAATGCAATCTTAGAGCATTGCTGGTTTTGTTCATGCCAATTTCCTTTGGATCGAATTAGAAATAATTAATAATTTTCAGTTTGTAAAGCAAAATTTTTCAATAAAATATCTGACTTAACCGAACTTTAAACTGATTATACCAACAAACAGTTGATTAGAGCGTTGATCGAACTAAAAGGCTATTGGTTTGGTTTAAGCCACTATTATGTACCTTGCAAAAAGGCAAGGCCTATAAAGTAGCTGATAAAAATAATGTCGAGCATTAGGGTTAACCAACTAATCTTATCGGTTTTTTTGTTGATGAGGCAGGCTAGTGAAAAGCCTAAGAAGGCAACCGCTATTCCGTTTGTAATACTGTAGGTTACGACGCAAATTAAAATAATAAGGAAGCAGGCAAGCAAATGCTCGGGCTCTTCTCAGTCAATACTTCTAATTTGGTGCATCATTAAAAACCCTACATAAATTAAAATTCCGCCCGTGATGTTGACTTTAATTAATTGGAAGATGGGAAATAAGATAATGGAACTTGCCAGAACTAAACTTGCGAAAATAGAGCTAAATCCTGTGCGCGCCCCATAAGCCACACCGGTGCTTGATTCAATAAAAGCCGTGTTAAAGGACGTACCCACAAAACCATTAGCAAGCCCCCCAAGAGAGTCCCCTATAAAAGCACTACCTTTTATTTTGATATCCTTATCCGTTAGGGTGTTGATTTGATTCCCGATGCCATACAAGGTACCAGAAGCATCAAAAAAACTAACAATAAATGTAATGCAAACCCCCAAATAGAAGATTGGGCTGGTTCATATTTTGCTATTTGTGAATGCCTGATAAGTTGAGCTTAGGTTGCTTTTGAAGCCCGAAAATTGGGCATAACTCCAGCCGTTCCAATGAGAAAATTGATTTTGCAGATCAGGATCATTGCTGACATTACCAATAATTAATGAAATAATCAGGCCAGCTAAAACAGCAATAATAACTCCACCAGTTATTTTTTTAAAGTGAAATATTAGCACTAATGCTAGGACAAAAAACCCCAAAAGAACCGAAGGGTATGTCTCTTTTAATTGACTAATCTGAGCGACAGGCAACCCGTTTTGGATTTGAACAAAGCCAATGTCACTTAGCCCAATGTACGCAATAAAAAAACCAATCCCAATAGTGATAATTTTTTTGAGGTTATATGTTATGCTGCTTAAAATAATTGTTCGGAGTTTTGTTGCTGAAACAATTACAAAAATGATTGATGAAATCATTACTGCAATCAGGGCCCCTTGGTAACCTATTTGACCAGATCCTTGCGCAATATTAAAAGTAAAAATAGCATTAATTCCTAACCCAGGCGCCATGGCAAGTGGGAGCTTTGAGACCAAGCCAATAATAAATGATCCTAAAAAAGCGGTTATAGCTGTTGCTATAAAAATACCACCAACTGCCATATTGGGTTCCCCAGAATTAATGGAAGGGGCATTTTTTAAAATGTTAGGCTCCACAGAGAAAATGTAAAGCATCGAAATAGCCGTGACTATTCCTCCAACAATTTCTTTCCCGAAAGTAGTTTTAAACTCATCAAAATTAAAATAGATAGCAACCTTATTACGCAGTGAAGAGAACTGAAGCATAATTTTATCTATGATTGTGAGCAGGCATTTTACTGAAAATATAAAACTGATTATACATAAAATTATTGTGAAAAATCTTTTGCGGAAAAGTAAAACATTAAAAAAGCTAATAATTAAATAAATTTAATTAATTAGCGATTGTATAAATGCAATTCTACATTGCTTGAAACTAAGCGAAACAGTAAATCTAGGGCAGTAATATTTTAAAAGGTAATTACGAAAAATTGAAATATTATTTTTGGGTAGCTAATAATTTTAGCAGTCTTTTTTCTAAGCCCTTTTCATCAAGGCCAAAAACACCCCGCACAGTTTCTTCTTCACCAAACGGAAGTACTATGTTATCAGGAAAAGCTCAAACAGTGATTTTGGTAATATCAGTGAACTGCGCTATCATGGAAGAAAGGCCGCAGTATTTCAAGGTTTCTTCTGCAAGAATAACCTTGCTGTAGTTTTTAGTGATGGCTTTCAAGCTGGTAAAGTCAATTGGCTTAAGTCACAGGGCACTATACAGGTCAATTGGTAAATTATGCTTTTTGATTAAAAATCTAATGCAGGCAGCTGTGTGGCCATAAGAAATGATTGCAATTTTTGTTTTTTGGGTGGCGGGATATTTAATCCACAAAGGCCTTGATTTATCGGCAAGGTTTAAACTCGCAGGGGGTATTGTTTGCTCCAACTCATATTTTGAAACATATTTAGCATAGCGAATAACCCAGATGCATGTTGCTTCAGGAGCAAAGGCTAAATCATAAGCTAATTTCATTTCTTCCAGGTTGGAAGGCTGCAAAATACTAGTATTTGGAATGGCATTAAACATGGGGAGATCATAAAAACCATGGTGGGTACCGCCGTTTTCAATTACGCCAGCTTCAGCAAGACCGATAACAAGGTGCAAATAGGTTAATCCTGAGTCATGCAAAATATGGTCAAAAGCACGACGGGCAAAAGCTGACTGGTAAGGCAGATAAGGAATACGCCCACCTAAAGCTAATCCCGCAGCAAAGGAGGCGGCATGACCTTCAGCAATCCCGACGTTATAGACCCTCCTTTGGAAGCCTGTGTCAGTTGTGGGGACATGCTTAATCTTAGGATCTCCTAAAGCTATATTTAGAGACATAGGATAAAGCATTGCTGAGGAAACAATATCGATTTTGTCATTTTCTTGCATTTTATGAGCAATGATTTTAGAAATATGGGGGTCTCATCGTTCTTCGCCAACCCGAGGGCGACCGATAGCATGAAATTTTGAACCAGAAATATCGCCTTCGATGCCTGTGATGCCATGCCCTTTTTCGGTCAGTAGGTAGACCAAAGCACTTTTTTGTTTGGTTTGGTTAAGATCCTTAGCCTTGTTTAGCGCCTTTTCAACAGCACGTCAGTCGTGGCCATCGATGGGACCGATAAGTTCGAAACCAAACATATCAGTTCATGATTGAAGGTTATTTAAGAAACCTTTTACGCGACTTTGATTATCTTTAGCGCCAGCACTCTGGAAGCCTCCAACAGTAGGCCCGATTGAAGCAGCGTTATCATTAAGGAGAAAAATAACCGGCTTTTTAATGTGCTTGCTGTGGTTAAAAAACTCATAAACAGTTCCGTTGCCAAAAGTTGAATCACCCACAATAGTGACAATAAAATTATCTTTGTCAACATTAGCTGCTGCCATTCCCAGGGCATTAGAAGAGGCGGTGCCCGCATTACCTTGTTCTAGAACATCATATTTGCTTTCGTGCATATCTTGAAAGCCTTTGATGCCGCCAAGGTTTCGCAGTTCCATAAACCGATTAGCACGACCAGTAAAGATTTTGTAACCGTAGCTGTTGTGGCCAATGTCAAACAGAATCTTGTCTTTTTCTAGGTCAAAACACCTTACAACGGCAGCTGAAGCTTCCAAAATAGATGTATTAGCACCTCAATGGCCACCATTCTTAAGAGAGGCATCAATAATTAATTGCCGTGCTTCTTTTATCATGCTGTCCATATTAGACTCGCTGACAGAATGTAATACAGCAGGATCTTTAATATCGTAAATACTTATGTTAGTTTTTTTGGTTTCCATTTATTTATGGCAGACTTTCTTAATGTTGTGTTATTCAATTAATCAAATTAGTTACTCATTAATAATAATTAATGATTACTTAACAAGTTTTAGCAAATGGGGAATATGGGCGTCCTTGCCTCGTCATAGTTTAACATCAGGAAATGTTTTCACATAAACTTCCATGACAATCATGGTTTCCATCTCAAAAATATGTCCTCCATAAGAGTTATGGCAGGCATCAAATCAGGTACCGTGTCCGTGGACTTTAATAATAGAATCGTCCTCTTTATGGCGGGAAATATTTCCCATGAATGATGTAAATTCATATACTTCAAAATCGGTACATTCAGCTTTGCAATAACCATGCATACGAGTGGACCCATATTTAATAGTGCCTGTTCCACCGATACCGTTAAAGACAGCAGCGTAAATTTCGTTTTTTTTCGCTCATTTCGTTAAAGACTCAATGACCATATCGCCTTTTTCTAGTGAGATTAAATATTCTGTTTCAGATAATTTTTGGATAAACATATTTTTCCTTTTTGCATCATATTAAGCATATTTATTGTAATTTTAGCATAAATGTTTTAGTATAAAGGAAAATACCGGGGTCCACTAATACTGTCGTGGGGTTAAAGATATGATCTATTTCATAAACAATTCTTTGCATCCAGCTTTCAATTTGGCTTTAGAAGAGATTATGCTTAAGTCAGAACTTAAGGATAGAATTTTGCTGTTATGGCAAAACAAACACGCGGTGGTGATCGGGCGCAATCAAAATGCTTATGAGGAGGTTAAATTAAGCAATTTAAAAGCTGATCATGTAGATCTAGTGCGTCGTCAGTCAGGCGGAGGGGCGGTTTACCAGGATTTAGGTAATTTGTGTTTTTCATTTATAGTCGATGCTGATCAAAACCGTAGTTATCAAAAAATGTGTGAACCGATTATCAAAACCCTTAACCGGCTGGGCGTAACAGCTTACTTTGAAGGCAAGAATGATATTAAAGTAAATGGTAAAAAAATTTCTGGTAATGCGCAGTATCTTTACAAAAAACGATTACTACACCATGGGACTATTTTATTTGATGTTAAGTTGGATAAAATCACTAAATATTTAAACCCAGACCGGGCGAAGCTGCAGTCCAAAGGAATAAAGTCAATGCGATCGCAAGTCATTAATATCAAACCTTTGTTTAGTGACCCGAAAATGACCATTGCTAAATTAAAAGACGAAATTAAGCAAGATCTTTTGGAAGCAGATGCTACAGTGCGTGATTTACCAGCTGAGTTTATAAGCAAAGCTAGAATATTAGCTGAACAAAAGTATCAATCATGGGATTGAACCTTTGGTGTTTTTCCTAAATTCACCCATCAGAACAAAAAACGATTTCCAGACAAAGGAACGGTAGAGATTCTGCTAGATATTGAGCGAGGCCATATAACTAGTATAAAATTTTACGGGGATTTTCGAGGTTCTGACGGAGTAGAAAAAGCTGAGAAAGTACTGACCGGAGTCAAGTATCAAAAAGGCGAGATTACTCGTGTATTAACTCCAGACATAGTACACAGTGTTTTTGGCCAGCACTTTGTGCCTGAGGAAATTGTAGATTTGGTTTTAGGAGCTACAGATTCATAATCAATAAAAATAAAATTATAAACAACTAAGGGAATAAGCGTATATGGGAAATAAATATTTTGGCAAATTTAATCCACTTAAAAATGAAATGGTCGTGGTTATTGATGAAGATGGCAACGTAAAGAACCCTAAACTCATGCCAAAACTTTCTGAAAAAGTCATTTTGGAGGCCTATCGCTTGATGTGCTTGTCGCGTGAGCAAGACAGATGAGACACCAAGTACCAAAGGCAAGGTAGAATATTGAGTTTTTTAACATCCACAGGTCAAGAAGCTTGCGAGGTTGCCTATGCTATGCAAATTCAAAAAGGTATTGACTGGTTTTCTGGGGCATACCGCAATAATGCTGCTTGATTATCAGCTGGAGTCCCAATGCACCAGATTATGCTGTACTGGGCCGGCAATGAAGCAGGAAGCAAAATGCCGGAGGATATTAATGTTTTGCCGATTAATATCCCTATCGCAACCCAATTCTCGTTTGCGGCCGGGATTGGCTTTGCCAACAAATACCTAAACCGTAAAAGTGTAGTTATTAGCACTATTGGAGATGGCGGCACATCAGAAGGAGAATTTTACGAATCATTAAATTTTGCGAAATTACATGAAGTGCCTGTTGTTTTTTGTATTGAAAATAATCAATATGCAATCTCCACACCTGTTAAAAAAGCCACCAAAGCTCAGCACCTTGCTAGCAAGGGGATAGCTGTAGGAATCCCCAATATTCTTGTAGACGGTAATGACTTTTTTGCGTGCTACGCTGTTGTTAAAGAAGCAATGGCGCTAGCTAGAGCGGGTAAGGGACCACACATAATTGAATTTTATACATATCGGCTAGGACCCCATTCCTCGAGTGATGATCCCACAGTGTATCGCAGCAAGGAAGAATTGGAAGCTCATGAAAAAGTTGATCCTATAAAAAGAATGAAAAAATATCTTGTTAAACAAAAAATATGGGATGACCAAAAAGAGGAAGCACTCGAAGAAGAGCAAAAGCAATATGTAAAAGATGAATTTAAAATAATGGAATCAAAAAAGGAAGTCCATCTTGAAGACATATTTAAATATACATATAGTGAAATGACAGAAAATCTAAAAGAAGAGTTAGAAGAAGCGAAAAGTATTTTTGGAGGGCAAGGTCATGATCAAACTTAATAATCTGGAGAGCATTAACCACTCATTAGATCTAGCTTTGGCAAAGCACAACAATGTAGTGATTTATGGTGAGGATGTTGGTTACGAAGGAGGGGTGTTTCGCGCCACCAAAGGACTGCAAGCAAAATATGGGGAGAATAGGGTTTTTGATAGTCCAATCTCGGAAGCTTCACTTGTGGGCGTCGGAGCAGGGATGGCAATGGCCGGCATACGCCCTGTTATTGAAATGCAGTTTGAGGGCTTTAGCTACCCAGCTTTGCACCAACTAATATCGCATGTTTCTAGAATGCGTAATCGTTCGCGCGGACGTTTTACTATGCCCATGGTGGTACGAATGCCCTGCGGAGGAGGGATACGGGCTTTAGAACACCACTCGGAAGCCTTAGAAGCAGTGTTCGCTTCTATTCCCGGCTTAAAGGTAGTGATGCCCTCGACGCCATATGATACCAAGGGACTGCTATTAGAAGCGATTGAATCAGATGATCCTGTAATCTTTTTTGAACCTACTATAATTTATCGTGCATTTCGGCAAGAAATCCCCGCTGATTATTATAGGATTCCCATTGGTAAAGCTCTGAAGGTTTTGGAAGGTGATGATTTAACAATTGTTACTTATGGAGCACAAGTCCCTATATGCCAAGAGGCAATTGCTAAATTTAAAACAAAAAACCCTAACGCTTCGATTGAACTCATTGATTTACGCTCCATTAAGCCATGAGATTACCATATGGTTATAGAATCTGTTAAAAAAACTGGCCGATTATTGGTGGTGCATGAGGCGACTAAGCTCTTTTCGGTGTCTGCCGAAATTATTGCGACAGTAGCAGAAAAATGCCTTGAATACTTAAAGACCCCATGCGCCAGAATCACAGGCTATGACATAATTATTCCCTATGCTTTGGGGGAACATTATTATATGGTATCACCAAATAAAGTTGAAGCTAAAATCAAAGAACTAATGGATTACGAGCTTTAAAAGGAGAAGGGATGTTAAAATTTAAATTTGCTGATATAGGGGAAGGGCTAGACTCGGGAAAAGTTTTAGAGGTGCTAGTGAAAGAAGGAGCCACTGTTGAGGAGGGTGATGATCTCTTTTTGGTTGAAACTGAAAAAGTTACTACTGAAATCGGCTCTCCAATTAACGGAACAATTGCTAAAATTTATATAGCCAACGGTGATGAAATTAAGGTAGGTCAAGTAGTTATGGATATTGATGATGGCTCGCCTCAACCTGTTGATAGTGAAATCGAAAGTGAAGCTGCAGCACAAGCAAAACCTACCAAAACTGGGGCTAGTGTGATTGGATCGGTTGTGGAGAGTGATGCCGAATTACCACCAAGAGGCACTGGCGAGTCTGTTGCTTCCAAGGTCAGCATGACCCCGCTTGCTGCTAAGATTGCTGAAACTGATCATCTTGACACAAACAACCTCACAGGTGGTGGAGCTAATGGCAAAATAACAGTTGCTGATTTGCCTCCTAATGATTTTAATTCTACCTCTGACCTTCCCAGTGATACTGTTTTAAGAACGGTGGCGAGACTCCATGATTCTGCTGAATTTAAGCCATTTGTTAATACTAGTATTAAGGCTACCCCACAACTACGGCACTATGCTCTTGTGCATAAAGTTAATCTTGCTAATGTAAAAGGGTCGGGTGTAGACAACAGAATTTTGCTAAAAGATATAGATGCATATATCAAGCAACATCCTGCCCCAGAGAGCACTGATGCTGCTTCTGATGCAACGCTACCTCCAACTCCTACGCCAGTAGCAACTCCTCTTACCCAGCCTATGCCAAAACAAGCAATGTACTTGCGGCAAAAAATGTCAGCAATCCGCAAGGCCACTGCTCGCCATATGGTTTTGGCCAAAAAAACAATCCCAGAAACGACTTTAATTTTAGAAGCTGAAATCTCTCAACTAGTAAATTTGCGCAATCACTTAAAACCATATGCTGAGAAACAAGGTGTTAAATTAACATATTTGGCTTTCATAATAAAAGCCTGCGCAGTCGCTTTATCTACCTTTCCAATTCTTAACAGTACGCTGGACGAGGAACATGATGAAATCGTCTTTAAGAACTTTTTCAATATTGGAGTAGCGGTTGACTCTAAGCATGGTTTAATGGTACCTGTTATTAAAGAAGCTAATCAAAAATCAATTTTAAAAATCGCTGCTGAAATTATTGAATTAGCTAATAAGGTGCGTAGTCGCACAATTACAATGGCAGAAATGCAAAACGGAACATTCACAGTTAGCAACTACGGGTCTGTTGGGGTGGAATTTGGCAGCCCAGTTATAAATTATCCCGAAGTAGCCATTTTGGGAGTGGGAGTAATCACCAAAAAGCCTGTGGTTGATCATAACGGTAACATAGTAGCTGGTAATGTCCTACCCTTATCGCTTACTATTGACCACCGTTTAATTGACGGGGCTGAGGGCGGTAGGTTCTTAATGTTATTAAAAAACTATTTGGAGGACCCAACAAGCTTGATGCTGTAAAAAAACAAAATGAAAGAATACGACTTAATTGTTATTGGTTCCGGCCCAGGGGGCTATATAGCTGCAGCAGAAGCTGGTAAAGCTGGGATTAAAACTGCGATTGTAGAGAAAGGCGCATATGGCGGGGTTTGCCTTAATATAGGCTGTATTCCTACTAAAACTCTTCTCAAAAGCTCCCAGGTTTATGATTACATTAACCACGCTGACAAATACGGAATAGAAGTTCGTGACCTCGTCCACAACATTACACCGCAGTGAAGTGCTATGCAAAAACGCAAACAAAAAGTAGTTGCTAAACTCAACAAAGCAGTGGAATTTTTAATGAGATCCAATAATGTTGACATGATTAAGGGTACTGCTGCAGCCAAAGATGCTAACACCATTGTGGTTGAAGGAGAAGAAATCAAATTCAAATATCTTATCCTTGCTACCGGCTCAAAACCACGTCATTTACCTTTACCAGGCTTTGAAGAAGCTCAAAATAACGGTTTTCTAATCAATTCAACTGGAGCTTTAGGGCTAGAAATGATACCCCGCAAGTTAGCTGTTATTGGCGGCGGCGTGATCGGGATGGAATTTGCCTGCTTGTTTAACGAATTAGGGAGCGAGGTAACGATCCTACAAGGGCTTCCCACTATTTTAGAAATGCTGGACTCTGATGTAGCTCGTACAATGACAAAGATTTTTACTCAGAAAGGAATCAAGATTTTCCCTAACTCTAAAATTATCAAAATTGCAAATAAAGCAATTTATTTTGAAAATAAAGAGGGGGCACTAGAGCACATTGAAGCTGATTTTTGCTTAGAATCAGTCGGTCGCCAACCCTATATAGAGGGGTTTGACAGCCTTAATTTACAAAAGGGCAAAATTGGCAATATTGAAACTAATGAATATATGCAGACTAATATTGCTCATATTTATGCCATTGGAGATGTGAATGGACGATCAATGCTCGCGCATACAGCTTCCAAAGAAGCTCTTATAGCTGTTGGCCACATTCAAGGCGGTTCCAGTAAAATGCGCTATGATCAAATCCCCAATGCAATGTACACTCATCCCGAGGTTGCCTGTGTCGGCATGACTGAAGCACAAATTAAAGAACATGATGTGCCTTATACAAAATCTTTATTGCCTTTATCGAGCATTGGCAAAGCGCTAGCAGATGGTGCAACAGAGGGGTTTATCAAAATTCTGGCTGGTAAAAAATACAATAATATTTTAGGAGTGCACATGGTGGCGCCCACCGCAACAGATATGATTGGTGAAATTACAGCAGCCTTAGCTAGCGAAGCGACAGTAGCAGAGATTGCTAATGCTGTGCATCCCCACCCCACTTATAGCGAAGCCATCTACGAAGCAGCTCGTAAAATGAAGGAACAATAAATGTATAATCTTGAAAATCTTGCGAGAAAAATCCGAAATCATCCTACTAAAATAAGAATTGTTTTCCCCGAAGGGGAGAATGCTGTGATTAGAGCTGTTGCTAATAGACTGGTTAAAAACAATATAGTACCTATTTTGGTGTTTAAAAATCATAAAACTCTAAAAAATACTACCTTGTCAGAAGGTATTCAAGGGATTGCTTTAGATAAATATCCCTTACCAACACTAGGCGAAAAACTGTATACATATCGCAAGGATAAGTTATCACTAGAGCAAGCCAACAAGCTAGTGGGGCAAGCAAATTATTTTAGTATTATGTTGGTTAAAGAAGGCATGGCCGAAGGAATGGTCGGTGGTATTGATTATCCAACAAAAGATATTTTACTGCCTGCCTTACAAATTATCCGTACGCGTCCAGGGGTGGACATTGCTTCATCTGTTTTTTTAATGGTTAAAAATGATAGTCAATTTATTTTTACTGACTGCGCTCTTAATCTTTATCCAAACGCGCTGCAATTAGCTCAAATCGGCAAGTTAGCCTATGAGGCAGCGCAGCTGTTTAATTTTGAGTATGCTAATATGGCTTTTTTGTCGTACTCCTCACATGGCTCAGGTAAGGGAGAACATGTTGATGTAGTAAAGCAGGCTGTCAAAATTTTACAGGATGAAAAATGGAATAAGTGCGCCTTTGATGGTGAACTGCAGTTTGACAGTGCTGTTGACCTTACGGTGCGCAGTAAAAAGGCTCCAGACTCAACACTTTTGGCTAAGCCCGCCAATATTTACATATTCCCCAATTTGGATTCAGGTAATATTGGGTATAAAATTTTACAGCGGCTGGGAGGGTTTAGGGCGATTGGTCCGATTGTGTTAGGTCTGGCTAAGCCTGTTAATGATCTTTCGCGCGGTGCTTCAATCGACGATGTTTACCAAGTGGCGTTGATAAATGCTTATACGCATATTTTAAATTTATCAAACTAAATATAGTAGAATTGGTTTATTGTTTAATAAAGATTGGGAATTATCTATGATTTTAATTATTAATGCTGGGTCCAGCTCAATTAAATTTTGCCTTTATGAAAGGCATAAAAAATACGATTATACTGTAATAGCAAAAGGGTTATTAGAAAGAATAGGGCTGCCTAACGCTGCCTTTAATATTTGGTACAAAGGCCAAAAACAAAAAATAGTTTTAGAATTACGTGACCATGCGGCTGGTGCAAAGTACCTGCTGAATTATTTGCTAGAACATAAAATTATTGCTGACCACAATGATGTAGTGGGATTAGGCCACCGCATTGTCAATGGAGGCGAACAATTTCTGCAGTCAACTTTAATAACACCAGAAATTTTTTCTGTATTAAAGAAAAATATTGATTTAGCACCATTACATAACCCTCCGGCGATTGCTACGATAAATGCCTTTCAGTCGATTATTAACTGTCCGGCGGTTGCCATATGCGATACATCGTTCCATAGCACCATTCCAGAGGAAAATTATTTGTATCCAGTCCCTTATGAATGGTATGAAAACTATCAAGTGCGTCGTTATGGTATGCACGGAATTAGCTATCGTTATATTGTGAAAAGGTTGGGAGAAATACTACATAAACCAACTGCTAAGCTTAATGCAATTATCTGTCACTTGGGTAATGGGGCAAGTGTTTGTGGTGTGAAAAACGGAGCATCTGTTATTACATCAATGGGGCTAACCCCATTAGAAGGACTCATGATGGGCACAAGGAGTGGAGACGTGGACCCTTCAATGGCTGAATATGTTTGTGATAAATTAAATATCACATACCATGACTTTGTCCAAAAACTTAATAAAGAATCAGGCCTAATGGCTATTAGTGGTTTTTCTTCTGATATGCGCGATATTGAAGAAGCTGCCTTTGCCCAAAACAAGCCAAAAGCCATGCTTGCGATTAAGATGTTTGTTAATCGTGTTTGTAAATACATTAGTTATTATCAAAACGAAGTGGGCAAGGATTTAGATGCTGTGGTCTTTACGGGCGGCATAGGTGAAAACGCAGTAACTGTGCGTAAGCTGGTGGCCGAAAAACTGGTAACGCTAGACTTAAAGATAGATAAAAAAGCTAATGAAGCCGATTATGACGACTTTAAAATACTGAGCTCTAGCGACAGCGAAGCCGCTGTTTATGCAATCCACACTAACGAAGAGCTAATGATGTGCCGCGACGTGGATGACATTATTTTGCGATAAAAGCCAGTGCAAGTTGCATAAAGAGCAATTAAATTATTTGTCACATTATTAATTCATTATGAAAAAAAACAAAAACTTCAAGTTTGGCCTCTCAACCTATTTATGACTGGGATTTAATTACTCTTGCAACATTAGTTTTGTACTTATTTTTGGAACCCTTTTCACTAATTCGCAAAACCAAGGGTTTCGCCTGGGATATAATGTCATTTGAATTTTTGTTATTGACGCCTTCTTAGCGCTCTCGATTTCTTTGGCTTACATTGCTTTGGTTAAAAACCACCATAAAGTGAATGGGGGAGCCTACGTGTTTGTGCGGGCTAGTAGTGGGCGATTTTGGGGGTTTTTTGTCAGTGCATCGCAGTACTTAGTACTGCCCGCGTCCATTTTAACCAATATTGTGGCATTAGTAAGGCGCAATTTTTTAGCTGACCCTGGAGCTAATTCTCCGACGTCCATCAATGCTTGAGGATCTTGGCATTATGCTTCTAGTTTATATCTAGATATTATTGGGATCGGTGCGTTTGTTCTGATTTCATTATTAGTTATTTTTGGGCTTAGATGGCTGAAAATATTTCTGTTCGCCACTCTCTACCTAAGGTGAATAGCTGTGGGAATAATTATTATTTTTAGCATAGCTTTAATTGCTATCCACGATGCGGCCGGGTTTTCAGTGGTTGCTAATAGCACAAATTTTCAATATACAGGTTTCACAAGAGCCTTGACACAGTCTTTCTTTTTCTTTTTGGGGTTTGAGTCTTTTGCTGCTATTTCTTCGCATCTTAAAAATCCTGCCCGAACAGTGCCACGAGGCATAACCGCTATTATTGGCTTACTTACTTTATTCTATATTAGCATCATTGTACTTATGATTGGGGCACTGGTTACCAGTGACCATAGCGGCTTTACTTCTAACCCTTACTTGTCAATATTTGACCACAGCAACTTTAGCTACACAATTGAAACTCTGGGGGTTGCCGTGGTTTTAATCACTATTTTAACTACTAAAATTAATTTTGTCTCACAGCTCACTTTTTACAGCACCCACGGGGGCATGCAACCCATGGCCAAAGAAAATTATGTCCCTAAATTACTAGCTGATAAGAACCGCTATGGTGTTTATGGAAAAGCGATTTGACTAAATGTGTTTATAACACTTTTCTTGGGGTTCTTCTTTTTAATTATCCCCGACATATTTGTCTGAAAAGATCATATTTTACCTTCTAATAATCCACTTAATTTTGGAACATTATTGTCATTAGCAACAATTTTATTACTTCTAACATACATTTATGTGCTGGTATTAGCCGTCTGACTCCGGACCGGTCATAAAAAAAAGATCAGCTGGTTTTTAATTTCATACTGGTTTTGAGGGCTAGCTGTAGCGGGCTTTATTATTGTGAATTTCTTTATTTTACTCATTAATGATTTAGCCAATAGCATTAATAAAGGCGCAGTTGGCCCAATTACCATTAACTTTATAGAATTAGGCTATTTTGTGGCAGTATTTATTTTTAATGTGGTGTGGTATTATGCTTATTACCAACCAATTTACAAAAACAGAATGCAAAATAATCCTCTCATTCAAGCTAAATTAGATAGTGAGTATTATGTTTTGCCATATAATAGTAATTTAGAAAGGGCCATAGCTGTCACTGACATTCCTTGGCGAAACCCTAATCGTACAGCGTTAATCCAGCAAAAAGTCGCTGATTATGATCTTACCTATGATAGGGGTGGGCAAAAATAAAATAATAAATATGAAATTTACCAAACTAAAATTCTACCGTGCTTTTCTATACTGTACTTTTCCGTTTTCGGTTTTAATAGCAAATTTTTTGTACGGGTACAAGTTCTATCAAGCGACACATCGCCGCGTTGGGCAACGTTTAGCGAACATGCCTGGTGGCATGAATTCAGAGGAGTTTTTTCTGAAAAGATGCAAGGCTTGACAGAGAAATTATCCTAAATTTAAAAAAATTAAGTTGCAGATTTTAGATGTCAAATACAAAGATCAAATGGTCCAAGGTTTTAATGAAGTTAATTTGTCTGTTAGAACATATCAACAAAAAACCCCATCTGATAAATGAGTAATTTTACTGCACGGGTGAACGGAAAATAAATTTGAGCTTTTACACATTGCTGATATGTATTGAAAGTTAGGGTTCAATGTCATGTTGTATGATGCTCGTGCGCATGGCGAAAGCCAAAAAGAGCACTTTTTTAGCACGATCGGCTACCTAGAAAAATTTGATTTAGTAGAAATGATTCGATGGCTAAATAAAACGCACCAAGCCCAAAACATCGTTTTGCATGGCGAAAGCATGGGAGCAGCCACAATAGTGGAAGCTTGTAAAATTATTGAACCAGACTTACAAAAATATGTAAAAGCTTGTATTTTAGATGGATGTTTTGACAATTTATACTTTCAAATGCAGCATGCGGCTAGCAGGGAGTTCCCTGTCCATTCTATTTTCTATAAATATGGGATTAAATCATGATTTTTCAACAAGGATGATTATGATTTACGTGATGTACAACCGGCTAGTTTTTTAAACTACTTGCCTCTAGTGCCTTTTTATATTATTCATGGTGATAACGATAAATCTGTGCCTCTCCAAATGGGCCGTAACATTTACGAAGAAAAAATTAATTTTGAAAAAAAGCGTATTTCTGAGATGTGAATTGTGAAAAATGGTACTCACACAGAATCATTCCAGATTGATCCTAATGACTATACTAGTCACATAAAACAATTTTTAGCTAAAAAAATTTAAATGTTAGCCGGGACCGAATCCAATATAAATAATTGCTTTTAAATTATTATTTATAGTAAAATTATTAAGTTAATTATATTTATTATTTTTGTGTTAAGAAATTAATGAAAAGAACATACCAACCTAACCAGCGTAGGCGCCTGAAGAAGCATGGCTTCAGAGAAAGAATGTCTTCAGTAGGGGGACGCCTTGTGCTTAAAAGGCGGCGCGCTAAGGGCCGTAAGCAATTAACTGTTTCGGATGAAAGATAGTTAAGCGTCAATGAAGAAACTGTTTATTGTTAAGCACAATGCCGATTACCAATTGATTATTCAAAAGGGGCGTTCGCTTAGTAGTAAACAATTTAAAATCTATTACTACCCGAATACATTTGAATATAGTCGATTCGGGTTCGCTTTTTCTAAAAAAAAATACAATGCTGTTATTCGAAACAGGGTGAGACGGCAAATGAAAAGTTTAGTACACCAAATTATGAAGGGCAGCCCTTTGCAGAAAAATTGAGATATTGTGATTATTGCGAAAGCACCTTTTCTCACAATGAAATATCAAGACAACCTAACCACTTTAAAAGCTATTTTAAATAAAATTTAACCCTATGAACTATCGCGATTATATTTTTGAACAAAAAAAGAAACCCAATTATTGGAAACTCACTTTGCGTTGAGCAAAAATTGTTCTGTATTTGTTTTTGGTTGTTTCCTTGCTATGAGGTTGTGGTGAAATTTTTATACCTAAATATAACTCATATAAGGTAGCGGATATTTCCGGTCAAAATGTTTACAAGCCTGGGGTCTTTTTCGAAATTGTGATTGGAGCAATTTTCGGGAAACAACACTATTTTCATATGACCAGCGATGGCAGCCTCCATGAATACTCATATCTTGCGATTAGTTCCTGAAAGCAGGCCTTTGTCAAAACACAATCACCATTTTTTGGATGCTTTGTGTACCCGATTGCTTGGCTTTTAGTCCAAATCATTAGAGGTTTTGGTGGAACAAGTAATGGGGCTGGTGTAATTGGTGCTATTTTTATCACCTCGTTAATAGTAAGGAGCATAACTTTAGTGTTTAGTTTCAAAGCACAAATGAATCAAGAAAAAATGCAAGCCTTACAACTCCGGCAGTCTGCTATTACAGCTAAATATAAAGGCTCGAAGGATCCAGCAGCCAAACAGAAACAGCAAATGGAAATCATGCAAATGTATCGCAAAGAAAATATGTCTCCTATCGGAGCGATTGGGACAACTTTCCTATCTTTTCCTTTCTTGTTTGCGATGTATAGTGTTATTAAGTCGACTCGTCAGCTGAGAATTACCAAAATTGGTGGTATTCAATTGGTTAACCAACCGTGAGGAGAAATTACGAGTGGACACTGAGTGTACTTAGCCTTGATTGCTGTATATTTGCCAATGCAAATTATGTCAATGCTATTGCCAACTTTGCTTAGTTTGCGCTCCCAAAAAATTGTTACTGAAGCTCAGAAAAAAGCCCGCCGTAAGCAATTCATTATTCAAGGCGTAATGATGGTAGTGTTTGTGTTCTTTGTGTTCTCGATTGCTTCTGGGGTGGCTATTTATTGGATTTTTTCTGCTTTCATCCAAATTCTCCAAACTCTGTTTTTCCACTGATTAAGGTATAGCAAAAAAGCCCGCCGCCGCCAAGGACTCAACTTAGACCCTTGATATAAACGAATGTTTAATAAGCTGCCTGGGTTAACCACGAATAAGCGTATTATTGGTTATTCCACTGGAGCTAAAACATTAAAGCCATCTCCGCAGCCAACCAACACCATTAGCTACAATCCTCTTGCAAATTCAAAGCCATCGATAAAGCCAGAGAAGAGAACTAATAGAAAAAAACCTCAACCCGTGACTCAAAAAAAGAAAAAGCAATTTTCTTTAGGATCACCAAAAGCAAATCGTAAAAATGGAAGATAAGAATTTCTGATTTATTCGCAAATTAAAACTTCCACCGACTTGACACAACGGCATAGTCGTAGAACTGCGTAAAAGCCAAATAGGTTTTGTAAAGTTAGCGCGTTTACGCTATGTCTCACCCATTGATTTGAACCAATTTGTGCAAGAAAAGTTATTTTTTTTAGCAGATCATTGGGGCCTAAAATGGATAAAAGATATCTATATCAAAGGTAAAAAAACAACCCTGTTTTTGAGTGGTCATATTAAAGGTGCCAATTTAGCCGAACAGACACTGTTTAATCAGAGCATTGTGCCGGTGTTGCAGATTATTTGTTGCACTTATCTAAAGCAAACAATAACAATTGCCAATAAAATAAATTTTAAATTAAAAACCAGTGATACCCCACGGAAGCAAGGGACCACACCAGTAAACCTAAACTTTTCTGCTCCAGATTGAATGAGTAAATTAAAAATTATAATCGAGCAAGTTAGAAAAAATAACAAGCCCTGCACGCTACCAGAAGCTTCTGTTCGCATTAGGCGGCGTGTCCACCGAATAGTATCTGATTACCCAGATTTAATTTCAAAATCAATTGGCCGTTCCAAGCATAAAGATAAAAAAATTATGATTAAACTAAAACGGTAATAAACGTTTCACTGCTACTTTTATCTATTATAATAAAAGAAAATACAAATTTGTAAGGATAAAGTAGAGCGGGAGTTAAGATGCCAGGACTGTTTGATACTCATTGTCATCTCATGGATGATTTATATAAAGACCATGAGGAAGGTGAAATTGTTAGTGAAGCCTTAGTGTGCGGGATTTCGAAAATGTGTAACGTTGGCACTTGCTTACAGACTAGTCGTATGGCTGTTAATCAAGCTTTTATGTACCCGTCAGTTTATGCAGCTGTTGGGGTCCATCCTAATATGGTAGGGCAGCATGACTTAACAGATTTACAAGAAATTGAAGCTCTAGCATCCAATCCAGCAGTTGTGGGGATAGGTGAAATTGGCCTTGATTACTTTCATAAGGCAGCCACTCAAGAGCTACAGCAAAAATGGTTTAAAGCGCAAATAAGAATTGCCAAAAAACTTGGATTACCTGTTTTAGTACACTGTCGTAACGCTTATGATGATTGTTACCGCATTTTAAAACAAGAAGGTGTTACTCGTGGCGTTATGCACTGTTTCCTGGGAACAGCTGAAGAAGCAAAAAAGTTTATGGAGCTGGGGTTGTACATTTCCTTTTCAGGCATTGTAACGTTTAAAAACGCTAAAGACTTAATTCCTGTAGTGAAGTCTGTGCCGATTAACCGACTGTTATTAGAAACTGATGCTCCTTATTTGGCGCCCCAACAGTATAGAGGCAAAATTAATTACCCCAAGTACATTACCTTTGTAGCTCAAGCAATAGCGAATATCAAGCACATTGAATTAGCTGAACTGATTAGAATGACGAGTAAAAATGCTAATTCAGTATTTTCTATAGACTAAGATGCCTTTGTCGCAGTCTTTAGGGTTACCAAAACAGCGAAAAAGTAAGGGACAAGTTTTTTTACGTTGCACTGACGTAATTCATAAAATAGTTGAAGCCGCCAGCAAAAATACTGCTGCTATATTAGAAATAGGCCCAGGCAAAGGAGCCTTAACGGCGGAATTGCTAAAATCAGGCTTGCCTGTAACAGCAATTGAGATTGACCCAGCTTGATCGCAATATTTAGAATCCAAATTTACTAATTCCGGGAACTTAAATATTGTTAATGACGATGTTTTAAAATTGGATTTAGCACTTTTGTTAAATGACCTTCATAATAAAGCTAAGCATATTAACATTGTTTCCAATTTGCCATACAACATTACCGGACCTGTTTTGTTTAAATTAGCTGCACTATCACAAAAAAACGTATGTTTGCATAAACTAGTTTTAATGATGCAAAAAGAAGTGGGGGAAAGAATTATAGCACCAGTCAATTCAAAACACTATGGTTTTTTAAGCATCTATATGCAATATTGCTTTAGGATTAAGCGACTAATTGATGTTAATAGACGTTGTTTTCGGCCGGTGCCTAAAGTAGATAGTATAGTTTTAGAGCTTGATAAAAACCCGCACCAAGATGATTGAATTAGTAAACATGAGGTTGATTTTTTTAAATTTATAAAAACAATGTTTCTGTGGCGACGAAAAAATATTATAAATTGTTTAAGTAGGATTGTAAGTAGTAGGGAAAGTGCTATTATAATTATTGATAATAGCAAATTAGTAACAAATTTAAGACCCCAAAATCTTCGTATCGAAGATTTCAAAACGCTTTATATAGAGTGAAAGAAGCATGTTGGAAATAAAGTCATACGGTAAAATTGAATTAATTCTTGACGCTTCAAAGCAGTTTAACTTATTTGGGGAACTAAAAATTAAGCAACTTTCTGTTCCATGGTTAAAAGTATATGACTTAATTAGGATTTCTGAGTCTAAATCAGGTAAATTTCAATTTTTTAGCAATGCCGCTGAAATCAGCAACCGTGAAAATGTTATTGTTAAGACAGCTGAGTATTTTTTTACTGAAAACCCGTCTTTAAGCCAGGGTATTAAAATTGTGCTAGACAAAAAAATCCCACTCGGTTCTGGCCTAAGTTCGCGAAGCTCTAATGCAGTAGCCACATTTAAATTAATGCATAAGTATTTTAATTTACCATATACCGAAACAGATATTTTACGCTTTGCCAGAATTGTTAGCCGGGACGGCGCTTTTTTTGTTTACAACAGAGCGGCTCATGCAAGTAAAATTAATGGGCAGTTAAAATTTATGCCGTATTTTGAAGATAAAATTTCAAATTTTTACTTACATTTTAATTATGATATTAATCCAGATATTAAAGTTGTTCTTCAACAATTCTTAGATCATTATCGCTATTACAAAAAACAAACCCATAAGAATGGTAGCTTTTTTAATGACTTTGAGTTGCCGACCTTTGATGTTTATCCTCGCCTTTATTCGCAGTTTTTGGAGTTGCGAAAAAAGTTTAAGTACGTAATGCTCTGTGGAGCCGGCAGCACCTTTATTTGTTTTAACAAAATTTAGTTTTGTAAATCTTTTCCTTGCGCTAGCAAATATTAGTATAATAAGATTATTCAAAAACAGTTGTGTTACTAAAGGTCAAGGGGAAGAATATGGGAAAAGAAAAGGGATTACTAATTTTTGGTTTGTCACACGGATCAGAAGTGGCAAAAAACATTGCTAAGAATTTTAAGATTGAATACCACGAAATGAAAACAACAAAGTTTAGCGATGGCGAAATTTTAGTTAAGCCAGATGTTTCGGTGAGGGGAAGTGACGTAATGCTTGTGCAGGCAACGTGCCCACCAGTGAATGATAATTTAATGGAACTTTTAATAGCAATTGATGCTGCTAAAAACGCTTCTGCTAATTCGATTACTGTGCTAATTCCATATTATGGCTACGCTCGTCAGGACCGTAAATCCGCTCCACGTGAACCAATTACTAGTCGTCTTGTGGCGCGTATGATTGAACGCGCTGGTGCCAGTAAAATCCTATTTGTTGATATTCATTCCCATTCTACCAGTGGCTATTTTAGCATTAGATCGGAGAATGTAGGTTTAAGCTCTTTGTTTTGTAATTTTATTGCAGATGAAATGAACAATAACCACCCGCATGATAGTTTGGCATTGGTTTCACCAGATTATGGTGGAGTTATTCGAGTGCGCCAATCAGCACGCATATTAGAGGGTCTAGAACCACAAGTGGCAATTATGGACAAACGTCGCCCTAAACCAAACTCAAGCGAAATACTGCATGTGCTTGGTGAAGTGCGCGATAAGGTGTGCTTTATTATTGACGATATGATTGACACCGGCGGCACAATTTGCAAGTCTGCTGAAACTTTAAAGAAAAAAGGAGCCAAAGATATTTATGTGTTGGCTTCACACGGTTTACTGTCAGGGGACGCCTGCAAAAATCTGGGAGCATTGGTAGAAAAAGGCGTTATTAAAAAAGTGGTGATATCTGATTCAATTCGACAAACCAAGGAAAAATACCAGTTGCCTTGATTAAAAATTATATACATGGATAGCTTTTTAGCTGGTTTTATATATTGTCAATACAATAATCTTTCAATTGGTAAATTCTATCGTGATTATAAAAAGCATTTAAGGCAAAAAATACAAGCACATAAGCTTGCCTAATTAAAGCTCATAATATGAAAATAACGGTGAACACATCAAACATATGATTTGGTAATTACAGGCATATTATCTTAGGGAGTATCAGGGGTTAATTTAATGAGTTCAGGCGGAATAATAGCAATTATAGTAATTAGTGCTTTGCTAGGGATTCTTTTTTGAGCAGGGATTATTTATTTGATAATAAAAGTCCTTGGGAAGGGTAAGGAGTTAGCTGATTCATCAATTGCAAAAAACCGTGCTTATGCTGAAAGCATAAAAAAAGACAATCAGGACGAACAGATTGATAGTCTAGAAAAGCAATTAAAGATTGAAAAACTTCAAAAAGAATTAGATGAATTAAAAAACACGCCAAACTAAAAGCAAACAGAATTTAGATAGTGAAAATAATGTTTTGGCCTTGGGGCCTATTCAAAGGATGGGTATTAAAAAAAGCAAAGCTTTATAACTTTGCTTTTAAAATCTAGCTGTCTAAAATTAATTAGATTCAGGGGTAAAGCACTGTTGCTGAACAGTTTGAAGTGATTTATAAACTTGGTATTTTTTATTGTGATATGCAGCATAAGGCGTAGCGGGCTTGTAAACCTTTTTAACTTGAGACATATTTTTCATGCTTTCAAAAATACTGCTATAGCACTTTGAGGCATAAGCTCCTAGGATAGCCCCCCCTAGTAACACAGCGTCTTCGTTAGCAGTAAGGTAAACTGGCATATTTGAGCAATTAGCATGCATTTGCAAGAAAAGTTCATTTTTGGCTAGGCCACCAGTAATAATAATTTCCTTTATGTTGTATCCGTTGTTGTTTAGAGACTCAATAATTTGCCTTGTACCGTATCCGACTGATTGCAGAATAGCTAAATATATTTTAGCTAGGTTTGTAATTGATTTACCGCCATTGTAACCAAGGATCATTCCAGCAATGTTAGGATCACTTAAAGGAGAGCGGTTTCCTAGTAAATCAGGGATCGCATGGATATTTAAACAACTGTCGTCCAGGATGTTTTCTTTGGCGATAATCTTGTTCAAATATAGTTGTACGTTAATTCCCATAGCATCAGCTGCTTTTTTTGCTTCGGGGTAGGCCGGATGGCATTGAATTAAGTAATCAATGCCGGCCCCAGACGTGCTTTGGCCACCTTCTTGAAGATAAAACCCAGGTAGCATCGCATCATAATAAGGACCCCAAACGCCCTTTACTTCGTTTTCTTCACGACTGGATGCCATGTGGCATGAAGAAGTTCCGGCAATAATAGCAATTTTGCTATTGATGGTTTGTTGGTCAATATTGTGAGCACCCAAAATACCTATTCCCCCACAATGGGCATCAATCAAAGACGTTAACACAAGACAATCAGGACTTAAGCCTAGTCGAGTAGCTAAGTCAGGTGCAACCTGACCTACCACATCTCCCACATTTTTCACTTCATTAAAAATAGTTTTATATCCATTAGTAACTATGTCTTCGAGACCAATTAATTTAAAGTAGTCATCATCAAACTTTCGTTCTTTACTCAAGTAATTTCATTTGCAAGTTAATGAACAAATAGAACGGCTTAATTTACCACTTGCTTTAAGGGTTAGAAAGTCGGGTAGACCAATAAAATGTTTTACCTTGTGGTACTGTTGGGGTAAATTTTGCTTAATTCATAAAATTTTTGGAATTTGCATTTCGGGCGAAACTTGTCCCCCCACATACTTTAGAACGCTATGCTTGGTGGCATTAATGCGACTAGCCTGTTTATTGGCGCGATGGTCCATTCATAGAATGATGTTTTGTTCTGGAGCTCCGTTTTCGTTAACACTGACTGGTTGGTAATCACCATCTAAGGCCACCAAAGAACAAGTAGCATCAAAATTAATCGTTTTGATTAAGTTAGGATTTAAGCTATGATGATTTTGGAATTGTTCAATCACCAATTTCATAGTTTTAATGACGCTATTTCAAATGTCATGTGATGATTGTTCGTAATAATTATCTTTGTAATTTCAAATTTTTATTGCATGTTCAGCAAAGGCATAGTTCTTACCCTTTGCATCGTGAATAGCGCATCGGGCGCTACCTGTGCCGATATCAACTGACATAAAAAAAGTTTTATTCATAGTATTTTCTCCTGATTTTAGTTGCTTTGATTGTATTTTGCAGCGGTTTCCACACTGTCCTTTGCACTGCTCTCAGCCTCCAATTTTTGGCGGCTGTGACGAACATAGCCCATCGTGATCAAGATAGTGCTAAACAGCAACACTACTACACAAGTGATGAAAATTATTGGCGCGAAAAAACTAACTGAAGTTGTACCAGAGGTATTGGAAGCGTTAATTCATAATAATCCGATGAATAACTGTGCAAAAAATTCACCGATCGTTTGTCCAATGCTTATTCATCTGCCAATAAAAGTAGCCCGCTTAGCATCCAAGCTGACACTATAACTATAAATCGTTGGGTATAGGTTTCCAATCCCAAACCCGAAGGCCACAGCTTCTAAATATATTCCATACACCTTATTTAAAGCGCCAGCAAAAATACCAATTAAGCCAAGGAAAATTACAACCGTGGAAAGAGCAATAAAAACAGGGTATTTAACTCTGTGGAGTAAAAACAAGCCACTAAATAATCGTCATAGTCCTATAATGCAGACATAAAGGCCAAAAGCTCTGATGACGTTAATACTTAGCTGTTTTGGACTAATTGCCGCAGTGCTCTTGTTTGCAAAGTTAGTAAAACTAAAGTTAATCGATGTCTCAATAGTTGTGTAGGCAATCATGATAAAGATAAACAATAACAAGGGTTTTCAAATCATTTTTTTAGTAGTTTGAGCGGTTTTTTGACTCACAGAAGGATCCTGCTCGAGAATAGTGCTAGAGGTTAATTGGGCAGAGTGTTTAAAGTTAATCATAAAGGTGCAAGCAGCACCAATAAAACTAATAATTGCTGCAATAATATAGAAGTAGCGTCCGTTATCAAAAGTAACACTAGATCCTGTGGTGATGTTGACAATAAAGCCAGAAAAAGCTAAAGGAATTATTCCAGCCCCAATCCCATAAGTGGCATTAACATAGGATAGCATGCGGTTGCGGTCGTCATCATTATTGTACTGAGCACTGACGTACATCACAACAAGGGGCGAGACTGGCCCTACGCCAATTCCGAACAGAAAAGTCAAGATGCAATAAACTGGGATGATTTGTGAGGCACCATTTAAACCGAATTTATCTAAAAAAGCAATAACAAGTGATGCTAAACCAGCTAACCCAAAACTGGCCATGTAAATATAGCGAATGTTTAGTTTGGAAACCAACTTGCCCATAAGGCTAGTTCCGATGATAAACCCTAATATTTGTGGCAATAAAAGTAGTGATATATAATTTCGGGCAGAAACATTTTTTGGCCATATTAAACGCTGCACAAAAACTTGTGTATAGCCAATCATTAAGAATAGTAGACCGAAAATAAACATGGCAAGAAACGTTAAAGTCAGATTTAATTTAGGGTTGGAATGAGAAGAACGTTTTTTTAAGCCTGATTTATTTAAAAATAATTTCATATAATCTCGTCAAGTAATTGTTAGAATTAAAAATTTGTATTATAAAAGTGTTTTACGTTTTGATGTCACCTTCTGCTTTTAATTTAGCACGACTATGGCGAACATAACCCATCGTAATTAAAGTGGTGCTAAGCAGTAATACCACCGCACAAGTGATAAAGATGATTGGTGCTAGAAAGTTGACTGAAGTTGTGCTAGGAGCACTGGAAGCGTTAATTCATAGTAGCCCAATAAATAACTGACCTAGAAATAACCCAGACATTTGCGCAATACTAATCCATTTTCCTAAAAAGGTAGCTCGCTTGGGGTCTAGACTCACACCATAGCTATAAATCGTTGGGTATAGGTTTCCAATCCCAAACCCGAAGGCTACAGCTTCTAAATATATTCCATACACTTTATTCAAAGCGCCAGCAAAAATACCAACTAAGCCAATAATAATAACGATGGCTGATAGTGCAACAAAAATTGGATATTTAATTTTATTCAACAAGAACAGCCCACTAAACGCACGCCACAGACCTTGAATGCAAATGTAAAGTCCGAAGGCTCTGATGACGTTAATATTTAGCTGCTTTTGACTAATTGCCGCAGTACTTTTATTAGCAAAATTGGTAAAACTAAAGTTAATCGAAGTTTCAATAATCATATAAGTAATCATTAGAAAAAGGAACAATAACAAAGGTTTTCAAATTATGTTTTTAGCTAATTGATTGCTTTTATAGCTTGCGGAGGGTTTTTCTTCCAAAATAGTACTAGAAGTTAATTGAGCAGAGTGCCTAAAATTAATCATAGAGGTGCATGCAACGCCAATAAAGCTTATGGCTGCTGCAATAATATAGAAGTAGCGCCCGTTATCAAAAGTAACACTAGATCCTGTGGTGATGTTAACAATAAAACTGGAAAAAGCTAAAGGAATTATTCCGGCGCCGATACCGTAAGCAGCATTAACACAGGATAGCATGCGATTGCGGATATTATCACTGTTGTATTTAGCGCCAATATACATAACGACGAGTGGTGATACTGGCCCTATTCCTATTCCGAATAAAAAGGTTAATACACAATAAACCGGGATTAATTGCGATGCTCCATTTAACCCGAATTTATCCAAAAAAGCGATAATAAGCGATGCTAAGCCCGCCAGTCCGAAACCAGCCATATAAATATAGCGAATGTTCATTTTAGAAACAAGTTTTCCCATAAGAATGGTGCCGAGAATAAACCCAAACATCTGCGGCAGCAAAAGAATAGATATGTATTTTCGGTCTGAAATATTCTTTGGTCATATTAAATGTTGCACAAAAACTTGTGTATAGCCAATCATTAAGAATAGTAAACCGAAAATAAACATAGCAAGAAAGGTTAGGATCACGTTGAATTTGGGGTTTGAATTAGAAAGATTCTTTTTTAAACCTGACCCTTTTAGAGATAATTTCATGTAACCTCATTAAAATTACTAGAATTCAAAATTTATGTATTTATTACTTACCTATTATATCTTATATATCTATATGAATTATTAACTACGGTGCATTTTTATATTTATTTAAATATTTCTATAGGTTTTTAAAACTTTAGCGTTCTTTATTCCATCTAAACCCTCAGGTACATTTGCTTAAAAATGTGTGAAATGACCATTTATTTTTACTAGCAATAACATAAAAACAACTAAACCAGAATGTATGTTATAGGTTTATAATAGTGATGTATCAAACTAAAATCATATGGAGAATTATATGAAAAGAAAAAGATTAATAGGGAACTTACCAAAAATAGGAATTCGCCCTATTATTGATGGCCGCATGGGAGGCGTGCGAGAATCATTGGAAGTCCAAACAATGGAAATTGCCAAAAATTTAGTCAAATACATTGAAACTAATTTTAGGCACCCAAGTGGGGAACCAGTAGAATGTATCATTGCGGAATCAACAATTGGAGGAGTGGCTGAATCAGCTGCTTGCCAAGCTTTGTTTGAAAAAAACGATGTAGGAGCATCCATTTCTGTTACTCCTTGCTGATGCTATGGAACAGAAACTATGGATTTAACCCCGCAAATTCCTAAAGCTATTTATGGAGTTAACGGGACAGAAAGGCCAGGAGCCGTTTATTTAGCAGCGGCAGGTGCTTCTCATGATCAAATTGGAGACCCTGTTTTTGCCATTTATGGATCTGAAGTACAAGACCAAGATAACACCATGATCCCCGAAGATGTTAAAGTAAAAATTGCTAAGTTCGTGAAAGCAGCCATTGGGGTAGCAACAATTAAAAATAAATCATATTTATCAATTGGATCTGTTTCAATGGGAATTGGTGGATCTGTGGTAAACCCAGATTTTTTCCATGATTATTTAGGGATGCGTAACGAATATGTTGACATGTCTGAAATTAAGCGTCGTTTGGAACAAAAAATTTATGACCAAGCAGAATATGAAAAAGCTTTAGCTTGAACAAAAGAAAATTGTGTTGAAGGCAAAGAATACAATGTCAAGCCCCAAGATGATGCCACAAAAGCAGAATGCTGAAAAATTACGGTTAAAATGACTTTAATTATCCGCGATCTGTTAATTGGCAACAAAAATCTAAAGGGAAAATATTTTGAAGAAAGTCTAGGTCACAACGCTATTCTAGGAGGATACCAAGGGCAAAGGCAATGAACAGATTTTATGCCTAATGCTGACTTCCCAGAAGCTATTCTTAATACTTCATTTGACTGGAACGGAATACGTCCACCATTTATTTTTGCTACTGAAAACGATTCATTGAACGGGGTAGCTATGTTGTTGAACAACATGGTTTCGCAACGAGCTCAAATTTTTTCTGATGTTAGAACCTACTGATCTCCAGAAGCCGTGAAACGTGCTACTGGCAAGTCATTACCAGCTGCTGCTTCTAATGGAGTAATCCATTTGATTAACTCTGGATCAACCACTTTGGATGGAACTGGAGCTATGAAAGACAGCAAGGGTAAACCTGTTATGAAGCAATTCTGAGACATTAACGATGCTGATGTAAAAGCCTGCTTAAAAGAAACTGACTGACCACCAGCTATTTTAGAATACTTCAGAGGTGGCGGTTATTCTTCCCACTTTAAAACAGCAGGAGGGATGCCTGTAACAATGAGCCGTATTGGGATTATTAAAGGACTAGGACCGGTGCTACAAATTGCAGAAGGGCACACTGTGGAACTAGAACCAGCAATTAACGATGTGTTAGAAGAAAGAACTAATCCAACTTGGCCAACCACTTGGTTTGTGCCACGTCTGACTGACTGCGGTGCATTCAAGTCTGTTTACGATGTTATGAATAATTGGAGTGCTAACCACGGTGCTATCTCTTATGGGCACATTGGGGCTGACTTAATTACCTTGGCAGCTATGCTAAGAATTCCTGTCTCAATGCACAACGTGCCTTGCAAGGATATTTTCCGTCCTAAAGCCTGAGCTCACCACGGAACAAGAAACCTAGAAGGGGCTGACTTCCGTGCTTGCAAAACTTATGGACCGCTTTACAAAGGGAATGCATAACAGCTAAGCAGAGTTTATTGATATGTTAAAAAATATTTCTCCGCTGCTGAATCCAGCACTGCTAAAATATTTATCTGAAATGGGGCATGGGGACACATTGGTAATTGCTGATGGAAACTTCCCCGGGCAAAGTTTAGCTCGCAACATTATCCGACTAGATGGTAATAATTGTCCAGAAGTGCTGGAGGCCATTTTATCAGTGTTTCCGATCGATACATTTACCCAGGAACCAGTTCAGTTAATGCGCTGTCCAGATGATCGTCCGCCTATTTGGGCTGAGTATAAAAAATTGTTGACCAAATATGAAAAGCGTACGGTGGGATGTGCCGAAATAGACCGTTTTGCTTTTTATGAAGCCGCTAAAAAAGCCTATTTAGTAGTAACAACCCAAGAAAAAGCGCTTTATGCTAATATTTTGCTAACCAAAGGGGTTATATAAGTAAAATTATTGGCAGAATCTAAGCTATTTTGTGGGTAATCCTAGCAATTCGCACTAAAAAGTGCGGTGCAATGGATAAAAAATAAGTCTTTTCAAGACTTATTTTTTATTACAGAACAGCTTAATGCTAAAAAAAGCAGAATTCAATGCCAAGAACCATAATGTTAGTAAGTACCTCTTTATTGATATAAGGTAGTGCTTTAGTGTTTATAAGCCACTTGTGGTAGAATCAAAAAGTACTTATCACTAGCACTAGTTAGGTGAAATAGAAGTTTTTAATTTCATGTTTAAGCTAATTGTAGGAATTGGCAATTATGGCCAACAATATCAAAACACTCGTCATAATGCTGGGTTTCTTATTGTTGATGCTTTTGCCAAACGCTTAAACCAAACATTTAGCAAATATCGTTTTGAATCAAAATTCTTCTCGTTTATAAGTGGGATAACAAAATTTATTGTTATCAAACCCCAAACTCTGGTTAACCTTAGCGGGATTAGTGTGGCGGCCTGAAAACAGTTTTATAATATTAAAACTGAGCACATCATTGTTATTCATGATGAACTTGATATACCCCTGGGACAATTTAAAATCAAACTAGGGGGATCAGCAAGTGGTCATAACGGGATAGCATCTATTATCAGAGACATTGGTAGTCGTAATTTTTATCACATTAAAATTGGAATAGGGCATCCTACAAAACCGCAATTAGGGGGAAAAAATTACGTGTTGGGCCACTTTTCACCTTCAGAACAAAAAGTTTTGGAAAAAGTTATTGGACAAGTTTGCGAGGCTCTAAACTATGCTTTTGTAGAAAATAATTCACTTTCCAAAACCATGTCAGTATTTAATGACCGCACCAAAAGGACACCAAATGATTAAAACTTTAGCTATCGCTGGTATGCAATGGGGCGATGAAGGTAAAGGTAAATTAGTTCACTATTTATCTGAATTTGCAGATGTTGTGGTACGCTGAGCAGGGGGTAACAACGCGGGCCATTCAATTGAATTTGGTAATAAGCGCTTTAGTCTAAGAAGTATCCCTTCTGGCATTTTTTACCCGCAATGCCTAAATGTGATTGGTGCTGGTTGTGTCGTTAATCTAGAGCAACTAGTTAGTGAAATTGATTATCTACAAAGTAAGGGATTTAGCACAAAAAATTTAAAAATAGCGGGAAGAGCGCATTTGATTTTACCGCATCACATTCAGTTAGATATCGCCCTAGAAAAATCGTTGGGCAGTCAGGCTGTGGGGACAACTAAAAACGGGATAGGGCCCTGTTATGCTGAGAAAGTCCAACGAACGGGATTAAGAGTTGCTGACTTACTCACTCCAACTTTTTTTAGAAACAGATTAAAAGCTAGCATGCAAAAAGCGAACCAAAAGCTGGTTAATGTTTATGGTTTAGCACCACTTGATTTTGAAGCAACCTTAAAGCAGTGAATGGAGCTAACCGCAGTTATAAAAGATTACATTGTGGATGCAAGCTTGCTAGTCAATGAAGCGATTGACCAAGGCAAAAAAGTTCTTTTTGAGGGGGCGCAAGGAGCAATGCTTGACTTGGATTTTGGCACGTACCCTTTTGTTACGTCTTCACACCCAGTAGCAAGTGCTATTCCAGCTAACATTGGCTTTGGCGCCTACAAGCTACAACAAGTTCTAGGCGTGATCAAAGCTTATACCTCAAGAGTTGGTAATGGGGTATTACCAACTGAAATCTTAGGTGCTACAGCAGATAAAATTATTGAAGTAGGTCATGAATACGGCACTGTCACAAAAAGGCGGCGCAGAGTAGGGTGACTCGACATAGTTGCTTTAAAAAATGCTTGTCGTATTAACGGAGTGCAAACAATTGCTGTGATGCTTTTAGATGTTTTAACAGGCATTTCTCGCATTAAAATTTGTGTTGGCTATCGAAAGAATAATGATTTATTACAACACCCTCCACTAACCTTGGCCGAATACCAAAAATGCACCCCAGAATATATTACTTTACCGGGTTGAACTGAGGATATAACCAAAGTCACCACATTTGAAGATTTGCCGATGAATGCTCGTAAATATTTATTAAAAATTGCAGAACTTTTGGGTGTGCAGATTGGAATGGTTTCGGTTGGTCCGGAACGGTCACAATCAATTCTAATTAAGCAGGATTTTTGGGGAGAACAGTAGCATGATTAATCGTTATAGAGTAGCAGAAATTGAAAATTTCTGAAATCGAAAACACCGCTTTGCTTTGTCATGGCAAGTTGAAAGAGATGTATGTGAAGCACTATACAACACTGGTGTTATGCCCAAACATGATTGGGAAAGAATTAGAAATTTTGATATGAAAATTGACTTAGCAGCCATTGATGCTTTGGAAGATCAATATCATCATGAAACTGTAGCCTTAACAAGATTTTTCGGGCAGCAGATTGATCATCCAGCCGCTCGGTGAATTCATTATGGATTAACTTCCAGTGATATTCTGGACACTGTGCAAAATTGCATTATTAAAAAATCCAACCAATTAGTGGTGCAAGCTGTCACGGAATTAGCAGAGTTATTAAAAAAGCAAGCCTTGCTTTACAAGCACCAGTTGATTATGGGTCGTACTCACGGTATGCATGCTGAGCCTACTTCACTAGGACTTAAATTTTTGCTTTGATTTAAAGAAGTCGACCGCTGGGAGCAACTTTTTCAAGTAGTAAAAAATAACGTTGAAGTAGCTAAAATTTCAGGATCGCTTGGCAATTATGCTCATGTTAATCCAGAAATTGAGAGACATGTAGCAAAAAAATTAAATTTAGCATTAGATGGGTGCAGCACCCAAGTAACGCAGAGAGACCGTCACGCCAGTTTATTAAGTGCATTTGCAGCACTTGCCAGCACACTAGAAAAAATGGCAATAGAATTCCGCCACTGGCAAATGTCAGGGGTTAAGGAAATTTCAGAAGGTCAAATGAGAAATCAAAAAGGGTCAAGTTCAATGCCTCATAAAAAAAATCCCATTAGTGCTGAAAACATTTGCGGGTTAGCTAGGTTAATTAGAAGCTTCCCGGATGTTGCCTACCAAAATAATTTGCTGTGGCAGGAAAGGGATATGTCCCATAGTTCTAACGAACGCATTATTTTTCCGCAGGTTTATCATCTGGTTATTTATATTCTACGCAGAATGATTAATTTAATAAAAAATATGGTAGTAGATGCAAAAGCTATCATGCGCAATATCGCTTCTAACCACCAAATATTTTATGGACAGTTGATCATGACTTACATTTTGGGCCATCATGCTGTGCCTAGAGCTAAAATATATGATTTGGTGCAAAAAGTGAACCTTAAAGCCCTTGCAGAAAATAAGGACTTGTTACCACTTGTGAAAGCTAGCAAACTCATGGAATATATTACTGAGCAGGAGCTGGACCAACTGTGCCAATTAAACTATTTTGTGCGTAATGTAGATAAAATTTACAAATGAAATAAATTGTAAAACTAATGGTTAATGCAAAGTTATTACCAGCGCTTTATTTAGTTCCTACCCCAATTGGTAATTTGTCTGATTTTAGTGAGCGCAGCAAAACTGTTTTAGCAAGTGTTAATAGAATTTTTTGCGAAGATACCCGTGTTGCTGGCAAAATGCTTAAAATGATTGGCATAACAAATGCCAAACTAGAAAGTTGTAACAGTTTTAATGAAGCAATAAAAGCCAGACATGTTGTTACCCACTTACAAAATAACGAATCAATAGCTCTGATATCTGATGCAGGGCAACCGCTGGTTTCTGATCCGGGATATACGGTGGTAAATGCTGTACTCAAAGCTAACCTTAGAGTTGTTCCACTAACCGGCCCATCAGCGGTTATAACGGCTTTAATTGCCTCTGGGTTCAACGCTGTTAATTTTTGATTTAAGGGTTTTATTGGGCGCGGCACTAACAAAAGATCTAAAGACATTGCTCAGATGAGTGGTTTCGCCCATCCGATTATTATATTTGAAAGCCCCTTACGGGTTAAAAAACTTTTAACAGAAATAAATCTCCAAGATGATAATACGGAAGTATGCGTTGCTAAAGAGCTTACCAAAAAATACGAAACATTTTGGCGAGGGAAGGTAAAGGATTTAGTAGGGCAATTTGAATCAATAGAACCTAAAGGAGAGTTTGTTGTAGTTATCAAGCATACTCTTGGTTGAAAAAAAGTTTCTGAAGCAAGGCTTTTTCAAGAAATCGATTTCTGAAGAAAAAAAAATACTCCGTTAAAAAAAGCAGTTTTAATAACAGCTCGTATATATAATGTTAATAGTAATGAGTTGTATCAAAAATACCTTGCTGCCAATATCAAAATAACTTAATTATGCGCAGCATTTAAATAATTCGATCTAACCTAATATCTACACGATGAAATCACCTAAAACCAACTCCAGTAAAACATGCTATATTACAACTCCTATTTATTATCCAAATGATAAATTACACTTAGGTCATGCTTATACAAATGTGTTAGCGGATACTTTGGCTCGGTATAAAAAAGTTTTAGGTTATGATGTAATGTTTTTGACTGGTTCTGATGAGCACGGTAAAAAAATTCAATTGCAAGCTATCAAAAAGGGAATAGACCCCAAAGTTTTTTTAGATAATCAAATTGCAAATTTTAAAAATTTATGACTAAAACTGAATATAAATTATTCGCAGTTTATCCGCACCTCTAATCTGGAGCATATTAGACAAGTGCAAACCATTTTTTCATACCTCATTAAAAAACAATTCATTTACAAAGGTTTCTACAAAGGCATTTATTGCAATTTTTGCTCAGAATTTTTAGTGGCTAGTCAGTTATCGGCAGAAAAAAAATGTAAAAATTGTCTGAATAAACCAGTTGATTTAAGCGAAGAAACATACTTTTTCAAACTGCAAGACCAAACCAAGTTTTTGCAATCGCTATATGCTCAGCCGGATAGTTGGTTAGTGCCATTAGTCAGGGTTAAGGAATTACAAGCTAATTTTTTGAACAATGAATTACTTGACTTTTCGGTTGCTAGGAAAAATGTCGATTGGGGTATCAAGGTTAAAGAAGACAACTCTTTTGTTGTCTATGTCTGGTTTGACGCGCTGTGTAATTATATTTCTGCTTTGAATTACTGTGATAAAAAGCAAAGTTTGATGGCCAAATACTGAGGCCCCGATACCGAAATTATTCAATTCATTGGAAAGGAAATTACTAGATTTCATGCCATCTACTGACCTATTTTATTACGCTGTCTAGGTTTAAGGTTGCCCAACAAACTTATTGCTCACGGCTGAATTATCATGGGCACACACAAAATGAGTAAATCATTACAAAATGTTGTAGACCCCTTTATTTTAATTAATCGTTATTCAAGCGATGCTGTTCGACTCTTTTTAAATTGTGCTACCTCAATGGCAAATGATTTGCACTATTCCCACCAGTTGTTTTTAAATTTTTATAATGCTTATTTGGTTAATAATTTAAGTAATTTAATGACACGAGTGACAGCCATGGTAGAAAAATACTACCAAGGGCAGCTCCCAAGTGGCATTAAGATAGGTAACAGCGATCTGTTTAAAAACAGCATCCAATATTTTAAGCAATTTCTACACCATATGGATAATGCCAATATTTATGATGCCTACCAAACTGCTTTTAAGCTTGCTGATTATGCTAATAAATACATTGAAGTTCATGAACCATGAAAATTAAAAACCGAAGACCCAGCTGCTTTAGCTGTTGTAGTTGTTAGTTTGGTGCATTGCTTAGCCATTCTTAATTTTTGTTTTGGACCAGCTATGCCTGATGCCACCCGTCGTTGGAACCAAATTTTAGGAATTAAACACCCGCTGGCAGTAGTAGATTTACTAGATCCTGGTCTGTTTAATAAGCACTTTTTTACCATCAAAAAAAGTTTAATTTTGTTTCAAAGACTCGTGATTGCAGATGAATTAGACTTTTTGTCGCAAGCTAGCAATTAAGTAGTATTTAATTCAGGGGCACTGGTGCTTTTAGATGAATTGGACTCAGATTCGTCTTGTTTTGGTTGTTTTTGCACTAAGTTTAGTCAGTATTTTTGAGCACTTTTGTTAAAGATAAATTGGTAACGTTGATTAAGAATTTGAAAGACTTTGGAGAACGGATAAAAAGCAAAAAAGGCCAAGAAGCCATTGCCGGTACCATGAATAGCGTCAAAAACCAAACCATTAATTCAATATGCTAAAGCATAGTTAGGACCATAAAGAAAAATTGTTTCTAAGGCATAAAGTGAACCAAAAATATAGCCCATGACCATTACCATAATAATAAACACTCATCATCATTTTAGAATAACTTTTTTTAAGCTTATTGCTACTAACCCATAGAAATTGAAAATAACAAAATACATAATCGATCAGTCAGCAATGCCCAAAAAAAGTAGGTTAAGGGTACAAAACACATTTGTTACTAGGAAAGCTACATCAAGAGTACAAAAAATAAAGCAAGCCATAAGCAAAAAAGTAGCTAATTCTATATTAGGGAGTGCGCCCAGCGCAAGCTTTAAAGAAAAAGCCAATGCTCCCAGCACAGCACTCAAAGCATACTTCATAGAAACTTGGAATGATAAGGAGTGAGTGCTTAGTTGATAGGTAGGTTGCTTAGCAAAAAATGTTTTGATTTTTTTAAAGTGTTTTGAATTTGAAGTCATAACAGAAGTGCTATTATTTTACAGCATTCCTAAAATAAATAATGAGGATTGTGAAGGATTTTAAAAGTAATGAGCCAGCCCTGGCGATCAGTTATCCTTTTCTCTCAAAAAGATTAAAATAATTATTTGATTATCGGAATATCCTGGTGAATCATTTAATAACAAATAGTAGTTCAATTATGTTATTTAACAGATTTAGTTTAGTATATTATTATATAAAACATGAAGATATTTTATAAAGGCAATAATGGGCAAAATAATTGCTGTCACTAATCAAAAAGGGGGCGTGGGCAAAACAACCACATCACTTAATTTAGCAGCCTCCTTAGGGTTTTTAGGGGCTAAAGTGCTAATCATTGATGCTGACGCTCAAGGCAATGCTACTACTGGAGCTGGTGTTGCGAAAGAAAACATTGCTCATAGTTTGTATGACACTTTGATTGGTGATGTACCTTTTAAGGAAATCATCATTCAAGATGTTTTCAACAATGTTGATTTAGCTCCAGCCACCATCTCCCTAGCAGGGGCTGAGGCTTATTTTTTGCAAATGCACAATAATAAGCAAAACATTTTAGCTCAACTGCTCAAACCAATATATAGAAATTATGATTTTATTTTTATTGATTGTCCGCCCTCGTTAGGGTTAATTAATCGCAATGTATTAGGCGCTGCCGATACTGTCTTAATCCCCTTACAAGTTGAGTACTATGCGCTAGAAGGGCTAGCTCAACTGCTAAGCTCCATTCGTTTTGTTCAAAAAATGCATAATCCGCTTTTGGGGATTGAAGGTATTTTGTTAACGATGTTTGATTCGCGCACCAATCTTTCTTCTGAAGTGATGCAAGAAGTGCAAAAATATTTTAAAGAAAAAGTGTATCAAACATATATTCCGCGCAATGTTAAGGTAAGTGAAGCACCTTCTTTTGGGGAATCAATTATTAGCTATGACAAAAGGGGAGCCGGGTCACTAGCTTATATGGAATTGGCAAAGGAGTTTTTGAGAAATAATGGCAAGTAAAAAACGGTCTGGCTTAGGACCTAATGTAGGACGAATCCTAAATAAAGATTCCATGGAAATTACAGCTGCTATTGACGAAGCACAAAAAGATAAATCACTAGCTGTTCAAATTCCATTGAATCTTATTAAATCTAATCCCTATCAACCAAGACGTATTTTTGACAAAGAAGAATTAACCAAACTAGGAAATTCGATTAAAAACATGGGTCTAATCCAACCCATTGTTGTTAAAAAAGATGTTGTTGATTATATTTTAGTGGTCGGAGAAAGGCGTTTAAGGGCGGCAAAATTAGCTGGCTTAACTAAAATTAAGGCTTTCATAATCGACATCGGTGACACCAAAATGCGGGAATATGCTTTAGTGGAAAACATTCAACGCGTTGATTTAACACCGATTGAAGAAGCAGTCGCTTACCGCGATTTGTTGGCTGTGTTGAAGATTACGCAGCAGGAACTTGCCGGACGCGTTGAAAAATCCAGGGCTTATATTACTAACACTATTCGCCTTTTACAGTTGCCCAACAACATCCAAGATTTGATTTTGGAACGAAAAATTTCCATGGGTCAAGCTCGCCCCTTAATAGCTCTAACAAACGAGAGGGACAAAACTAAGCTAGAATTTGCCTTGCAAGAAATTTTGCACAAAAATCTTACAACCCAAAAAGTGGAAGAGCTGGTAAAACGGCTAAAAACAACCTCGCCACGGGTAAGACGTTACCGAGCACCGGAATTAATTAATGAAAAATTAGCATCGCAAATAGGTAAAAAAATTAACACCAAGGTTATTATCACCAACACTAGCCTTGTTATTAAATACAAAAATGTTAGCCAGTTAAATAATATTCTGGAGCGCTGCAATTTAATTGATAAGGATTAACTCTCATGGGGTTAAAAGCTGGAATAGTAGGACTACCTAATGTAGGGAAAAGTACTTTGTTTGGTGCTTTGTGCAAAAATCAAGTAGTTGATATTAGCAATTACCCCTTCGCTACCATTAATCCCAACATTGGTGTAGTCAAAGTTCCTGATGCTAGGTTGGAACTGCTAGCACAAAGCTTTAAACCTAAGCACGTAGAGGCAGCGATAGTCGAATATGTTGATATTGCTGGCTTAATTAAAGGTGCTAGCGCCGGAGAGGGACTAGGTAATGCTTTTTTAGCTAATATTCGGGACACTGACCTAATTGTAATGGTGGTTCGCTGTTTTGAGGATAAAAAAGTTCTGCATGTAGCTAATCAAGTTGATCCTGTGAGTGATATTGAAACTGTTAATTTAGAGCTAATTTTGGCAGACCAGGAATTAGTGAAAAAGCATTTAGCTCAGCTAAAGCGAAAAGCTAAAGCACTCCATAGCAAGGAAACACAAGAAAAATTAGTTATGCTTCGCAAAATTAGTGACTACCTTGCCAGTGATTTAATGCTTAGTGAGGGGACATTTACGCAAGAAGAATTGCGATACTGCAATCAGTTGAACTTACTAACACATAAACCGGTTATTATTGTTGCTAACATTGATGAACAAACTTTATTATCAGATAGTGCTAACAAACACTTGCTGAAAATTCGTGATTATTGCCAGCAACGCCACATACTTTGCCTTGCATTGTGTGCCAAATTAGAATACGAAATGTTGGATTTGGATTCAAGCGAAAAGCAGTGGATTATGAATGAATATAATTTGCAGGCCACAGGATTAGAAATATTTATTCAAGAATCATATAAAGCCCTTAATTTAGCCACTTTTTTTACAGCTGGCCCTCAGGAAGTGCGAGCCTGAACATTTCACAGGGGATGATTAGCTCCTCAATGCGCTGGCGTGATCCACACTGATTTTGAGAAAAAGTTTATTATGGCCGAGGTTTATAATTATGAAGACTTTGAAAAATATCGTTCAGAACAAGTTTTGAAGGAGCGAGGGTTAATTAGAAAAGAAGGTAAACGGTATGCTTTGCAGGATGGCGATATTTGTTTTTTTAGATTTGGAGGCTAATGATGGTGAATATTGAGAAAGATAATAAAAAAATAAGTAAAGTGAGAGTGCGCTATGCGCCTAGTCCCACAGGTTTTTTGCACCTAGGTAATGCTCGTACGGCTCTCTTTAACTACCTTTTTGCCCGCCATTATAAGGGTAGTTTTATTGTTAGAACAGAAGATACTGACACGGAACGCAATATTCCAGGCGCAATTGATTCGCAATTTAATTATTTGGAATGAATGGGGATCCAAATAGACGAAAGTGAAACCAAATCAGGAAAATTTGGACCTTACAAGCAATTAGAGCGGCTAGATATTTACAGTAAGTACGCTGATATGCTAGTCGAAAAAGAGTATGCATATCATTGTTTCTGTAGTTCTGTTGAGTTGCAACATATGCGCCTTAAGCAGCAATATAATGACAATAATTTAGCTTTTAAGTACCCACGCACATGTCTAAAACTATCAAAAAAGCAGGTACAGCAAAAAATAGCCGCCAAAGAACCGTTTTGCTTAAGAATTAAATCTCCCGCTAACAAAACATACCGCTTAATTGATATGGTAAGAGGGTTGGTTGTGTTTGAAAGCAATGATATTGGAGATTGGGTTATTATGAAAGAGAATGGCATTCCGACTTATAATTTTGCTGTTGTAATTGATGACTATCTCATGAAAATAACCCATGTGATTAGAGGTGAAGAGCACATTTCTAATACTCCTAACCAAATGATGATTTATGAGTATTTGGAATGGCCCATTCCTGAATATGCTCATTTAACCCTGATTGTTAACCGCCAACGTAAAAAGTTAAGTAAAAGGGATCAAAAGAGTGACTTTTTTATATCTAACTATCGATTAAAGGGCTATTTACCACAAGCTTTGTTTAATTTTTTAGCTCTTTTGGGTTGAAGTCCTGATTTAGAAGAAGAAATTTTTGATAAAAAACAATTAATTAAAATATTTGATCCGAGCAGATGAAGTAAATCAAGCAGTATGTTTGACCTCAAAAAACTACAGTGAATGAATAACTACTACATTAAAAAATTAGAACCTAATGCTTACTACGACTTTGTCAGGCCGTTTTTACAAAGCAGAATGACCGAGCACAGCCATTCTGAGGAATGGTTTAGAACTTTGGTGACCGCATATCAAAATGATTTGATCTACGGACGGC
Source organism: Mycoplasmatales bacterium (assembly GCA_965200445.1). GTDB lineage: Bacteria > Bacillota_I > Bacilli_A > Mycoplasmatales > Mycoplasmataceae > CBDATY01. The sequence continues at coordinate 317,138 of OZ241341.1, forward strand.
AAATTTTAGAACTAACCGATTATTTCTGGCGCACAGAACATATTGTAGAGCCAGAACTCTGTTTAGAGTTTAATAATTTTAACTGGCAGGAAAGTCATTTGGATAATTTTGCCGAAACATTAGAGAGCGTTACAAAGTGGTCGCCCGATAGCATTACTCAAACAATTAAAGAGTTTGGGGTTATCAATGGTTATAAAGGTAAAAATCTTTATCGGCCATTGCGCTTAGCTGCTACCTTGAACGGGGAAGGTCCCCAATTAGCTGTTACACTCTATTTAATTGGCAAAGAGCAAATCATCACCAATATTAGAAGGTTTATTAATGTTAACTATGCAAAATAATTATTTAGTTATCCGGGATTCATTGCACGGCGATATCAAAATAGAAGACCCTGTTGCCATTGCTCTAGTTGATGCGCCAGAATTTCAAAGGCTGCGACGCATCCATCAAATGTCTGGGGCTTCTTTAGTATTCCCGGGTGCAACGCACAGTCGTTTCATCCATTCACTTGGTGTTTATCAGTTGGTTAGCAAAATTTTAAAAAATCGTAGTTTTAAAAAAGCAAACCTCAATGATCGCGACCGCCAAAAAATTGCTCTAGCTGGTCTCTTGCACGACATAGGGCACGGCCCTTTGTCGCATACCTTTGAACAAATTAAAGTTGTTAACCACAGCTTGTATACGCATGAAGATTATTCAGCTCTTATCATCACATCACCAGAAACTGAAATTAACAAAATTTTGCAAGCAGGAGGGTTCAATCGTCAAGAAATTCAGGAAATTGCTGATTTTATTGCAAATAAAAATTTAAATAACCCTTTGTCTTATTTAGTTAATTCTCAAATTGATGCTGATAGAATGGACTATTTATTGCGAGATGATCGATACGCTGGCACTGGTTATGGTTACACCGATATTGATTATTTGACTCGCCACATTAAAATAGATCTTAAAACTCACAAAATAGTTTTCCCGCATAAAGCCCTTTTTTCTTTAGAGAATTATTTAATTGGTCGCTATCACATGTACTCTCAGGTTTATCATCACCCGATTAGTGTTGGTTTTGACTTAACTTTTAGAATGTGATTTCAAAGGGTATACGATTTATATCAAGCTAACTTTGCTTTTAAAAGTGTGGAGTGACAACCCATAATTAAGGATATGTGTAGTGTAAAGCACATTAGTTTAGCTAATTTGCTGCAATTAGATGATTATACTTTGCACTGTTTGATTAAAGCGATGAAGAATGAAGAAGATTTGGCGTTAAGTATTTTGTCGCATTGCGTTCTAGAACGGAAGGTTTTTCGCCAAATTGAATCTAAGGAAGCTTTAGCTGAGTTTGAAAAAAATCTACAGTCATTAATTCCCGCAGATGTCAATAAATATTTTATAGCTAGCACCGAAGAAGATCCTGTTATTATTTATGATGTGCAAAAAAAACCAATCTGAATGAAAAAAAATGACCAAGTGGTTAATTTTATGGAATGCTCAGAATTAATAAATGCCTATCAAAGGGAAAAAAGCCATAAAAAAATTAAAAAAATTTTTATAATTAAAGAAGTTTTATGCTTTGCCAAACAATAGGAACACAGAAAGGAAACTACATGAACAAAGAAAAAAACCACAATATAATTGAAACAGTTTATGACCATCTTAAAAAAAGCCATAAATGCATTAGTTTTGAAGATATCTGTAAAAGTGTTTTGCCACTTAAGTCTATTTCCAAGGCAGAACAAAACCAATTAATAGGAGATTTATATGCTGATATGGTGTTAGATGATCGGTTTGTGCTTACCAAAAAAGGGGACTGAACACTTCGCGACCATTTGAAATACGCAGATTTGCAAAAGCAATATAAATATGATGATAATTTTGTTTCAACAGAAAATTTAGAAAATGCTCCTGATAAAGAAGATGAAACTCAGGCTACTACCGATAGCATTCAAGGGTGAGATGATATTGAACACGAAAAAGAAAATATCACCGAAAAAATAAGTGAAACTGAAAACATTGCTATTGAAAAATTGGGATTAAAACGTGATCAAAAATAAACACAGGCAACCCAAAGTTGCTAAGAAACAAAAATTTATTTTTGTAACTGGAGGCGTGGTTTCTGGCTTGGGGAAGGGAATTAGCGGATCTTCCTTAGCTAATATCCTTACGCATAGTGGTTTTAAGGTTTTTATGCAAAAGCTAGATCCGTATTTAAATGTTGATCCAGGCACTATGAATCCGTTTGAGCACGGAGAAGTGTTCGTCACCTCTGATGGCGCTGAAACAGATCTAGATCTCGGGCACTATGAACGCTTTATTGATACCAACACTAGTAAGCAGTCCAATATAACGTCCGGTAAAATTTATCAAACTGTGATTGCAAAGGAACGTAAAGGGGTTTACGAAGGGAAAACCATTCAAGTAGTACCTCATGTTACTAATGAAATCATTGATAATATTTTAAATTGCAACCCTGATGCTGATGTCATTGTGACTGAAATTGGCGGCACAGTAGGAGACATTGAGTCTCTGCCTTTTATTGAAGCCATCCGCCAACTACGATTTCAACTAGGCCATGATAATGTGATGATTGTGCATGTAGGACTAGTCCCATATTTAAACACTAGTCATGAGTCAAAATCTAAGCCCTTGCAACACTCTGTGAAAACTTTGCTATCACTTGGATTACCACCTGACTGCATTGTGGCCCGTACTAACCATAAATTATCAACCTCAGTCATTCAAAAAATATCTTTACTATGTAATGTTTTGCCAGAAAACATTATTATTGCAGCAGATGCCGGATCGATTTATGAGGTACCCCTTAATTTTCAAGCGCAACAAGCAGCGCAGATTATGACTAAATGCTTAAAGCTGCCTGCCATTACCCCAGATATGGCACCTTGAAAGCAATTTGTCGACAAAATCCATTCTTCAACAAATGAACTGGTAGTTACGATTGTTGGGAAATACACTAAATTACCGGATGCCTACTTATCCTTGGTAGAAGCTTTGAAAATTGCTGGTTATCAGCATAATCAAAATGTGGATATTAATTGAGTTGAGTCTTCTACAATCACCAAGGCGAATGTAAACAGCATTTTGGCTGGCTCAAAAGGGATTTTAATTCCAGGAGGATTCGGACCACGTGGTATTGAAGGAATGATATTAGCTGCTGAATACGCAAGAGTTAATAAAATTCCCTATTTAGGCATTTGTTTAGGTATGCAAGTAGCAGCAATAGAATTTGCTCGCAACATTTGCCAAATGCCCCGAGCTAACTCGACGGAGTTTGATGGTGCTACACCTTTCCCTATCTTCCATTTAATTAGGGGAAAAAGTAGTGATGACGATTTGGGCGGAACACTAAGACTAGGCAATTATCTTAATAAGTTGAGGCCGAGATCATTGGCAGCAAGGCTTTACCAAAGCGAACAAATCACTGAGCGCCACCGTCATCGGTACGAATTAAACAATGCATTTTGTGATGTACTAGAAAAAAAGGGACTACAATGCTCTGGCAAGTGAGAAAAAATGAACCTAGTAGAAATTGTTGAGCTAGACCAGGCTGTGCATCCTTTTTTTATTGGCAGTCAATTTCATGCCGAGTTTACTTCGCGCCCTAATAAGCCGAACCCTTTATTTGAGGGTTTTATTAAAGCAATGATATAATTAAATAGTTAATGAGATATAACAAAAATACAATATAGGATTACCATGCAATTTTATTCCTCTAAATTAGTTTCTGCTGCGAAAATGCTGCAAGATGCTCAAAAAGGCCGTTATGCGGTCGGTCATTTTAATATCAACAATCTAGAATGAGCTAAATCGCTTATCGAGGTGGCTGAATTAACGCGAACACCTATTATTTTAGGGGTTTCCGAAGGCGCTATTAAATATATGGGAGGCTACAATACTGTTGTTAATCTGGTGAACGGCCTGTTAGAAGACTTAAATGTCTCTATACCGGTTGCTCTGCACTTAGATCACGGCCAATCAAAGGCCAGTGTTATGAAGGCAATTAAAACTGGCTTTTCTAGTGTTATGTTTGATGGATCCCATTTACCTTTTGGTGAAAATCTGGCTATTACCAAAGAAGTGGTTAATTATGCTCATGACCATAAGGTAAGTGTTGAGGCAGAGATAGGTTCGATCGGCGGTGAAGAAGATGGCGTAGTTGCTGATGGTGAACTAGCTAATCCCGCAGAGGCAAAATTAATCACAGGTCTTGGGATTGATGTCTTGGCGGCTGGATTTGGTAATATCCACGGTAAATATCCAGCTAATTGAAAAGGTTTGTCTTTTGAAACTTTGGAAATCATCAAAAGTACCAGTCCGCTACCTTTGGTTTTACACGGCGGGTCCGGTATTCCTCATAAACAAGTAGAAAAAGCAATTTCTTTAGGGATCTGCAAGATTAATGTCAATACGGAGTGTCAATTGGCTTTTGCCCAAGCGGTGAAAAACTATTTCGCTACCGAGCAAGACCTTAAAGATAAAGGTTATGACCCTCGTAAAATATTAAAACCAGGTAGTGAGGCTATTAAAGCCACTTTTGTTGAATTAACTAAGTTATTTGGCTGCTACGGTCAAATTAAATAAGCTAATTTAGGCCAATAATTATGCTATAATTTTATAGCAATTTTTATTATCAATTAATTTAGAGGGAGTAATTATATATGGCAAAAGTTGATATTCATCCTAAGTACCAGACAATTAAATTCACATGTTCGACTTGCAATAGTTCTATCGAAACCGGTTCTACATTGGCCAAGGAAACTAAAGTTGACACATGTTCATCTTGTCATCCTTTTTATACTGGCTCACAAACCTACAGCAATGCTAAGGGACGAGTTGAACGCTTTAAAACTAAAATGGCTAAAAAAGCAGTAATCGTTGAAAAAAGTGCAACTGACTCTGAAAAACAAAAAACCCTTAATGCCAAAGCTCAAAAAAAGCAGGAAAAGGATAAAAAACCTGCTAAAACCTAAAAATGGAATTTTATATTTCATTTTTTTATCTACACCCATTCGCTCTCTGTAAAGTAAAATTTATAGTATAGTGATTCATAGACTGAATAATTTATGAATTCTTTGAAGATTTCTGACTTTAAACTTAAATCAGGCAAATACGTTAATATCAATTCCCGAAATAGTAGTGATATTGGGTTGCTTTATGATGATCGTACCGAAGTACATCAACTCATAAACTTTTTAGAACGTAGCAAAAACCAGCGTAAAGGACAATTCCGCTTAAATAATTGGGAATTAACAACTGTCCTTCCAAAAAGGCGTCCCATTAGTAAAATTGGAAAATTCCATTTTTATGTGCGATTTTTACCTTTAAAATGACTTTTAATTTGAAAATGGCTAGTTAATCCGAATTTTCTCTACGAGGCACGCCTGAAACACATCAAGGATAATTATGCATATTTATATGCTAATGATGCTTTAAATAATAAAAAATTAAAAACATTGTACAGAAGGTTAGATGAAGCAGTTAACCGTTATGTTAATAATTTTTATGATATTTTTGAGTCGGGTAGTAATAATTATTACAGGTCTACTTATAAATTTTATGAAAAATTTTGAGGGAAAGTACGGTTTGTTGGTAAGTCAGATTTACTAACGATTTCATTAGCTACATTTAGCCAGTCACGTCTTAAACTGTTTGTGCTTGAACAAAAACTGATTTTGCTACAAGCTTTGTTTGACCAAGTGCAAGGTTTGTTTTCGGTTACTTATGGGTGCCCGTGTGCCTCTAAAGATAAGAAAGACAGAGCAGCGCTGGGTTATCGTCCTGCTATTCGTGTTTTTAAGAAATACCTCAATTTATTAAAAGTGGAAATCATGTATAAACGCTACTTAATTTTTCGCGAACGTAGCTTTATCAAAAAATATACTCGCAATTTAAAGAAATATACTGATAATAAAATTATTTCGCGAGCAGTTACTAAGATGGCTAGAGGTTCCAAAGCCAGTTATTTTGACACCATTAATTTATGGATTAGCACGAACCAAGACAGACGACAATCGTTAATTAACGACTGTAACCAATTAATTAAAGTGAATCTGCCTAACGAGGCGAACATTATTAAGCAGCAAATTATTCAATTTAGTCATGGCTATCACAAAATGTTTCAAGAGAAAAAAATCACTTATTCTTACTTACGAGAAGCCCAGCAAATGGCTAAAAGAGCAAAAACTCAAGTCAGAGGAGTTGTTAGGCAATCTTATGACGAAGCTAAAAAAATTATTTCTGTTTCGGGACTACGTTTTAATTGATTAACTTTGACTAGGAACATAACTTTATTTGATCATATTAAAGTCCAGCTGATCAATGCTTACATGAACAAAAGTCAACTCCTGATTATAGATGATGCTTTTTCTACGCTTTCAAAAAAAGAAGTGTATGAATTTACTAATGCTCTCCATAAGTTACGAGAGGCAGGTTGAGGTGTCATTGTGCTTAATATCACGAGATCCTTGTACATGCTGCAATTTTTATCTTCTGAATTCTATTTGCTAACCCAAGGTAATTTAGTGCATAGAAATTTGGAAAATATTGACAAGCCGAACCGAATAAAAGACTTTAAATTATTATTTCCTGACTTTAGCACCAATATTAAGCCTGTGACCTTAAACAAAAAATCAAATATTATTTGAGGTTTACACGAAATTGATATTAAATCCTTTGCGTTTGCCGGCAAAAACAATATTGCCATGATGGCTATTTCGCCTATTGCCATTAGGGGCATTAAAACCAAGCATTATAATGAGCTACTAGACCTTAGTATTAAAGGCGAGGTCATTAAAGTTAAGAAAAAAGATGGACAATATTGCATTGTGTTTGAAACATTTATGGGCGAGCAAATTCTGTTTCAAAGTGATTTTAAGCAGAAGTGAAAAGAAATTGAAGAAATATATTTCATGAAAAATGCTTTATTATTTTATAATCAAGAGGGTAAATTTATCTGGGGTATTTAAAATTAGAAATGAACAGTAAGATTGAGTTAATTAAGTCGCAAATTGCCAAATACGCCACCATCATTTTGTTGAGGCATAATAATCCAGACGGTGATGCTTTAGGATGTGTTTTGGGACTGGGCTTTTTTTTACAGCAACATTTTCCCCATAAAAAAATTCTAGAAGATGGCGATAATAATTCTAAGTATTTATCGTTTTTGGGTCACTTACCACGCGCCACTGCAACCGATTACCAAGGAGCACTTGTGATTATTTGTGATGCAGCAGAAACTAAGCGTATTGATAGTGTACATTATCAAAATGGTGATTACATCATTAAAATTGACCATCATCCTGATAGGGATCCTTATGGTGCGCTCAATTGAGTGGAACCAGATAGGATTGCTGCCTGTGAGCTGGTGGCAGAATTGGTCCGTTCATATGAACAGCCATTGCCTACCATGGCAGCGCAAGCACTCTATGTGGGCATCATAACCGATTCAAACCGGTTTATGTTTGCAAACACGAGTCCTAGAACTTTGGAATTAGCTGCCTATTTAATGTCATTTATTCCTGATATCAGCAAGGTATATGATCATTTGTACAACATTCCGATGGCTAGATACAAATTAAAAATTCATATCATGCAGGGTTTGAAAACCACCAAATCCGGGATTGGCTATGCCACCTTCCGCCAAAACCAAATTGACAAATTAAAAACAGACTATATTGCAATTAAGTCTATGGTTAATGTATTTAGCATGATCAAAGAAATTAAAGTGTGATTTATAGCTGTTGATAATATTGATGATGGTAATATCAAAATAAGCATCAGAAGCCGGGGTGTTGATGTTGCTCAAGTGACTCACAGGTTTGGCGGTGGCGGACACGCTCATGCAGCTGCTTGTTATTTAGACAATTGGAATCAACTAGCAACTTTTATCAATGATATAGAACTAACAATGGATCAAGCTGGTCATAATGCAGGTTAATCGTAAATTACAAACCAAAAATGGGTATATGGAAATCATCACCGGTTGTATGTTTGCTGGTAAAACCGAGGAATTCATTAGACGAATTATTCGTTTTCAATATGCTGGCTACAAGGTCCAAGTGTTTAAACCCACCATTGATAATAGACATAAGTCCAATAATGTAGTTAGTCATTCTCTTGTGGCAGTCCAATGTCAAGCTGTGGCTAATAAGGCAGAAATGGCACTTAAATTAAAGCATGATACAGAAATCATTGGCATAGAAGAAATCCAATTTTTTGATATGGATATTGTCGACTATTTAAATAACCTTGTTAATGAAGGCAAAATAGTGATTGCTAATGGTTTAGATAAGGATTTCCGAGCAGAACCATTCAGCAACACTCTAGCTTTAATGGCTAAAGCAGAAAAAATTATCAAGCTCAACGCCATTTGCATGGTATGCGGCGCGACTGCAGACCGCACACAACGCATTATTAATGGATCTCCAGCTAAATGAGATGATCCCACCATTTTAATTGGTGCTAGCGAAAGCTACGAAGCACGCTGTCGCTACCACCATATAATTAATAAAAAGAAATAAACACCATTGCTTAAATGTTAAATTCTAAAATCATTAGCAGACTAGAACTCACCCAAAAAACCTATGATGAAATTAGCGATTCTTTAGCTAAGCCAGAAATTTTAAAGGACATTAATCGACTAACAACACTTTCTAAGCAAAAAAATAGCTTAGAAAAATTAGTCAAAGCATATTTGCAATATAAAAACTTATTGCAAACATACAATGAAACCGAACAAACAATTACTGATTTTCCCGAATTAAAAGCTCTAGCCCAAGAGGATTTAAAACATCTGGAAAGGCAAATAGCACTCCAAGAGCAAAACATTAAAACCCTCATCCTTCCCAAGGATGCCAATGATAGTAAAAACATTATTTGTGAAATAAAGGGAGCAGCTGGCGGTGATGAAGCCAATATTTTTGCTGGTGATTTATTTGAGATGTACCTTAAATATGCAGAATTAGAGAAATGAAAAGTCCAAGTCTTAGATTTAAAAGATTCTGAATCAGGCGGGTTTGCCTTTATTGCCTTTAAAATTACTGGTAAAAATGTTTACGCTAAAATGAAATACGAGGCTGGCGGCCACCGCGTGCAAAGGGTTCCTAAAACCGAGTCCAAGGGTAGGGTGCATACTTCAATAGCAACTGTCGCTATCCTACCCGAAGTTGGGGATGTAAAAATTGATATTAACCCTAATGATCTGCGCATTAATACTTATCGTTCTTCAGGAGCAGGAGGGCAGCACGTCAATAAAACTGACTCAGCTGTACGAATTACCCATATTCCTACTGGCATTGTTGTAACGTCTCAAGACGGACGCAGCCAACACGATAATCGGGCGCTGGCTATGGAACACCTAAAAACAAAATTGTATAGTCTAAAAAAAGAGCAACAACATAAAAACATTAGCGACATACGGAAGGAAGCTGTTGGTAAGGGTGACCGCAGTGAAAAAATACGTACATATAATTACCCTCAAAATCGCGTAACTGACCATCGCTTAAATCAGTCGTGAAATAAACTGAATCTGATTATAGAAGGCCAACTAGACCAAATTATCCTAGCACTGATTAACTACTACCAGCAAAAAGAGCTGCAAGAGTTTGACATTTAAATGACTAATGCTGCTGCTATAAAAAGGGGCATCGACTTAGTTGCAACGCAAGAATATGATCGCTCAGCTTATTTTCATGATGTTGCTCAGATAGTTGCTCACTTGAACAATGTTTCGTTGAATGAGTTATATATTATGCAAAAACATCCCATCAAATTTGACTTTAAGGTTTTGGAGGGGATTTTGAATAAATATAAGCAAGGGGTACCTCTGGCATACTTGTTGCATAAAACATGGTTTTATAATTTATTGATACATGTTGACCAAAATGTTTTTATTCCAAGACCGGAAACTGAACAACTTGTAACTGAAGCCATTAATTACATTGATAGCCATAAACTAAATGATGAGGGGGTTATTTTTGAAATTGGCACTGGGTCTGGTGCTGTTAGTCTTGCTGTGGGAAATGCCCTGCCTCACACACAAGTTTATGGCAGTGACATATCAACTAGTTGTCTAAAAGTTGCCCAAAATAACCAAAAACTATTAAAGTTAAATAATGTTTCTTTTCTAGCAGGCAATTTAGTTGAACCTTTTGAGAAAATGAACACCAAATGTGATGTGCTATTATTTAATCCTCCCTACATTAAACCAGGGGATCCAGATGTAGATTGAAGAGTTATTAAACATGAACCTAAAATAGCTGTTTTTTGTGAGGATAATTTAGCCTTTTACACAACCTATTTGTCACGTTATTTTGCTATTTGCAAACCGCAAGCTATGCTGGTATTTGAAATTGGCCATAACATGCAGAGCGCAATTGCAAATTTTTTAGAAAATTCTAAGTATCGCAATTATAAATATCACTTTAAAAAAGATATAAATGGGTTGTGGCGCAACTTTATTATTTTTAACTGTTAGTTTTGTATTAATAAAATAATATATAATTGTTTGTAAATAGTCACCGCTTAATTCACTGTATTATGACCAAAGCTATATCTAATTTTGACAAGATTTACAATTCGATTGATTTGTTTTTGAAAAAACAAAAATCGAATGTAGTTTTTAGTCTGGCAGAACCAGGCAGAGCTAATTATGGCGAATATTCAACTAACTTGGCTATGGTACTAGCCCCTAAAACAGACCAATCAGCATTGAAAATTGCCTCTGAACTAAAGACTTTTTTGGAGGATAAGAATCTAGATTTAAACAAAATCGAAATTAAACAACCCGGATTCCTCAATTTTTATTTGTCTGATAAAGCACTGTGAAGCACTGTGGAACGTGTGCTTGACGCCAGAGATAATTATGGCAAAGGGGCCAAAAAGCACTTTAAGTACAACGTGGAAATTATTTCTGCTAACCCAACAGGACCTTTACATATTGGCCATGTCAGAAATGGTGTGATTGGTGATAGTTTAGCTCGTATTTTAAGGTACGCAGGCTTTGATGTAGTGGTGGAGCATTACACTAATGATGCTGGTAACCAAATTAATATTTTGGCATTAACTGTTTTTATTTACTATTTAAAACTATTAGGTATTAATAAAACGCTGCCAACTAATTGCTATCAGGGGAATTTTTATGAAAAGCCCGCGCAAATTATTTTGAAAAAATATGGGGCTCAATTTAAAGACTGCAAAATTAGCGATGCAAAAATAATGGATGATGAAGCGAATGATGTTTTTAAAACAATTAGCCGCGAATATTTTTTAAATAAAATTAAGCATGATGCTGCTTTATTGGACATTAACATCGAATACTACATCAGCGAAGAATCGATGTACGCCAACCATAAAATTGATACTGTGCTAAAAAAGTTAGCAGAGAAAAAGTTTACCTACATCAAAGATAATGCCACCTGGATCAAAACCAGTCTTAAGGGTGACAGTAAGGATCGCGTGATTATTAAAAGTGACGGAACTTACACGTATTTACTGCCTGATCTAACAGCGCACTGGGATAAAATATTGCGCACTAAGGCAGACAAAATGGTTAATCTGTGAGGCGCAGATCACCATAGTTACATTCAAAGAATGCAGTATGGACTGGAGTTTTTAGGTCTACCACCGAAAATTCTGGCAGTAGATGTTATTTCTATGGTACGCTTGGTGAAGAATGGACAAGATTACAAAATGTCCAAGCGAGCAGGCACAGCGGTATGATTAACAGATTTATATGAATCAGTTGGTAAGGATGTGATTCGCTACATGATGGCTTCTAAAGCAGGCTCCACACCAATGGATTTGAATATTAATGACTTACAAGAATATTCACGCAAAAACCCTGTGTTTTATGTTCAATATGCTGCTTCGCGCTGTTATAGCATCCTAAAGCAAGCTAATGATAAGCTGGAAAACCCTACCAAGGTAACATTTGACAATCAGCATGCTCTAACCAGTGAGGAACGCTATTTGCTAAATAAATTGGACCAATTTCCTAAAGTAGTTTTTTATAGTGCTGAGCAAAGGGCTCCTTATATAATTTGTGATTATATTTACAATTTAGCTCATCGCTTCCACGTTTTTTACAATAAATATAAAGTGCTTGATAGCAAGCACCCACAACTATCAGCCCAAAGAATAGCGCTCGTTAAGGCTGTACTGACCGTATTAAATAATGGTTTTAAATTAATTGGCATAGATAGTAAACATAGAATGTAGGAGAAACTATGAATAAAGTTAACAATATATGCGAGTGAAGCGCACTAAAGGCATGTATTTTACACAAGCCTGGATTAGAATGCACCAAGACTAATCCCTTGGAACTAAAGTATTTTTTAATGGAAGATCTTATGTATCAACCAAAAGCTCTTCAGGCGATTGAATACTATGCCCAAAAATTGACAGCGAATGGAGTGGAAGTACTCTTTATTGAAGAATTGATCGCAGAGGTGATTAAGCTTAAACCCCAGTTAAGGGGAGCTTTAATTCAACAATTTATTGATTTTTATAAATTAGAGGGTGCTGTCAAAAAGGCATATCTTGAATTATTAGACCCACTAAACGCCCAAGATGTGGTTAATCGCCTAATTGCTGGGACTGGAATGTATGAATTGGGACTTGCTGACCATCATGCAGATCCAACATATGTAACCGAACCGCTTGTGAACCTTTTGTTTCAACGGGACGCTTCCTTTGCTATTGGTAATTGCATATGTATTTCGAAAATGAGTTTTCCGGTGCGACGTCCTGAAACTATTCTCACAAAATTTTTATTTTTTAATCACCCTCGATTTGTAGAAGTGCCCAAAATTACTTTTGAAGAAGGGAAGACTGCCTTTATAGAAGGTGGTGATGTGATGGTGTTAAAAGAAGACCATGTTTTTATTGGCTTGTCTGAACGAACTAATTTAGAAGCAGTTAGAATGCTGGCTAGAAAAATTTTTGCTACTAAAGGTAACACCATTACCAAAATCAGTGCTATAGATATGTTAGAAAAAACACGCCGTAACATGCACTTAGACACTGTCTTTACCCAAATTGACCAAAAAGCCTTTAATTTGTATCAACCCTTGTTTGCTAAACCTATCAATATTATTGTGTTCGATAAAATCACAGGCGAAAACAAGGTAACTGTCATGTTTGCTGATTATCTTAAAGGTATTTTTGGACCAGATACAAAATTTTTTGAACCTCCTGCTGATGAAGATATTTATGGTAACCGTTGGGAACAATGAAATGATGCTATGAATGTTATGGCTATTGGCAATAAAACACTTTTTTCTTATGACTGTAATGTTCGTTCGAACAATCGCCTCCGGGCAGCAGGGTTCAATGTTGTTGAAGTAGAAAGTTCTACGTTATCATCTGCCCGAGGCGGCACTCATTGCTTAACTATGCCTTTGTGTAGAGTGGTAGAATAATCATTTATAGGAGTTATTATGTTAAAAAATATTTTAAAAAACCGTCATTTACTTACTTTATTGGATTACACACCAGAGGAAATTAATTATCTGTTGGAACTAGCGGCTGAACTAAAAAAAGGCGCACGCCAAGGTGTTTATCCGCAGTATTTAAAAAATAAATCCGTAGTATTAATTTTTGAAAAAACCTCTACTAGAACACGCTGTTCTTTCCAAAATGGGGCCCAACAATTAGGAGCGCATTGTACTTACATTAGTTCTAATTCTCAAATAGGCATTAAAGAAACTGTTGCCGATACTGCCAGAGTGCTAGGGAGACTGTACGACGGGATTGAGTATCGTGGCAAATTACAGACTGACGTAGAATTATTGGCTAAGCACAGTGGATCTGTAGTATGGAATGGGCTTACAGATGATTTTCACCCCACGCAAGCTTTTGCTGATTTGCTAACAGTGCGTGAAAATTTAGGCACTGATTTACAAGGTAAAAAAATTGTTTTTTTTGGCGATATAAGAACTAATACAGCCGTGTCACTCATGATTGCTGCTAGTAAAATGGGTATGCACTATGTTGGGGCAGGACCAAAAGAACTAATGCCTAGCCAAGACTTAATAACTAAAGTGCAGAAATTTGCTGCTGCATCAGGGGGCAGTGTTACCTTTGATGATAAAGCGTTTCATGCAGCTCACGATGCGGATGTTTTATACACAGATGTGTGAGTTTCAATGGGGGAACCAGATAGTATTTGAAACGAAAGGGTAAGACTTTTAAAACCTTACCAAGTGAACAAGCAAATTCTGGGTGCAGCAAAGAAGAGCGCTATCTTCTTGCACTGTTTGCCGGCTTTTCATAATCTAGACACTAGAATCACTGCTGAAAAAGGTCCTATTTTTGGAATGGACGCTTTTGAAGTAACCAATGAAGTGTTCGAGTCAGCGCAATCTAAGGTGTTTGATCAAGCTGAAAACCGCATGCATACTATTAAAGCCATAATGGCTGCCACCCTAGGGGACAACAATTAATGAAATTAGCTTTTAAAAAGAAGCCAGCTCATAAACCTTTCAAGATGGCGTCAGCCTTCACTATCTTATTCTTTATTATTTTAGTGGCTATTTTTGTGTCATGAATTATGCACTGAGCTGGTGTTACATACACTACTCAAAGTGGTAAAGAAGCCATTAAACCAATTGGTATTATTGATTTATTTTATGTACCAGTTTTAGGATTTACTAATCGGGCCGGTATCATTATCTTTATTTTAATGATCGGGTCTTTTATTTATTTGTCAATTGCCTCTAAGGCACCTCACGCGCTTTCCCAAAGGATTGCTGCTAAATTAAAAGGCAAAGAATTTTGATTAATTCCTATTTTAATGATGTTTTTTGGAATCTTAGGTTCTGTAGAAGGTTTTTGCGAAGAATCATTAGGGTTTTACTTTATTTCTATTCCGCTGATGCTGATAGCGGGCTTTGATGTCTTTACCGGCTTTTTAATTGTATTAGCAGGCGCTGCTGCTGGAGTTATGGGTTCTACTGTTAACCCTTTTGTGGTATCGGTGGCTATTACAGCTTTTGCCAAACAAGTTCCTCATTCAGTAGCTACCCAAATTAGCTCTGGGAACGGACTAGTTTTTCGGTTTATTGCTTGGTTCGCCATTATGGCTGTCACTATTTCTTTTGTTGTTTGGTACGCCCTACGAGTAAAAAAAAGCAATCGTAATTCTGTTACTTTTGCGACTTATGAAGCTGATTATAAGTATTTTGTGTCAATACAAGCAGAAGAAATACCCTTAACTGGTCGCTTAAAAGCCACCTTGATTGTAATGGGCTTGTGCTTGACTGCTATGGTTTTTTATCTTGTAAATTGAGACCAGATTTTAGGTATTAATGTCTTTAAGCCAGGGGGGCAGTGGATTAATGACCACATTCCCTATTTAACCAAATTAATCCCTGGAGCAGGACATGGTAGCCTGGCCCAAACCTCCACCATCTTTTTAATTGGTGCAGTTGTTATTGGGTTAATCAACTGAAAAGGTGAACCGCATTTTATTAAAGAATTCATGACAGGGGCATCTGATATTTTGTCAGTCTGCTTAATTATCGCGCTCGCTTCTGGCTTAGCTGTTGTTTTGAATAAGTCTGGGATGCAACAATATTTAGTTAGTGGACTAAAATCAGGCATTCAAAATCTGTCATATTTACCTCGATTACTAATATTGTTTTTTGCCTTTTTGCCATTATCATTTTTAATTCCTTCAACAAGTGGTTTTGCCACTGCTATTTTCGGAATTATTGGACCAGCATTAGGGGTGAGCCAATTTTCTGGAGGGTTAGCTGCCTTTAGTTGAGCAAACGGGTTACTTAATTTCTTTACCCCAACTTCCGGAGTAGTAATGGGGGCATTGGCCATCGGTCGTATTGATTACAAGACCTTCTTGAAAGGAATTTGACCATTATTGTTAATGCTGCTCTTGTTATCGGTTGTTTTATTGTGCTTGGGATCCTTGTTTGGGGCTGGGTCAAAGATATTTTAATTAATGTTTTTGAATTTCAGTTAGAATAGAGAAGAAGTTCTCTTATTAGGTTTAGTTAGAATAAAAAGGCAAGAAATGAAATCAATAGTCTCTCCAGCAGAAATTAATAAATACACTAAGGCAGCTATTCCCCACATTTTAGAGCTCATGAAGTTTCGATCAGTGTCGGGGGTTAATCCTACTGCCGAGCATCCTTTTGGAGCGGAATGTGATAAGGCGCTTAGCTATATGATTAATTTAGCGCAAACACTAGGGTTTAAAACCTTTATTAGTGCGCGCCGTACTTATGGTTATATTGAGTATGGGGAAGGCAAGGAAATTTTTGGAATTCTCTGTCATTTGGATGTGGTGCCCGAAGGGGATCGCAACCAATGAACGAAGTCAGCCTGAAACCCACTATTCCAAAATGATGAACTGTTTGGTCGAGGTGCACTGGATGATAAAGGTCCAGCTATTATCAATTTATTTGCCTTGAATTATCTGAAAAATAAAGGGTTTGTGCCTGCTAAATACAAGATCAGAATTATCATGGGGCTTTCTGAGGAAACTACCTGAGAATCAATTAATGATTACATTAAGCACGAGCCTGCTATTGCTACTGGCTATGTGCCAGATGGTCAATGACCAGTGATTTATTCTGAAAAAGGTATTTTAGAGCTCGACATTGTAGGCCCAGGACAGCAGGATTGAATAGCTTATACTCCAAACGGAGCTCAAAACATGGTGTGTGACAACCTAGCTGTTGAGTCGATGCAGCAAGATATTGGTGAATTAATTGGGAATTTAATCGAAAACGGAGCGCATTTTAATCGTACAAGCAACAGAAAAAAGATAACTATTATTGGTAAGGCTGCTCATGGTTCAACACCTGAAAATGGTGATAATGCTATTTTCCATTGAGTAAAAGCTTTACACAACGGAGATTATCATATACCACCTGTTGTGCAATGATTACAAGAGCATTATGCTGATAATCATCATGATTTACCTTTGATTTTTAACGGCCAAACTGATGAAAGTGGTAATGTGACAAGCAACATTGGTCTGATTGGACTTAGTTCCCAAGAACAGCGGGTAGCTGTCGAAATTCGATTACCAGCGATGATAACAAAAACACAAGCAATAGCTGCTGTGGAAAAGTCACTTCAGAAATATCCTGATTTAAAATTACATTTCAATGATTGAGTTCAACCTAAATATGTGCCGCTCAATGATGTTCGATTGCAAACAATGCTCAATATCTATCGTTCTGTTACCGGCAATAAAGATGCCGAACCAATCGCGATTGGGGGCGCTACATATGCTCGCGCCTGTGAAAATCTGGTGGCTTTTGGAGCAGCGGATAGCGTCGAGCTAATGCACAGTCCTAACGAGCGTGTTAGCATTGAAGCGTTAAAGAAGATGTTTGCGATTTATGTGCAAGCTATCCATGATTTAAATCAATAATTATGATGGTTGAATGCACACTTCAAGAGATTGCTGCAGTCGCTCAGAAGCTTTTAGCTGGGCAAGTAGGCATTGTACCAACTGATAGCATTTATGGCTTAATAGCTGTTGCTAGTAACGTAGCAGCTAAAAAAAAGTTGTTTAAACTTAAAACGCGTGATACTAACAAAGAATGCAGTATTGTGGTAAGTGACCTTGGGCAATTAGAGTCAATTATGCATCTGAATAGTCATGCGCGACAGATGTTAATAAATACTCAAGACTCAGTGACAATTTTAGGTTTGAAACGGCTAGATAACAAGCATAGTGATTGTTATAGCCAAACTAACCTTGTGGGAGTCAGAATTACTTGCTCTGCTTATTTAAAACAGATTATTGCTATTACTGGACCGCTGTTTTGTACTAGTGTTAATCAAACGAATCAACAACCACTTAATAAATATGACCAGCTTATTAAATTTAATGCTGATTTTTTGGTGTTTGATCATCACAGCGTTTTAGCCAAGACTGGTCAGCCTACCCACATCTATAATAGCGTAACGCAAAAGTGAATTAGGTAATTCTAGATAAATCATTATTAATATTTACTTTTTAAAAAAAACTATTATAATATCTAGGTATCAAAAATTACCGGCACGCTAGGGTGCGTGTAAAGGAAAAATATGCCCACAATAGAACAATTGATGAATCAACCGCGGGTTTCTAAAAAGTCCAAGACTAAAGCTCCAGCCTTAAACAGTGGTTGAAACTCATTAAAAAAGCGTTCCACACGGACATCTTCACCACAAAAAAGGGGTGTTTGTGTTCGTGTGGCTACAATGGCGCCAAAAAAACCCAACTCCGCTTTGCGTAAATATGCACGTGTTCGCCTTACCAACGGGATGGAAGTGACAGCTTACATACCAGGTGAAGGTCATAATTTACAAGAACACAGTGTAGTTTTAATTAGAGGCGGTCGTGTGAAGGATTTGCCTGGTGTTCGTTATCATGTCATCCGCGGAACTTTGGATTCTGCTGGTGTTAATGATCGTCTCCAAGGTCGCTCGTTGTATGGTACTAAAAAACCAAAATAGGAATTTATTTAATAAATCCATAATAATTAAAAGGAAGTTCAATGCGTAAAAATCAAGCAGAAAAAAGAAGCATTTTACCTGATCCCATTTACGATTCGCAGACTGTTACTAAAGCTATTAACAAGATTATGCTGGATGGTAAAAAAGGATTAGCTCAAAAAATTCTATACGAAGCATTTAATTTGGTGAAACAGAAAACCAAACAAGAACCACTAGAGGTATTCCAAAAAGCGGTTGCTAATATTACTCCTGTGCTAGAACTTAAGTTTCGCAAAATTGGGGGGGCTAACTACCAAATTCCAGTGGAAGTGGTGGAATCTCGGAAGGAAACACTAGCACTAAGGTGATTAATTAATTATGCCCGCAATCGTCATGAAAAAACAATGGTAGAACGTCTTGCTAACGAAATTATTGACGCCTCTAAAAACACTGGTGCTTCAATCAAGAAAAAAGAAGACACTCATAAGATGGCGGAAGCAAACCGTGCTTTTGCTCACTATCGTTGGTAGGAGTCTAAATGAGAAAATATCCATTAGAAAAAATCCGTAATATCGGGATTATGGCTCACATTGATGCTGGTAAAACCACTACTACGGAAAGAATTTTATTCCACACTGGTAAAATTCATAAAATGCACGAAACTCATGATGGCGGTAGCCAAATGGACTACATGATTCAGGAGCAAGAAAAAGGTATTACGATCACTTCAGCTGCTACAACAGCTTTTTGGGGTGACTATCGTATTAATATTATTGACACGCCTGGTCACGTCGACTTTACAGTAGAAGTCGAACGTTCACTGAGAGTACTGGATGGAGCGATCGCAGTTCTAGATGCCCAAACAGGAGTAGAACCCCAAACTGAAACTGTTTGACGACAAGCTTCCAAATATAAAGTTCCTCGTCTGGTATTAGTAAATAAAATGGACAAAGTCGGAGCTGACTTTCTGTATTCAGCAGCATCTGTGTTTAACCGATTGGGAGGTAATGCTCATCCGATTCAATTACCGATTGGGGCCGAAAATGATTTTGTGGGAATCATTGACTTGGTTACTCTTAAAGCCTATGAATATGACGGTAGGGAAGTTGAAGAAGCCAAAGAAATACCAATTCCTGATGACATGCAAGCCCTTGTTACAGAATATCGCACTAAATTAATTGAAAGCTTAGCTGATTTTAATGAAGAATTAATGGTGAAGTACCTGGATGGTGAAACAATTACTGCTGATGAACTACAAGATGCTATCCGCACCGCTACCCTTAGCGGTCAATTCTTCCCTGTTTTATGTGGATCTGCCTTTAAAAATAAAGGGATTAAATTACTGCTTGATGCTGTAAACAACTATCTTCCCTCACCGATTGATGTTGGGGCTGTGCAGGGCGTTAGTTTAAAGGGCGATAAAATTGAGCGCATGCCAAACGATGAAGAACCGTTTTCTGCTTTGGCTTTTAAAATTTTAACTGACCCTTTTGTGGGGCGTTTAACTTTCTTCCGGGTTTATTCTGGTAAATTAAAAAAAGGTAGTTATGTGCTTAACTCTACTCGGGATAAAAAAGAAAGGATTGGGCGTATTTTGCGTATGCACGCTGATCAGCGTGAGGATGTTGAAGAAGTTGATGCTGGTGAAATCGTGGCATGCGTAGGTTTAAAAGGCACAACCACGGGAGACACCATATCTGACTTGCACAAACCTGTTATTTTAGAATCCATGGTCTTCCCCGAACCAGTTATTTCGTTGGCGCTAGAACCAAAAACTAAAGCTGACCAAGAAAAAATGAGTTTGAGTTTACGTAAACTATCAGAAGAAGACCCTACTTTTAAGACTTTTACTAATCATGAAACTGGGCAAACTATTATTGCTGGAATGGGTGAGTTGCACTTAGAAATTATTGTTGATCGTATGAAGCGTGAGTTTCGGGTGCAAACTAATGTGGGGACGCCGCAGGTTTCTTATCGGGAAACCTTTACCCAGACTGCTGACGCAGAAGGAAAATACATTCGCCAATCAGGGGGACGTGGACAATATGGCCATGTCATGATTAAATTTGAACCTAATAAGGATAAAGGGTTTGAGTTTGTTGATAAGATTGTGGGCGGCCGCATCCCGCGCGAGTACATTATGCCTGTCAAAAGCGGATTAATTGAATCAATGAAAACTGGTACTATTGCTGGTTACCCTATGATTGATATTAAAGCAACCTTGTATGATGGCTCATTTCACGATGTTGACTCATCTGAGTTAGCTTTCAAAATAGCCGCTTCAGTAGCTTTAAAAGAAGCTGCCAAACATGCTAAAACTGTTTTATTAGAACCTATTATGGCAGTTGATGTTACCGTCCCTGAAGAATATTATGGTGATGTAGTGGGCAATTTGTCAGCTCGGCGTGGCCAAATTGAAGGTAGTGATCAGCATGGTAACGCCCAAATGGTTAAAGCCAAAGTGCCTCTATCTGAAATGTTTGGGTACGCAACTGACTTACGTAGTTTTACTCAAGGACGCGGAACATACATGATGAGCTTTAGTCACTATGCGGAAGCTCCTAAATCAATTACAGCCGAAATAGTTGCGCAACAAGAAAAAGCGTCTAATTAATGAATAAAATTGCAAAAAATAAAAATTTAATTTAAAATATATTAACTATCAATCTTTAAATAACACAATATATAAGAAGGAAATAATATGGCTAAGGAAAAATTTGATCGCAGCCTACCGCACATTAACATTGGAACAATTGGTCACGTTGACCACGGTAAAACAACTTTAACAGCTGCCATCACACAATATCTTTCTAAGCAAGGAATGGCGAAGGCGCAAAAGTATGAAAGTATTGACAAAGCACCTGAAGAAAAGCAACGTGGGATTACTATTAATACCGCTCACGTTGAATACCAAACCAAAAATCGTCACTACGCTCACGTAGACTGCCCAGGTCACGCTGACTACGTTAAAAATATGATTACTGGAGCAGCGCAAATGGACGGAGCCATTCTGGTTGTAGCAGCAACAGATGGCCCCATGCCCCAAACTTTGGAACACATTCTTCTATCTAAGCAAGTCGGAGTTCCCAAAATTGTGGTCTTTCTAAACAAATGCGACATGGTTGATGATGAAGAACTGCTAGAATTAGTGGAAATGGAAATTCGCGAACTGCTAAATAAATATGAATATGATGGTGATAATGCTCCTATCATTAGAGGCTCTGCTTTAAAAGCGTTGGAAGGTGATGCTAAGGCTGAGGAAAGTATTCAAAAACTGCTGGATGCTGTTGACAGCTACATTGATGAACCTATCCGTGATATTGAAAAGCCGTTTTTGCTTTCAGTTGAAGATGTTTTCACAATTACAGGACGTGGTACAGTAGCCACAGGACGTGTGGAACGTGGTAAATTAAAGTTAAATGAAGAAGTCGAAATTGTTGGCTTGAAACCAACTGTTAAAACTGTCTGTACTGGAATTGAAATGTTTCGTAAGTTGCTAGACTATACACAAGCTGGTGATAACGTGGGAGTTTTACTGCGTGGTGTAGACCGTTCTAAAATTCAACGGGGACAAGTTTTGGTAAAGCCTGGTTCGCTAACTCCGCACACCGAATTTAAATCCCAAATTTATGCTTTGACTAAAGATGAAGGAGGTCGTCACACACCATTCTTCAGTAATTACCGTCCGCAATTTTACTTCCGTACTACTGACGTAACAGGAACGATTGAATTACCAAAGGATGTAAAAATGGTGATGCCCGGTGACAACACCGAACTAGTTGTTAAATTGATTCACCCGATTGCTTTGGAAAATGGAACTAAGTTCTCCATCCGTGAAGGAGGCCGTACAATCGGTGCCGGAACAGTCACAAAAGTTGTTAAATAACCTTTAATCACAACTGCTTTAAAAAACTCTCCTTGAACCAAGGAGAGTTTTTAGTTATTTGCTAGTAAATAATTATTTGGTTTGGCAGGTTTCAGTGTCACCTTTTTCAAGGAGTTCACAATAGTGGAAAATGGTGCGTACCATCACTCCTCGCCCCCTTTGGTCGGCAGTGGTAGCAGTACCAGCAATATCTAGGTGAATGAATGGCTTATCTTCCATAAATTGCTTTAGAAAAGCCGCTGCTTGGTTAGCGCTACCTTGGGGTGTTTTACCAACATTGGCAATGTCAGCAACTGGGGTCGTTGTAATCATCTGATCAAAATCACGGTGCAACGGCATACGCCAGATATCTTCACGGCTATGGCAAGCAGCTTTTTGAAAGCGGCAGAACATTTTATCGCAATTGCTGTATGTTCCAGTAATTTTGGTACCCAAAGCAATAACAATGCCCCCGGTCAGAGTAGACAACTCAATAATGTTTGAGACCTTTAGGGTGCGAATCGCATGGGTGATTCCATCAGCCAAAATCAAACGCCCTTCAGCATCAGTATTATCAATTTGCACAGTTTTGCCGTTTAGAGACTTAATAATAGATTCTGGCAAAGTTCCTTTAGCGCCAATAGCATTGTCAACAATACAAGCAACAGACACTGCGTTAACTTTTAATTTTGCTTTTGCAATTGCCATAAGCGTTGATGAGGCAATGGCAGCTCCAGACATATCAAACTTCATTCCCTTCATATACATTGAAGGCTTTAGGTTATAGCCACCGGTGTCAAAGGTTACACCTTTTCCGATCAAACCTAGTTTTTTCTTGCTGTGAGGATCCCCTATATATTCTAGAATAACCACCCTTGGTTCGTGTTTACTACCGGCATTAACAGCCAGCACCAGGTTCATTCCCGCCTTTTTAATGTCACTTTCGGTAAGCACAGTGGCTTTAATTCCCTTAATGGTAGCAGCTTTTTCAACAATTTTGTCTGCCATAGCTAGTGAATAGCACTCATTTGGAGGCATGTCTTGCAAATCACGAGCAAAGTTCACAAATTCCATTTCAATTTTGCTTTCATCGAGAATGGCTTGGTGGGTACCTTTTGTGTCTTCTGTTGCTTGGCAGATCAGGTTGAATTTTAGATTTAAATGTTTATCATCCTTTTTCTTGGAATATTGATGGTGGTTGGCATACAAAATGGTTTCACTAATAATTTCCAAGGTATTGCAACCCCCGATTTTATAGAAACTTTCCACATCAATATTTAAGTTGTATTTATTTTTAGTGAAAAAACACAACAAATGTCTTTGAAGTTTTTTCCCACATGCCTTTTTAACATCTTTGAAATATATAAAAATGGTATTTAATTCAGAGATGAATGTGGCATTTCCATCATCTTTGTGAATTAAATCTGCCAATTTTTTGGGGATTTCGTAAAGAGCTTGTAAAGTAATTTTTTGTTTAGTATCAGCGTTTAGAGTGAGCACGATATTATCCTTTGTATATATAATTTTATTTATGTATATTTTAGCAAGTTAATTACAAATAACCAGATTTAATTGGTGTGGTAATTTGTATAATGGTTTCAGTAACAGCGAAAATGAAAATTTTAAATTAGAAAAATATAACATGAAACGAAGCAACTGCCCCAGTGACTTCAAATGAAATTTTAGTCATTTGTATGAGAGTCACAAAATCTGACAAGAGGATCTGCAGTCCTGTTTAAAGATTGCCCAGCAAATCAAAGATTTAGAAGGCAAATTAAACCAATTGCCTGAATTTAAATTGTGTTTCCAATTACAAAAAAAACTATTTTTTAAAATTGATCGCTTAAGTCAATACATTCGAGCTCTTGATTTGGATGTTACTAATGAACAGATGGTGCGTTTGCAGGGTTTGTTTGAAGCAACTATTTTTAAAATTCAAAAGCAACTAACTTTTATTGATATTGAAATTAAAAAAATTGGTCAACAACAAATTAATAAATTTATGCAAGATCCTGATTTGCAAGTTTATCAATATGCAATGCGACAACTTTTTAAAATGGAAAAGCACTTTTTACCATTAGACCAGGAGGAGTTACTTTCTCGCGTGGCTCGCAGCAGAACGAGCATCAGCTTAATGTATGATACTCTTGCCTATGCGGATAAAAAAGCTGTTTATGTTAATTACAAAAATAAAAAGCAACTACTAACTCCTGCGCTATACACAGATATCATGCAGAACAGTAACCCTCACCATGAGCAATTATTTAGAATCAGAATTAACCGTCTTTTTAATAAACATATTGTTGATAAGAAACACTCTTTTGCCAAACTGTATGAGGGTAATATTATTCGTCACACTGAGGAAGTGAATATTAGAAACTACAAAAACAGTTTAACAGCAGCTTTAATAGCTGATGATGTTGACGAATCTGTTTACCATAACCTTATAAAGTATGCACGATTGCATTCTAATGTGGTTAAACGCTATATTGATTTAAAACGTCAGTATTTAAAATTAGATCTTTTTTATAGAACTGACAACAGCTTAAAGCTGGGGGCAAAAGATAGCACTAAGTACACTGTTAATGAATCTAAGCATTTGATCCAAGAAGCTTTTGCTGTGCTTGGCCCTGTATACCAAAAATATTTAGATACAGCATGGTCGCCTCACAAAGTTGATTATTACCCTGATACTAATAAACGTGACGGAGCCTATTCTTCAGGTGGTACTAGCACTGATCCTATTATTTTAATGAATTGAGATGATTCTATAAGGTCTGTTGCTACTTTAGCACACGAAATTGGCCACTCGGTGCACACCCTGATGGCTAAAAACAGCCAGCCGTATCCTTTGTACGAATATCCTATTCTACTAGCAGAAGTGGCATCCACTCTCAATGAACATTTGTTATTTGACTATATGCTGGCCAATACCAAAAAACGGGAATTTAAAATCGACTTATTGCAAAACAGGATTGATGATTTAATCGGGACTTTTTATCGACAAATTCAATTTGCAGAATTTGAATTAACGATTCATGAATTGGTTGAAAAGGGGACTCCGCTGACTGCCAGCATGCTAGCTGATACCTTTGATAAGATTAGCTGCGAGTATGCGCAAAATGCTTTTAACAAAAAAACTCCTCAGCAGCCAAGTTATGGTTGACCACGCATTTTGCATTTTTTTCATTCCCCATTTTATGTATATAAATATGCAACAAGTGTTATTGCTTCGTTAAAGCTATATCAGGATCTGCAAAAGGGTAACACTAAAATTGTGTTGGACTTTTTGCAAGCCGGCGGGCATAAGGAACCTTTGCAAATATTACGAGATTTTGGAGTGGATTTCAAGGATAAATCTCTGTACGAAAATTTTGTCAATTATTTAAATAAATTAATTAATAAGTTAGAAGAAATACTTAAAAGTGAGAAGGTGTAAAAATGAAAATAGCTATAGCCTGTGATCATGCAGCTTTAGATATGAAAAACGATCTAGTAGCTCATTTAAAGAATCAAAAACAATATATTATCAATGATTTAGGTACGTTTGATAAAAACTCTGTTGATTATCCTGATTATGCTGAGAAAGTGGCATATGCCGTTGCTAATAATGAAGCAGATTTTGGGATTTTAATTTGCGGAACTGGCATTGGTATGTCAATCGCTGCCAACCGTTTTCCGGAAGTGAGAGCTGCTGTCTGCTATGAAAAATTAACCACGCAATTGGCTCGTCAACACAATGATGCTAATATTTTAGCTTTAGGTGCTAGAATCATTTCTAATTATAAGGCCAGAATATTAACTGACATATTTTTAACAACTGATTTCTTAGGTGCCCAACACACTGCTAGAGTTGCTAAGTTGAATAGAAATGAAAATTAAGGTATATTGACTAAAATAATATTAATTGCTAGCAAGGCTAATGTTTAATCAATTAATTTATACTCCACCGATACACATGGAATAGAAAAGGTAAGAAATGAAAAAAACTATTAAGTATTATAGGGACAGTTAGCATTGCAGCTTCTGGTGTCAGCACTGTTATTAGCTGCGGTGACAACAATTCCTCCAAGCCTCAAAATGAAACCAGCCAGGAAATTGCTAATAAAATAACAAAAACTAGCTTTAATATTGCAAATAATGCTAAAAAGGACATTGCTTCTAACACAGCTGTTATCAAAACCAGCTTAAAGGCAAAAAACCCTACTCTAACCATGAGCAACCTAGCTAAAATATCTTTTAGTTTTGCGGATACAGGGGTAAACAAATTTGTTGATGATGAAGCAACAGCGATTAAGGCTACTATTACAGTTTCACCTAGTGATATAAGCTATAAAGATTTAACTTTAGTTATGAATATGAATCCAGCTGAAAAAGTAGCTGCTGCTATTAAGGATCCCTTTTTATTGCTGCCGCAAGGATTAAGCAACGATGTCAACGACCCCAAAACCAAAGCTGCTGTTCTAAAAGCAGTTAAAGACAACAATCCTAATGTGACTCAAGATTTTACTCTTAAATCTTTAACTTATACAAATGACGCAACAAGTTTGGTGGTAAATCAAGAAATCAAGGTCATTGCTACTATTGCCTTTGATGGCGCTGAAGCCATGAAAAATTTGTATATAGTTTTAGCTGGTACAGCTGATGAGGTAGGAAAGCTTTTAGATAAACAACTCAAAATGTCTGTACCAACTGGTACTAATCTTAATCTTAGTGAGAACGCTATTTTGAAGAAGCAAATTTTTGCACTCACAACCAACCTATTACCGCCTGTGTTAGCTAGTCAAAGCATGATTCAATTGACTGATAAAAAACTACAAATTGGTGATAATTCGATTGCAGTTAACATAACTATTCCAACCAAAGATGGGGAAAGTAGCAAAGCACAAACTACTTTAAATGTTAATTTAAGCAGTAATGACGGTGATACTTGAGGTAGGTTTGTGAGAAGCATTGATGGAACGATTGGCGAAAATGGTTTTATTGAGGTAAATAACCAACAAACTGCTGGAGATACCCTAGTTAGTGCTGAATCAGTAAAAGAAGCGATTGTTCAAGTGCTGATTACTAGTGGATTAGACGATAGTGACGCAGCTATTCCTGCTTTGACAAAAGACCTGACCATAGTGCTGCTGAATAGTGATAACGAAAGGGCAAAAAACCAAAACCTTGTGCTAAATGCTGCCAATAAAGTACAATTTGAAATTATGACAAGTAAGGGCATCTTATTTACCAGATTTAATGTTTGGTACGCAGATGCCGATGACATGAACTCAGTTGATGCTGGTTACTTGCATTTTATTTTTAACGCCGAATTCTTAGCGCCGGGATCTTTAATGAGTTATTATAATGAGCAAAGTCGCAATGTTGATAACAATTTAAATCAAGAATACATGCGTAATTTTTACAATCTTGGCATGCGAGCTTTATTTGAAGAATTTACACCTAATCAAACAATTCAATCCAGAGCTCTTGATAGCATTACAAACGTAATGTTTATCGGTGATCAAACTATGAACAACCTCATAGATAATTTTGCAAACATAAAAGCTAATCCGGGTGGTGTGCCTTTAGAACTTTCACTGGGAAATTACCAGTTTCCAATAAAGGCCAATATGCTCACAGCTCCTCTGTCGTTTTTTGTACAAATTGTGGGTGTTGTCTCAGACAGCAAGGGAATCATTCAGCTGCCTGCTGGTACTAATCCATTAATTATATCTGCTGAGTTTAAAGCCAGTTTTGTATCTAAAATAACATCTTTTTCAGCAATTTTCAAAAAATTTATGGATGCTAATTACAAAGCTGATAACACTGGTGGCGTGAAATTTGACCTAAGAAATAATTCTGGTGAACCGGATACGTTGGTCCCTGGTCAAGTAACAGAAATTACTATGTTACTGCAGCTTAGTCCAACCCTAACTATCCCCTTATCCGATTTGAGGGTCATGATCGAAGAATAACGTTCGACAATATTAACCAAAAAACCCAGCGTTTTAAACGCTGGGTTTTTAATATTGTTAATTCACATTAAATATTTTGTAATTTTAACTCAGTACAGCTAGGTTAATTGGTCTTTGGCAAACATAACTGTAGTTGCTAAAGTTATTAGTGAAAAACTTTTGAACAGGAGTATCTTTTTTTATTACGGTTTTTTTAGTAAGAGGACTAATTAGCTTTTTAGTTCATTCTGCCGCTTTTTTTAGTTTGTCGCCATGCTTAGAACTAATTGTAATTAATGTCCCAAATAGAAAACAGTTAACCAGGCTAAAGGCTACCATCATTAGCAATGCGATAATTAAGGCTTGTCAATTACCAAACCCAACATTACCATAGCGTCCAACCGCTCCTAACAAAGCCATAATAGGTCCTCCTTGAGGAGCGCTAATAGAAATGCCGTAGGCTCCTGCAGCACAACCCGCTAGAGCAGAAGACACAACATTGCTAACAACTGCTTCTTTAGGACGCGCTAAAATAAACGGTATCGATCCTTCGGAGATGCCCACAAAGCCTAAAACCAATGCTCCTTTACCAGCTACATTTAAATTGCCGGATAATCTTTTTGAATATATCAGAGATGCCATCCCCATGCCCAGTGGAGCAACCGGAATCGCTACTCCCATAGCGCCCATTGGGGTATATATTCCTTCTTGGATAATCAAAACACAAGTTAAGAAAGCGGTTTTATTGATAGGCCCTCCAACATCAAATCCTGCCATAGCGCCAATTAGTAATCCTAGTGACGCGCCTACCGAAATAGATGTGGTACTTTCTGAACCTCACGCACTTTGTACAAATTGTTCAAAATAATGGGTAAATAGTCCCACTATGGAACCTAATAAGAAAATAAATAACAACCCATATATAACACCGCATATCAAAGGAATAATTATAAGGGGCATTATTGGTTTAATACTTTGGGGAATTTTTCAGGTTCGCATTCATCGGACAGAGTATCCGATGGCGAATCCAGCAATAATAGATCCCACAAAACCCATAGGAGCAATGCTACTTGCTGAAATGCCTATATCATTTGTGATCCATTTACTAAAAATTTTAGGATTATTACCTACAAATGAAACCACAAGGGCGGGCGCTAAGGCTGCCTTCCCGCCAATTGACATGGCTATGTATCCACCTAAAACAGCTATCATTAATTCAAACGAAATGTTTCCAATGTTAAATAGGGCTCCTAATATAGTGTCTGGATGGTCTTGAACTTTGTAATCTATACCAAAAATAGCTCTAGATAAACCTAGTGCTAAAGCTAGCGTGATCCCCCCTAAAATAACAACAGGGATCATATAGGACACACCGTTTAAAAGGTGCTTTATTATACCTTCTTTGCGCTGGTCCACTTGCCAAATATCAGAACCGTCTTGGTCTGATTTTGCTTTTGCAACATTGCTTTTAACGGCAGCCTTAATTACTTCTTCGGCACTCCCAATTGCCTTTTTAGAAGAACATCTATAAAGTTTTTTGCCTTGGTACGGAGCTTGGTCAACAGAAACATCAGATGCGATAATAACAGCTTCAGCTTCCTTAATTTCGGCAGGTGTTAAGGCATTGCTGATACCATCAGCTCCGCGAGTCTCTACTTTGATTGTATAACCTAATTTGGTTGCTGCTTCTGTTAACTTTTCGCTTGCAAAAAAAGTGTGAGCAATCCCAACAATACATCCAGTAACAGCAACTAGAAGGGGTTTTTTTTCAGATCCACTAACAACTTTTTCTGTTGAAGATGCCGTTGTTGTTATCAAAGCATTTTTAAGAGATTTAAAATCCTTTTTAGTTTTTAAAGCGTTTCGGTTATCAGGCTTTAATAGTTGTAATGATATTGATGAGATGATTTTAAGGTGTTCAGCTCCGGCATCTGCTCCAGAAACTAAAATTGCTAAAACAACAGTTACTGGTTTTTTATCAAATGTTTCCCACTCCACAGGATGTTTTAGTCTAACTAAAAATACAGCAGATTTTTTAATTTCGTTGATGCGACAGTGGGGAGTAGCGAACCCCTCCTCCAGGCCAGTAGAAGTTTCTGCTTCTCTTTCTAAAAGTGCTTTATGCACTGACCCAGCAGTTTTGGAGACTCCAGTTTTAAGAGCAACTTTGTCAATTGCTTTAAAGATGGCATCTTTATCCTTAAATTCTTTGTCTAAAATGAAATATTCAGGTTTAAACAAAGATTCAGTAAAAAAATTATTTTGCTTGTCCATTTGTTTATACTATTTTGTGTGTTTAATTGATAAAATACAATATAAAATTGCTGTATCATTATACTAAAATTTAAGCTTAAAAAAATAAATAAATCACTTTACAGCGCGATATGAAAATTAATATTGTTAATCACCCTTTAATCAAGCACCATCTGGCAATCCTAAAAAATAAAGATACATCTTGTGCTAGTTTTCGCAAGGCCATGCATACACTAGTTAGCCTTTTGGCTTACGACGTTTTTAAGGGGACCCATCTAAAAGAATTATCAATCACCACCCCCTTAGGTGTTAGCACTAGTGGGTTTAAAATTGATGAAAAAATACTGATCTGTGTTGTGTTGCGAGCAGGTTTAGCTATGTTGCCGCCAGTGCTAGACTTATTACCAAATGTGCCTGTGGTGCATATTGGTATGGAACGCAAAGAAGGTGATGGTGTATATGCTTATACCAAACATGAAGTCTACTACAAGCCAAATAATTTAGATATTGTGAAGGGAGCTACAGTTTATATTCTAGATCCTATGCTCGCAACTGGAGTGAGCATGAATTTGAGCCTCAGCTATTTAAAAAGTCTGGGAGCTAAAAGATTGTTTAGCGTGGGGATTATGGGGGCTCCAGAAGGTGTGAATAACGTTTTAGACAAGCACCCTGATGTGCAAATCTATTTGGCATCACTTGAAGACCGCTTAAATAAATCTAATTTTATTGTGCCTGGACTAGGTGATGCGGGAGATAGATACTTTGGTACGCGTTAAAAATAAGTTGCTGGCATTATATAAAACCCATGATATGCGGTTAGCACTATGATCAGTAGCTATTTTTCTAGTAGGGATTTTTATTTTAGTGATTTTAACTTCTACTGGTACTGTGTCTAGTAATTATCTTTGGGGATGAATGTTGGGTTGCTGCTTTGCTTGATTAGGTTACGCCATTTTGGTAGGTTCATGTTGGCTTGTGCAATATACTTTAAATTCCTATTTGTTTTACACCGGCTTTATTATTAGAATGATGTTTTATGCATTGGCGATTATTATTTTTGCCTATCATTCCCGTGATTTTAATATTTTTATGCTAGTGGGAGGGTTGGCTTTTATCCATATTGCCATTTATTTATCACAATTACCATTATTCCGGTTCGCCAAAAAGCATTAAATTATCAAGTGACTCGCTAAAATTTGTTATATTATATAGTGTTATGAATTTAAATAGTAAATGAATACCAGATCCTACGAAAAGCGGATTCTCTGCTTGAAGTATTTACACGCTTTTACCTCAGCTAACTTCCATTCTGATTGTTACGATTGTGTTGTCTGTTTTGATGTTTAACTACAATCGAGCTTTAAAGAAAACCAAAGTGGATGAAGCACCGCGCGGACTTGTCTTATTTGCCGAAATCAGCATTAAATGGGCAGAACGGCAAGTAACTGAATTACTGGGCGTGCGTTATAAATATTTAACTGTTTATTTTATGTACCTTTTGCTCTATTTAGGGGTTGGTAATTTGTTTTCCATTATTGGCTTTGATTCTCTTGTGACAGCCTACACTGTGCCATTCACTTTAGGGTTAGTGGCGTTATTTGGAATTTATTACTTTGGGTTTAAATTTCAGCGACTAGCTTATTTTAAAAAGTATCTCAATAATCCTCTCGAAATTATTCAACAATTTGTGCCACTTATTTCTATGACTTTCCGGTTGTTTGGAAACATCCTGGGGGGAACAATTATTTTATTGCTATTGTCAACTCTTTTAAATAATATTTGGGGTAAGATTCCCTACATTGGTGCTGTTGATTTACTAGCAGGTATTATCATGCCCTTTTTGTTAATCTACTTTGACTTGTTTGATGGTTTGATTCAAGCCTTTATTTTCACCATTTTAACTTTTGCCTATTGATCACTTGAAATTGCCCACGGATCGGAACGGCCAGAGAAAAAACGGAAAGTGGTTTCTGTGGAACAGGATTTATCGCGTTCGCGTACAAAAGATATTTTAGAAGAGTATAATAGACAACAAAAATTACTAGAGAACACTGCTGTAGTAACACGGTAGTTTAATTTTAAATTTTATGTATTAACACAAAAGTAGGAGTATAAGAATGGTTTTAGAAACGGTGTTTTTTTCGTCTTTGTTTATCAATTTATTAGTATCAGAGATTAATGTCTGAGGATCCTTGGCTTATGTTGGTGGTGGGATAGCTGCCATCGGCTGCTTAGGAGCCGGAATTGGGCAAGGATTTATTGGTGGTAAATCAGTTGAATCCATTGCGCGCAACCCCGAAGCAGAGGCGCGAATCCGGATCCAAATGATTATTTCAGCAGCGATTGCTGAGTCAGGCGCAATCTATTCACTTGTAATTGCGATGATTTTGCTATTTGTTGTTGCCGGCAACGGTCAGCCCGCTGGCACTTAGTAATATGATGAGCGGGGATTATCCCAGCAAAGGAAAGGAGACGGCAGGTGAATTTTTTAGCAAGTCAAGGACCAATTGATCCGGCAGAGGTTGTTAATCAACTTTTCCCTAATTTATGAATTTTTTTAGCCCACTTATTTGCGACCATCACTTTGCTGATTTTGTTAACTCGCTGGGTTTACAATCCCTTTCGAAAAGCGATGCGTCGAAGGCGCTTGCTCATTCAAAATATTATTACTGAAGCTCGGGAAAAAGAAATCCAGGCATCCACTAACCAAAACATTTCTCGTCAAATGCTCAATGATGCTAAAACTAATGCTCAAAAAATTGTTTTAAATGCCCGCCAAGAGGCTGAAGAGAAGAAAATGTATATTCTCCAAGATGCTCGCCAGGAAATTGATAATCTTAATCAGCATGCCCAAATCTCGATCGCGCGCGAGCGAGAAGCCAGCAAAGAAGATATTAGACGTTCGATTGCTGACGCTGCGATCACTACAGCCGCTGCCATTCTTAAAAAAGAAATTAATCCCAAAACTCACGCAGAACTAATAGATGACTGCATTGAGGAAATTGAATAATCATGATGAGCAAAAAATTGCTTAACAATTGGGTAGAAGCCCTTTTTAGCATCAGTCAGGAAAATAACAATGTCGATTTGTATCATGATGCAGCATTGGCTCTTGTAAAGCTATTCCGCACCCATCCTGGTGTTATTAAGTGTTTGAGCAACACCCGAATTGCTGCAAGCACTCGTAAGGAATTGCTAGAAAAAATGTTTGCCAAACGGCTGGATCCTTTCTTAGTAAAAGCCTTTGAGCTGATGGTGGATCGCAATATTTTTTATTATGTAATTAACATTCTGAAATATTTGATTAAAGTCATTAATAATTTGCACCACGTGCACTACGGCAAGGTCTATTCTGTAATCCCATTGACCCCAACCCAATTACAAAAAATAGAAAAAATTATGAGCAAACGGTTTAATAACCGTATTATTTTAAAAAATGTTATTGATGAAGATTTAATTGGCGGTCTAAAAATTCAAATTCGTAATTCTTTGATCGATATTTCTGTGGCTGGTAAATTAACTGGTATTCATAGAAAAATTTTACTCAATAAATAGCTACAACATCCAGAGGAACTTATGGCACTAAATATTAACGAAATTTCTGAAATCATTAAAAAACAAATCAAAGACTACAACAAAAAGTACGAGGTCAAAGAAAACGGTACTGTTGTGAGTGTGGGTGATCAAATTGTTTTAATTGATGGTTTGGATGAAGTCATGATGAGCGAATTGGTTGTCTTTGATAATGAAATTTATGGCTTGGTTATGAACTTGGAAGAAGGAGCTGTCGGTGTTGTTTTAATGGGTGAAGAAAACTCTATTAAAGAAGGGGACACAGTATACCGCACCAAGCGGATCATTGAAACAGCAGTGGGGGACAATTTATTAGGCAGGGTTGTGAACTCTTTAGGGCAGTCTTTGGATGGCAAAGGAGCGATTAAGGTGATTAAGACGCGACCAGTTGAAAGAATTGCCCCTGGTGTTATGACCAGAAAATCGGTTAGTGTTCCATTAGAAACTGGTATTATGGCCATTGATGCCATTATTCCGATTGGCCGAGGCCAAAGAGAATTGATAATCGGTGATCGTCAAACCGGTAAAACAGCTATTGCCATTGATGCCATTATCAACCAGAAGGGCAAAGATGTTTACTGTGTTTATGTTGCGATTGGTCAAAAAGCTTCAACTGTGGCTCAAATTGTTGAAAAATTAAAAAGCGCTGATGCATTATCTTATACAACAATTGTATCTGCAACAGCTAGTCAAAGTGCCCCTTTGCAGTATTTAGCTCCCTACACAGGAATTGCTATTGCTGAGGAATGGATGGAGCAAGGCAAAGATGTGCTGATTATTTATGATGATTTGTCTAAACATGCTGTGGCTTATCGTACGATGGCGCTTTTGCTGCGACGTCCTCCAGGGCGGGAAGCCTATCCAGGTGATGTGTTCTACTTGCACTCCCGTTTGCTGGAAAGGGCTTGCCGTTTGGACGAACCATATGGCGGAGGTAGCATCACAGCATTGCCAATTATTGAAACTCAAGCTGGTGATATTTCTGCTTATATTCCCACTAATGTGATTTCAATTACTGATGGACAAATTTTTCTTAACACAGATCAATTTAACGCAGATAAGCGTCCAGCTGTAGATGTGGGTCTTTCGGTGTCCCGGGTAGGTTCATCTGCTCAAAGAAAATACACTAAACAAGTGGTTAGCAACTTAAAGTTGGAATTGGCCCAATATCGGGAATTACAATCTTTTTCTCAGTTTAGTTCAGATTTAGATGAAATCACCAAAGCTACTTTGGAACACGGGGAAAGAGTTGTAGAAGTCTTGCGCCAAAAGCAATTTGCTCCTTTGCACCAAGCAGATCAAGCTATGATTTTGCTAGCTGTGCAAGAAAAATACACTCGCTGACTACCTTTGAAAGCTATTCAGGATTTTAAAGATAACCTGGTTAAATATTTTGCCAAAAATGCGCAGGCTAAAAAAATACGCGCGGAATTAATAAAAGACGGGCAATTTAATAAAACTAATATTGTAAACGCCAAACAATGCATTGCTCAAGTCACTAAAGACGAGCTCGCCAAGATGGTACATTATAATTTTAAGGATTATGGCTCTGAAGCAGAATGGAAAAAATTTCAGGCAGCTGCTGTTCAAAAACATTCTAAATAGTTTTAGTACACAAAAACATTTGCGGTACCTAGTTTGGTATTAAAATTTTCTATAATGCTGGTTAATTTGGTTAGTAAGATAATTAGCGTTAGTCTAATTATCTTTAATAGAGTGCCCTAGGTACCAGAATTAAGATTGTTAGATATGGGGTAATGTGCTAGAATTATTAGGTTAATAATAAATGTGCTAGGATTTTTATGACCTTAATTTCAGATTTAAAAAAGCAAATCAGCACTATTAAAAACATTAGTAAAATCACCAAAGCTATGCAGCTAGTAGCAACAGCTAAGTTGAAAAAAGCTGGTGCTAGAATTACTGATTCTAAACCATACTTTGCTGAAATATATACCATCTTTCATGACATTATTAATGCTTCCAATGAGTCGCGCTACCAAGTAGACAAAATTGATAATAAGCAAAAAGTGGCTTGAATTATTGTTAATTCGAACCTAGGTTTGTGTGGTGGATACAATAATAACCTTAATAAAATGGTTTTGCCCCAAATTAAAAAAAATGATTATGTTGTAGTGATTGGGACAAAAGGTCGTTCCTTCTATGGTAACCGTAAGGTTAATATCAATCATTTCATTGGTAATGTTGGCATTGATTTCAGTTATGAGGATGCACAGGTGATTAGTGCAGAAGTTTTATCACTTTTTAACCAAGGGCAGGTGCAAATTATTAAGCTGGCATACACAAAATTCGTGAATAATGTTACTATGGAACCTGCTATTTTGAATCTACTTCCTATCACAAAAGACCAAGTAAATGCCGGTAGCAAAAACCACCAAGTTATGACTGAATTTGAGCCAAGTGCCAAAGCTGTTTTGGAAACAGCGATTCCGTTTTATATGAACTCCCTAATTTATAGTTCGATTATTGAATCGCAGGTTTCTGAGCAGGCATCTCGTCGTAATGCGATGGAAAATGCTACCAATAATGCTGATGAAATGTTAAACAAGCTATCTCTATTGTACAATCGACGCCGTCAAAGCGCGATTACTCAAGAAATTATTGAAATCATATCAGGAGCAAATGCTCAAAAAGGAATTTAAAATGGCCAAAGCACCTATTTCTACAAATGAAGGTAATATTGTACAAGTTCTGGGACCGGTTGTGGATGTTCGCTTTCCCGAAATCTACTTACCACGTCTTTTTAACGCTTTAAAAGTTGATAACCGGGGAGTGGAACTCACCTTAGAAGTGGTTCAACACATTGGTGATGACACGGTTCGCACTATTGCTATGGGTCCTACAGAAGGATTGGTGCGTGGTTTACCCGTTCAGAACACGAAAAACCCAATCAAAGTTCCTGTGGGAGAGCAGGTGCTGGGAAGAATGTTTAACGTTTTGGGTGAGGTGATTGATGAAAAACCATTTAAACCAGACACCAAACTTATGCATTCAATCCACGCCGAAGCACCTGCTTTTGATCAGCAGGAAACTGAACCAAGGATTCTGGATACTGGTATTAAGGTGATTGATCTATTGGTACCTTTCACCAAAGGAGGTAAAGTAGGCTTATTTGGTGGTGCTGGTGTTGGGAAAACCGTTTTAGTGCAGGAGCTAATTAACAATGTTGCCAAAGGCCATGGTGGACTTTCTGTTTTTGCGGGAGTAGGAGAAAGAACGCGTGAGGGTAATGATCTTTATTTTGAAATGAAAGAATCAGGTGTTTTAGATAAAACTACCTTAGTTTTTGGACAAATGAATGAAACCCCTGGGGCGAGAATGCGTGTTGCGCTTGCGGCTCTAACGATGGCTGAGTACTTTCGTGATGTTAAAAATCAAGACATTTTGCTGTTTATTGATAATATTTTCCGCTTTACCCAAGCTGGTTCTGAGGTGTCTGCTTTACTAGGTAGAATGCCTTCTGCTGTTGGTTATCAACCGACCCTAGCAACAGAAATGGGCGTTTTGCAAGAACGAATTACTTCGACTAAAAATGGTTCGATTACATCAGTGCAAGCTGTTTATGTGCCAGCTGACGACTTAACCGACCCTGCACCGGCTACTACTTTTTCGCACTTGGACGCCAAGGTAGTGTTGGACCGTGAAATAGCTGCCTTGGGAATTTATCCGGCTGTTAATCCGTTATCATCAGGATCTCGTCTTTTGGACCCGTTAATTATTGGTAATCGTCACTATGAAGTTGCCGAAGCTGTTAAGGCAGTTTTGCAAAAATTTAATGAACTACAATCAATTATTGCTATTCTAGGTATGGATGAACTGTCAGATGAAGACAAAAATACCGTAATTAGAGCCCGGAGAGTGCGCAACTTCCTTTCACAACCATTTTTCGTTGCAGAAAAATTTACCAATAAACCTGGTAAATATGTGACTGTGGAAGACACCATTAAGGGATTTGAGGATATTTTGAGTGGAAAATATGATCATCTGCCGGAAGTAGCCTTTATTGCTGCAGGACCAATTGAAGATGTTGTGGCAGCTGCTGCCAAATTGGAAGATAAATAATGAACCAAACGCATTTAAGAATAGTAACTCCCAAAGGAGTAGTGCTAGATAAATTAGTAGATATTGTCACTGTCCGTACGATTGCTGGTTATATAGGAATTTTGCATGGCCATATTCCTTTTGTTTCGACGCTGGTGCCTAGCACTATGTCATACCGTGAACACGGCAAAAAGCAAACGCTGCATATTAGCGGTGGCATTATTCAGTCTAACCAAGAATACGTTAGGATTATTAGTGATAATGTTGAAACTGATGCTGCTCGGGTGGCGCGTCTGGAAAAAGGAAAAAGGCAAGTTATTAAAGCTTAGGATGTTTAATATTTAGATTATGGTATCAGATAAAAAATTTATAAAAAAACACACTGCTGCTGCTAATGCCATCATTGCTAAAAGCAAGGATTATCAAGCTTATAGTGATGCTGAGTTAAGTGCTAAAACCAAAGAATTTCAAGAAAAAATTGCAGCAGGTGCTAGCCTAGATGACATTTTAATTGACAGTTATGCTGTCGCACGTGAAGCAGCCCGTCGCCTAACTGGCCTTGAGATTTATTTGGTGCAAATTATCGGCGCTATTGTTTTGCATGAGGGTGACATTGCGGAGATGCGCACCGGGGAAGGGAAAACGATTACATCGCTTTTGCCAGCCTATTTAAATGGGATGACCCACAAGGGAGTTCACATTATTACAGTCAATGAATATTTGGCTGAACGTGACTCTATTTATATTGGTGATATTTTAACCTTCTTAGGGCTTACTGTTGGTCTCAACAAACGTGACTTATCGCGTGAGAATAAACAAGCAGCGTTTAACGCTGATGTCACATACACCACTAACTCAGAACTGGGGTTTGATTATTTACGAGATAATATGGTGCGTAACCATACTAACCAAGTATTGCGTAAACTTAATTATACGATTATTGATGAAGCTGACTCTATTTTAATTGATGAAGCTCGTACGCCATTGATTATTTCTGGTGGCCGAAAAGCTAGCGTGCCTCGCTATGAAGCTGCTGATCAGTTTGCTAAAAGTTTAGTTGAAAAAGATGACATCAAAATTGACAAAGAAACTCGTCAAGTATTTCTTACCCCATCGGGAGTAACGAAAGCTGAGAAATTTTTTAGTTTAAAATCTTTATTTAATGCTTCTAATACGACTATTTACCATGCTATTTTAAATGGTTTGAAAGCGAATTTCGTCTTTAAAAATGGCGTGGAATACCTTGTAAAAGATGGTGAGATTATTTTGATTGATCAACACACAGGGCGACTAATGGAAGGTCGTTCTTATAGTGATGGTCTTCAACAAGCCATTCAAGCTAAAGAACACGTTAAAATCGAAGATGAAACCGTGACCATGGCCACTATTACTTACCAAAATTTCTTCCGACTTTACAATAAACTATCAGGTATGACCGGTACTGCCAAAACCGAAGAAGAAGAATTTATTAAAATTTATAACACTCGTGTTATTCAAATTCCAACAAATAAACCCGTTATTCGAAAAGATGAACCTGATTATGTGTTCGCTAATCGACATGCGAAACTGAAGTATTTAATGAAAGACATTAAACAGCTCAATGAAAGAGGGCAACCCATTTTGATTGGGACCACATCTGTGGAGTCTTCTGAAATTGTGGCGCGCTATTTAGACAAGGCTAATTTTAAGTATGAAATGTTAAATGCTAAAAACCACCGTCGAGAAGCAGACATTATTGCGCAGGCTGGCCAAAAAAGTGCTATTACACTTGCTACCAACATGGCTGGTCGGGGAACCGACATTAAATTAGGCGAAGGGATCGCAGATATTGGTGGATTAGCTGTATTAGGCGTCGAAAGAAACGAAGCTCGGCGCATTGATAATCAGTTGCGTGGACGTAGTGGTCGTCAAGGGGACCCTGGTTTTTCTCGTTTATATGTAGCTGTCGATGATAATTTGTTGATTCGCTTTGGGGCAAAAAAACTACAAAATCTATTTGCTCGTTTAGGTGATGATTACTTGCAGTCCCGAATGCTAGCCCACAGAATTACAGTTGCCCAAAAACGAGTAGAAGGCATGAATTTTGACCAAAGAAAAAACGTGTTGGACTATGATAACGTCTTAGCGCAACACCGTGAAGCTATCTATTCACAACGCAATCAAATTTTAAGAGACAATAATTTACGTGCCATCATCAGGCGCATGCAATACACATGTGCATATGATCTTACCGACATGTTTAGCTATACCTTACATGGAGAAACTTTTGTTAAGAACGAAGAATTATTAGCATCAATTGAAAATAAAATTATTTTTACAGGTGTGCTGAATGCTGAAGAATTGAAAAATGTCAATCGTACCAAAATGGCGCGACTAATTGCAGATGAAATTGAAGGTTTTTTCGAATACCGGGTGTCTGAGGTGCCAGAAGATGTGCTATTACCGATTACACGCAATATTATTATTCAAGCCATGGATCGCTACTGGCAAAACCACATTGATTCTACCCAAAAACTTCGAACTGGAATCTATTTGCGAAGCTACGCCCAACGTAACCCATTGTATGCCTATGTGCAAGAGTCTGCGGAAATGTACCGTTTTATGAAAATCCAAATTGCACACCAAGTCATTAACGCTTTAGCTGAAGTGGTTATTAGGGCTAGTGATGCGCCGCTATTACAAGACGAAGAACAAGTGCAAGTCAAAATGAAGGGCTAACATCGATGAGGAATCTGTTTCGGTTATCATCGGACTTTCAACCGAAAGGGGACCAACCGTCTGCTATTAAAAGTCTTGTACATAACATCAAAAATAATGTTCAAAATCAAGTATTACTAGGTGTTACTGGTTCTGGGAAAACATTTACTGTTGCCCATACCATTGCCCAAGTTAATAAGCCAACCCTGGTTATTGCTCACAATAAAACCTTGGCTATGCAGCTTTATTTAGAATTTAAACATTTTTTTCCAGAAAACCGGGTGGAATATTTTGTTTCGAACTTTGATTTTTATCAACCGGAAGCTTATCTACCCAGTAAGGACCTTTATATTGATAAAGATGTAAAGCACAACATTGAATTAGACATGATGCGGATGAGCGCTACTAATTCATTGTTAACACGCAAAGATACCATTGTTGTAGCATCAGTGGCTGCTATTTTTGCTGCCCAAGATCCGGTTTCTTACAAAGCAACTTTTTTTGAAATCCGGGTTTCTGAAAAGGTTACTCGTCACCAAATTTTGCGGTTTTTAGTTCACTCGGGGTACATTCGAAACAATATTGAGCTAAGTCCTGGTACTTTTTCTGCCAAAGGGGATTTAATTAAAATTGTGCCCAGCTATTCCAATCTGTCTTTCATTCGCATTAGTTTAGATGAAGATGTGGTTGAATCAATCGCTTTGGTTGACCCTGTCAATCACACAGTCCAAGAAAAAGTAAATAGTGTTACCATTTTTCCAGCGCAGGCCTACATGACATCACGTCATCGTCTAACAGAATCAATACATCGCATTAAACAAGAATTAGACCAGCAACTTATTAAATTAAAAGAACAGAACCAGTTAGTTGAGTTTAACCGTTTAAAACAACGTACCGAAAAAGACATCCAAGATTTAGAAGAATATGGTCATTGTGCAGGGATTGAAAATTACAGCCGCCACTTAGATTTAAGAGCAAAAGGGGAAAAACCATTTACCTTAATTGACTATTTTGGGGATGATTTTTTAACCATTATTGATGAGTCCCACATGACCCTCCCCCAAATTAGAGGGATGTACAATACCAACTTAAGTCGTAAAAAAACCTTAATTCAATACGGTTTTCGTCTGCCAAGCGCTTTAGATAATCGACCCCTAGATTTTGGTGAGTTTCAAAAAATGCTCAAACAAACAGTTTATACATCTGCTACGCCAGGCGATTATGAACTAGGCTTATCCAAAGAACCAGTGCGTCAAATTGTTCGGCCGACTGGTTTGTTAAATCCCGACATCCAAGTTTTGCCTGTGAAGGGCCAAATGGATAAAATTATTTCTGCTGTTAGAGAACGCGCGGCTCGTAACGAACGCGTAATGGTCACAACGCTGACCAAACGGATGAGTGAAGAATTAGCAAACTATCTTTTGGAGTTTAATGTTAAATCTACCTATCTGCACAGTGATTTAAAAACCTTAGAGCGTACGATTATTATTAATGATCTACGAAATGGGGTGTATGACTGCTTAATAGGGGTTAACTTATTGCGGGAAGGTATTGATTTGCCCGAGGTATCATTAGTTTGCATTTTAGATGCTGATAAACAAGGTTTTTTGAGAAATTCCCGTTCTTTGATTCAAATAATGGGGCGAGCAGCGCGCCATATAAATGGGCAAGTCTATTTATTTGCTGATGAAATTTCAACAGCTATGCAAGAAGCAATGAAAGAAACTTTAGAGCAGCGTCAAACACAGCTTGAATTCAATCAAACCCACAACATTATTCCAACATCAGTGCAAAAAGGGATATATGAAAATGGTTTGAAGCAAAGTAAGTTGATTGAAATTGCTAATTCCAAATCAAAATTAACTGGATTTGCTCCTAAAGCGAAAAAACTAGCGAATCAAGCCCTGATTAAAGATTTAGAGCGCGAAATGCAATTAGCTAGTAAGCAACTAAATTTCGAAAAAGCAGCACAATTACGTGATATCATCATTGAACTAAGGACATCCTAATTATGAGTATGAATAAAATTAAAATTACAGGTGCTCATGAGCATAATCTAAAAAATGTTACGTTTGCTATCCCGAAGCATCAGCTAATAATATTTAGTGGTGTTTCAGGTAGCGGCAAAAGCTCTCTAGCTTTTAATACTATTTATGCTGAAGGAAGAAGGCGCTACATTGAAAGTCTAAGTTCCTATGCTCGCCAATTTCTAGGTGGTAGTGAAAAGCCCTTAGTGGAAAAGATTGACGGTTTGGCACCAGCGATTGCTATAGACCAAAAATCTCGTTCTCACAATCCTCGATCAACAGTCGGAACGGTGACAGAAATTTATGATTATTTGCGGTTATTGTATGCCCGCATTGGAGTGCCGTATTGTGTCAATCATAAAATTCCAATAAGCAGTGTTTCTATTAAAGAAATTGTGCAGGACATTGCCAAAAATGTTGATAATGGTGATCGCATTATGATTTTATCGCCATTAGTCCGTGAAAAAAAGGGATCTTATAAGGAGCTGTTCACAAGACTAATCAAGAATAACTTCTTGCGAGTAAGAGTAGATGGCAATATATACTCGCTTGATGAAGATATAAAATTAAATAAAAACGAACGTCATAACATTGATATTGTCATTGATCGTATCATTTACCAAAGCAGTGAAGAAGTGCAAAGTCGCTTGCATGATGCCATTGAAGTTGCCTTGGAATATGGCCAAAAATTAGTGCGGGTTTTATTTCAAGCAACAAACCAAGAAATGCTGTTTTCTTCTACTTATGCTTGCAAGCTATGTGGCTTTAAGATTCTTAACCTGGAGCCCCGGCTTTTTTCTTTCAATGCTCCGATGGGGGCGTGTGAATTATGCAAAGGATTAGGGGTTAATCTAGAGATTGATGTTAATCTCTTGATGCCTGATAAGCATTTAACTATTTTAGAAGGGGGCATTAGGTTTTTTAAAAATCATGTTAATACTTTAAACATTGATTGGCAAAAATTTTATTTACTACTAAAACATTACAATGTGCGCACCAATGTGGCGGTAGGAGATCTTACCCCAAGCGAAATAGCAATTATTATTAGAGGTTCTAAGGAACGGGTTCCGATTAAAATTACTACAGCTGGCGGGAAGGTGTTAACAGATTTTAATTTTATAGAAGGAGTAGGGACTTTGATCGAAAGGCGTTTTGCTGATACGCCTTCTGAAAAGAATCGCCTTTACTATCGCAGCTATTTATTAGAAAAGGTATGCCACCT
Source organism: Mycoplasmatales bacterium (assembly GCA_965200445.1). Lineage (GTDB taxonomy): Bacteria > Bacillota_I > Bacilli_A > Mycoplasmatales > Mycoplasmataceae > CBDATY01. Next base: position 361,238 of record OZ241341.1, read on the forward strand.
TTGTAATGGGGCCCGTCTCAACAGTTCCGCGCTGGCTGTATATATTAATAATCGCAACATTAGTAATTTCTGCGAACTGCCAGTTGCAGTTGCTTTAAATGAAATTCTGCAATTAAATCTCTCTTCCTCTCAAAAACAAATTGCGCATTTAGTGGTAGATGAAATTTTTAATCGTCTAAACTTTTTACAAGAAGTGGGATTAGGGTATTTAACTTTGGCACGGAGTGCTAAAACGCTGTCAGGAGGCGAAAGCCAGAGAATTCGATTAGCCACTCAAATAGGTTCCCATCTGACGGGAGTGGTGTACGTGCTTGATGAGCCTTCCATTGGGTTACACCAAAAAGATAATGACCGCTTATTAAAAACTCTTTTCAAATTACGTGATCTTGGGAATACGGTTATTGTTGTGGAGCACGATGAAGAAACCATCAACCGAGCAGATTGAGTTGTAGACATCGGTCCTATGGCTGGCCATGAAGGGGGAGAAATTGTATACAACGGCAAGCGCTCATCGTTTGAAAATTGTACAGCATCTTTAACAAGTGACTATGTCTATAAGCGAAAGTCAATTGACATCCCTAAACACCGTCGCAGTGGTAATGGCCAAGTCTTGGAAGTAGAAAGAGCAGCCGAAAATAATTTAAAAAATATTAATGTTAAATTTCCATTAGGGAAGTTGATTGCCTTGACAGGGGTTTCTGGCAGCGGTAAATCAACTTTGTTGCAGGAAATTCTATGAAAAAGTTTAAGAAAAAACATTAATGGTATTAACATTAAAGTTGGTAAGCATAAAAGCATTAAAGGCTTGCACAATATTGATAGGGTTATTAATATTAGCCAAGATCCAATAGGTAAAACTCCACGATCAATTCCAGCTACTTATACTTCCGTCTTTGATGATATTCGGGATTTGTTTGCTCTTTCTCCAGAGAGCAAAGCAAGAGGGTTCACGAAAAGTCGTTTTTCTTTCAATGTGCCAGGGGGTAGGTGCGAACATTGTCAAGGGGCTGGCATCATTAAGATTAATATGCAATTTTTACCAGATGTCCATATCGAATGTGAGGTGTGTAGTGGCCGCCGTTATAATGATGAAACCTTGCTGGTTAAGTTTAAAAATAAAAATATTTTTCAAATATTGGACATGACCTTTAATGAGGCGGGTGATTTTTTCAGTAAACAAGCCCACATCGCCAATAAAATTGCTGTTGTAAAAGATGTCGGATTAGGCTATTTAAAGCTAGGGCAACCTTCTACCCAGTTATCTGGTGGTGAATCACAAAGGGTAAAACTTTCCACTTTTTTACTTAAAAAAACCACTGGTCACACTCTGTTTATTTTAGATGAGCCTACGACCGGGTTGCACCCTTTTGATATTGATAAACTGATTAAAGTTCTTAATAAAATTGTGAACCAAGGGAATACTGTTATCTTAATTGAACACAACTTAGATGTGATTAAAGTAGCAGATTATATTATTGATTTAGGTCCTGAGGGGGGAGATGCAGGAGGGAGAATCGTTTGTTCGGGAACCCCTGAGCAAGTAGCTAAAAATAAAATTAGTTATACTGGAGAATATCTTAGAGTAGCTCTTAAAATGTAAAAAGACGCATCAGCTTATCGATTATTTTTAGATCAAACCATGCAAACAAATAAGGCAATTTATTGTGGATAACGCTTACCCATTGTTTAAATCTAATAAAAAAACTAGTACTGGCCAGCTTAAGAAATTTTTAGCTGATTTTAAAATTGATTGTCAGCAGTTTCCGGTGATTAATGTGGTAGGAACTAACGGGAAGGGTTCGGTCTCGCACCAATTAAGTCTTCAATTGCAAAAACATTATAAGCAGGTGGGGCTGTTTATTTCACCATCTTTTCTTGAACACAATGAGCGCATCCAAATCAACGGCTGCGCAATTACAGATGAGCAATTGCAAAAATTTATTACTAGATGAGGGCATATTTGAGATCAGTACCAATTAAATTTTTTTGAAAAATGAGTTAGTATGTGCATCCTTTATTTTAATGAAATGGGTGTAGATATTGCGGTTATTGAGGCTGGGATTGGCGGCCAACTCGATAGCACTAATTGTTTTTTAAACCAGAAGGCTGTGCTTTTAACTAGTGTTGGTATAGACCACCAGGACCTTTTAGGGCACAGTCTTAAATCAATTGTTACCAATAAAGTAAAAATTATTCACGATCCTGCTACTCCATTATTTGTGGCCGCTAACAACAGGTCATTAATGCCTATTATTACCAAGCTTCATCATAATGTCCAACTATCGCAACCCTTAGAATTGGATGATTTACTTTGGTACCAAAGAATTAACATGGGCTTAGTGGTAAAACTACTGCAATTTTTTAAGTACACCATCTATTGGGAGGATATGACAAAACACCCATTAGGTAGATTCACTTCTCTCCCTTATTTTAAGAATGTGTATATTGATGGAGCTCATAACTTGCACGCCATTAAAGCCTTAATGAAAACCTGCTACGCTCAGTGGCACAAGTATCCAGTGGTTTTGCTAGGAATGGCTAAACACAAAAAATCGCAAGAGATTATTGATTTTTTAAGCAACCAGCAAATTAAATATTATTTAATTGTTTGAGATAGTCCTTTTAGCTGAGATGTAGCCAAAAACCATCCCAATCGATTATTTGATTGAAAAACCTATCTTGACCAGCACCCAGATGAATTTATTATGTTCACGGGTTCTTTGTATTTTGTCTCCTTTGTTTGGAAAATGTGTAAACAGCTATATTTATCAAATCATTTAATTAATTAACAATTATTGCTTGTCCTTTAGGGTGAAATTAAGTCGCTTATTATGCTGCTGCCAACATTGATCCAAAGATAATATTTTAATGAGAACCATGCACTGTGTTTAACACTTTGCTGCTACTTTTTGACATAACATATTTTTATTGATTGTGAGACAATTGGGCGCTGGAGTAACCACCAGAACTCATGGCAACCTAGCTAGATATAGTATAATAATTCCATGTTGTACCTTATAACCAATATTGCTGCCTGGGTCGTCATAGCTATTTTGTTTTTGCTTTCAATGCTAATAGACCGCAAGGGTTGAAAAGAATATTACATTAATGATATTGTGCTTATTGCTCTTTTAGTAAGTGTTTCTGTTATTCTAACTAACGTAATTTCTTATAAGTTTATTGTCTTTTCTAGTCAAATTAAATTAGCCCTAGGGGCGAGCATTATTTTTATAGCAGGCATGCTGTTTGGTCCTTATTATGGTGTTTTAACTGGACTAATTGCTGACACTTGTGGCTTGGTAGTAGGCATTGCCGGTCCCTATAGTGCTTTGTTTTCTTTAGATAGTGTCTTGTATGGTTTTGTAGGATCTTTGGTTTGGTTAGGGGGGATTAACAAATGGTGAATTGTCAAAACAATATTTTATTATGCCCTCACTTTATTTATTGTAAGTTTTGGCATTGATCTGTTATATATTTATGTAGCGTTTGGTACAGCAGGCTTGGTAAGCGACTTGGTAATTAAAGGGATTAAGTTCGGACCAGAGTTAGTGATTTATCTTATTGCTACCATGGTTGGTTTTTCCACCATTTACCAGCTAATGATCAATCGTAGTTATCATGAAATATGAGTCTCATACAAAACTACTAATATTAAATTATTTAAATTATCAAATTTCTTCAACAAATTAAAAGGGCGGGGACTACACTATGAACAAAAAGTTTAAATACATTAAGACTAGGGATCTTGTCACAGAGTTGCATTTTAAATGGCTAGTTGGTGAAGATTTTTGTGACACAAAAATTTTCCTACCAGGTTGAAATAGAGCAGGTTTGGAATTATCTGGTTTTGATCCTGAAAAATTTGATCCTGAGTATTACGACTCTCAAGAGCGACGTTTGGTTTTATTATCACACAAAGAAGATCTTTATTTAAAAAACCTAGCTCCTGAGATAGCAAGGGAACGGCTTGAAATGCTAACTACTGCTAATATTCCGTTGATTATTATTACTAACAAGTTCAAGAATAAAATGCTACTTGAGATTGCTGCCAAAAATAAACAAGCGGTGGTCCAATCAACACATAACAAAACTGTTTACACTATTGGTCATATTTTAAACAAAACCCAACATATCATTCTAGAAGAAACAGAAATTCATGGTTCTTTGATTAGTATTTTTGGGAAGGGGATTTTAATTACAGGCCAAAGCGGGATTGGAAAATCTGAAACCGTACTTGCTTTAATCAAGCGTAATCATTTATTTGTGGGAGATGATCGCATTTTGGTTATGAACCGGTTAGATAATTTGTATGGTAAATCAGATCACATTCTTTCGCATCTAATGGAGATTCGTGGGCTTGGAATTGTCGATTTGTCCAAGCTATTTGGTATGCAATATATGTTAAATGAAACCAAAATTGATTTGGTTATTCACTTGGATTACCAAAAAAATTTAAAAGGCGTAGTAAACCGCTTAGCGCATAGCGAAGATTTTAAAACCATCTGTGGAATTAAATTACCTTATTGAACACTGCCTGTTTCGAGTGGTCGTAATATTGCTGATATGGTGGAAACAGCTGTGGCGAAATTGAAAACTGATGAGTACAACGAGTCAGGCTTAAGCATTCTAGAACACCGTTTAGATGTAGCGATGAATGATAACAGCGAACAATAATAAAATTCAGGTATAAATTGACGTGATAAACTTTAATATTTGAGTTGCTCAAGCTGAATACGGAGGCTGGTTCCGTGTTTACCCAATGGTACTATTTATAGCCTTTTTAACTGTGTTTGTAATTAGTTATTGACGCTTTAAAATGAGAAAAATTCCTACCAGGGCACTAGAGTTAAGTGTGTTTGTGTTGGTCTTACCGGCCATTTTTGGGGCAAGTTTTTTTGGGAAATTAAACGTTAATAAACCAATTCCTTTTTGGGAGTTGTTTGCTTTTTGGGAACCAGGCCTAAGCATCCAAGGTGGTCTGATCATTGGTATTGTGGTCGGCATATTTTGGTTTAGGTATCAAGGCAAACGCTTGCAAATTTCCAATTGAGTTTATCTGGATTTGATTTTACCCAACGTTTTAATAGGGCAAGCGATTGGACGATGAGGTAATTTTTTTAACCATGAATTATTAGGAGCCCCTGTTTCGCGTTCCAGTTTGGATTGATTACCAGCATTTATTCGTAATAATTGCTTTAAGTGATACATACCACCCAATATTCCTCCCCGGTTTTTACCAACCCAGGCGGTTGGTACGAATGGGATGGGGGTAGATCCCAATAATTTTAGCCAAGTTCAGTATTTTAGCCCTTTATTCTTGTATGAATCATTTGGTGATGTGGTGCTATGGGTTGTTATTATATTTGCTATACCGTACTTATGGCGATACTTCGAAAAAATTCGATATAGTGCCAAAAACCACAAAGCAGGCTCTGACTTAACAGTTAAAGTGTTTTACCAGAAATACTATTATGAAACTAAAATTGATGTCCTTGAGGCTCAAAAAACTTCTTTTGTGAAACCCTTATGAAAAGATTATGAGCGGCGTGTGGCCAAATTAAAAAGAATCCAAAAATGACCATTTTGATGACAATGAAAGTTCAAGCGCATCAAACAACTTTGGCACCAAGACCGCAAAAAACTACAAGCTTTGGAAAACCCTTTGAAGCTAAGAGTTATGCGAGCCGGGTTACAGGGTGCTAGTTATTTATTTTTATATAATTTTATGCGACTAGGCCTGGAAACCCAGCGAGCAAGTAGCGATTTATTTATTCCCGAGCTACGTGCATTAGATTACAGCATAATTATTCTGTTTGGTCTCATCGGCTTACTATTAATCGTGATGGCTCAATGTGTTGCACCCTATAAGTGACGACAATGAGGCTGGTTGTACGAAAAATTATATGCAAAACCCTAATGACGCAGAAAATGTATACTTAATTTAATATCATAAAAAGTTAGCTTAATTAAATAAAGAACATACAATGGAATATTTTGATTTTTGCGATGTCCAATTAATCCCCAAAAAATGTGTTGTGTATTCACGCTTAGAATGTGACCCTTCTGCAACCTTAAACAACATTACTTTCAAACTACCAGTGATCCCAGCCAATATGGTGTCAATTATTAATGAGAAATTGGCAATTGAATTTGCTCAAAAAGGCTATTTTTATATTATGCACCGGTTCAATTTTGACAGTTTTGAATTTGTAAAAAAATGCAAAAAACTTAAAATTGTGTGCAGCATTTCGGTAGGTGTTAAAGACTATGATTATGACTTGATTACAGCGCTACAGGAAGCTTCATTAGAACCTGATTTTATTACAATTGACATTGCTCACGGTCACTCTGAACGTACTAAAAATATTTTGGCATTTATTAAGAAAAAACTACCTAACAGTTTTTTGATTGCTGGTAACATTGCTACCACAGAAGCAGCGCTTGATTTAGAGGAATGAGGCGCTGACGCTTTAAAGGTAGGTGTTGGACCAGGGGAAGTTTGTATTACGAAGCTTAAAACTGGTTTTGGGACAGCAGGATGACAATTATCAGCTGTGCATGCCATTCGCAAGGTGACCAAATTACCTATCATTGCTGATGGCGGGTTGAGACACATTGGTGACATTGCCAAGGCGATTCGCTTTGGTGCTGACTTTTGCATGATTGGTTATATGTTGGCTGCCCATAAAGAATCACCAGGGAATTTAGTGACCCTCAATAATACTCTCTACAAAGAATACTATGGTTCTGCTTCCATGCTTAATAAAAAAACGAAGGTCCATATTGAAGGAAAAAAAGAACTGCTGCCTTTGAAGGGTAGTCTGTGAAAGTACCTGGATGGGATACACGAAGATATTCGTTCCGCTATATCATATGCAGGTGGTCGTAAACTATCTGACCTGCGCAAGGTTGAATATGTGATTATTAAATAAATGCTAATGGTCAATCATTACCATTAGTAATTTCATTATTAGTGATTAAACGGGGTTTACTATTAAACCATTTCGTTTTTAACACCTAGTCAACCAAATTTAGCATAGCCAATTTGGCCAGTGTTGGTGATAGTCATTTCTAAACTATAAAGTTTGTCAATACCAACGTCTTTATATTCCACTTGAAATTGTACTGTAGTGATACCATTAGTTTGTGTGATCTTTAGATTATTTGGATTTAACAAAAAGTGGGCATTAGTCATATGGGGTAGAAAATTAGTATTTTCATTATCCTGCATGCCATCTTGGATATCCTTATCTAGGCGGCCAACTGCTAAGAAAATTTTTGTTAAGCCACCACCATCGTAATTTTTGGCTAAATCCTGCAAGACACTATCTGTTTTAAAGGTAGTGGTTTGACTAGGATCAAGTCCTAGCAGTTCAAAACCACCTAATACACCAGCACCAGGAATATTAGCATATTGCATCATTGACAAAGCATAGGCAATGGTAGTGGTATTGTGTGGATTTAAATCAGGAATTTGTGCAACTAAAGGGTCTGTGAGGTCAGCCATTTTAGCCATACTTGTGAAAAGAGCGCCTTCTTGGGTCGTGATGATGCCATTAGGGAAGGAATTACTATAAACATTTTTAATGTCAAATTCCTGTGTTAAGTCAGCTAGCGCTTGATTTCAAGTTACCCCTTTCAGTAGGTACAGTCAATTGGGGATAGCTACCCCAAACAGATTTAGGATGCCATCGATGGGATTATTAAATGTGGTTTTTAGGTCAGCAAAATCGTTTTGAATATCACTCGGAATGCTAATTTTACCTATTCCTAACTTTGCTAATGCTGTGTTAACATCTGCGCTGCTCAGAAAAGCCATAATATTTTTTATTAATCCCCCTTGGTACAAGGCTTCATAGGTGGGGCCCAGTAATTCTCCTAAAGTGGTATTAAGTAGCTTAATCACAGTATCAATAGAACCAATGTCATTTTTGATTGATTGTGGTAGAGGAAGACTTTTTAATGTTTGAAGCAATTTAGAAAAATTCCCAAGAAAATCGACTATTGTGTTTTGAGTACTACTACCTGGCTTGCCAAAACTTGAAACATTAGTACTGATATCAAATAAAATTTTTTGGAGTAAGGTAGGCAAGTTGAGTGCATTGACAGCAGGTACCGCAATAAAGGCAAACGCACCCGTTTCCCCTTTAATTACGCCATCCAAAAGGGCTTTAAAAAGTGGACCCCAAATGTAGTCAGTGCCAGCAGGCGAGGCTAAATTATAAAAACTATCTCCAGAGAACTCCTTGAAGGCTTTAGCTTTACTTTTATCCTGATTAGCAAACAAAATGTATAGCAGTTTTTGCGTGTTGTAGCCATTAGGATCATTGGTATTATCGGAGCTAAAACAAATTTTTAGGAAACTAATAATACCTTGAATATTTATTATGGTTTTATGGTATGGTTCTTTATTGATTTCTTGTTTTACTTGGATGTTTGTTTCGCCAGCGCTAAATAAATGGTTGCTGCTGGTAGGGTGAAAGTTTAAAGGAAACTGTGAAATATAATTACCCAAAAGTAGGAGCGCGGATACCAAATCAGGCAATCCGTGGCCACTAGGATTCTTTAGCAGTGCTGTCGTTAAATCGGAGGTAATACCGTTTTTGATTAAATATTCAAAAACATTGGTGAGGCTTGTTAATGTTTGGCTAGGCAGGTCGGGACTATATTTTTGCACTGGTATGTATCCCCCAGGAGCCGGTGTTTTTAAAATAGATCGCAAAAAATTGCTAATATCTGCTAAGCAAATTTGCATAGCCCGACTATAGTTGATTTGCCCAACATATTTAGAATCATAAGAAAATGAATTAGCTAATCCTGTAAGTAAATGAACATTTAAATAAGGGGTTATCGCACTCACTTTAGAAAGCAGTGACGCAAATTTTGAAGAAGATAAAATGCTCGAAATGTTAGCCACGTTAGTAGGGTTTAGCCCTTGACTTAAAATCAAAAATAAAGGTGCTATGTCTGATAGCACGCTCAGAATTGAGTTATCAAAAGGTTGTTTGGTGCCTGTAAAGGTGATGCCAGCCTTGCTAGCGTTGTTTTTAATCCAGTCGTAATTGTTATCTGTAGAAGCATTGAACAAACTAGAGTACATTTGATACATAGTTGTTGTATCATTCACTTTAGAATTTTTGGCAAATTCACTATATTGATTGGGGAAAACATCCACCAGCTTTTTTTTGCCATAATGATCCATAGCATATTGAGGATCATATTGTAAATTAGTACTTAGCATTCCAGCCCGAGCCCCATAGGCAGCAATTTGGACATCTTCTTTAATTAATTCTTTAAAATTAGCTACCTCATTTTGTCCGAAACTACATCCTGCAGTTACTAATGATGAAGCCAAAAGAGATAATGACCCAATTGCGGCTAAGATTTTTTTCATGAAAGCTACTCACTGTAATAAAACTAGTACTTTAACTTGCTATTTATTATACTATTTTCATCATGTTTAGTTAACTACTTTAGATTAAGGAGTTGTGTTGTGAAATGATGATATGATTGTGACTGTAGTAAAGTTTTTACAATATATATACATATCTGATAAAATAAATTAAATTTTAATTGTTTGTTATTATAGGCTCTTTTTCAACTGACTATTAAATAAAACTTTGACTGAATCATATGAAAAACCCAAAGTTCAAAAATAAAAAACGCTTTTACCATCGTTTGAGCAGTTATTTAATGTTTAAGCAAGGTTTAAAAGGTGTTTTTTATTATAAATTACAGTTAATTATTATTATTACTTTAACTTTTTTCGCTACTTTGCTGCTGAGCGTTGGGATGAGTACTGATAAACGCTTAAATAATGATTTTAATAATTATGTAAATAATTCGCAACGCTTTAATACTACATATCAGTATCGCGTTAATAACGCTGCTTCCAAAGTAATTCTTCATTATTTTCCTACTGCGGATTTACAACCTGCGTATACAGTGTATGGCTCACCTAAAGGAAAAAACCCAAGAAATGTTAGTGACTATAATATTTTATTTAATAGTAATAAATACAATGACAATTATGGTATGCCGTTTGATTTATTTACTTCTGCGACGGGTCAAACAGCTTTTGGAAGTCTTATAAAAATTGCAGCGCCCAGTTTGGTTAAGGTTACATTTACTCCTGGTAAAAAAACAATTACTTATAATCCTTCTATAGGTTCTAGTAAAACCTTGGAAGGAGTCTTTAATAAAAATGTAAACAATTATTTATTGGCTTTGCAGCAATCAAGTGTTGGCAAAAAACTAAGCGATATTAAAACATCGCTAATTGGCTATGATTTTTTGCATTTTCTCCAGACTAATTCTGCTCCCAGCATATCAGCTGTTAGCGATTTTGTGCATCAAATTGGGATAAGTTATTATTTGTCGGCATTATATAATTATTTTTACAGCTGATTTAGGAGTAGAATTACTAATTATTTTCAATATTTTGTAAGCAGAGCGATAACTGATGCTAAAAATAATTTGGAAAATATTAATACTGCAGCTGAGCTGCAAACATTTTTGAACAATGATCTGCAAGACCCTAGTTTGTTTCAAAACCAGCTAGCTGATTTTGCTGTGTTAGTAAATTCTAGTCCCAGCTTAGACGCAGTTAATCGTATAACCGCCTTAGCCTACGAGTACATGATGGGCAGTCGAATGGATTCAGGCACCATTTATGATTTCCCAGATAAAAATTTTATTGGTAGTTATATTCAAAACGTGCAAAAACAAACTCCGACGACCAATAATACTTTATCAGCTTTGGGGGAATCAATTTATCGTTCAGGCTTTAGAGGTGTTGCCTCGCCAATTGTAAACCTTTCTCCCCAAGGACAAGCTATTTCTAGTACTAGCGCTTATGGACTATCCTCCACTTTACTAATTAAAGAACCATTTCAACTATTCAATCAGGGGATAAGTCATCAGCCAGAAAAGCAATTTCTTTTCCATCAACAGTTAGCCGCCAATGTTGCTGGGTTTAAAATTAATTTCAGAAATGAAGTTTTCTCATTCAATAATGCTACCAAGCGTTCAACTAGATTTGTTATTTTGCAAAACGACCCCACTGATGGATATGATTTTTTCCATGTTAATTTACATATAATCAAAGGCACTGCGCCATTTTTGAATAATCAGGTGGTAGTTTCGCCTCAGTATGCGCGCGCTAATCGCGTTGATGTTGGTGACGTTATTTCTATTAATGGTATTTCGGTGTATGTCTCTGGCTACGGGACTGATCCTTACAGTTTTATTCCCAACGCTTCGCAGCAGGGGATTCTGCCTAATGTTGAAGATTCAGCGGTTATTTACGGCTCCAACGATCTTAGGGATGTTATCGCGAATGCCACATCATCAGTTAACCAAGACTATACGAATGTCTTTTTAACGCACCAAAATATGGATTTATTTGGTAACAGGAGTGTTGGTTTTGACAATGATCTTTATGCATCATTGCTGTTAAGTGGAGTTAACAATGTTTTTGAATCAGTGAATTTCTTTACGAATCCTTTCCCAAAAAATGACATACCATCTTCTCAAACTACTAATTTATCATTTCAAAATTTTAATAAGAGTAATTATCACTACAATTGGACTTTGCTGCCATTAGCGCTGAGAATTTTTGTGATTGTCACTTTTGTTAGTTCAGGAATCCTCTTTTTGATCGCCATTGCTGCGATTGTAATTTCAATTCATAAGACGATTAAGAGACAAGCTTCGCAAATTGCCATTCTGAAAGCGATGGGTTGTTCGAATCAAGTGATTAGCTTTAGTTATTTAATGTATGCCTTCCTAATTATTGCGTTTGTCATCCCGCTTGGATGGTTGTTTGGTATTTTAGTCCAGTGGCCAACTTCTGAGGTTTTCCAAACGTTTTTCTCCTTAAACTATTTGCAGATTGTGTTTGACTGAAGGCCCCTGTTAATTGCTATGGCGGTCTTTGGATCATTATCTATCATTGTTTCTGTTATTGCTGCTTATCAAATTTTGCGGAAAAATGTTGCTGACATAATTAGACCTGGCAGTTATTATAAAAATAACCGTTTACTTGTTTGAGCTAAGAGCACTATATTCCGGAACACTAAATTTCTAACCCGTTTCCGATTAAGTGTTACCTCTACTTCGGTGCGCTCGATTGGAGTTTTTTCAGTAGTTATTTTTATAGCTAGCATGTTAATCACGGTGTCATTAGCTTTACCTAGTTTTATTGCTAATATTTCGAATTCATACTTCAAAGATTTAAAATATAAAAACAGTTTTCAATTAGATTCGCCTGTGTTTAACAGTCCTTTAAGTAAGAGCTCTAGCAGTTATTGGGAAGGGCCGTATGCTTTAGAAAAGCAATGAAGCCAGCAGGGTTCTTTCAATCCGGATGGGTCAGCAACACCAGTGCCTGGTTATCGTAATTTTGCTCTATACAACCAGTCTATGTCTAATGTATCTGCGATCCCTACTTTTTTGTACCAGGGGAAACAGCCCTTTACCCCTAAAGCAGAAGCAGCAGGTGATTGAGGATGAACTGGTGACTTGTTTGCCAAAGATTTTTTGCAAGCACTAGGCACTTTGGAAGGTATGTTTGGCAATAACATTGCGTTAGCTGTTGGGCACGGTTTTAACCTTGGTGTAATTGACGGTCTGATAGCTGCAACCTATCATTCTACTAATTTTAAAGATGGACAGGGCAACCTGAATTTAGCCAAAAGAATCAATGCATTATCGAATATCAACAATACTTTTAATACTGGTCTAGGATCAATTATTGCCCAAATTTTTGGTAAGCCCATTGGCCAAGGGCCGTGGCGCCAGCAGATCATTGATCAACTATTAAACGAAACCCCGCCGTTTGTATCAAATTATGTCAATTCTACAAGTAGTCGGCAAGAACAATTTGGGTTTGGTTGGTCATATACGCAAGCCGCGACTGGTGCTGATACAGAAACAACAACAATCCCAACTCTGTTGGGGGATAATAATCTGCCATTAACTGGTGTATCGCCAACTTCACAAATTGTGCAGTTCCCAAAAAGTGGTAAGCAAAAACTATTAGTGCCCATTTCAGCGATTAATACTTTGACTGATTACTTGCATGACTATGCAATTAATAAGCCGACAGCACCAGCTGGTAATATTGAAGCTGATGGCATCCAAATTTATAATAAAAGTACTAACACTTTAACCATTCCGGTATATGCCAATGAACAAGCGGCCGCTCAATTAAGATATCGTGGTAATAATTTATATACTGCTAATGTACTACCCCAAGAAAATGTATATCAGTTTTTAAATCAAGCGAAGCAGTGGCAATTATTACCAAAAAATTGATGAAGTTATGATGATAGCGACTTTGTTAATTCCCAAATAATAGCAGGCAAACAAATTCCTGCTGGGTATAAGCAAAAATACTTAGAAGAGAATTTTCATTACTACTTAAACCCCTTTACCATCCCTGACTCAGAGTTTACTTACAATGAACAGTATAATCAAAATGGTGATAATAGAGGCAAAATTGCGCAAAATGCCTATGGTTTTGTTGATAACTATTTTCCAGTTAATCGTCCAAATGAAAAAATGCCCGCACCTTTTGTCAGGCCTTGGTTTGAGCTATCTAATCTCCATTTGTATGTTCCAGCTAACCTGGTTAATACGAGTTTTCTGGATCCAGCTAACCTAAATTCTCCGAATTTGCAGACAAAAGTGTATACAAAAGTCAATGCTGCCCAAGTGCCCAGCTCAGTTACGTCTGGTTATCCTAGTGTCACTGAATGGTATAAATTTACCCCTTATTCATTTTTCTATGATCCTAGGTATACCCCAGAAGACGCCAAGGCACCCCTAGGCAATTTGCTAAATAAATATGCATCATGAATTCGATCATCACTTGTCAACCCCCGACAAGCAACTTTAAGAGTAGAACCGATTAATAATTCTATTCCGGCTGCTCAAAGCAAAACCATTACTTCACCGTTGTATCCCAAACTAAACATTCGATACGTTGTCAGAGGGACCGTGCAAACCTATGACAGCGCAACTTTATTTGCTGATGAACAATTGGTTAATGCTATTCTAGGTTATAGTCAGGCGCGCAACTATCATTTCACATTTAACCGCATTACCGAAAATAACCCCAGCAAAACAGGATTTCAATTTATGAATCCGAATGTCGAGCAGGTAGTCAAAGACAGCAAAGACAATAATTTTGTATTTAAGAATGAGAGTCAGGCCCCTCTGATGTGATACAACTCAATATACTCTCGATTTACTGAACCAACACCCATCACAACTTTCTATGCTGACGGTCAAGATAAATTTACGGGTGCATACTTTACCAACAATGCCACTGATACTTTATATAACCACGGTAATTTAGTTAGCAACGTGAATCTGCTAAGCACCAAGGAACTGTTGGTAAACAGATTAACAGCTGTTTGTTTATCGGTTGCTGTTGTCGTGATTATTTTCATTATTGTCTGCGCGATCTTGTTAATTTTGCTGATTAGCAACTTGTTTGTGGCTGAATACGAACGCTTTATGGTATTGATGAAGACTGATGGTTACACAACAGGGCAGATAGTGAGAAACACGATTAATATTTACAGCATATATGTGTTGATGGCGTGAGGAGCAGGTGCTGCCTTAGGTTGGCTGGGACTCTATTTGTTCCACAACTACGCCTTTAGTGTGCTGGGCATAGCCTTACCATTTGCATTAGCCTGATGAGCGTTTTTGGTGTCATTTGTGCTGGTAGGCTTAATGTATACTTCGGTCTACTTGCTAACTTTGCACAAAATTCGTGGCAACACAGTTGAATTATTGCGTGATACGCAGCGTCGTCTGTAAGATTATTCGTTTTTGAGTGCTTTGGCCTCTCTAAGCAGGCGGGAAGTAATGGTGTGGTTTTTGTAATCGCTCACTAGAAAAATAGTACTTATTTTTGCGTCAAGCACGCTGTTGATATGACTAAGATTGATTTCGTCATGCATATCATCTACACTGCGTATCCCCCGAATTATATAGGTAGCTTCCAGCGTTCTAGCTACTTCGACACTTAGTTTGGGCAAAGGATTAGTACAAACAGACACCTGCGGCATATCCTTAACTTTTTTGCTGATGAGGCGAGCTCTAACATCACAGTTTGCACTAGCAATTTTATTAACATTGTTAGTGACTACAATGTATATTTTGCGGAACAATGGTAAGGCCTGCTTCACGACATTTTGGTGGCCTTTGTGCCACGGGTCAAAACTACCTGGAAAAATTGCAATTGGCTTCAACTAAGGATTGCCTTTTTATTTTTTGCTAGAATATGAACAGATACAATCAAAACTGTTAAGTTTTTGTTTGATAACAATTCTTTACTATATTGTGGATTTTATGTCAAGTAATTTAAATAATCCTATTTATATTGATGTAGGCAATACTCTGGTGAAAATTGCTGCATTTCAGAAGGCCAAAAACCAGTTTAGCGAAGTTTTAACTGTGCCAACTGGTTCAATCCCAACCCACAGCGATTTTTTGAAACGAATAAGTGATTTTTTTGGGCCAGCAAAAGCAAGAAAATGCTTTGTTTCTTGTGTAGAGCCTGTTTGGCGCCAGTTTCTTACTACGCTGACTCAGAATAGCAATGACATTGAGATGCACTTTATTCAAAAAACTAATTTAAACTTGCCCATTTTTGTCAGTCCTATTGCAAATTTTGCGGAATTTGCTGACGATGTACTTGTGCTGTCTGCCTATGCAGCATCCCAATATAAAAATCATATTATAGTGAGTGCTGGGACCGGAACTGTTATTTTTCCAATTGTGCAAGGCATTATTCAAGGGTATGTTATCGCTCCTGGCATGGGGCTCTCTCGCCATGCTGTACAGTCAAAAGCAACGTTGTTAAAAGGATATGAGTTAATGCGCACTACGCAGTTATGTTCTCTGAAAACAGCTGAGGCCCTTAGTATTGGTTCCGTTAATGTTTACTGAAAAGGGATCATGCAACACATTCATGATCTGCAGCAACAATTTTATGCTTCTGCGGTGCCCATTATTGCCACAGGTCATGATGCTCGGTGAATGGAAAATTTCGCCCCCCAAACTGTTTCTGTTGATTTTTTATTTTTGCTGAAAGCACTACGCTTTTGGTTTGAAGAGCTTGCGTAATTTTTCCCTTATTAAAACATAATAAAGTATAATTATTTTGTTTATATATTAATTTATCAGTAAATTTATTATTTAATTTGGAAAGCAAATTTATGTCACAAATTATCGATATTTATGCTCGCGAAATTTTAGATTCGCGTGGTAATCCAACTATTCAAGTCGAATGCATCACTGCCGATGGGGGATTTGGAATGGCCAATGTGCCGTCTGGAGCATCTACTGGTTCTCGGGAAGCTTTAGAACTTCGCGATAATGATCCAAAACGTTATCAAGGGAAGGGTGTTTTGCAAGCGGTCAAAAATGTTAACCATCAAATTGCCCCAGCTCTTATTGGAATGGATGTGTTTGAACAAAGGGAAATTGATGAACTTTTAATTAAGCTCGACGGTACACCTAATAAATCTAAGTTAGGGGCCAATGCTACTTTAGGGGCATCAATGGCAGTAGCTGCTGCTGCTGCAGACGAATATAAAATGCCTTTGTACAAATACTTAGGTGGAGTAGCAGCTTGTGTTCTGCCAGTGCCAATGCTGAACGTGATTAACGGCGGGGAACACGCTGACAATACAATTGACTTTCAAGAATTTATGATTATGCCAGTGGGCGCAAAAACCTTTCGCGAAGCTATGCAAACATCAGCTGAAATTTTCCACACTCTTAAAAAACTTTTGCATCAAAAAAAATTAAGTACGGCTGTTGGTGATGAAGGTGGATTTGCTCCTAATTTAGGAACTGCTGAAGAAGCACTTGATATTCTGGTATCTGCGATTAAAACTGCTGGATATAAACCAGGTCCAGAAGGGGTTATGCTAGCTATGGATGTTGCTGCCAGTGAGTTGTATAGTGCTAAGGACCACCTTTATCATTACAAAGGTGAAACACAAGCACTTAACCTTAAGCAAGAAGTTGTCAGAACAACTGATGAACAAGTGGCCTACTTGGCAGGGCTATGTCAAAAATACCCTATTATTTCCATTGAAGATGGTTTGGACGAAAACGATTGAAAAGGTTTTAGCCAATTAAATGCTTTGCTGGGTAAAACTAAACAAATAGTAGGTGATGATCTGTTTGTAACTAATCGCAAGTATGTGAAAAAAGGCATCGCAGAGCAAGCAGGTAATTCAGTTTTGATTAAACTAAACCAAATAGGGACACTAACCGAAACGATTGATACTATTTTATTGGCTCAAAGATCACAATGATCTTGTGTAGTTTCGCACCGATCTGGTGAAACAAGTGATACTTTTATTGCTGATTTAGCAGTGGCATTTAACACTGGTCAAATTAAAACCGGTTCTATGTCTCGTTCTGATCGCGTTGCTAAATATAACCGTTTGCTGCAAATTGAAGAAGAATTAGGTGATACAGCTGAATACAGAGGCATCACAACTTTTTACAATTTAAAGACATCCTAATTATTAACCAATAAGTAAATCAAAAACCATAATTTTGAAATTTTATGTTAACAATAACATTACCAGATAAAACTCAAAAAAAGTTTCCAGGACCCTTAACTGTTAAGGAAGCCATTAAAAGCATAAGTCCTTCTTTAGCGAAGAAGGCTCTGGTGGCTAAAATAAATAGCGAACTTGTGCCCCTGCACTGTCTGATTAAGCAGAATGCTACGATGGAAGTCTTTACGATTCAAGATGGCTTAAGCACCAAATTAATCCAGTACACTGCTGGTCTCATTCTAGCTGCTGCTTTAAAAAAATTTAACTCTAAGATTATTGTAGCGGATGTCATTGCTGATTTTAATAGTTTTCAAGTGTCTTTTTTGGCAGAAGAAACTGTCAAGGAAAAGGATTTAGCTGTTTTAAATAAATATGTTTGGCAAATCCTTAAGCAAAATCAAATCAAGTTCCACAAAGAACAATTTAGTGCTACTAAGCATTTAAGCGCTAACCGCTTTTTAGCTGATTTACAATCTAGGATTAAATTTGCCAATGTAGCATCAGATATTGCGGTGGAAGCTATGTTTGTGGCCGTACCGTTTAAATATGTTAAAAACTTCGAAATCATTTCGATGGCGGGCGCTTACTGGCAAGAAAATAAAAACAACGTTATGCTACAACGCATTCACGGGATTGCTACATATGATAAGAGTTTTTTTGATCAAGTCAAAGCTGACCATGAAAACAGCCTTAAATATGACCACCGCAAACTTGGCAAGGAACAAAATATTTTTATATTATCGCCAGAAGTGGGGCAGGGTCTTCCTATTTGAACCCCAAAAGGCACTTTAATTTATAAAAATATTCGCCAGCTGGTGCAAGACAAAGAATGAGAATACGGTTTTGAAGAAGTTTTCACACCCATTTTAGCTCCTAAAGAATTGTATGAGGTTTCTGGTCACCTCCAACACTATAAAGATGATATGTTCCCGCCTATCTGCAAAGGGGGAGAAGATTTTTATTTACGTCCTATGGCGTGCCCTCACCACATTATGTTGTATAAATTAACGCATCCGCATAGTTACCGAGAACTACCAATCCGCTTTTCTGAAGCAGCCTTACTTCACCGCTATGAAGCATCAGGAGGTCTATCTGGTCTAGAACGGGTGCGTGCTATGACGTTAACTGATGCGCACATTTTTGTTACCCCCCAAGATTTAAAGGCAGAATTTAAGCGATGCTTTCAATTAATGAACGAAGTATTGGCGATTTTCAAGGTAGATATTAGTTATTTGTCGTTATCAACAAGAGATCCTAACAGCAGTGATAAGTACTACAAAGATGATGAGATGTGGCAAAAGTCTGAGCAGGTACTGCAAGAGGCTCTTGATGAATTAAAAGTAGAGTACAAAGTTAAACCAGGTGAAGCCGCTTTTTATGGGCCGAAAATGGATGTACAAATTAACAATGTGCTAGGGCGGGAAATTACTATTTCCACTTTACAACTTGATTTTTTAATGCCCCGCAAATTTGATATTAGTTTTATTGATAAGGACAACCAAAAACAATATCCGATTATTATTCACCGTGGCTTAATTGGAACCTATGAAAGGTTTATTTCGATCTTGCTAGAGCAGTACCGAGGTGAGTGGCCTTTATGACTAGCGCCTTTGCAAATAATGATTATTCCTGTTTCGAGAGAATATCACCTGGATTATTGCCGCTTTTTGTATAGTAAATTACGCGAACATAAATTTAAAGTAGCTGTTGATGATCGAGATGAACGCTTGAGCTATAAAGTGCGAGATGCGCAAATTAACAAAATTCCAATTCAAATTACAATTGGTGACCAAGAAATTAAAGAGCAAATTTTAGCAGTGCGACGCTATAATTCTGCAGAAATTAATCGTTATACACTCACAGAACTAGTAGAACTAATCAAAAACAAAATTAACAGCAAGGAATAATTGAATGGATAGTTCTGTCTACATTAAATCAGTCGTAGCTAATGCTGCGGATTTAGACAATATGTTAACGCGTCTAGCACAGAAAATTAATCAGCACTATGCTGATATCAAAGAACCGGTGATCTGTATCGGGGTTTTGTATGGCTGCTTACCGTTTTTTTCTGATTTATTAAAACGACTGCAGTTTAATACCAGAGCTGAGTTTATTGTTGCTGCTTCCTACGATGGCAAAACCAAGCAATCACATAAACCTATTGTTTCGGATAGTATGTTGCGGCTTTCATTGAAGGGGCGTCATGTGCTAATTATTGATGATATTGTTGACACCAGCCAAACCATTAAACTGATTAAAAAAGCATTATCTGCCCATCAACCAGCCAGTATTCAGTCAGTAGCCTGTGTGGTCAAAGAGCATCATGAAGAAGCGCTAAAGGAAGTAACATGATGGGGTATAAAAGCTCCAGATGAATTTTTATTTGGGTACGGATTAGACTATAAAGATTTATATCGTTATACGAACTTTATTGCTGTGTTTAATAAAGCAATGCTAAAAAAGTAAAGGAGAAAAAAATCTATGGAAATAAAAAAAATTGCTGTTTTAACGTCGGGTGGCGACTCCCAAGGGATGAGCAAAATTGTTTTGTCAGTTATTAAAGCATGCTATCGCGCCAATATTGAACCCTATATCGTCAAGGATGGTTACTATGGTTTA
This sequence comes from Mycoplasmatales bacterium, assembly GCA_965200445.1. Taxonomy (GTDB): domain Bacteria; phylum Bacillota_I; class Bacilli_A; order Mycoplasmatales; family Mycoplasmataceae; genus CBDATY01. The sequence goes on from OZ241341.1 coordinate 381,454, forward strand.
TATAATGACGATATTACTTTAGCACCTGCCGTTTTACCATCTGAGTATAGCATTGCTCGGGACGGGGGAACATATATTGGTACCAGCAGATTTCCAGACTTTCAACAACCTGCCTTTAAGGATCAAGCTGTAGAAAATTTGCGTAAACGCGGCATTAGTGGTTTAGTTGTAGCAGGAGGTAATGGTTCTTTTGCGGGAGCTTTACCTTTGCACAGTAGAGGAATTGGCTGCGTGGGCATTCCTGCCACTATTGATAATGATGTTGACACAAGTGATTTTACGATTGGTTTTGATACAACTGCCAATGTTATTATGCAGGAATTAGACAGGCTGAGAAATACCTGTGAATCACACCACCGTTGTGTGGTGGTTGAGGCAATGGGACGTCATTGTGGTGATCTTGTTTTGTACGCCGGTGTTGCTGCTGGTGCTGACCTTATTGTTACTAGCGATAATCTACTCACTAAAGCTGAAATTGTGCGACAAGTGCAAATGCTAGAAAAACAAAATAAACGTAGCGTGATTGTGCTTGTGACAGAAAACTTGTTTGATGTTAATGGCTTAGCTGCCAAAATTGGTTCTGCTACACATTACGTAACTCGTGCTTCTGTTTTGGGCCATTTACAAAGAGGGGGAAGTCCGACTGTGCGTGATCGTTTTTATGCTTGCCTGATGGGCATCAAAGCAGTAGCACTTTTACAAGCAGGTACTTCAGGAGTAGCGATTGCGCTTAAGGGGATGGAACTTGTGGAATACCCAATGGATGCTGCCGCTAACCACAAAACCTTACTACATAAAACCTATTATCAAATGTATGAAAAAAAATTGCACAAAGGATAAATATATGAATTTAGTACCCACCCAATGAAATCGTTCTAAAATTATTGCCACACTAGGGCCATCTTGCAACAGTTATGACACTATTAAAGAAATGGTACTTAATGGTGTGCGGACTGTGAGGTTAAATTTTTCACATGGTGACCGCGCCTATCACGAATCACAAATTGCTACTGTCAGAGCTGTGGAGAAAGATTTACACATACCTATTTCGATTATGTTAGACACCAAAGGACCCGAAATTAGAGTTGGTAAATTACAGAATAACCAATTAAAAATTGGCGCTAATGATCTTATCACCATTTATTGCAGTAACGAAAAATATAAAAATTATACTTGCTCACAGGGTGAACTTACAATTTCAGATAATGTTTCTAGCACTATTCAACAAGGAGCAGCTATTTTAGTGGATGATGGTAAATTAGTGCTTAATGTTGAGTCTGTAGCTCCAGATGTTGTGCGAGCACGGGCTTTGAATAATCATATTGTGCTGACTAATAAAAGGGTTAATTTACCCGGGACGCCTTATTCTTTACCCTTTTTGTCAGACCGCGACAAAGCAGATATTTTGTTTGGCTTAAAAAAAGGCATTAATTACATCGCTGCTTCATTTACTAATTCTGCAGAAGACATTGAATTGGTACGCACATTACTCCGTGATAACCATACTGAGTATGTTCAGATTATTGCGAAAATTGAATCAAGCATTGGGATGAAAAACTTAGATGAAATCATTAAAGCTGCTGATGGTTGTATGGTCGCTAGAGGGGATTTAGCCTTGGAAGTGCCATATTACAATGTGCCAATTTATCAAAAACGGATCATTCGTAAGTGCCGGAAGGAAAGTAAATTAGTGATTGTAGCCACCCAAATGTTAGAGTCAATGATCTCGATCCCTACCCCTACCAGGGCGGAGGTCAGTGATGTGTTCTTTGCTGTGGAAGGAGGCGCTGACGCTACTATGCTGAGTGGTGAGTCTGCGATGGGTGAGTTTCCGGTGCGCAGTGTTGCTGTTATGCAAAAAATTGCTGGAGCAGCAGAAAAGCAATTTTATTCTAAAGTGTATTACGAAAAATACTTAGAAGAAAAAATGATTTTATCCCATACTTCCAAGGATCCTGTGTTATCACTGGCAACTGAGCTAGTGCAAAAAACTCGTGACGGGAAATATCCTTGCATTATTTTATTGGCGTGCGATAACAACATTGTGCGAAAAATTTCTGCTCTACGCCCCAACACAACTATCATTGGGATAACAGATAACATTGAGGTTTATCGCAGTTTTGGCATAATGCATTCGGTGTTAATGGAACTTTGTCCAACCCAAAAAATTAAATTATTGAAAAGTATGGACCCTAAAATGTTGTCCGACATTGTGGCAAAACATACTTCTGGCGCAGGTACCAGCATTTTGGTAATTGCTTCTGATTTGACAATTACTGAATTACCTTTGGTCAGTCGATAGCCTTTATTATCATATTCTGCTGAAGAGGTGTAAAATTAAAGCTAACAAACATGATTTTATTGTTGGGCATTTTATAACGTACTATGAAGAAGCTTCTTAGTTTTTTATCAGCAATTAGTTTAGTTGGTACAGCTAGTACCTCTAGTGTTGCATGTCTTAAAAAAGAGGTGCGAGAGCCATCTAATGACGCTGAGGCCTTTGCTAACCAAATCCTAAATCGCAGCATTGAACTAGTGTCTGTTGGGTTTATTGATGGAAACTCATCTGATTCCAACACCATGAGGGAAGCACTTTTGTATGGCTTATTTTTAGCTAATCGGGGATTAGAAGCTCAAGTGCAACAGGATAATATTACTTTAACGTTTGCGCGCGGTGTTAATATATCCCGTCAGCGTGGAATCAATACAGAAATTGATTTGACAATTACGTCAGGTGATGATGGATCTAGCACAACCCTAACAATGTCAGCAGGACTGCCTATCAGCACATTCATTGATCAGCAATTTATTGGACTCATAGTCAATAAAATTGATAATGCTGAAATTGAAATTACCCAAGAATTAACAAGCCCTGATTTGTCTGACCCAGCAACTCGTACTGCTGTGCTGAATGAATTAACCAGTGCCGAAAATCTAACCCCCCTGCAATCCCGGGCAATTCAGATTAGCACTAATCAAGGTGCCCTAAATAAACAAGGTTTCAATGTTGATGTTACGGCTAATTCTGGCGGACAAACGGAAGGAGCCACGGTTTTGGTTAAGTACGATATTGTCAAAATTATTGCTCAGAAAATTACCAACCGCTCAATCGTTCTGCCTGATTTTCCCACTACACCTACCATTACTGATGCAACCAAAACAGCCATCAAAACCAAATTACAAAATAATAACCCTAGTTTAAGTCAGGCAGATCTTGATCGAATCATTATTGCTGATTCGAGCAGCACTCTTAACCTTGGAGGTGCCACATTTGTTTCGTGGTCCATTTTGGATGGTGACAATCAACCAGAAATTCAACCAGAGCAATTAACAGTATCGGTTATATCCCAACCAATTAGCGCAACTTTCTATAGTGATCCTGCAACTAGCACCACCAAAGAAGGGCAGACGGTTATTTTTAATAACCAGCTTTGGTATGCGACCAATCAGGGGTTGCAATATTTTAATGGTAATCAGTTGACAACGTTCACGCAAGGGGCATTAACTGCCAATGATGATATTTTAAGGCTTGTGACCACTACTGGACATTTATGAGTTATTGCTGAGGACAGTGGAACTGGAGCTGATAAAGCTTATGCAATTTCTGCTGGGCAGAGTGGATACACTGCTACTGAATTGCAATTAGGGGCAAGTACCGAAATTGAAGGAATGGTTGTCGCCCAAAGTACAAGTACCGTTTATATTTCTAATGAGTCATCAGGTCTTTATAAATTTGCCTTTGATGATCCTAATGATGGTCAATTAATTGCGCCTCCGCCTAGCTGATCAAGTAATGAATTTATTGTTGGGTTGCAAATCACCGCTGCTGTTGCTAGTGTGCAGTATGTTTTGGCTTACACAGATTTTGGTAAAATGTACAGACTAATTGATGACTCTACTGATGCTGTGACTGAAATTAGTTTGCAGCCTACTTCAGGTCCTGTTATTTCGCGAGGCCCTTTTACAGCTTTAATTAGTAGGGGGGACACTTTCTTTCTGGGATTAGTTAATGGGATAATTCGAGTTACTAATTTTACGGCTAACACTCCCTTTGTCGAAGCATACGGCAATGCTGATGGCCGGATCACTAAAATAGTCCCGGACAACCAAGGTAATTTGTGAATTACTAGCAATAGTGATTTAAGGTTATTGAGGTCTGGTGGCACCAGTATTGAAACACTGCCTAATTCACCCAGTGCAGTAGCAGATATCACAAGTAATGATGCATTCCCGCAGTCTGTCTTTATCACAGCAGGTCCGCAAAGCAGCTATAGTTTGCAAAGATGAAGTGTGGACGGCCAAATACCATTAACCAATATTGCTGGTTTAGATCAAACATTCACCAGCACCAATATTGCTGCTTTTCCTGTCACTACGACTCAATGGCAATCTCTTTTGGTTTCAGGAACTACTAATCCTCTACAAAGGGCTATTTTTAACCCGTGAAACACAGCAGCTAACGTTAATAGCGTCACACAAGCCATTAACTTTTTCTATCAACCTGTTAGTCAAAACACTGTGTATGGGTTTACTGCAAATGGTGTTTATGTCATTGATTTTTAGCGCTTAATGCTAACTAAGCTGATTGTTATTGACGAGTTATCATTGTAGATAAATAATTTATGAAATTATTGTGGACATTTGCTGTTTTTTGCTATAATTTACTTTGCATTCAAATAGCGTTAGCTTACCTAATCCCTTTGGTGCGGAAATGGTCTTTTGTGTAGTGTACGCAGGTTTGGGTACATTTTTTATTATCGCAGCTTTTAAAGGAGATAAATGAACTACAGGCAGAGAAAAAACCTTCGTCCTGTCATAAACAAGCGTTTAAACAATAATATTGAAGTTGTAAAAATGCTTGTCTTAGACCCGGAGGGACAGTCGCTAGGACTAATGTCAAGGAAAGAAGCTTTAAATAAGGCCAAAGAGCTTGGGCTTGATTTACTGCTAGTTTCCAAAGAAAACGCCGAGCACGCAACAGCCAGAATTTTAGATTATGGCAAATTTAAATATGAAAACGCTAAACGATCAAAGGAATTAAAGCGCAAGCAATCAAATGTTGTGAACAAAGAAATCCGCTTGCGTGCTATGATCAGCGATAATGATTTGCAGGTGAAGGTTAACAAAGCGCGTGATTTCTTAGTTGCGAAAAATAATGTTAAAGTCAGCTTAAGATTTCGGGGGCGGGAAGTCACTCACACTCAGTTCGGTTATGATAAGTTAAACACTTTTTTCGAAAAAGTGCATGATGTGGGGGCGCTAGCCAAACCCATTGAACGCAGTGGAATGTTTCTGAACATGTACTTAATCCCAATGACAGCAAAGCTAAAAGCTAAATTACAAAAACAAGCTGAAAAACAACAGCAATAGGAGGAAATTATGCCTAAAATGAAAACTAAATCTGCTTTAGCCAAGCGGATTAAAAAAACTAATTCCGGAAAACTAATCCGTAAATCAGCTTTTACTTCGCACTTGGCACAAAGCAAAACCACAAAACAAAAGAAACAGCTCAGCAAGCCAGCTCAAGTTTCTCCGCATGATAAAAAACGTATTAAAAAATTAATTAAATAAAGGTATTTAGATGGCACGTGTTAAAGGGGGCCCAAGCACATTAGCAAGGCGTAAAAAAATTATTAAGCAAGCTAGTGGTTATTATGGGAACAAATCTACTCATTTTAAAAAATCCAAAGAACAAGTGATGAAATCACTGGTGTATGCTTACCGCGATCGTAAAGCGCGTAAAAGAGATTTTCGCGGTTTGTGAATCCAACGCATTAACGCTGCTGTGCGTACCCATGGATTAAGTTATTCACAATTTATGCATGGTCTTAAGTTGTGTAAAATTGACCTTAATCGTAAAATGCTTAGTGAATTAGCTATTCAAGATCCTCAGGCCTTTGCGGCGCTTGTGGCCAAGGTAAAGGTTTCATTAAAATAATCTACAAGCAAAAAACAATATTAATTGCATAACAGCATAGTTTACTAACTATAACACTACCCTTAATAGATAAAGGGTTTTTTTATGTATAACAATATTGATAACTGCTACAGACAATGTTGGTAACCAGGCCATAATAGGTTGAGGTATATTAAAAAATATTATTGGTTTTATAGTAAAATAAATTAAATTGTAAGATTTGCTTAATATTATCTAGTAAAAACAAAATGCGTTTGCTTTAATATGTCATTAGATACTTCTAACATAAATCAAGATAGCTCAGATAAAGATGTTACTTCTGCTTACTATAGTACGGGGCAAGCCAAACTAGAAGCTGCGCAAGTAAAAAACGCTAGCAGAGCAAAGGTATATTACGACCCAACAGTGTCTCGACTATATTTTTCCCGTGGGGGTGAAATAGTGGGTCGTGTGTTAGTTTTTCTGGTGCAACTGCTGGTTATTACTAATGTGGTGCTTTTGTCCGGGATTGCTGGTCAGGCCTTGACTGAACAAATCCCTTTTTCTCCTCTGCTGAATGCCTTAGGACAACCACTGTACACAATTATCACTATTTTGATTGCTGTGATAGCGATTAGTTTTTCTTTTGGATTATTAATCACGATTCTTTTGATTAAAAAAATAAAGTCAGTTATTGCTTTCTCGGTAGTGTTTTTGATTTTAGGGAATTTATTTGTTGGCGGTTTAGTAGGACTGGCAGGATGATACTACTTTAGTGATACAAACAGCACCGGTAGTCAGTATAACTTTGTTGCTCTAATTTGTGGTGGTGCTGGGGTGATTTTGTTGTCACTCGCTTCTGTATGTATGATTGTGTCAGCCCGTCGATTAAGATCAACTTTGGCTCGTAATTTTAAATTGTCAGATCGCGTAGAAAGAGAACATTTTTAATCTATGGCTGACAAACAAACTGATTTTAAAAAATTACTAGTATTAAGCTCTGAAGTGTTGGTTAAAACCCGCAAACGCTTTTGACTTATTACCATGGGCATTATTTTAGCAGTAGGGGCCTTAGTACCTGGTATTTATTTTGGTGAACAGTATTTAGCCAATTTTTTGAAAAACGAAAGCATTAATTTTTCTGGTACCTACTTGCCTACTGATTTGTGTAAGCAAGAACCGTTTAGTCAATTAAAATGGTGTGATATTATTGATAAACCAGTAATAGTTAATTATGCTGATTTAAAGATACGCGATACAGTCAATGAAAATTATACAGCGCACCGTTCTAGCGGAGGCCAAATATATGCCTACTATGATGTTGATCCCAACCAACAAAATGGTCAGATTTTATCAAATAATTTGCGATACGAATATGCTTACAATACTATTGTTAACCAAATTTTGGAATATGCTCCCCAAATTGACCCCACCGCTAAAAATATTCGTGTGACCAATATTGAAGTATCGACCTTAAGTGGAGGGATTAATAATCCGTTAAGTTACAGTTTTGTGGGTCAAAACGAGTTTGAAAGCCTAGTTTCTGTCTCAGCTACAATTAATCAAGGCCGTACCGAAAACTTTAATGTTCCCTTAGTTATTTTTAACAATGCGGCTTTTTATAATAATTTCTTTAATTTTATGACCAATTTCCACCAGTACAATATTTACTATAATAATGATTTAAATCCTGTACAGCGTGACCAAACTAACGGCATTATTATGGGCTCCAGTGGGCGTAGCATTGTTATTCCACCTAGCGTTTGGAGCAGTGCTACTTTAGCTGGTGGTAATGTTAACGCTGTTAATATTTGGCTTTATAAGTACTATGCTCAAAACTTAGATTACATTTATCGTACAAATTGACAGCAGTTCACTACTAATCCTGCTAGCTTGAATGCTTCTAATAATCCCTTACGCAATTTTATTTTATATGCCCCTGATATTAATCCCCTGGGCTTCCCAGATGAAGCTATGTACTATAATGATGAACAAACAGTGCTACGAGGGCTATCTTCGATTCTTTATAACCCGAGCGAGCCAGCTAATGTACTTCCGATTGCTCCTACGCTCAGTCTTAATAATTTTTTAGTACCCTTTGACAGGGTGGGGCATGTTTACACTTTATTTTTACCACCGCAACACACATTAGCCTTTTATTACCAGGAATTTGGTAGTGATTTTGCAACTTTTTATAACACCCTTAATCAGTTAATTGATTTTAATGGGGATGCCAGTCAAATCATGGATTTAGTCAGCAAATACCCCTTTGTGAAAGATTTATCCTTTGCCCCTTTTCAACAAACCCTGTATGAAGAAGCTTACAACAACAAAATAAACACTCAGCACTGGTATTTAAGTCAGGAAATAGAGCAAGGTAACGCGACCAATCGGATTAATATGGGAACGGCAACTGGTAGAATGGAGTTCTTTTACCGTTATTGATCGGCCATTAATGTTTATGGCACTACCACAGGGTTAGACGGTGATGTTGATTTTGCAGAAAATGCTTTTACTAACCCTAATCTTAATTTGAATAAACTCAATGTTTCACGCACCATTGTGAGTAGTTTAGCTAACGGCGGGACAGTGCAGTTACCTGGCGGGATTGTGGTTAGCTCTATTGGTGGTTATATTGATGCTCTAGCCCGTGAAAAAATGTACACATTACTCAGTGCCTTTAACAGCAATTTTAACTATAGTAGTTTGATTACTAATGTACCTGGTAGCATAGGGCAGTTTTCTGGGGAGATATCTACCCAAGATGCTCAGCTGAACGGCCCTGATGCACCTAACAGTATTTATGTTACCTTTATGGATAAGCAACATGGTATTGGTGAGGAACCACCGACTGGCTACTATAGTCCAGCGGAAATTGGCGCTAATATTAATGATGATAATTTTATTAATAATATTACTTCTGTTAATGCTTACTATGTTATCCCTGGTAGTTCAGCTAATAGTAATTTAGGCGAAGTACTGCTTCCGTACCGCATTAATTACCATCGCCAAACATTTCATTTTAATATTGTGTGGGAGGACTAGTCGTGGTTAATAGCAATAACAATCTATTTCGTCCGCTGACCATCTATTGAAATTCCAAGCCAGAAATCGTTATTCGCTTTTGTTTGCTACTAAGCATGATTGTGATTGCTGGAACCGGTTTTATGGTGGGCAGAAGCTTTGCTATCTTCTTATGGTACAACGAAAACATTTATGGTTTTATTAGCTATGATAATTTTATGACTAGAGTGGCAACAGCTAGTTGGATTGGCTTGGCTGTTTATGTGACAGAAATGATTATGCCTTTTTTCATAGTAATTTATTCTCGCCACGTTAGATTTATTAAACGCGGAGTTTGGTTAGGGATTAGCTATTTTGTGTTAGTGCTTATTCAAACCATTATCCTATCCAGCCTAGGGTTTCAATTTTATGTAGGCTGATCACAAATCACCAGCATCGTGTTGGTGGCGATATTGGTGATTGTAATCACTGTTTTGCTAGGGCTTATTTTTAAGGTGATCAGGTCGCAATGAAAAGTGCGCACTGCATTTGACTACATCAATACTGCTAGAAAATTCGAACAGAATGTAGTTGGTTCTACCCAATCGCCAGAAAATAGCAGCCCGACCACGAGAGAAGGTGATTATGAATAATAAAAAATCTAAGGCATCACGTGATCACCGTGTTCAACAATTAACTCCCCAAAAAACCAAAACCTTAATTTATCGGCGCAGTCGCAGTCGGTACCGCAAATCAGTGGCGGTGGTCTTGTCACTTACTGCTGCTTTATTGATGGGTCTAGTAGCTTCAGTTATTTTGTTTTGGGGAAATGTCAATATTGACAACCAAGGACTTTTAAAAGGGCCTGCTTTGCCTGCTGCTATGTCAAGTGAAATTAATACTCTTATGAAAGCGCGCCCAGCTGATGATTTTTATTTTCGTTTGCCTGCCAAAGATAACTTGACACCATACATGAATTTAAGCGAGGTTGATGATAATTTTAGCAAGGTGGTGGAAAGTTCCAGTTTTATTAGCAATATGACTACCACTAATAAAGCAGTCATGAACGATTTGCTTGCGAAAAAAGGTTACACCCTAGCTGAAGATCAAAATCCTGGGAGTGGCGATTTTCGTGTGGTAAAAGATGGTAAACTATTTAGCTTGCAATTGCGAGCTGTCAATTTAGCTAGTAATTATGCCACAGATTTTGATGGCTCGCAATCAAAGTTTGCTGAAGTGTCCTTGAAAAGGAACGGGGATTCTTCCATTAGTGCTATTAATATTAAATATGCTGTGGCTTTTGTACTGCTTCGTAATTTAGTGCCGCGCTCTATTGGTTTAAATTATACTTACGATTTTAGTTTTAAACCACCAACTGCTTTTGAAAATCCCTATAATTTATTACCCTTTTTAGATAACCTGCTGTATTTACCCTTAAAAGGCGCTATCAGTACTTCTTGGCAGAAATCGTTGGGCGAAAATATGTTTGATTATTTCTATCAGTATCGAAAAGGAGTAACCAAAAACAACAGTTCGCCCATTTTTGTGAATAGTGGTGCGTCCAGTCCTTCTGTGTTTTATGATAATCGGATCATTAACCCAACAACTGATCTCAACAAAAATATTTTTGCATTACAACCAGCCCACAAAAACCGGTATAACTATACGAATGGGGTTCTAAAGCGACTAATAGGCTATTTTTCTAGTACTCCTTCCTCTTATCAGCCATTAACTTTTGCTAATGTAGGCACTGAACCCAAACCAAATGATCAATATAGCGGCTTTGTGCCAGGGGAGGATCGCACCAATAATCAAGCTTTTTGAGGTTCGAGCATAACCAAATTTAGTGGTAATATCACCATATCGTTTGCTAATACACCTATTCAAACAGTTAATTTTGCCTATGAAAATCTACCTTATGCTAACTCAAAAAAGCAGGTTAATCCTCCTGATTTGCGTTTAAAGCAAGTTGCTACTAACATTTTAGCATCAGCACCAGTTGGTGGCTTGCCTCCTGAAAGTGTTTTTACTAACGCGGAAACAGCTACCACGAATTTGCTCAATAACTGGATTAGCAGCGATAAATGATTAAAAATGAATGCAGACGCTGGCCAAATTACGATTTCGGTCAAAAATTTTAACCGTGATGCGATCAGAGTCACAGAAACTGCTGGTGATGAAATAATTTATTATAATTTAACATTATCGGTCAGCATTCAATTTAAAACTTTCAATAGTCCGATTGAATTATCCGGATCAGCTGAACGTGTGTTCCAGAAGAATGCATCCAATGTAGCAGCACCTGTTCAGCTCCATAAGCAATTGCTTTTAATTCATAATTAAAATCAAGAGTTTGGTAAGATAACATAGAAAGATATTAAGGAACATATGAAGGCCAAAAAAACGCAAAAAAAATTATCCAAGGATAAAAGCCAAGAAGAAAAAGCATTTCTCCAAAGGGTCAAAACGCTGGAACCAAGCACTGATGAATACAATGAACAGATGCGGTTAAGTTATTCCAATCCCTTTAAACGAAAGGATTTTTCTAATGCCCGTATGTATTGAAGCTCAGCGGGGGAAATTTGAGGTCGTATGCTTATTATTTCAGCCCTAGTGATGAACATTGGGTTATGTGTCCTCTTTGGTGACACTTTCCTGGATTATATTTTTACAACCCTAAATGTGAATGGGCCGCAAATATTCAATTTGCCGCTGCGAACTATAAGCATTTTGTTTATGACATTACTTTCGGTTATTTTCGGGTTATTATTAAGTCTTCCGCTTCTGATTTGCAATACGGCTGGGTATGTCCATGGCTGGGGAGTTGCCTATTTAGCGATAGCGATTTGCTATTTTATTGGTCTGGAATTCTTTTTTGTTTTATCATTGGCTTTATCACAGGCTGTGGCGATTTTTAATAATTCTGCTAATTTGAATTATGCTCTGTACTTTATTATTACCACGTTAGTGATAACCATTTTGTGAATAGTTGGAGCTTGTATTTTAATAGTTAAATCTGATGATGTGCGTCGTAGAGTGCATGTAGAGTAGAAATGGAAAAAATATGAAAAAAAGTGAACGCATTGCCAAATTATTAACAGCCTTACAAGAAGAGGTTTATGAAAAAGACACCGTTTTTCGTTTAGCATTATTAGCAATGCTAGCTGGGGAGTCAATTTTTCTACTAGGACGACCGGGTGTGGCGAAATCTCTGATATCGCGCCGTTTAAAATACGCCTTTAAAGATGGGGCTTCGTTTGAGTACCTAATGAATCGCTTTTCATCACCCGAAGAATTATTTGGCCCCATTTCGATTAAAGCTCTACAACAAGGTTCCTATGCCCGTTTAATAGATAACTATTTGCCTACTGCTGACATTGTTTTTCTAGATGAAATTTGAAAAGCTTCTCCCAGCATTCAAAACACGTTACTAACCATCATCAACGAAAAGATTTTCCGCAACGCTGGCCAAGACATTAATGTTCCTATGAAACTGTTGATTGCTGCTTCTAACGAATTGCCAGCGGAAGGCGAAGGACTAGAAGCGCTGTTTGACCGGTTTGTGATTAGGTATGTAGTCCAAGGTGTTAGCAGTGAGAAGAGCTTTAACAAGCTGGTGGCTAGCAACACAAGCCTTGAGGTATCAGTTGACCCTGAACTTAAGATGACGAATGAAGATTACGCTACTTGAATGGAAGAAATTAAAAAAATCAAAGTTAGTGATGTTACCTTCAATTTTATTAGTCGTTTTCGCCAGCGAATTGCGGATTTAACAAAGAATACTGCTTATATTTCAGACCGCCGTTGGAAAAAAATTGTTCACCTGATGAAGGCTTCAGCACTTTTCAATGATCGTACGACGGTTGACAAACCTGACTGGTTAATTATTGGCCATTGCATTTGAGATAATGAAAACCAACGCCGGGAATATGTTAAAATTTTTCACCAATTTTATGTGGAAAACATTACCTATGAATATAAAACCGCACGTCAAGAAATGGACACCGAAATTGCGGCTATTAAGAAAAGTCTAGCAGAACTTAACAGTGAAGATATTCTACGGCAAGAATACACTAATATTTTTGAAAATGCTGTCAAAGGTCGCTTTCACCGTATTATTAGTTCTGATTTGCCTTATCCCATCACTTTCATTGGGGTGAATGCATTTAATAAAATTAGGCGTAATGGTTATGCGATAGCTACCATTTATATGTCTGATGATTTAGCTAATTTAAAGGAAAAGCAAAAAATAACCCTTAATTTTGTTTCAGAGCAAGAATTACAAAATTCCGACTCAGAAGCTAAATACCGGATTGAAGTAGCCAACTCTAGCAACTCCCAACGCATTAAATCATTGCAAAAGCAAATTGTACAATTGCAAGAACGGATTGCTGAATTAAATGCTGATATTCAATTAGAAAGAAAACGCTTGCTTAAAGCACCAGCTGTGTTCTTTCAAGAACAAATGGAACTAATTATTAATCAAGCCTTCCGCAGCGAAGAAATTCCCCTTGATTTACAAGCGTTCCAAGATAATATGAGCTCAGATTCTGTTGCCGATCCTGAACAAGTAAAGGATGAAGCACCAGTTCCTACCGAAAAGGGTTAGTAGTTTGTATGAATGAAAATTATTTAGACAACCTTGTTCAAAGCAAGTTACTTAAACGAATTGAAGAACTAAAACAGTATGATTTAAATAACCGTACAGTTGCACAATTACGTTTAAGTGACAGCTGAATCAAAAAAAATTTTGAAAACCAAATCAGCAATTTTTATGATTCAGTTCTTAATAATGCTATTTTAGGGATTACCCTGCCTAAATATTTAGATAAAGAAATTTATCTTTTAAATTGAGTAGAATTGCAAGGCCCTGCTGCTTTAACCAGCAATAGCTTTCCCTATATCCAAGAAGAACTATTTCGTTGCAAATCACCTTTTTATTTACGCCTAAATTATTACCAATATATGGTTTATAAAGACCTGCTAGAACCCCAAATTATTTTTAATGATTTTATTAATGTTTGGGAAAGTTTTTTGGTCAAGCGGATTTATGAATACCGACTAGCACAAATCCAGGCTAAACGTGCTAAATTTCTTAGCCAAGCCTATCATAGTTTGGAAATTGCTGTTAAATACAATGTTCTGCTGAAAACTGTCTTTAATTTTTTTGGTTCCTTTTGAAAATTCGAAGAGCTTAATCCGCGGCAAATGAACTTTAGCGTATTGGAAAAATTTGCTCAATACCTAGAAGAAGATCCGGCTATTATGCAAATTGCTCGCTTGTTAGGACGTTTGTCGGGTGTTAGTGAGTTTATTGAGGAGCGAGTCTATGATAAGGTGGTCATTAAAGAGCGTTGAGAACCAATTGGGATTTACAAAGAAGAAATTATTGGTGTAACACAGTCCAAAGACCTAGAACAAATTCTGCCTCATGAAATTGCTATGCTCAATGATCCTGTGCTTAATTTGATCTTTCTCAAGAAGTTTGTGGAAGGCCGTTTGCTATCTTTACAACCGCGTTCCGATGAACGCGTGGTTTATCCTACGATTGCCCAAGAGGTGGTGCAGTTACCAGTTCCAGAAGAAAAGGGGCCCTTCATTATTGCTTTAGACACATCTAAATCAATGCAAGGGGTACCAGAAGTGATAGCTAAATCCTTAGCACTGGCGATTATTAAAATAGCACTTCGGGAAAACCGGGCCTGTTATGTCATTAACTTTTCTAACACCCTAGATGTGTATGATTTTACAAGTCCTAATCGCAACGTGGCGGATTTTATTAATTTAATTACCTATCGATTTAGTTCTAACACAAATATTGAACCAGCCCTAATGCATGCCTTTAACGTTATGAATTTTAACGAATTTTACAATGCTGATTTATTGATGGTATCGGACTTAGCAGCACCAGACATTCCTGCTGTCACTAGCCAAGAAGTTAGCCGTTTAAAAGCTCGTCGCAATCGTTTTCACGCGATAACAATTGGCAACATTGCTAACCCTAAATTGAGCCAGATTTTTGATAATAATTGGGTATATAATCCGCGTAACCCCTTCACAGCTGAACACATTATTTCGACTTTAGAGAAGCAATTTATTGCTAATTATGCCAATATTAATTTGTCTAACTTATTTCAAAATACGCTGCAACACCAAGTTATTAGTAGCCAAACCCCCGGAGGTTCTGAATAGATGCAAAAACTATGGCACCTCTGACTATTATTTGTCTTGAGCATTTTGTCATTTATAACAGGACTGGTACTGATAGTTTTGGCTGGCACAAATCTCAGAAATGAGCTTGCCAATGATAATAAAAATAGCATAACCACCTATATTGCTTTTAAACCAGTTGATCCCACCCCTATTTTTACTCCCACCATTAGTAAGGTGGAAAATCCCTTCTTTCTAATCGGCTACAATATCAACGAAGTATTCCAAGCCCGTATGTATAGTTGGGATAGTAGCACCCAAACTAGCACTGTTGTCGATAATTCGTTTTTGCTAGTTTACAAAGCGGGTTATGTGTTTTTCATGATAGCCGGGCCCACTCTCTTTGGGGCATTGGCAGTTTTTTCCTTATTTTACATGCTGAAAAGTAAAAAAAGATTAGCAGAATTATCAAACTATACTAGCAAACATGCCAAAGTACGGCAATCAAAACATCAACAACGGGAAGCGATGCATCAAGCAGCCATTCTGCAAGAAAGAAAAAACCAAGCCGCAGCCCAACAAACCAAAATGGCCAATATGTTAAAAAACATTACCGAATCTGAAGCTGCGCGCCAAGCTATGTACGTGGGCCAATATGATGTTAAATATACCCCCCCCGATAAGCAAGCTAATCGATTTGATGCTGATATTAGTGATTGGATTTACAGCAACTACAATAGTTTGGCAGAAGGTGATGTGTTTGTGTTCCGCCATGAGCAATATCAATATATTAAAATTGATGATTTAACTATCAACAAGACCAAATTGGTTCAATTACTTGCTAAGCGCATTAAGAAAAATGAACTAGTATCAATCATAATTGAAACAAATCATAATCAATATTAGAGGATCAAAATGTTAAATCATATTGAGTTACAGCAGCTCCAGCATAAACAAGCCCAACTTGATGATTTAATTTTCAAGTTGCACAAAACGAATCGTTCAAGAACATTTATTAATCGTCAGCTTAGTTTTCTGGTCGAACTAGCAGAGCTAGTCAATGAGCAACGTGATTTTAAATACTGATCGAACAAGCCGGCATCGCCCCAAAAGGTCTTACTAGAAGAATATGCTGATGGATTGCATTTTTTGCTGAGTTTGAGTATTGATATGCAATGTCGCTTTCTTGATCCACTGCCAGTTCAACCCCCCATTGATCCATCACTTTCAACAACACACTTTCTTATGTATTTATTTAATGAATTTGCGGCCTTCAGTCAAAAACCTGACTTGGCTAAATACCAAAAAGTGCTGAGTCTGTTTTTAGAATTAGGGCAACGTTTTTCTCTAGAAAGTCAAGCCGTCATGGAAGCTTATGCTGCTAAGTATATAATTAACCAACAACGCCAGCAAAATCAATATTAACAAGAGAGGAATTTGACTATGAAATCTAAGTGAAATACTATCGCGTCCTTTACCACTATGGTGTCTGTCCTGGTCTTGGGGTTTGTCTTTCTATTAGTGGCCGATCAGATTTTTCGTAGCGCGATTTCTGGTTATCCGAATGTGCTGATTGCTAACAATCAAATTAGTAATAGTGATTTTACCAACCCCAATTGGTTTAAAGAGTCAAACATAGTGGTGCACGTGCAAAGCGGGTTCTTCTTTCTGATGGTGATTTCTTTGCAACACACACTTGATTTCTTTATTTACTCAGTGGCTAATAACGGACAGTTAACAACAATAACAATCCTCAATAATAATTTAATTAACATTTTTTTACTTTTAGCAGAAATTTTTATTGAAATTCTGTTACCCCTTACCATTGTGATTTTCTTTGGCAATTTTTTCCTGGATTTAAATTATTTAAAAAAACACCGCTATGCCGAATCATCCTACCAGCAACAAATTATTGCTGATTCTTCAGCTCGTTCGCGTAACAGTAAGTATTTTTCATCCCAAGAAAGAAGCACATTGCGCGAACTAAGAATCCAAAGAGCATTGGGGTCTTTTTCTAGTGAACAAAAACCACCAAGTGTTGAAGAACAAGATAGTGAAGCAGAATAGTAAGCTTTTCATTTAGTTATCCATGAAAAAAATTTCTTCTTTAACAAACCCTTTAATTAAGAGTGCTGTGCAACTTTTGCACAAAAAACATCAGCAGCGAGCGAAAAGATTTTTAGTGCCGCACGAAAGAATTATTAAGTGCTTAAATGATCGTTATGCTATTATCCACATTTTTTGCTTGGCACAAAGTTATTCGCAGGCTAGTCAATATGGTTTGAGTATTGTAGTTGCTGAAAACATCATAAAAAAACTCGTGCCCTTTAGGGAAAAATGCGACATGGTCGCAGTTTGCAGTTTTACTACCACGTCCTTTGATTTTACTAAAAACGCATTATTGTTAGATAATATTCAAGACCCAGGTAATTTAGGGGCATTAATTAGAACAGCGGTTGGCACTAATTTTTCTAATGTTATTCTAATGAATAACACAGTGAGTTATTATAATATGAGGACCATTATCGCTTCGCAAGGGGCCGTTTTTCAGTGCAACATTGTGGAGAATCCAGACCAGAAAATAATTACCGATTGTGTTGCTCATCACTATAAATTAATAGCAACCGCCCAGCATAATGAAGCACCTTTTAATTGACAGCATGCTGCTAAAGCAAACACCAAAATTGTTTTAATGATGGGCAACGAAGGGCATGGTTTATCACCCAATATAATTGCTCAAGCTGATATGTCTTGGTGGTTGCCAATGCACAGTAACTTAGAAAGTTTGAATGTCGGTGTAGCTGGCAGTATCATGATGTATTTATACTATAGCCACACTGTTGTTGATATAAATTAATTTTAATGAGTAGTGCTTTGTCAATGCCAGTATAAATATGACGCTATATTAGAAACGCCACCAAAAGTGAACAATAAAAGTTTTTCCCAGTCTTTACAGAAGATTAAATTAATTATTACAGACCTAGACCATACTTTGTTATACAAAGTTAATCGTATTCACCGAGCAAACATCACAGCTTTCCAAAAGCTGGTTGCTCATCAAGATTACCACATTACTGTTGTTTCTGGCCGGGGCCTAAAACGGATTACTAAGATTTTACGTAAAATGAAATGTGCGGATGCCCCTGTTATATTGGCTGGTTTTAACGGTAGCTTGGGTTATGACAATGGCCAAAAGAAAGTATTGTGAAATAATCCCTTTTCTCCAGATGATGCGCAATATATTTTTAAAGTAATTAACAAATATAAGGTAGAAGCTTGGTCCTATAGTGCTAGCACCTATAATTTAGCCTTAGTAAGTCAAGCTCGCCGGTGATGAATTTATAGCCAAAACTTTGAAAAACGTTTTCAAGTAAAAAAATTTAATGTCGATAATCCCGAATCGGTAAATAAAGTGGTTATTAAAATTCGCACCACCTTAGCAGACATGGTGTTGTCAGAACTTATTAAGCACAATGCTTACAGTATTTTTAAGGGAGGTGTTTCTCGTAATAAGAAGTATGCTATCTATGAAATCAACCCAGTGAATACTGATAAAGCTAATGCTTGTAAGCGCATTGCTGCTCACTTCAATTTGTCATCTGAGCAGGCAATGGTTATTGCTGATGGTCACAATGATCTAAAAATGATGCAATGAGCTGGTACGGCAATAGCTGTTGCTAATGCTGAAGGAGTAATTAAATCAGTGGCACATGAAGTTGTGATTTCCAGTAAAGCTGGAGGGTTTGCAGCAGCTGTTGCACCCTTGTTAGAAGTTTAGAAAACTAAAGTAAAACATAACCAAATAATAATATTTATGATGTTGGTTGTGTTAAAATACGCTTAAAATATTAAATTATATAGATGCTATTGTAGGATTCAAATGAAAAAATTTGCCCGAACAGTACTTGGCGATGTTGATGTCGCTGATTTAGGAGTTGTAGATACCCACGAACACTTAGTTAAAAACGGTGGTCCTGAAATGGAGGAACACATTGATTTTTTAATGATTAACACTGAAGCAGCCTGTGCAGAAGTAGAAACCTTTCTTCAAAACGGCGGTAAAACAATGGTTATTATGGACCCCCCAAATGTGGGCCGTGATGTGCCGCGCATGCTAGAAATTGCTAAGCATTTTGCTGGGAGAGCTCATTTTATTATGAGTACCGGTTTTCATAAAGCACACTTTTATGATAAATACTCATCATGACTAAAAACTGTTTCCACAGAAGATATCGTGGATATGATGGTGGCTGAAATTGAAGAAGGAATGGATATTCATTCTTACAATGGACCGGTAGTCAAAAGAGTGAAGCATAAGGCTGGAATTATTAAATGTGGAACTAGCTATGCTATGATTCATCCTTTAGAACAAAAGGAATTAGAAATCGCTGCTAAAACTTACCACCGTACTGGTGTGCCGATTTTAGTCCACACTCAATTGGGGACAATGGGTTATGAAGTAGCACAGATTTTGTTAAAGCATGGAGTGCCTGGCAACAAAATTATTTTGAGTCACTTAAACAAAAATCCGGATAAATACTACTATGCTAAGATTCTGGACTTAGGAGTATTTATTAGTTTAGATGGTCCAGACCGGGCTAAATATTATCCGGATTCTCTGCTAGCAGAAAACATTAAATATTTAATAGACAATGGATACAGTAAGCAAATCATGCTAGCGATGGATGCGGGACGCTTCTATTATCAAACAGCTTACTCAGCAACACGGGGAGTTATTACAAAAGGTATTTCTCACCTGCTAACTGATTTTGTTCCTTTGTTGAAAAAAGTAGGGGTATCAGAAGCAGCGATTCAAGACATGTTGGTCAATAATCCACAGGTTGCCTTAGCGCTGGATCACAAATAAGAATTTATTAAGGATATATTATGGCAGAAAAAAATGATTTAAATGAATCATCTAATTCCCCAGATAATAAAAAGTCGCTCAAAAATTTGTGGCGCAAAAAAAAGAAACCTGCTTTAGATTCGAAAACAATTGATAACGATCTGGATAAAGACGTTAACCTAAATAAAAGCATAATGAAGAAAAAACCGATTTATAAATCAGGGGTCTTTATTATGTGGATGAGTTTTCTGGTTGTTATTATTGCTGTAGTAGTCAGTTTAATTTCCACCAATAATATTAATATTGTTCAAGACATTTTTTATACAGGATTTGTCAACAACTTCTTTGCTATTCCTGCCTTTTTAATTGGTATTATTGCGTTTGTGGGAAATTTACTACAAAAAATGAAATGGTACAACGCCTTGGCGGGCGGTATTAAGGCCTTGATTGGCTTTCTTATTTTGCAGTTGGGAGCAGGAGTGCTGACTGGTGTAGCGGGTCCTATGATGGAAGCGTTTGGTAAATTATTTAACGCTACACCTGTCTATTTGAACCCCTATGCAGGATGGACTAATGCGCAAAACATTCTTAATTTTGTCGACCAAGCAGCGACAATTATTAGCTACACAGTGCTAATTGGCTTAGCTGTCAATATCACAATGGTCGCGCTGAAAAAATGAACCAATTGCTATTCAATTAACGTAACTGGCCATGTTATGTTTCAACAATCAGCGATGATTTGCTTGTTTTTATACTTTTTAATGTTTAGAAATATTAGCAATGGCGCAGAACGTCAATTAGTCACAGCCTTAATGGCGGGAATTGTGGTTGGATTGTACTGAGCGGTGTTTTCTAACTTAAACATTAATCCTACCAATAAGGTAACTAATAATGCGGGATTTGCAGTTGGACACCAACAAATGTTTGGTGTTTGATTGGCTTATAACGTTGGTAAATTATTTCACCGCAATAAAACCCAAGCCCCCAGATCAGCTGATGATATTAAACTAGGCAAGGGTTGGTCAATTTTTCATGATAGCATTGTAACTTCCTCTTTTATTTTGCTACTGTTTTTTGGATCTTTGCTGATTGCGATTTATGCTGCTAATAAAGGCGTCTTTGATAGTATGTATTCTAATATTAGTTCTGTTTTTGGGGTCTTTAATGGTAAGTCATTTGTAGTGAAAATTATTGGAATCCCCTTAACTCTGGTGGCTTCAATTCAAGTTTTGATTTTTGGTGTAAGAATGTTCGTGGGTGAATTACAACGTTCCTTTATAGGGATTAGCAAACGCTTAATTGCTGATGCGGTGATTGCGATTGATATTGCGGGAACATTTGCTTTTGGGACAACCTCTATTTTACTAGGATTTATGATGGGTGCTATCGGTAACTTTTTGGCTATGGCCATCTTGATTGCGGTAGCGATCAAAACTAATGCCATATCTTACTTTGTTCTGGTAGGCTTTATTCCTATGTTTTTTGACAACGGTGCTTTAGGGCTGTATGCTAATAAATCGGGTGGCTTAAAAGCCAATTTAGTAGTGCCGTTTGTGGGTGGCTTTCTGATTGTATTTGGTGTCTTACTGCTAACCGTAGTATCAGATGGGGCTGGTGGGTCTCTGTATGCTAATAGTTTGTTAACTTCTCCGAAAGGGCAAACAGCTTATCTAGGGATGTTTGACTGAGATACCTTATGGGTTGGTATCTTTGGCTTCCTAAGGTTGGTGACAGTGAATGCCGCTCCTTATATGATGATTCTGATTATTGGGTTGTTTGTACTGATTGCACAATTAACCAACACTAATTTAAAAGTGGCTAAAAAAACACCATTACGCTTGTACGTGGAAGAACAATGCCGGGTTTTAAAGCAAAAATACTATACTAAGCTAGGTAGACCAGCGCCCCAACCATCTCCGCTACCAGCAGCAGCTGTTAGCGATGAACAATAATATTACTGTAAAATAAAAATATAACTAAAATAATTAACTAACTTAAAGGATTTAAATATGAAAATTTTATGCGCTTGTGGTAACGGAATGGGTACTTCCCTTATCATTAAATTAAAGGTAGAAAGCATTTTAAAAGAAGGAGGAGTAGAAGACTTCAAAGTTGATTCTTGCTCACTAGGGCAAGCTGCCTCTGTGGGCGGAGATTATGACATTGTATTGTGCACAACGCACCTGGCAGATGAATTGCAATTCCCTCATACAAAAGTGATTGGTTTGCAAAATGTTATGGATGAAACCGAAATTCGTAATAAATTCATCACAGAAGGGGGAATTGACCTAAAATAGCTATGGCAGATGCAAAACCAGTTGATCTATTAGATTCATTAATTGCTAATAATTCGATTCAGCTTCACCAAGAAGCCAAGGATTGGCAACATGCTTTGGAATTAACCTTCAAACCTTTAATTACTAGTGGTTGTGTGACTGCGTTGTATGTCGAAAACGTCATTAAGAGCACTTTAAAACACGGCCCGTATTACATTTTACAGCCAGGCATTCTGGCTATGCCGCACGCCAGTCCTTTGGACGGCGGGGTCAAGCAGGATGCTTTTAGTTTGGTGATTTTTACCAAACCAGTTAAATTTAATGCTAAAGATCAAGCCCAAGTGTTTGTCGGGTTTGCTGGAGTTAATCCTGAAACGCATCTTACGGTAGCGATCAGCGAAATTGTTGGTTTATTTGAAGATCCGACTGTAGCCCATAAAATGCTGAAAATTAAAACACCTGCTGACATTATTCAGTTAATTAGTAGCTGTGACTATAAAAAATATCTTAAACCTCCTAAGGAAGAACAATAGTGAAAAAGCGACCATTATTACAAATTGCCCTAGATAATTTAGACCTGCCATCCGCCATCAAAGCAGCGCGTGCTGTTGATGGGGTTGTGGACATTATGGAAATTGGCACTATTTTGTTATGCAGTGAAGGGCTTAAGGCGGTTAAAACATTCCGTTTGTTGTACCCCGATAAAATCATTTTAGCGGACGCCAAAATTGCTGACGCGGGAGCAATTATGGGAGATATGCTGTACAAAAATGGGGCTGATATTATTACCGCTATTTGTTGTGCTGATATTAACACCATTAAAAAAATGCAAACAGCTGCTGCTAAACTTGATCGTGAAGTGCAAATTGAATTAACTGGTGAATGAACCTGAAAGCAAGCAGAAGCATGGCAGGAGGCCCGCGTTGGGCAGGTGGTTTATCACCGATCACGCGACGCAGAATTAGCTGGTAAACCTTGATCGGAAGAAGACCACGTTAAAATTAAACGCCTAATTGATATGGGATTTAAGGTCACTGTGACAGGTGGGATTAATTTAGATAATTTGCACTTTTTTGCTGATTTAGATGTTTATATTGTTATTGCTGGTCGAGCTTTGCGGGACGCTGATGACCCCATGGCAGCGGGCCAAAAATTTATCAAGACAATGGAAGAGATTTGAGCAAAATAATAACTAATGCGTAATTTATTAGGTATTTATGAAAAGGCTTTAGCACCTGGCTCATGGGAAAGTAAATTTCAACTAGCAGCTGAATTAGGTTTTGATTTTATCGAACTGTCTATTGATGAAAGTGATGTCCGCTTAGCACGGTTAAACTGAAACGCCAAGCAAATTGCTGACATTAACAAAATTAGCCAGGCAACAGGAGTTAAACTGCGCTCAATTTGCTTGTCGGGCCACCGCCGCTATCCGTTGGGGAGCGAAGATCCTGCTACTCAAAAAAAAGCTCTAGAATTATTACACCAAGCTATTAAACTAGCTGATCGCTTAAATATTCGTATTATCCAATTGGCTGGTTATGACGTTTTCTATACCAACAAAACTGCTAAGACTCGCGCTAATTTTATTAAAAATTTACATCGTGGTTTACAATGAGCCCATAATTATGGCGTGATGTTAGCGATTGAAACAATGGACGATCCTTTCATTAATACAATTGCTAATTATCATTTGGTTACTAAAAATATTCGCTCGCCCTGGCTAAGTGTTTATCCTGATTTAGGCAATTTAAGTGCATGGCATAATGATGCCAACGCAGTGTGCACTGAGTTGCAGGCAAATATTCACGATATTACAGCCTTACATGTTAAAGATACTTTGCCGGTCACTGCAGCACAAGCTGGCAAATTTAAAAATGTTGATTTTGGTAAGGGGTGTGTTGATTTTACCAAGCTGTTTAAACAGTTGCATGACCTTGATTACCAAGGATCATTTATGATTGAAGCTTGATTTGAAGATTTTGATCATCCAGTAGAACGATTAAAAGCAGCATTAGCATTTGTGAAAAAAGCAATGCGCACAGGAGGGTTCGATTGTTAGAAAAACTGAAAGAAAAAGTCTACCAAGCCAATATGAAATTACCAGAGTATGAATTAATCACTTTTACATGGGGCAATGTGTCGGAACGTGATCCCGATTCAAATTACTTTGTCATTAAACCATCTGGTGTAGATTATGAAGAGCTCAAACCGAGTGATATGGTTGTGGTGGATTTAGATGGTAATGTTGTGGAAGGCACATTACGACCTTCGTCTGATACACCTACCCATGCTTACCTTTACAAGCAGTACCCTGATCTTAAGGGAATTTGCCATACTCATTCTATGTATGCTACCACTTGAGCACAAGCCGGTATTGGTATTCCTAGCTTGGGAACAACCCATGCTGATAACTTTTATGGCGATATTCCTTGCACACCACCTTTAGACATGGGAGCCATTAAAGCAGATTATGAATACCACACAGGAGTCATGATTGCTACCACTTTAACCAAAAAGAAAATACCATGACAGCAAATTCCAGCTATTCTGGTTAGCAACCACGGACCATTCACATTTGGTGATTCTGGTATGGCATCGGTAAAAACGGCCAAAGTATTAGAAACAATTGCTCAAATGGCTTGGCAAACCTATTTAATTAATGGTGTGAAAAACCGTGTTACTCAGGAATTATTGGATAAGCATTATTTCCGTAAGCATGGTAAAAAAGCCTATTACGGTCAAAATTAATTTACTCAATCATTTTTAAATATTTACAATTAACCCATTACGATTAAGGGGTTAATTGTTTTTTCATAATCGCCAAATATTGTTCGCGACTCATTTTATAGTCAATAATCGCAGGAGGACTTCAATTAACTGGCAAGTATTTTTGGCAGTATATTAAATCAGGGTCATATTTTTCTTGCTGTAAAGTAGGATTAAAGATTCTAAAGTATGGCGCTGCATCAAGGCCACAACCCGCAACTCACTGCCACGACATTTGGTTAACAATTGGATCATAATCTACTAGTTTTTCAGCAAAGTACTTTTCTCCTCATGACCAGTGGAACATTAAATTCTTGGTTAAAAATGATCCTACAATAAGCCGAGCTCTATTGTGCATAAAACCAGTCTGGTTTAGCTGGTGCATGGCAGCATCAACAACCAGAAAGCCAGTTTTTCCAGCTGTTCATTTATGAAATAACTTTTTGTCGTTGCACCATGTAACATTATTAAAAGCCCGATTTCAATTTTCTCCAAAGTTTCATTCCTTGTTGCGCATAGCTAGGTAGCTAACATGATAGTAGAATTCTCTTCATACAACTTGTCTAATGAAAGGATTATCAAATCCATGGAAAGCCTTAACGGCAGCATCAATTACTTCTCTAATCGAAATAAGTCCAAATTTAATAGCACTGCTTAAACCTGATCCGCCAGGGCTTGCCAAATCATTGCGTCATTGTGCATATTTAGTTGGTAATTTTTTAATAATTGCAAAAGCTTGTTGACGATTTATGGTATATCCGCTTGGTGTGACAGGAATATTTAATTGCTCTCACTTTCAACAACCTTTTAAGGATTGAAACTGGATTGCTTGTAAATCAGTTTTTGCCGGTTGTTTGATCAAAGCACTATTTTGGATAACGTTTTTTCAAAACGGAGTAAAAACTTTAAAATAATGTTGATTTTTATTGAGAATAGTTCCTGGTTTTAGTAGTAAATAATCATTAAAAGCTTTGTATTCGACTGAGAATTTTTTACACAACAAGCTAGTTTTTTGATGGCGTTGCTGCGCAAAAGGGGTGAAATCATAGTTGGTGTATACCCGCTTAATAGTGTTTTGGGCAAAAACTTTTTTTAAAGCAGATTGCTCATCCTTGGCTTTAATAAAATTAATGTTAAAACGGTGAGCTAATTCTCTTAGTAACTCATTTTGGTAATTAAAAGCATTTTGATTAAATCAATTATTATTAATTGTTTGCTCGTCAGTCATGATAAACAGTAAAGCAATATTGTGACTCATTTGAACTAGTCTGTGCAACCCTATATTATCAATACAGCGTAAATCACGGTGGAATAAAAATAGGCTTGTAATATTATTATCAGTGTCCATAGATACTACGATTATAAACAGAATTGACAGTATAAATTAATCATCAAGTAAATTTCATCATTATCAAAAGAATCTGCTGGTCAAATTTATCTGTTGCTTCAATTTATATATAATTAAAATTATTTTAGGCAACATTCATTTACAGAAGGCATCATCTATGATTAAAATTCAAACTTCTAGTCAATCACTTTCTTTGACTGAGGTACAGCCATACCAAAACAAAGTTAGCAGGATACACGAGCAAACTAACAAGCAGGCTGACAGGCAAGAAATGGGTCTAGGTTGATTGCGCTGACCGCAATCCCTACAAGACTCTACCATTGATGAAATAATAGCACGTGTTAATCACATTAAATCATTATATCAGCCCAAATATTTAGTTCTGATTGGGGTAGGGGGGAGTTCATTAGGAGCATGGTCTGCTTATCAATGACTAAAACAAGCCAAACCCGATGTGCAACTTTTGCTTGCGGGGAATAATTTATCCACGCGCTATATAAATGACATTTTAAAAATTGTTCATAATGAATCTTATTTAGTTTGTGTTGTGTCTAAATCAGGTGGTACGCTAGAACCAGCAATTGCCTTGAGAATATTTAATAGAGCTCTTTTGAAACAATATGGTGAAGAGGGGCGTAAGAGAATTATTGTGGTAACAGAGGAAAACAATAAAGCACTCCATAAAATTAGTGTTGAGCAGAATCTAACTAGATTCATTATTCCTAACACCATAGGCGGGCGCTATTCGGTGCTAACTCCTGTGGGACTAGTGCCATTAGCTCTTTGTGGTTTTAACATTAAAAACATTATTGCTGGAGCTCGCCAAGCACAAGCTGATTTATCAACATGTGATTTGGGTGTAAATACGGCTTATCAATATGCAGTGATTCGGTTTTTGTGCTATGAAAAATTACATTTGAAGGTAGAGTTATTAACTAGTTATGAACCACAATTTTTTGCTGTGCAGCAGTGGTGACAACAATTATTTGGTGAATCAGAAGGGAAGGCGGGCAAAGGCCTGTTCCCTGGTTTAGTTTCCTTTACCCAAGATTTACATTCTTTAGGACAATATATACAGCAAGGTCCACACCACTTTACGTTTGAAACTGTTTGCGAAATATTAAATGATGAAAAAAATGATTCACTGATTTATGTGCCCCTAACAGAACATAACTTAGAAAATTTAAACTATTTATCTAAAACAGCACTGGGCGATATTAACACAACAGCATTAGAGGCAGTGATGAAGGCTCATGAAGAGGCCGGTGTCCCCCAAATTAGATTGACCTTAAGTAACTCTAGTGCGCAGCAATTAGGCTATCTATATTATTGAATGATGAGAGCAGTTGCTATGAGTGCTATGCTGCTAGGCGTTAATCCTTTTGATCAACCTGGTGTGGAAGTTTATAAGCAACATCTTCAACAAAAATTAAAATTCACTGCTAATAAGTAATTGATATTCAGCATAAATGATTTTTATGTTAATATAAATCTATCTTATAATAAATATATATAAAATAAGTTAATCGTGAGACAAGAATGAAAAAAAGAATTCTAATAAGTGCTCGTGTGATTGTCCCTTTTAGTCTGATTTTGTTAGGGTTGTTATTTTTAACTACCATATTTTTAGAAAATCATTCAGGTTCCATTTTTTATAATGGGGTTAATCGCGGAGCTAATAATAGTTATCTGCCTGACAGTTGAGGTAATTGAGATCAAAATGTAGGTAATTGAGCATCAAGTAATTCCATAGCAAATGTTTTTTACCGCTTTGCTTTTAATTTCCATGCCAATATTATTTATATGATTCAACAAATTTTTGGTACTCAAACAGCTTCAAACTTAGCAAGACTTGGTAGCATTAACTACGATCTATTAATTGGTGGTTTTGCTAGCATACTGTTTATTGTTGCTATAACTGTTGTGTTGCTGCCAATTTGGGTAGGACATCGTAAAGTATGGCACGTGTTATCAATTGTTGTAAATTCCTTTATTTGAGCGATATTATTAGCCTTCCTTATCTGGGGTGCTATTCATAATAATTCCATTAGAAATGCAATTAAGGGGACAGAACCGCATAGTTATCCTTTTTACGTGCTGGTTATTCCTTACTTTAATTGGATCCCAATTGGTTTGGCTATTATTTTAACGACTGGTATTGCATTGCATTGCATTTATGCTGGGGTGATGAATAAAGGTGCTTCTGCTAATTCAGCACTGCGTAAAGCTAAATTAAACACTGCCAAAATGAAAAAAGACAGAATTAAGGCTGAAAAAATAAAATCAGCAGACTTGAAAGCTAGTCTTAAAGAAGCCAAAAAAGATGTTCAAACTGAACCGCCGTCGCAAGATAAAAAAAAAAGCTAAGCATTTAGCCCAAACAGAACAAGCTGACTCTTCAACCAATCCGCAGCCAGCTGATGCTTTATTAAAGCAGGTGGCTAGCAATGAAAAAAACTTGCAAAATTTGGCTGCATCTACTCGTAACCTTGACACAGCCTTGGCTCATAAAACGATGAATGAAAACCCTGCATTAATCAAGGATGTTTCTGATCGTGTCACTAACGCTGACTTAACTAAAGAAGAAATTAGCAAATTACCAATTGCCGAGCAACGAGCTTACTATGATAACCTTTATGGTTCGAAAGGGCGTTTGTTGCGACGGGTGCCAATTTCCCAGCTAGCCGAAGAAGCGAAACGCACTGTTGCATCAAATATTGAACACATTAAAAATGCTAATAAATTTGATAATCCTTTAACCCATAAATCCAATATGAGTCAATCCGTACGCTTTCAAGGTGACAGCGCGCGGATGGTTGCTGATGCTGATTATGATTTGGATGCAGCTGATGAATCTGTGGCAACACCATCTAATGATCACTCTGCTCGTAAGGCTAAACGCACTACGCTAAGTAATAACAAGCAATTATCAGATGCTAAGCTTACCAAGAAAAACATCATTTTGCCCAGTAGGTTAAAAAAGATGCATAGTGCTGATAAAGACCAACAAACCATTTTGCAACAAAAAACCCTGGCTGCTTTAAAAGAGCAAGGGCAAATGAAAAAGCAAAATGACAAATTATGAAATGCGACCAAAGATGCTCGCAAACATTTTATGGATAATTTTAAGTTTAAGTCAGAAGATGAATAATAAAAATGACACTTTTGTCATTTTTATTTTATAAAGGGTAAAATTTGTTGCATGAAGAAACTGGTAATTGCTAAGGCCACTACGCATTATTTTTTTTCCTTGACTGCGCAATTTACTTACCATGTGGTTGTTTCAAAACAACTTACATTACGTTTGCACATTGAAAGTGGTGAGGTTTATGTTTATGCCCCCTTGGGGGTAAGTGAGACTCAGATTAACACTTTTTTAGCAAAACACTGTGAAAAAATTAATTTTCATTTGCACCAATATGCCAGCAATAAAAAATTATCTTTGCAATTCAAACCTAATGACTATTTTGTTTGGAAAGGTGCTAAATTACCGTTAAAGGTAGATAAATACAAAAATGATTTCCTGGTTGAGGATCACCAAATTCTTGTTGACAAAAGACTTTTGGATAAGGAAGGCTCAGGCTACTCAACAGACAGATTGTATGCAGCAATTAGTCACTACTGTTATGCTGAAATGGCCAATTATGTGGCAGCGATAGCCCAAGAAATGAAGCAATCAGTTCCTACACTAAAAATTAAGTCTTATAAATCACGATGGGGGATGTGCCATCCTCAGACGAATACGATCACACTAAATGTAAAATTAATGCACTTTCCTTATGAGGTCATACGGGCTATTATAGTTCATGAAATTGCCCATTTGGTAGTACCTAACCACTCTAAAGCTTTTTGGGATTTGGTAGCAGTATATGTGCCCAACTATAAAGCTATTCGTTTGATACTGAAATACCCTGGTGTTTAAAAGAGCTAATAGTTTGATTATTTGGGGTTCATCTGCATCGATAGTATATATTTAGCACAAACAAGTGGTAGAATATCTATTATTAGAATTATTATTTTATTGAAATTAGTACTAGCATGGTTTTAGCTTGGGATAACTATACTCAAAAAATATCTAAGCAAATTCAACAATGTAAAACTGTCCAAGAATTAGATGCCTTACAGTCTGCTTGCTTAGGACGCAAATCTCAACTCATCCAAGAGTTAAAAAAAATTAGCACTTTACCAGCAGAACAAAAAAGCAAAGCTGGTCTTCAGTTAAACACTATTAAACAAAAGTTGATTACCCTAATTAATCAACAACGCAACAACTTACTACAAGCTCATTGAAAAAATGTGCTGGTTCAGGACCAATTAAACCCTTTTTTGAACCCTTTACCAATGGAAAATGGGACACTACATCCGTTAGAGCAAACCAGTCAAGCAATCAAACGTATTTTTTCTAATTTAGGATATTCGATTGTAACAGGGCCGGAATTAGAGCTGGTTGCTTATAATTTTGACAAGCTTAATATTGATGAAAATCATCCAGCTCGAATTAATAACGACACTTTTTATCTAGACAAAGATACGTTACTACGAACCCATTGCACTAATGTTACTGTCAGACTTATTGAGAGTATGACTGCTGATCAGCAATACTTAGCTTGCGTAAGCCTGGGCAACGTTTATCGCCGTGATGATGATGATGCTACTCACTCTTTTCAATTCCAACAAGCTGATAGTGTTTTGGTGGGTCCTAATATTACTTTTGCACATTTAAAGTGGATGCTACGCCACATATGTGAAGAACTATTTGGTAAGAATGTTAAAACACTGCTGCGGCCAAGTTATTTTCCTTTCACTGAACCCTCAGTTGAAATAGATATTGCTTGTCCGTATTGTAATCAAAAAGGATGTAGCATTTGTAAACAAAACGGCTATATTGAAATTTTGGGCGCTGGTATGGTGCACCCTAATGTGTTTAAAGCATGTCATAAACCCAGCACACTTCAAGGTTTTGCCATTGGTATCGGTATAGAAAGAATTGCGATGATTCAAAATAATATTAAAGATATTCGTGATTTTTACCGTAACGATATTCGTTTTTTGAAGCAATTTCGTAATTTAACAACAAAAGGAAAATTCTATGATAATCACACGCAATCAGATAGCTAAATATCTTAGGATTGAGAATATTTCTGATAAAGAACTTTGTTTTGTTTTCAATTCTATCGGTCTGGAAATTATTGGTTTTCGCACGGTTAGTAATGTAGGGTTAGAATGAGCTTATGTTGAAAATTTAGAACCTATTGCAGGTACTGAGCATCTTTCATGGGTCTCTCTAAGACTACTCAATAAAAAAAATGTTCACGTGGTGTGTGGTGCCGATAATGTTAAAGCTGGTCATTTAGTGTTGTATGCTCCTGTAGGATCCACTATTGCTAGTGGGTTAACATTGCAGTCTAAAATGATTAAAGACCATCTATCAGCAGGAATGATTTGTTCCCTTGCAGAACTAGGGGTAACTGCTGATTCGTTGTTACCATCTGAACAAGATGGAATCTTTACATTAGCAGCTGATAATCCCTGATGTCCTTGAACCAAAGCAGGAGCACAAGCAATCTTAGCTAGTTTCCAAGATACTGTTTTTGAACTGGAACTCCCACTTAACCGAAGTGATTGCTTAAGCTTAATTCAAATTGTGCAAGAGTTAAGCCGTTATTTAAATATACCAGCGGAAATTTCACCTATAGAAAATAATTTTAAAGCTTCATCCTTCTCACCAGCTGCTTTCGTGGAAATACCATCCAGTGTGAAAAATGATGTTGTCGGTTTGACCGCAGTTAATATTGTCATAGATCATACAATGTATTTATTTGCTGACTGGGTCGGAATGCGTTTTTGTGATATAGCTTTACCATTGTCCAATCCTTGGGTGCTAATCGAACAACTACTAATGTTAGAGACTGGCTATCCGGTAATGATTTTACCTGCTGCGAATACAAAAAAGGCGCCAGCATGGTCTGTGAAGAAAATCATAGCAGCCCAAAACACCAAAAATTATCTTTATCAAATTAATGATTTGGCAAGTCAAAAAACATATATTTTAGGGCAATCAACTCCCTTGCCACTATCATCTGATAAAAAGGCTTTGCTAGTCATTGTTTTAGTCAAACCCTCCTTAATGCGTATTCAACAAAAATTAACTAACCAATATAGTGGATTATTTGTGACACGTGCTATTAAACCAGTGTCACCTGGTTTTGCCTTTCAGTCCATATGATATTTTATGGAGCAATACTCGCAGTTTAAACCCAAAATCATGCAAGTTCAGCATTATTTAAAGGATACTAGTGGGGCGCCACAAATTCCGCTAAGCACCCAGCAAATTAATGATTTTTTAGGAACCACATGAAGTACAGATTTGATATGTGAGCAGCTACGTAAATTGAACTTTAAAGTCATGATAAAAAAACCAGATGATCTTTTCATGATAACACCGCCTTTGTATCGTCAAGATATAACTATGAAAGCAGATGTGTGTGAAGAACTAGTGCGTGCTATTAAGCTGGTTAATTTACCAACGAGCAACTATTATGATATTGCTCATCTGCTAAAACAGCAGCAACATGATGATCAATTAGCCATGCAGTTAAACAGTATCAAACATTTATTTACTAATAGCGGCTTTTATCAAATTGAAAATTATAATTTAGTTGCTTCTAATGAAAATCAATTTTTCAATTTTTTCAACGCTCATAATCAGCATGTTGTTAATAATCCGCTAACTAAAAAACGTTCTGAAATGCGCACAACTCTTATTCCCGCATTATTACAGACAGCCCAATACAATAACCACCGTAAAATATCAAATACAAAATTATTTGCAATCAATATTTTGCACAATAGTACTAATCAAACAGAGTTTAACCAACATGTCGCATTTGGTGTGCAGGATTTTGTCTGGCAAAATAGTTTGCATCAGAATATACCGGGCTCTTATTATTTTGTAAAAGGGTTTTTGGCTCAAATTCTGGATATCATGGCTGCTAATATTGAGGATATCAAGTTTGAGATGTTGGCTCACACAGGAACAATTATCCATCCTTACCAGTCAGTAAAACTTTTTTACCAGAAGCAACTAATTGGAGTCATAGTAAGGTTACACCCTGCGCTGCAGAAGAATATGAAAATGCAAACTTGGTATGGGGCAGAAATTAATTTATCATTGATAGCTAAACTAGCAAAAATAAAAAATCAATTTATATCGCAAAGTTGATCAAAATTTTCACCAATAAGAAGAGATTTAAATATTTATGATGATCTAACTTTTGATTTTGTGGCCTTCAAAAAACAAGTGCTTAAGACCTCACCATTGTGTTGTGAAGTTACTTTACATGATCTTTACAGAGAAAATAATGAATCACAAACACAAAAATTAACCGTACGACTAGATTTTAATAGCAGTAAACACCAGTTAACGGAATCGGATGTAGATAAGGAATTTGCTAAAATTAAAGCGCTGGTAGCTTAATATACATCGATATAAAACTACGCTTATACTGTATAAAAGTTTAAAAATGATACAATAACATTGGTTTTTAAATATTTTTTCTCTTACTATTAAATATGAGTGCTATTATTATCTAGCCTTAAAAAGTTTATAGAAATAAAATAATAATTAATGTGATCATGGATCACAATGAAAGGTAGTTTATGGCAGTACCAGCTAGAAAAACAAGTAAATCTAAGCGCAACAAACGACGCAGTAATATGGCTTTACCTAAAACAAATCCTAACCATTGTAAAAATTGCGGCGCAACAGTTTTGCCTCACCGCGTGTGTAAAGACTGCGGTTTTTATGGCGGAAAAGAAGTGATTAAAATAAAGAGCTAGGAATGAAGACTGATTTAAATCACGAGCTAAGTCTTGCTCAAATGAATGGGTATGCTGTACCTGCTTTTAATTTTGATAATTTAATTATGCTAAAGGCGATTATAGCTGCAGCGGAAGCTGCTCAGTCACCAGTGATTTTAATGGTGAGTGAAAAATCGATTCATTATTTAGGCAAGGAGTACGCGCTTAATATTGCTAAAACGGCCCGTCAATTAGCCACTGTGCCAGTTGTTGTGCACTTGGATCATGCTACTGACTTAGCATTAGCCCAATATTTTATTGAAAATGGGGCTGATTCTATTATGCTGGATTACTCCAATAAACCCTTAGCTGATAATATTGCAGGGACACAAAAAATTACTAAAATAGCTCATGCTTATAATGTAATGGTAGAAGGTGAAATCGGCCATGTTGGTGGTAAAGAAGGGGAACTTGAATCGCAAAAAAGTAATTTTACTTCTCCCCAGGAGGCTAAAGTTTTTGTTGATGAGACCAAAGTAGATGCACTAGCCATTGCTGTTGGTTCATCCCATGGCTTTTATAAAGGGAAAATCGAACTACAATATGCTTTGATTGAAAAAATCAGGAATAGTGTTTCGACACCTCTAGTTTTACACGGTAGTTCAGGTATTCCTGACAAGGATTTGATTGCTGCTATTAAAGGTGGTATCACCAAAATCAACATTGGTACAGAAATTAAAACTGTTAATGCTAAAGCTTTGAGAGCTTGATTCAAGGATAATCCAACAGGTTATGATTCGCGCAAATTTGGTGCTTGTGCGATGGAAGCTATGAAAAAAGTGGTTTTAGAAAAAATAAAGATCTGCGGTTCTTTTAATCGCTTTGCTGCTCAAACTTAAATCAAATAACTACTGAGGGTTTTTGTATTAGTTAACCCACGAGCTATTGCTTTTACAAATTTATTTGACGTGAATTAATATATATAATTATGAATGTATTGTATATTCTTAATTTAGCTATTATTGCAGAAAATTCTGATGATGGAACACTATTGAAGTAAAGAAACAGAATTAGCACTCAAACATTTTCGAATTAAACCACATTTAAAATGACCAATAGATGTTATCCGTGCACTAATTCTTATAAAAGCGGCAGCAGCTAAAACCCACCAACTACATCACAAAATTCCCAGTGACATTGCTCAAGTTATCTACGAATCATCTAAGTTTATTTATGCTAATGAAGACTTTATAAAAAAGCAGTTTATGCTGCCCATTTGGCAATCAGGTTCTGGGACTCAAATGCATATGAATGTTAATGAAGTGATTGCTAATTATTCCAATCACACTATGCATAAAAAAGCTTGGATTGATCCTCATGATCATGTTAATTACGGACAATCAACCAATGATGTGATGATTACAGCTATTCATATTACCATTTTATGAAAAATCCCTGACTTAATAAAAGCTCTTGAAAATTTACAACTTACTTTTCTGAAACTGACAAAAAAATATGGGTCGATTATTAAGGTTGGTCGCACCCACTGACAAGATGCGGTGCCGCTGTCTTATAAGCAAGAATGGTCAGGTTATCTTGCTGTTATTGATAATTTAATTAAAGATTTAAAATATAGCCAAAAAAATTTAGGTTATATTCCGATAGGTGGGACAGCAGTTGGTACAGGAATTAATTCTTATCCTCAATTCAGCACAACAGTCTGCAAAATACTAAGTGATGAAACAGGCCTTGTTTTATCACCAGCTGCTAATTTTTATAGCAAAATTAGTGTGCACATGGATATCGCCTTTACTAGTGGTATATTAAATAATGTTGCGCAATTTGCCCAAAAATTAAGTCATGATTTTTCAATCCTGTCATCAGGTCCAGATTGTGGTATTAATGAAATTTTATTTTATCCTAATGAGCCAGGTTCATCGATTATGGCTGGTAAATCTAATCCGACACAGTGCGAAATGTTAAGTATGGCGGCTTTGGACGTGATGGGTCAAAATTTTATTATCAGCGCAGCCAACGCTAATAGTGTTTTGCAATTAAACACATACCGTCCGCTGATGGCTTACCATATTATTAATATGTTTGATTTATTAACAAGTGCTCTGAGTAGTTGAAATGATCATTTTTTAACTAAAATTAAAATTAATATCCAGCAAAACCAGAAATGACAATCCCATTCTAAAATGATCACTACAAAGCTAGTGCCTGTGTTGGGTTATGATAAAGTTGCCGAATTAATCAAGTATGCTCAGCAAAAGCAGCTTGCGATTAAAGAGGCTATTTTAAAATTAGATTTATTAACACCTTCTGAAATGGAGCTTTTACTAGATCCTGCTGCTATGATCAGCGTAGTAGATAATGAATGGTCCCAACATAACAAATAATGGCACGCAACTATAAATTTAAAAACATTAATAAAACAGTGTTGAATTGATATGCTCAGCACCCTGTTAAACAAAAAGTGATTAGCAAAATTAACATTTACGAAGATGGGATTGTAGATATTATTTCACCACCAGGTGTAGGAGAAGCTGCCAAGCAAATTGCTATGCATCCTAGGGAGCTGATGAATTTAACCGGTGTTTCTAATAGTGTGGCTATTATTACTAACGGAACGGCAGTATTAGGGTTAGGGGACGTAGGTTCTAAAGCAGCCTTTCCTATTATGGAGTTCAAAAGCATTTTATATAGTGAAATGGCGGACATTAATTCACTTCCGCTTTGCATTAATGAAAAAAATCCTGAAAAATTAGTAAACATCATTGTGAAATTAGCTGATAATTTTGGCGCAATCCATCTCGAGGATATTAAATCCCCAGATTGTTTTTATGTGGAAACAGAGCTAAAAAAGCGTTTAAAAATCCCTGTTTTTCATGATGACCGTCACGGCACTGCTGTTGTAATAGCTGCAGCATTTATTAATGCTGCCCGCCTGGATCGTAAAAAAATGTCAGACTTAACAGTGTGCTTATCTGGATTGGGGGCAGCAGGTTTAACTACAGCTTATCTGTTGAAAAAAATAGGGGTTAACAAAATATATGGTTTTGATAAATTTGGTGTTTTAACAACCAAAAATCTAAGGCAATGCAATGCTATTCAAAGCAAAGCTTTTCAGGAAAAAATTATTAATGATCCTCATGAGGACTACCCCGACATTAATACATTGCATGATTTAATGCAACACACTAATGTTTTCTTGGGTCTATCAGCTGCCAATATTTTATCAACTGATCATATTAGGGCTATGCCAAAAAACTCGTGAGTGTTTGCTTTAGCTAATCCAACTCCCGAAATTGATTTAAATGTAGCTAAAGCTTGCGGTGCCCATATTGTTGCTGCAGGTTCTAGCGTCTTTGAAAATCAAATTAATAATGGGGCAGCATACCCAGGGATTATTAAAGCAGCATTAACACTTGGTTTTTCAGACATTACTGAAAATATTAAAATCGCTGCAGCTTATGGTTTAGCTTATAGTATTGCAGAGCAAGATTTAAAAGTTGATCATATTATGCCTGATATATTAAATAAGCATAATGTTTCTAGTGTGGTCAAGGCAATTGAAAATTATCTGGCTCAAAAAAGGGGATAGCAAAACCAACAGTCAAGTTTTTGATGAATAAGATTGTTGTATAAAATCATCCTCAGGATAGTATTTTGATGTTACCTAAAGCATCTTGCGTTTTGGTGAGATTCTTTTATTTATATCTAAGAATAGCATTATAAATGCTTATTTAAGGTTTATTTTTAGTATTTTTATAAAACCACTAATTAAAGTAATATTTTTTACTTTAATTTTTATTTTTGTATTTTTAATATTAAAGTGGTATGATGTGGGAAGCAAGGGGGGCTCATGCTATTTTTAGGAACCTACCAACACACATTAGATAATAAAAATCGTTTAATTATTCCATCAAAATTTCGCAGTGTTTTAAGGGATTCTTTGTGCTATGTGTCAAAGGGATTTGATAATTGCTTGGAAATTAGAGGTGCCGATAATTTTTATAAATGAGCACAAAAATTATCTGAAATTCCTGAAGCTAAAAATAAAGCACGTGCCTTAAAGCGTAAAATTATGGCTCTATCAGAAGATGTTAAGTGTGACTCAGTTGGGCGAATTAAAATTTCGAACCGACTACTAGAGCATGTTGGTATTACTAAAGATGTTGTGATTATCGGTAACAATAGTAAATTTGAGTTATGAAGTCCTGATGTTTGAGAAAAATACAAAGCAGATAATATTGATATTGAAGATATTGCAGATACATATAGCGAATGAATTTAATTAACTTTAAGCCAATGGTAATTTCTAACTTACACAAGCCAGTTCTTCTCAATGAGGTAATTGACAATTTGCATATTAAACCTCATGGCATATATGTAGATGCTACACTAGGGCGGGGCGGTCATACGCAGGCGATTTTGTCGCGGCTAAATAATGCTGGACATTTATATGCGTTTGACTGTGATGCTGATGCGATTGCTTATTTTCAACATCAGATAACGAAACTACAAATTAAAAATTGCACATTAATACAAGAAAATTTTGCCTCTTTAAGATATCAGTTGCACTTACGCGATATTAGTGAAGTCGATGGCATTATTTTTGATTTAGGAGTTTCTAGTCCTCAATTGGACAATCCACATCGTGGCTTTAGCTATAATAAAACAGCTAAATTAGACATGCGAATGAATCAGTCTTTAACCAAAGATGCTTTTAGTGTTGTGAATGAAGCTACTTTGCAAGAATTACAGTATATTTTGCAAAAATTTGGGGAAATGCCATTTGCTAAAACAATTGCTAATGCCATTAAAAATAGGCGTGAGGTTAAACCTATTGTCACAACTACTGATTTAAGCAATATTGTGCGGGGGTGTTTGCCAAGTAAATTCTTACGTAGCTTTAAACACCCTGCTAAGCAAGTATTTCAAGCCTTACGCATTTATGTGAATGATGAACTTGATAACTTGCAAAAAGGACTGCGAGCAGCTACCAAGATGCTTAAATCAGGAGGCTATCTGCTGGTCATATCATTTCATTCACTAGAGGATCGCATAGTAAAGCAGTATTTTCGTGAAATCAGCACTGATCCTCAGGCTAATATGTACAGCAAGCTGCCTTACCAATCGGGGTGAAAACCACAATTTGAATTAGTAAATCATAAAGTTATTAGAGCTTCTGAGCAAGAGCAAGGCATTAATCGTCGTAGTCAATCTGCTCGGTTGCGGATCATAAAGAAGGTATAGGGGTTTAGTATGGGGATGCAAGCGTTTTTAAATTTTGGGCAATCAGTTACCGAATTTGTTGTTTTAGGAAAAATAGCAGATAATTACTCGGTTATTTATACTAAATCATCAAAAATGGCGCTGGCGAACCTGGACTTTACACAAAATGATCATGTACCACTGTTTCGCAAAATAGAGAAATGGTTATCAGCTTTTAAGAAGCAATTTAAAGGGACAAGGTTATTAACGGTTACTGCGGTTGTTGATAACAAATACATTCATCGTATTAGTGGTCAACAAAATATTACAGTGAATAAATCATTAAAAAATAAATATGACTTGCATAAAATATGAAGCAAAATCGCTAAAAACGACTCTAATGATCAATCTGCTGTGGTTAATGTCACACCTATTAGTTTCGAACTTAATGGTCAGAAATTGCTTAGTTTACCTATGCATACATATTTAGGCTCTGTAATTTTTAAATACGTAGAATGTCGTCTTCAGAATGTCTTATTCAGAAGCATTTTCAGCTTGTGTGATTTTCTTAACTTAGAGCTTTTAGCTATTTTGCCCGAATACCTTGCTAAGCAATCCTATTTAAACAGCCAATTTGGATTTATTGAGGGTGGTAACTATATTAATGTGAACTGAGAATCTGATGAAACTTTTGTCCATGTCACCAGAAATTATAATTGTCAAAATTATTTTACAATTCCGCAAGGATTAAATCATTTAATTAGCACCATTGCGAATGCCACCGATGTTGATAGTAAAGTTGTGCACAAAATCTTACGTAAGTCTTCTTGTCAATATGATATGACAACGATGCTCCCTAGCATCAATCAGCATAGTTATACTGGCAAGCAAATTGATTTTGCCTCATGCGAAAAAGTATGGGAAGCCTTTAACCGCTATTTTTATAATTGCTTGCAAGCAATTGAAACGAAATTATCTACGATTATTAATAACAGTGAAGCAGTAGTTTTATATACTGGTATTATTACGCAAATCCCCAATATTGATCATTTACTCCAACAGCAAAGTGCTTATAAAGCGTATGCTAAAAACCATTTATCCAAACTAGGTCGGCAAAAGTATGCTTCCTTTGTTTACTGGGGCGCTGCCTGCTACCAAGCTCAAATGAACCAAGCCCTAGCAGCCAAAACTAATAAAAAAGGCCTCAAATTCTATAAGCAAATCCCTAATCCCAAATGAAGCCCTAGAGCCTCTCTGCGGACCGAGCATAAGCAGCTCACACTACAACCACATTTAATAATACGAAAATAATATAATAGAGTTATATTTACATATATAGAAGGACAAAAATGGATAGTCAAACAATTTCAAATTATGAACAAATTGCTAAAATCAAGGTTATTGGGGTCGGAGGAGCCGGTAATAATGCTGTTAATCGCATGATCGAAGATGGTGTGGAAGGTGTTGAATTCATTGTTGCTAATACTGACGCCCAGGTTTTAAGTGTTTCGAAAGCTGAAAACCGCATTGTTTTAGGTAAAAACATCACCAAAGGCCTTGGGGCAGGGGCCAATCCTGATATCGGGCGGCAAGCTGCTGAAGAGAGCCGTGATGAGATTAGACGCCACCTTAAAGGTGCTGACATGGTGTTTATTGCTGCTGGGATGGGCGGTGGTACTGGTACTGGTGCAGCGCCGATCATAGCGCAAATCGCCAAAGAAACAGAAGCGCTAACTGTGGGTATTATCACTACACCATTTACTTTTGAAGGCCATTTACGTTGTAATTATGCCAAGCAAGGCACTAGCGAACTGCGTAAGCATGTTGATTCATTAATTATGATTGCCAATGATCGTTTATTAGAAATTATTGGTGGCGTGCCTTTGAAGGATTCCTTTAAAGAAGCAGACAATATTTTGCGGCAAGGGGTGCAAACCATTACCGATTTAATTGCTGTGCCTTCTTTAATTAATCTGGACTTTGCTGATGCGCGCAATGTGATGAAAAACAAGGGTAATGCCCTGTTTGGCATTGGGTTAGGTGAAGGGCCCGAAAAGGCAATCCAAGCTGCCAACCGTGCTATTGTTTCGCCTCTCCTAGAAGCTGATATTAAAGGCGCAAGGGATGCTATTATCAATGTCACAGGGGGCAAGACTATGACCTTGCACGACGCCAATGATGCTGTTGATATTGTTCGACAAGCAACTGGCAACGAAGTAAACATCATCTTTGGGGTTGCTATTAATGAACATCTTGAAGATAAAATGATTCTAACGGTTATTGCTACTGGTTTTGAAGATACTGCAGCAGAACAACAACAAGCAGCAGAACCAGAAAAACTCGAAAACGAAATGAATCAATTCTTTAACAATGGGGGTATTTTACGTCCTAAAGCTCAAGATGAACAGCATGAACCCACTGTTAATCAACCAGCAATTGATGAGCCCCAAGCTTATCCCCACGAAGAAATAACTGATGCTCGCAAAGAAATTCAGCAACAATATGATGCGTACTTGGCGCGGTCTCAATCGCCAGAAAACAATCCAAGCGTGGCATCACAACCAGAAACTACAACTGAAGAATTTGAAAATGACTTACCAGCTTTTTTAAGAAAGGACTAACAAAATGGGAATTTTTAATCGCAACCGTGGAACACAAGATCAAAATAAACCGCTAACCACTAACAAAGACAGAGAAGGGTTCATGCCTTATAGCGGCGATATTGAAATGAAGCCCGAATTAACCAAATCACCACAGATCACCACTTTCCAACCTTCTAAATTTGATGAAATGGATGAAATAGCTAACCACCTAATTAAGTTCAAGCAAATTAAATTAAATTTAGCTAGTATGGACAGTAAAGAACGTATTCGTAGTCTTGATTTTATTAGTGGCATTATGTATGCCTACCATGGCCGAGTGGAAGTAATTGGTCATAATATGTATTTATTTTTGATTTAGATTTTCGTCACCAAAAATTTTGTTAAAATAATGATTACTATTATTTTAGTGTGGTAATCAATTATGCTCAATAAAAAACAGCTTCAAGCAGTTATTAAACACTTGCAGCAACAAAACATAGACTTAAAGTCCCAGACTTCTACTTTGCAAGCGCAAATTGATGAAATCATCCATAAAGAGGATCATATGGATGATGTTTTGATTCCTGATAGTTTAAAAGCTGCTGACAGCCAAACAAGGGTTAATCAGGCAGAAATATTGGGATTAGTAGTGCAAGGGTTTAATGCCTTATTTGAAATCAAGGATGCCTTACTTGTGCTATTAGAGAAGCTAAAAAACAACAATGACCCTGTCCAAGTTCGCGACTTAGTGACAAATTTTTTGCGTGAATATGAATACTGGACCGCCAACAATGTTAATGATTCGGACCTGTATAAGCTAATTGATGAAGTCAACATTAATAATAAAAAAGCATTATAAAAAAGGGTATTTTAAATATTGTGGATTGAAAAGGCACTCTTAATATTTTCTCATCAGCCTTTAGTATGAAGGCCAATTTACAAAATAAGGAAAAAGAATTTTTAGCTAGGTGGTATGATCAAAATCTGCCCCAGATCATTAACGATTGCAATGCTCAAAAACCACCCTTTATTATTCATGATGGACCACCTTATGCTAATGGTGAACTGCACATTGGCCACGCTTTTAATAAAATTTTAAAAGATATTTTAGTGCGCTACTATAATAACGCAGGATTTTATTCACCTTTTATTCTAGGCTGAGATACCCATGGTTTACCTATTGAAGTAGCTGTTTTAAAAAAAGGTTTTAATCCGCAGCACTTAAGTGTTGACCAGTTTCGGAAGGAATGCGCTAAGTATGCTGATCAGCAAATTTCTCAGCAAGCAAGTCAACTAAAACTGCTGGGGCTGTTAACTGATTTTGACCAAAAGTATGTTACAAAAAATTGATCCTATGAAGTAGCACAACTCGAATTCTACCAAACATTAATTAGCAAAGGTTTAATTTATCGAGGTTTAAAACCTGTGCATTGGTCGCCTTCTAGTCAATCAGTTTTAGCTGATGCTGAAATTGAATACCAAAATCTAGAAGCATCTGCCTTGTATTGTCAATTTAAAATAGAAGAAAACCAACATTGAAAAAAATTAGGATTGCCTAGTAACTGTTATTTGCCCATTTGGACAACAACCCCTTGAACGATTCCGTGCAACCAATTATTAGCGGTAGGCGTTGATTTAGAATACAACTTGCTGCGCCACGAAAATCAGCATTATTTGGTTGCTGCCAGTCGTTTAAATACTATTGTTGAAGAATTAAAATGATCTGATTATCAGATACTTAAAAATTATCAAGGTCACGATTTAGTGGGACTTATGAGCTTGCACCCATTTTATCAACGCTCAAGTTTAGTGGTAGAAGGCTTTCATGTCACAAGTGATATA
The DNA here is from genome assembly GCA_965200445.1 of Mycoplasmatales bacterium. Lineage (GTDB taxonomy): Bacteria > Bacillota_I > Bacilli_A > Mycoplasmatales > Mycoplasmataceae > CBDATY01. The sequence goes on from OZ241341.1 coordinate 425,183, forward strand.
GGGACCGGGGTAGTGCACGTGGCTCCTGGCTTTGGAGAAGAGGACTATGAAATAGGGTTACAGCACAATTTATCTGCGTATGCTCCGCTGAACAATAAAGGTTGTTTCACTGATGAAATTCAAGATCCTGATTTAGTTAATGTGTTTTATGCAAAAGCTAATCATATAGTTATCGATAAGTTGAAACGAGCGCAAGCTTTGCTGGGGATTTGTGATATAGAACACTCAGTAGCTGTTGATTGGAGAACTAAAAAGCCAGTTATTTACCGCGCCACCGAACAGTGATTTGTTAATATTCAAAAGATTAAACCATCTTTGATCCGGGCAATTGCAGATGTTAATTGGAAACCAGCCTGAGCGCAAGAACACATGCTGCGTATGATTAAAAAAAGGCAAGATTGGTGTATCTCACGACAACGATCATGGGGCGTTCCTTTGATAGCTTTTTATGATCAAAATGACCAATTGCAGGTGAGCGAAGAATTGGTTGCACATGCTATAGGCATTCTTAAAAACTATCAATCATGTGATGCTTGATTCACTGAACCGGCTGATGCTTTTTTACCTGCTAAGTTGCAAAAACAAGGTTGACGTAAAGAATTGAATATTATTGATGTTTGATTTGACAGCGGCATAAGTAGCTCAGTGGTTCTTCCTGAACACAATTTACAACCTCCCGCTGATGTTGTCTTTGAAGGTAATGATCAATTCCGGGGATGATTTAATTCCTCTTTAATTATCGGGGTTATTAAAACAGGTAGGGCTCCCTACAAAAATGTTTTAACCCATGGTTTTGTCAATGATGCTCATGGATTTAAAATGTCTAAATCTAAAAATAATTTTATTAGTATTAGTAAGTTCCTTAAGCAGGAGAGTGCAGAAATTTTAAGGTTATGGGTTGCTTCTTCAGACTATACATCTGATATTAAATATGCTCCTCATAAAATTCAGCAAGTTAAAGAACAATACCGACGTTTTCGCAACACCTTACGTTTTTTGGTGAATAATCTCGAAGACTTTACTTTTGAAACAGATTGGCAAAAGCAATTAAATGAGGTTGATTTATTTATCATTAATAAGCTCATTAAATTGCAAACATCTGTTAATAAGCTGTATGAAAAAGCTGATTATCAACAAATCACGATACTGATTAATAATTTTATTACCTATTATTTGTCATCGTTTTATTTGGATTTTAGCAAAGATGTCTTGTATGTCGAGCATCCTAATGCCCAAAGGCGTCGTCAAGTGCAAACCACACTGTATGTCGTTCTACACACATTAGTAGATTTGCTTAAACCTATTTTGGTTTTTACGACAGAAGAACTGCACGATCACTTGCAATATCCTGCCCGAAAACCCTCTGTCCATTTAAAGCCTTGTTATCAGATTCCGTTTTCCTATAATGAATCAGTTGAGTTGGTCTGAGATCAGTTGATGCTGATTAAAAAGGATATTAACCTTGCTTTGGAGCAAGCGCGTAACCAAAAAATTGTGAATAAATCAGCAGCTGCCGCAGTACATATTGTTTTAAAACCGGCTTTGGCCAAGTACGTAAATTATCGATCTCAAATGGAGAGATCTTTCATCCTTGGGAAAGTGATAATGGCAAATGATCATGATGCAACCTGAGATGCTTACGATACTGCCTGAATTAAAATTCAGCTCAAGGCAGGAGTTAAATGTACTAGATGCTGGAGGATAGCAGATCAAATTGATGCCAATGAAGTTTGTGTGGCGTGTGCAAAAATATTAAAGCAACTAGAAACCGTGACCAATCATGCGTAATCTACTGCACAAAACCTGAACACACTTGCGTTTGCATGATTATAAATGAAAACAGAAACTGCAAATTATCCTACCGATTATTGGTTTTTTATTGGCTTGTGATGTTGTGACCAAAGTATTAGCCCAAACATATCTAACCTATGGGGTGAAGCAAAATTTAATTGGCAGCTTCATTCAAGTGCAATTATTAAATAATTCTGGTATAGCCTTTGGCACATCTCTAAATCTTGTGGCTGCTATTACTATTGGGATTATTTTAGTGATCTTTTGTACTTGCATGGTGGCATACTTAAATTTACTGATTATTTGCACAGGATTTGCTTTTATTCTGTCGGGTTCATTAGGTAATTTGATCAACCGCATTTGGAATAATGGTTCAGTAACTGATTTTTTAGTATGGAAACTATTTCCTCCCGAATCCATCTTTAATTTAGCTGATACTTTTATTATTTTGGGATGCGTTATTATTGGCATTGGTTTATTCTGAGAATTAATTAAAGCTAGCTTACAAAAACACCGTGAAAATAAAGCTGAGGATGCGAGAATTCAGCTTGAGCAAAAAGCATAGTTCTTGGTAGGATGATGATTAAAATTATAAGCACTGAAGCTAAAATACGTTTGGATAAATATTTAGCCCAGATTCTGGTTAATTATGGTTTAAGCTGGAGTCGTTCTCACATAGCACATGCTATTAAAGATCACCAAGTCACTGTTAATAATAAAAATGTCCAACCCAGCCATATTTTAAATGTCGGCGACACTATTAGGGTAGAGGCAAGTTACACTGGCCCTCAACAAACATTGGTGCACTCCAACATTAAGCCAGAAAAAATGGATCTTGACATTATTTATGAAGATGATGATCTGATGGTTGTTAATAAGCCCAACCACATGGTCGTGCATCCCTCCATTGGTCACACTACGAACACCTTGCTACACGGTCTTAAGTATCACAGTAAAAAGTTGTCTGATTTTCACACAGACCCTTTGAGGCCTGGTGTGGTGCACAGAATTGACAAGGATACCACAGGCTTGCTCATTGTGGCTAAAAATAACAAAGCGCATCAAAAGATAGCAGCAGATTTGCGTGACCACAAAATTCAACGTTCGTACCTGGCGATATGCCATGGTCTAATCAAAGAACCGGCTGGTCGCATAGAAGCCCCTTTGGGGCGTGACCCTAATAATCGCTTAAAAATTAAAGTACAAGCAACAAAAAGCAAGCAGGCTATCACCAATTTTATTGTAATTAGCCGGTCAAAAGATTATACTTATATTAAGTGCAGTTTGGAGACGGGGCGTACTCACCAAATTCGTTCTCATCTGTGCTATATTCAACATCCAATTTTGGGAGATCATCTTTATGGATGGAAGGAAGATAAACACATTGCATTTGGTCAATTTTTACATGCTTACAAATTAAGTTTTTATCATCCGATTACTAACCAATTAATGGTTTTTAAGGCTCCTATCCCCGATGAATTTCAATCAAAATTAAAATTATTAGATTTAGATTAACTAATGACTATGGATAATTTCTTTAGCGAAGAGAAGTTAACAATTATTGAGTTCTTGCAAAAGCATGAACAGTACAAAATTTTTGAATATGGCGGTAAAAATAAAACTGACACATATTTGTTTAAACCTACCTTAGATGGGTTTCAAATTATCCGGATCAATAATACTTACCATGATGATCTCAAGGATTTTGCGGTTGAATCAGATGTTTGAAAGAGACTTTCAGCCAAGTTGCTAAAGAAGCAAAAACATCTCAAACTTAAGACACTTGTCATTATTTTAGGTAATCGAGCAGAGCAATCAGTAACGCTTAAAGATCACACACTTGTAAACCTTAATAAAGAATATAAAAATGGTCTTGCCCAGTTTTTCCCAGGTATTAAGCAATTTATTGATGATAAAGAGGTTGATTTAAAAAAACTATCCCCAGAAGAACTAAAAAACCAAATGGAAGATGCGGGTAGTCGGTTAAATCGGGATCTCAAAAAAATTAGCCAAAAATTTCGTTCAAGTAATCTGATTGTGGTCTGGATATCAACGGTACTATTTATTGTTTTGCCTTTTCTTTTGTTTTTGTTCAGTGGTAGCCTTGGGTTTAAGGGTATTACCTCATCAACCCTAGGGCTAATCTTAGGTGGCTTAAATCGTGATGTTGTAGTAGGTCTTAACCAGTGATGAAGACTCTTCACCTATGTATTTGCTACTGATAGCATTTTTTCTCTGTTAATCTATGGGATTATTCTCTTTTTTAGTGTTAAGTTGCTAGAAGTAACAATGAAGCCCTGAAAAATTCTCATTGCGTTTATTTGTCTGATTCCCACCTCTGCGTTTTTAACTGCGATTGCTATCCCCGGCTATATTTTTACTGGTCCGCAAACCATTGCAGTGGCCATGTACGGGTTAATGTTTATGACCCACTACAGTCGCAAAACACTAACATCACAAATAGCTGGTATGCAATCCAATTGAATTCCTATTTTGTTAATTTTAATCCCACTTTTTTCTGGGTCTTATATGACTTACCTAATTTATATAGTGGCCTTCACTGCCGGAGTGGTAATGTCATATTTCTTAGATTATGATTATCGTAGGTTGAGATGAAGTATTGTGCCACCTGTTTTGATTGCCTTTTGCTTAATTGTGGTGCCAATTATTCTTTTTGAAACTAATGTTTACTGAGCTCCGAATAATTACACTGTCTTTAGTATGATGCAGCAATACTACAACCAAAAGTTTATGTCTAAGGGTGCGATTACCAAAATATTAGAAAACTACTATCATATTCCTGCGAATATGATTGGTAATTATATTAGTTTCTAGGATTATGGCAGCAAAAATTCTGACTTGAGAACGCTTTTTTGTGGCAGTTTGCTATTTATGTGCTGCTAAAAGTAAGGATCCTCATACGCAAGTGGGGGCTTGTATAGTGAACGATCTTAACCAGATTATTAGCACTGGCTATAATGGTTTCCCTCGTGGTCTTAATGATGAATTATACCCCTGACAAAAAGCCGGGTTAACTGCTTTCGAAATTAAGTACACTTATGTAGTGCACGCCGAGCTAAATGCTATCATTGCGGCTAAAACCAATATTGCGGGTTGTACGCTATATACCACTTTATTTCCTTGTGCCAATTGTGCGAAGATTATTATTCAAGCAGGTATTGCTAAAGTGGTGTATGTAAGCGACAAGTATCTTAACACACCAGATGGCCAGGCTGCCCTGAAAATGTTAAATGATGCTAAAGTGGTTTTAACCCAAGCCAAACCACTCCGATTAGAGATTACCTAGATTTTAAGCGCTTAAGATTTATAAAATACAAACTATTTCAGCTGGAAAAAGTAAAATGTAGAATTTATTTCTTATTTTAATTACTCGCTATTATGAAAATTTTTAAAACCTCAAAAGGAAAGCATAAATTAATTTAAATAGTGCAACTAAAAATGTGAAATAAAGCTCAAGATTGTAACTATTGATTCAATGTAAATTACACAAAAAAGTAACAACGAGATAATCATAAAATTTTTATTTATGTAATAATTACGTAATTTACATGGTCTATATAGTAATTAATTGATGTTAATGTGTATGAGATTAATATTATAAAGTACAGGAATTAAATTTGCATTTTATGGGATTAGAAATCCACTATTTTCCTACACTTAAGTTAGCAGAATTAAAAATAATTATAGATAAGGATAAACACATTAATATAGTTAATCATATGCAAAAATTAATTTTAATAATTTCACTGAATTTATAATTAAGTTTTTAAAATTTTTTTAAAAATAATCAAACGATAAGGAATCGTTTTTGCAGCTAAGTTCATTAATTATATTGCTTAAGATGTTCCAGCAAATCGAGAAAATGAAATAATGTTAGCCCAAACATAAAAATTTCTATGAACTAACAAAATAATCTGCTCTTAAATTATATTCATTTGTAAGCTGACAAAAATAAGCAAAATAGTTTGAGAATTTGTTTTTCCCTTTTTCTTAATATCACTAGAGTAGATAATTTAGTAAATCAAAAGCCATGACTGATGATTTTTAAAGCCAAAAAATTTTATAGACTCTAAAACCCTTTTTCTTAATAGAATTTCAAAGCATGCATAAAGATATTTGCGACATGTAGATAAAATAAATTTTAAGATAATTAGAAATAAACTTAAAAAAGAGAAGGCTTATTTAAAAAATTTAGCAAAATACTCCTACAATAAAAATCCTTATCATTACTAGCAAAAATATAAGAAATATTAAAATAAAATTTTTTAAAAACTTTTTTAGAAAGCAAATTTTTAAACTATATTGATTTTAAATTAACCTGAATGCCGCTCCATAGATATAGAAATTAATTCACTCTTATTTCTTTAGTCCCTTTATGAAGTCTTCGTAAAATATATTTAAGTATTTTTTGAAAGCTAAAATATTCTTTTTTGGTTTTATTTTTATTGGTTTTAAATTTTTAAGAGATAAAAATGAAAAAATGCAATTAATCAAAGAATTACTATTTCTAATTTTTTGAGCTTAGAGGTCAAAAATATTTAAAACTGCTTCTTCTCTTACAAAACTGAAAAACCTAAAATTATTAATTAAGGCTTTTGAGTTTTAAAATTTTTATTAATTTAAAATTTTTTGAATCAAAATTCTTTTATAAGGGACCACATACAAAGAGTTGTTTTTGCAATCTTTATATTTGATACTTTTCCCGTAAAAATTATTTCTATATAAAGGATTATATTTTATATACACGCAGCCTTTCCCGTTTTTAACTATTTTACCCTTACCACTACCACTTAGTTGTGTCATTAAAAAGTTATTTTTAAAAGTGCACAATTCAGATGTCCCCACACCAATTATTTTAAATTGTTGAGGGTTATGTTTGTGCATGTAACTGATCGGAACTCCTATAATGCCGTTATAATCTTTGGGTATATCTGCCACTTTATCACAGTTAATAGCATCATAATTAACATACATAGGATAGTCTAATTCATTGTATTTAGCGGTTAGGATAATTTCATCATGCCTTTTATTATGATCTAAATTAGTAAATCAACACATATTAGGGATTGCAATAAGATCTTCTTTGTTTTTACCAGTTTGAGTGTTCTCATAAGGACTTTTGAATGACATTACCCCGTGATTAATACCTAGTCAAATTTTATTTTTCATAACCTGCCTAAACACACTGGTAATACCAAGTTTATTTTGAGAACCTAATATAATAAATTTTTTTCTATATTCCATTAATTGATTCACATATTCCTGAAATAAACTAAATGGCGGATTAGTAATAATAATGTCTGCTTGTTTTAAAATATTGATACATTCTTCACTACGAAAATCACCATTGCCTTGTAAAGGAATTTTCAAGGATTTCTGACCATAAGAATTAATTTCTAAGTAATATGTTGCATGATTTTTATGATAATGCGTAGCTATTAATTTTTTTAATTTAAAGATACCAAAATTATTGTTGAAGTATCTTCAAAAATTAGAATTCTCAGGGTCATCACAGTTTAACAAAATTGTTTTATTTTTAAAATAAGACATATAATAACACAATTCTTTTTCAATATCAGTCATTGAAGTGTAGAATTCGTCTTTTTTATTTATCTTTGCTTGAAGTAATTTTTTGTTAAGCGTTGTAGGCATAATTAATATTTATCACTTTTTCTAGCATTACAATCACGGCACAAAATTTGACAATTATCTAAGGTTGTAGTCCCTCCTTTGGAAAAAGGCTTCACATGGTCTGCAGCAGCTTCATCAAAACTAATTTTTCTGCCACATTTTTGGCATTTTTCTGATTGTTTTTTATATATTTTTCTTTTATCATTTTCTGAAAATAATCTTAATTGAATCATTTGAGGATTACCCGATAAGGCGTACTCAAAAACGTTTTTTGGGTTTGCGATCGATTGATTATTTATAACTTCATTGATTCTTCTTTTTAATATTACCTGGGAATATTTTTTATGAGAATATTTTTGATAAATTTTTCCTCATGCAACTTGGTTTAAATATTGAGTAATTGTGGAATCTGGCTTAGGGAAGGTATCGTTTATTCAGTCAACTACGTGCTGAAAAAAATTTCATAAAGGTTTGGCTAGTAAATCATTTCTATGCTTTGACATATAATCATCTATTGATTGAAACCTAGGATTATTTTGGCAATACCATTGAATTGCTGTTTCAAGGTAGTCTTGACGATTTGGAGAACCCTTAATGTATTTTTTTGCAATTCGATAAGCAGGCCCTTGATTCTTACTAAAATATTTTTTAGCATTTGAAACTCATGATCCATTATAAACAGCATTTCTAATTTCTTGTTTTTTTAAAGGTTCACCCGACACATTTACAATTTGAAACCAATTAATAACTTCTTCATCACTGCCTTTACATACATATATTGTAAAGCGATGATAATTTAATATTGTGGTTTGATACTCTTTATCTCTGTTATGAAAATTTTTAGGATAATTATGTTCATCAGGCATTGAAAAGGATGGATTAGTAACATATTTACAAAAACTTATAATTCGCTGCTGGCCATCTAAAACTTCATATTGGTCTTTCCCGTTTTCAACTCAGTACATAACATTTAATGGATAATCATTTTCGATACTTTTTATTACTTCATTTCTTTGTTTATCGTTATAAACTCATTCCCTTTGATACTTAGGACGAATATTTAGTTTACCTCTATATCCTGTAACACCTTCTTCCCCATTATCTATAAAATCTTTAGCAATATCTCTAACAGATATGTTCTTTTTAATGCTTATTTCCAAAAATATTCTCCTCTAAAACTCGAAAATAAGGGTGTATTTTAAAAAACACAGTTTTTGTTTTTCTTGTTTTAATTATTGTTTATTTTTTAAATTTAGTGAGAAGTTAAGTAGAGCTATTTAATGTTAGTGTCTTCTAAGGCCTTTTTGCGCGCGTAACGTTCGATACCCAAAACTTTTTCTCATTTCATATTTTCAATCATGTATTCCACATCATTGATAATTTTGTTAATAATAATTTCCACGGTTTTTTTATAAGTAGATCCGACAGGTAAATGGATCAGAATTTTACTGTAGTCAGTTAAATTAAAAATTCTTTGGAAAGCAAAGTTGACAATCACCCGGTGGTCGTTAATTCATATGCGCGGTGGTTTTTTGTCGTCACTTTGTTCCTTAACAAAATCTAAGATATTGGCCATGATTCTTGGTTGAAAAAAGCGCCTTAGCTGCACAGGATTCTGATAGTCAATTTCAAACATTTTTTCAAATTCAGTTGACTCTAATCCTTCTTGAATTTCTTCTTTGCTTAGCTTACTTTTTTCTCGTCCGAACAAACCACGTTTTTCAGGGAATAGGGCAGTAGTTAATTCAGTAGATTCACTGGTTAAAAAAGTAATATAGTGTCAAGCTTCATAAATCGTCACATCGTTGTTGCGGACTCGCACAACATGTGATGTTAATAATGAACCAAAATCATATTTAACATTGCCCTGCATAGCATTTAAATTTCAGGATTCATAATATTTGGGCTGATTTTTTTTAATTTTAAAGTAACCAAAGATTTCGTAAACTGGATTAACGTTAGTCCCACCATCAGTTACTCCTTGCAGCTTAATATTTTTGTACTTGTTAGCAAAAATTTTGTTGGCAACACTGGCGACAAATTCCTTGTCAAAGATGTCCTGTAATTTGTGACTAATCTTACCTTGTTGCGTCGATATTATTAGTCCAATAACAACGATAATTCCCCCGATAATAAATAAGGCAATTGCCAATGGTTCTAAGCCATTACCAGAATTAAACAAAATATAGCCCCCCACATCAATGATCACCCCTAATACGATGATCCCGTAGACGAAGTATTTAAATAGTCTTAATTGAAACAGCAGCTGAACTTTAGTAATTTTGGCTTGTTTGAGTTTGCCAATGATTTGTTCTTCAATAGCAAGCCTTTGTGCAGGCTCTAGGTCATTTATTTCCATATTTAATTAACTAAAAACAATATTTTAATGGTAATAATTAAAATTCGATTTTAACATCCTTGCGGTCAGCTTCAGAAGCTTCAAAATAAGGATAAGTCTTTACATGTTTTGAGGCAGCGGGTACATTGTTAGGGTAGGTTAGAATAAATGAGTTGAAACCTCTTACGCTGGTATTGTAAAAGCGACGAGATGCAGCAATATTATCTTCTATATTTTGACTTGCTTCTTGCAGTTGCAAAACATTGTTGCTTGACTTTAGATTAGGATAATTTTCTAATTGAACATTGATGCTACGTAGCAAGCCAGCAGTTTCTGAGTTAACTTTATTAATTTGGTCTGGGGTAATTTTATTTTGCACACTTTGGCGTAGTTCGGTAATTTTAGAATAAGTGCTTTTTTCAAATTCCATGCTACCTTTTACTGCTGAAACTAATTTGGTAATTAAATCAAATCTTTTCTTCAGTTGTACATCAATACCAGATGCTGTGTCATCAACTTGTTGGGCCATACGTACAATGTTATTTCGAGCGATAATAAATCATATCCACCCTAAGAAAAGTGGCAGAGTTAAGCCGATATATAAAATTATTTTTCCAAAACCGGCAGGCTTTGGTTCTTGGATTTTATTTTCAGGTGTAATTTCCTTCATAGTAATATTCCTTTAAAATTAGTTTATTTGTATTGGTTCTATTAATTTATTATAGCAAATATCTTGTAATTATTACTTTAGCTTAAAGTGCAACTTCATTATGTGCTGTTGGGTCTCAAGCGGTAATGTTTTTTTGAGATATTTAGCATATTGTTGGGTCTCTAAACTAGCCCCTAATAAAGGTGTTATGTGGAATTGATTTTGTAGTTGCTGCATAGACTTTAGGAACTGGTACCGGCTTATTATCGACGCCACTGCCACCGCTAGATAATCTTGTTCAGCGCGAACTACTAAATTGAGATCCTTGTTTCATATTGGTTTTAATTGCAAATTATGTAAATAACCCTGTCAATTTTTCAGCGAGCAGTATGCATCAATAATAACGGCTGGGTTTTTTAAATGGTGTTTTTGTATTAATTGGGTTATAGCTTTTTCGTGCAGGTATGTTTTTAAAATATGGCTATTTTGATACTGCTGGTATAGATGGTTGTATTTTTGGTTGGTCATGACAACAGTTTGATGTTTAAACATATTTTGTAGTTGCGGAGCTAAAGTCATAATTTGCCTATCGCTAATTGCTTTGCTATCCTTGATGTTGGTTTGAGATATGCTGTTAAAATCAAAATTTTGATCAATGTAAACAGCTGTTACTACTAATGGACCAAAAATATCACCAACTCCCACTTCATCACTGCCGATATAGTGGGTACTTAGTTTTGGTGGTTGTTCCTTTGCTTCTTCTGCTAGGTTATCAAAAAAACGGCTAGCCAAAAGTGCCGGCTTATCCCCTTGAAACACTACGGTTTTATTATAAAAAACAGTAATAGTGATGTTTTGATAAACAGCATAGAACTTAATATGTTGATTGGGAGCTGTTTTTTGAAATGATCTGTATGTACTAATAATACTTTTAATAATCTGGTCAGAATTTTTTTTATAAACAATAGTGGGCATAATGTACAAAATAAGGGATAAAAGATGATTGTATTTATATTTTATAGTGTGTATAGTGGATAGCAACTGTATTTTATTGTATATCTAAACAGCGAGTAAAGATGATTAAATCAATTGGAACCGATATTGTCAATATTAACCGCATTAATTACACAGATTCCTTTATTAATAAAATTTTACACCCAGCTGAAATTAAAAGTTTAGCAAGTTTTACGGACATGGACCGCAAAAAACATTTTTTAGCAGGTCGCTGAGCAGCAAAGGAGTCTATTTTTAAAGCTTGCCACTCATGGTCCATTGGTAAATATATAGATTGAAATATTTTTTTAGATCAAGACAAGCAAGTGCTTCAGATCAGGGGTATTAATTTACCACCTGGTTATGTGCTACATATTTCGATTAGCCATTGCACCGATTATGCCACCGCAGTAGTGATTCTAGAAAAAGTATGTAAAAATGCATAATTGTTTGCCCTTTGCATTTGGTTTTATAAAATGGCTGTAAAACTGAAAGGAAGACTTTATGAATCATTTAATTTTAGTAGGTATTGTAGAGGGTAGCTACAAGGTTGTGCTGGACAATTCTAGCCGCGCCAATAAACTGTTAGAATTTATCATTAGTGTTGATAGTCCTTATAAAAATAAGGATGGCAGTGAAAATAAAAACATGTTCAAAATTAAAGCATGAAGTAATATCATTGGTGACCCTGATGCGCACTTAGCTGACCAAGAGTTGGTGTGTGTCAAAGGCCATGTGAAAAGTTTTACCTATACTGACAAAAAAGGTCATTTAGGATACTTTCCCGAAATTATGGCGGAAAAACTAACTAATTTGTCATTTTACGCCTAACTTTCACAGCATAGAATTATGGAAATTCTATGCTTATTTATTGTAATTATACTAATCATATATAGCTGTCCTCCTTGTGATTTGATATACTAATAATTAGAGGACAGCATGCAGGAATATTTAGATTTTCTCCAATACATTTTAAAAAATGGTCGCCCTAAACATGACCGAACTGGTACCGGAACGATTTCCATCTTTGGTTATCAAATGCGCTTTGATCTTAAGAAGGGCTTTCCTTTAGTGACCACCAAAAAAATTCATTTTAAGTCGGTAGTAGGGGAGTTGTTGTGATTTATTAGTGGTAGCACTAATATTCATGATTTGGTTGTCAATAACATTAGAATTTGAAACGAATGACCCTTTAAAAGCTACCAAGCATCGCCAGCATACCAAGGGGAGAGCATGGGCGAATTTGTGGAAAAAATTAAACAAAATCCGGCATTTGCTAAGAAATGGGGTGACCTAGGACCAGTGTATGGACGGCAATGGCGCAATTTCAATGGTTATGATCAGTTACAAACTATCATTAGCCAAATAAAAACTTCTCCATCTTCGCGCCGCCACATTGTGAGTGCTTGAAACCCGCCCCAAATTCGTGATATGGCTTTACCACCGTGCCACCTTTTGTTTCAGTTTTATGTCAACGAGCAGCAAGAATTGTCCTGTCAACTGTACCAAAGAAGTGCTGATGCTTTTTTGGGTGTGCCATTTAATATCGCCTCTTACAGCCTTTTGACGATGATGGTCGCTCAGGAGTGTGGCCTAAAACTTGGTGAATTTATTCATACCATTGGCGATGGCCATATTTACGAAAATCATTTAGCCCAAGTTCGTGATCAGCTCAGCAGAACACCCAAACCCTTACCAACTGTATGGTTAAATCCGGCGATCAAATCTGTTGTTGATTTTAAATTCGAAGATATTGTGCTAGAAAATTATACGCATTGACCATTAATCAAAGCAAAGGTGGCTGTTTAATGTTAATTGCTGTCTGAGCCATGGACCAAACCGGAGCAATTGGTTACAAGAATCGTTTACCTTGGTATATCAAATTAGAACTACAACATTTTAAGACTGTTACTTTGCATCAAAACATCTTAATGGGTCGTAAAACCTTTGATCATTTGCCTGTCAAACCTTTACCTGATAGAACTAATTTTGTGGTCACTCATCAAAAACAATTGGATTATAATAATAAGAACATTCACGTGGTCCATGAATTAAACAGTTTTATTTTGCGTTTTGTAGGGGCTCAAAAACCTGATCTGTATGTTTGTGGGGGAGCGAGCATCTACAAAGCTTGCTGAAGTCATTTTGATCGCTTAATTGTGAGTAAAGTGAAGGGCACCTTTCAGGGGGATGTTTACTTTCCTGCTTTAAAATGAGATGATTACGCCCTAATTAAAACTGCCCACCATGATGAATTTGATGTTTGTTATTATGAAAGGATTACTAAATAAATGCTGTTATATTTAAAAATGTTAATAACATTACCTTATTTTCTACTAGGAATTAACAAAGCGCGTCGCCAATCAAAACAAATTAAAAAAGACCCTAACATCGTTCCTGAGGAAAGCCGCTATTATTGAACCCAAAAACGTGCTAAATATTTATTGTGGTTATGTAATGTTAAAATTGTTGCCCACGACATTGAAAATTGAGTAGACGGACCCTGCTTAATGGCGGGCAACCACCAAACTAATTATGACCCGATTGTGTTGTTTGCTTTGAACAATTTTAACCAGTTTGCGCCGATTGCGTTTATTGGCAAAAAAGAACTATTGGAGACTAAAATTATATCGAAATTTGCCCAGCTTATTGACTGTATATTTTTTGATCGTTCCAATATGCGTGATGCGGTGCGTGTCCTTAAAGAAGCGAATGTGTTAATTCGCATTCCGCGCTCCTTGGTTTTATTTCCCGAAGGGACACGGAGTAAATCGTCAACATTAGGCGATTATAAACCGAGCTTTTTTAAGGTTGCCCAGCAAGCTCATGCTCCGATTGTGCCTTTCACGATTATTAATGCTTATAAGATTGATCGGTTAGGTTACCGCCATAATTATGTGCACATTTTCTTCCACCCTGCGCTCAAGCCGCAAACCTTCTTAAACCGGCCAACTGTAGCAATTGCTAAACAAATTAAAACTATTAATGAAAAAACTCTGGCTCAATATAGTGGTATTGATCACAAAGAATCTGCCAGAATGTATCGCATTTGAAAAAAACTGCGTTCTAAGCGTAAAAAAGGGAAGTAAAGTACTAAAATACTAATATTATGAATGCTACCCCTGAATTTAATTTAGAATTATCTAGTTTTAACGGACCTTTAGATGTACTGTGAGATAAACTAAAGATCGCTGAGTTGCAAATTGATGATCTCAACATATTAGATGTTTTGCAGCAGTACCAGCTGTATGTTGATTTTTGTCTCAAAAATGGGTTTTTGTTGTCACAGTACAGTAAATATTTAATTTTGTGTAGTAAATTAATCCTTTGGCGATCGCAGCTTTTATTACCTAATCCAGCCGTGGATACATTAGAAGCGGACCAAGCGCAAGCAGAACAAGACCGAATCAAGCGACTAACTATGTACAGTCAACTAAAACAGCTGGCCAATAAACTAAAAGAGTCTAGCCAACAAAATGCCCAGTTTTTAGGCAAAGAGTCATCTGACTATACTCTAGCTACTGCAGCTAAGGTTAAACCTAGTCCTGAGCAATATACCAATAAACTGAATATTGATTTGTTAACTAAGTCATTTGAGCAAGCTATTGCACTGTTTAAATACCGCAATAAACTAGAAACAAAAATGCTAAAGCCTGCTGTTTCTTCGTATATTATGAAGTGTCAGATTTTAAATTATTTGGCTAAGTATCAGAAAACTGACCAGCATTTTGAAAAAGTACTGCTCAGATTTGCTGATCATAGCTTAGCATCCTTGTTACATGCTTTTATAGTTCTTTTAGAATTGGTTATGCACCAAAATATTTCGATTATTTACAAGGACCAAAAAATTTATTTACACTACCTTAATTCTGACCATGTCGAGACTGGTGAAGAGGTGCCTAATGGTTAACGACTCACACAATTTAGCTATTCTAGAAGGGCTGCTGTTCTTGAAAGGTGATGCCGGGGCTTCAATCAGGGAAATAACAGAGGCGCTTAATATGAAGGCTCATGATGCTAGCAAGGTGATTAATCGTCTGAACGAGTTGTACACTAATTCTGCTGATCGGGGTTTAATTATTAAACGGTATGCTAAGCACTATCGCTTGGTAACAAAAGAACAATATTACGAAATATATAAACAAGTACTAGCTGTTAAGAATTATCTGCAGCTGAGCAAAGCATCATATGAGACACTAGCCATCATTGCTTACAATGGACCGATCACTAAAGTGGAAATTGAAAACCTTCGCGGTGTTAACTGTGATAGCGTTATCCACAATTTAATGTTCAAAAATTTAATTCAATCAAAAGGGAAATCAGATTTACCCGGTCGCCCCCAACTATATGCAGTTAGCCAGTATTTTATGCAATATTTTAATCTTAATAGCCTGCAAGAATTACCTGAATTATCACAGCGTGCCACTGCTGCTGATGAAAATAGTGAAGACATTTATGAAAACCGTTAATTAAATAATGAAAGAACGATTGCAAAAAATCATCGCTAATGCCGGGTACTGTTCGCGCCGCAAAGCAGAAATCTTGATCAAAGAGGGCCGAGTTCAGGTTGGTGGTAAGACAGCTGACTTAGGTAGTAAGTGCGAAGCTGATAATCCCATCACAATCGATGGTGTCCCTTTAGAAATAAACACAAAAAAACATTATTTAATGTTTAATAAGCCTAAAAATGTGATTTGTTCCAACTATGACCCCCAAAAACGGCTAATTATTAATGACTATCTGCCTAATATCAAAGAAAGAATCTATCCCATCGGTCGCCTAGATTATGATGCTACTGGGCTATTGCTGTTAACTAATGATGGCCAATTTGCTAATCAAATCATGCACCCGCGCTATGCTATGCCCAAAACATATTTGGTGACAATTAAACATCATTTAGCTAAGGAACAACAAAATAGGCTTCTGGCGGGTGTTTGAATTGAATCTAATTTTAAAACAACCGCTTCTTACTTGCAGCACATTCACTATCATCAAAATTCAGATTCGACAAGTTTTGAAATTACTATTTTTGAAGGCCGTAATCATCAAATCAAAAAAATGATGATAGCAGTCAACTGCCAACTGCTCAGATTAAAAAGAATTCAAATAGGCTCTGTTAGACTAGATCGCCGCTTGCAAACTGGTGAATATCGTCAATTAACTAATTTTGAAATTAAAAAATTAAAAAAGTATTAACTTTATTGTTTATAAAAAATATAATTAATGTATAATGCATTTTATAAAAATTAGTGCTGTAAAAATATTGATGATAAACAGAACATGACTTCTCCAAATCAAAATAAAAAGAGCAATTTTAATTTAAGAGCAGGACTAAAGCATCCTGTCCATAATTCAGAAATTACTCGTATTACATTTACTGCTTTTTTTCTTGCCCTGGCTTTATCGTTAAGTTTTTTGGAAGTGGCTAATATTTATTTACCGTTTGGAGTGCAATTTAGTTTTAGGTTAGTAGATACTTTAATGCTGTTCCTTGCCATTCCTGTGGTAGGAATTTATTATTCTTTGGTTATTGCTTCATTGTTACCATGGCTGCATGTTATGATTGACGGGCGCCATTCACCACTTTCGATGTTTGGTTTTATGCTTAATGATATTGTGTGCGTGTTATTTGTTTATTTTCTATACTATCGATTCGGAAAGTACTATTTAAGCCAACCATCTAAAAAAGCATATTATATGAACCGGATTAATAGCGTATCCCAGCAAAGCAAATTGTTCTGAATTAAAAAACTTTACCTCAGATTTTTAAGTCACTCTAGCACAAAGCATGGCTATTTTGTCTATAAAATTGCTACTTGTGGATTACTAGCACTATTATGTGCGGCAACAGAGGCAGCTAGTTTTATTATGGTTTTTACAGTTGTGCTGAGTGGTAGCGCATCCTATTCACCTGATGACCCGACAGTGGCGGGCGGTATCCAGTGGTACGGTGAGACTGTTTTTGCGGTATGGGCCATTTTATTTGGTGTACTATTAGCGAAATATATTTTTGAATTTTGCTTATTTGCGTTAATAGAAAAACGTTTTCAAGTTATTACTCAGGTAATTGAATAAAAAATCGGGGGGCTAACTAGCTTTTAACGCTGCTTCTAAAGCTGCTTTGTCGCCTTGTAAAATTAAGCTTTTATGTTTCTGATAGAGTTGTTGGCATTCGATTAATACATCATGCGCTTCTTCTAATTCACCAATCCCATTAATGAGCACTTCCTTTTCTTGAAGATTTTTGTAATTCTTAAAAAAATCAGTAATCTCTTTGAGGTGGTGTTCTGGAAAATCCTGAATCGTTTTAATAAAATCAAATCTAGGATCATTGGCAACCACTCCAACCAGTTTGGTGTCAACGCTGCCATCATCAATCATTCTAATGGTTCCCAGAATTCTGATCGGAACTACACATCCAGGAACAGTCGGGTAAGTACTTAAACTAATAACGTCAAGGGGATCACCATCCCAATCTAAAGTGTTGGGAACAAACCCATATTCTCCAGGATAAAAATTAGCACCATACAAAACTCGATCCAAATAAATTTTGTGATTTAATGCGTTATATTCATATTTATTACTTGATCCTTTGGGAATTTCGATCACAGCTTCCACAATTAAGGGCTTGGCACTGGAAAATTTATTAGACATAGGTTAACTCTGATTTTACTTTGCACATTATGGTTAGTGTTATTTATTAATTAAGACTATTATAATGAAAATTTGGCTCAGAATTATATTTTAAGAAGTATTTTAGATACAATTTATAGGAACAGCGAATTTTATACCAAAAAGGTTATAGATTGCAGAAATATTTATGGCGGGTCGGCTAGACAAATACAAAAATTATCGCAAAGACATATCGAATGCCAACAAAAGAATGGATAATTCTACTTTTGTGCAGGACAATTTAACTTATTTTTACCAGCAGCTTAAACCGATTTTATCAGATCAATTTATTGAAGAATGACAAAATTTTGCACTGTCGTTTAATATTAATAATTTTAAGGTTAACTATAATTTTTTTACTTCACTGTATAGCCGTCCGCTAGAATATGACATCGAGGCTATGCTAACAACCATGCGCACCACTTTAAACGATAATGACCATCTGCTACAGGTGCGTAATGTGCATTTTAGAGTTAAATTTTATGATGCTGAAGAATTGCATAGTTATGTTGAGAATCTCCAGTTTAACTATGAACAAAACCAGCAATTAATGACTTTGCTTTGAAATAACTATCAGCGCTATGAATCTGAAAATTTAAAAATTATGAACGAAAGTTTACCTGTGGATAGTGCAGAAAACATCGATCAACAAGACTTTCAAGAAGCACACACCAAATACAATCAGGATATTAAAAATTTTCAAGGTGAATTCACCAGTACTAATGCTAAGTTATTACTAAAAATTCGTAAATTTAAAATTCGCGGTAAAATAGTGTTTTTTATTTTGCCCGGTTTACTATTATTAACAGCTATTTTTCTTGGTTTAGCTTTATTTTTCAAGTAGGTACAATATGAAGAAATGACAGGTAACAATCGATGGTCCAGCAGCATCAGGTAAATCCATTGTGGGTAAATGATTAGCTAATCAATTAAATGCTGCTTTTTTAGATACTGGTTTACACTATAGGGCTTTTGCGTTGTATTGTGTCTGACAAAAAATTGACCCCCAGAACTTAGTAACTGTGAATAGGGCGCTGCAACATTTCGATGTGCAACTCATAAATCCGGCTATGATCGCGATTAACGGTACGCAAGTTTCAATTGTGAAGGACTTACAGGTGGAAGACATTAGTAAAAAAACTTCTTTGGTTTCTCCCATTCCTGCAGTAAGGACAAAGCTTACGATGCTGCAGCGCCAATATGCTTTGCAGCAAAACACCATTGTAGTTGGTAGAGATGCCGGTACAGTTATCTTACCGTCAGCTACCAGCAAAATATTTTTAACAGCCTCTCTTGATGAGCGCGCGAAAAGGCGCTGGCTGCAGTTGAGCGCTAATAATGATAAGACCGATTTGAACATGATTCGCAATTCGATCATGCTTCGAGATCAAGCTGATAAGAAACGTGCGATTGCGCCATTAAAAATTCCAGAAAACAGTTATTTTTTGGACAATTCTCATCTGAGTATTATGGAAACTGAAGCCACATTGCTACAGCACATTATTAAAAAGATAGGTAGTGGGTAGGTCAATATGGGAAAACCTGTTGTAGCTATAGTGGGAAAACCTAACGTGGGTAAATCAATGCTCTTTAATCGCATCATGTCCCAAAGAATAGTTATCACTGATGACGTACCTGGTAGTACAAGAGATCGTATTTATGGTGAAACCCAGTGGTTAGGGAAATCTTTTGTACTAATTGACACCGGTGGTTTGACCCTAGAGTCTAGTACTTTCAAAGAACTAATCACTTTACAAACTGATATTGCGATCAATGAGGCTGACCTTATTATTTTTATAGTTTCAGCCAAAGAGCTAATGACCAGCGACGATCAGTATATAGCACAAAAACTGTACCAGGCCAAAAAAAGGGTTATTTTAGTGATTAATAAATCAGATCATAGTTCAGATGCAGATAATTTGTATGAATATATGGCTCTAGGTTTTGGGGAACCGATTGCCATCTCTGGTATGCATGGCTTGGGAATTAATCTTTTATTGGATGCTGTGGTTAATAACACCCCCGGTGATGCAACCAGTGACAAAACCTCAAATAACTCAAAATTAGTTATTATTGGTCGTCCCAATGTAGGTAAATCGTCTTTGATTAACACATTAGTATCAGATAATAGATCGGTAGTGTCACATATTGCTGGTACCACCACAGATCCTGTTCACTCCTATATTAAACACAATGGTCAACAATACAGCATTGTTGATACTGCAGGCATCAAACGACCAAAGCAAGTGAAATTTGCACGGGAAAAATACAGTGTTTTACGAGCCCAAATTGCTGTAAAAACCGCTGATATCATAATCCTGGTGATTGATATTACCCAGGAAATTTCTAATCAGGATGCTATCATAGCGGGGTTAGCATTTGATGCACAAAAACCAGTATTAGTGGTGGCTAATAAATGGGATTTAATTGCAGATCATTCACAGGCCAACCAAACAAGTTACCAAAAAAAACTTATTAATCACTTTAAATTTCTTAAGCCAAAACAGGTTTTATTTATTTCTGCAACAGCTAAAATCAATCTGCACAAAATTTGGGATAGTATTGACAAGATTCAATCGCAATTAAAAATTAGTATTAAAAACCGGGTGTTAAATCAAATTCTGACTAATGCACAATTGGTCAATCCACCAGCTTTATGTCGAGAAGGGGTGCTTAGAATATACTATGGTGTGCAAATCAGATCAGCAGTGCCTACTTTTGTTTTATTTGTTAATAACCCTCGATTTTTACACTTTTCTTATAAAAGGTTTTTGATTAATCAAATTCGCATTTCATTTGGTTTTGATTTAGTGCCAGTTAGAATTATTTTACGGAGTAAATAATGCAAAAAAATATAAAAATCACTATTTTAGGAACAGGGGCTTACGGGACAGCGATGGCTTATTTACTGGGCCAAAAACACCAAATCACTATGTATGGAGTGGTGGAATCTGAAGTGGCAGACATTAATAACCATATTAATTCAGCATATTTTAAGCACATTGATATTCCTGGTAATGTTTCAGCTACCACTAACTTAGAATTAGCTTTGGCTGGTGCGAATTATATTCTGATCGCTGTGCCATCAAAATTTATTTTAGAGGTTATACATAATGTTACTGCCATTATCAAACAGCCTGTTAATTGAATTAATTGCGCGAAAGGTGTTAATACAGATGCTGCAGAATTAAATGAATTATTTTGAAGTCAAATTTTAACTAAAACTATCCCGAAGCATTTGATCAGTAATATAGGCGGCATGTACGGGCCTTCCTTTGCACAAGACATTGTTAAGGATATCCCTTTTAATATGGTATTTGCAGCTAATAATATTGATTATGCCAACGAGATAAAAGCGTTATTTGCCCATACTTTAATTCAAGCGGAGGCGACCAACAATTGATTAAGTTGTGATTTTATAAGTGTATATAAAAATGTAATGGCACTGGCTTCAGGAATGGTTTCAGAACTTTATAGCAACGCTAGCACGCAATCTAGTTTTATTGCTATGGCATGATTAGAGGTGCTAACACTAGGTAAGTTATGAAAAATTAATCTAGGGGATAGTCCAATAGCAGCTATTTTAGGTGATTTTATTTTAACTACTACTTCGGTTAATTCGCGCAATTATCGTTTTGGGCAGGAATTAGCTTCTTGTGGGGTCAAAGCGATTGACAGCAGCACAATCACTGTGGAAGGGCTAAACACTTTAAATGTTATCTGCCGTTTAGATCATTGTCCTACAACACCTATCCTAGGCAACCTGAAAAAAATTATTCAAAATGAATGTTTAGCGAAAGATGCTTTTGACGCTCTGTGGTCTAAAAAAGCGCTTTAAAACTAGCTTTTTAAAATATTTGCTATTAAACGCAATTATATATAGCATTGATAAATGAGTATATTTGTAAAAACCCCCTTAAATAATAATTTTTTTTATCATTTTGATTGTTTTTTAAAAAATAGTTAGTTAAAATGACTTTAACCTACTATATTATTTTAAAACACACAGTAGGGTGAACCATTTAGGAGGACTCAATGGAAAAATTTAGTAAAAAAGATCTTGCTGCTTTTTTGGCTGAAAAGGAATGTTGCGAATCTAAGGCAGCAGCAGAACGTTTAGTTACTTGCATTTTTGAAAAAATTGCATGCAAAGTAACTGGGGGATGCGAAGTTGCGATTCCAGGATTTGGAAAGTTTATGATGGTAGAACGTAAGGCGCGTGAAGGTGTTAACCCTCAAACTGGACAAAAAATTCACATTCCTGCTACTATGGCAGTTAAGTTTAAGGTTTCTAAAAAATTTAAGGACCAATGCTCAAATAAATAAACACATTATTAGTGTTTAATTTCTTATGGACCCATTATCCAACGGTTTAATTAATAAATGACGATTGTTACTGCATTTTTATAAGCAGATCGGCATTACGGATGAAGAATTAATTTTAATTTTGCTGATTATGCATTTTTCTACTGCTGACAATCGTTTTATTACTCCTGACATTTTGCACAATTATTCGCATTTCAGTACTAAAAAAATTGATGCAATTTTAAATAGTCTGAAAACAAAAAATTTGTTAATGTTGGTGAAAAACCCTAGTGGGGGCATGGAAATGAATTTTTCTGCTTTGTTTAATCGCTTACTAGCCAGCATGAATAAATCTATGCTGCACGAAATAGATGAATTAAAATTAATCAAATGCCTGCAAACCTTTCTTGACCAACCTTTAAAAGCGGAAGAACAAGAAGTTCTTGTGCAATTGGTTGCCGGCCAAGTACCAGTCAGCTATTTGAACAATTATTTTAAAAAATCTAATCAGCACTGAACATATCAAACATTAGTTTTGGAACTAAAAAAAATTCTCAAAACTGTCCCCAAGGAGTTAACCCAGTTTAACTGGGCTGATGCGTAAGAAGTCCAAATGTAAAGGGTATGAAATTTTAATTTCATACCCTTTTTTTTGTAGTAACGCTATTGATAATTTGGTGATGTGCTGCTGACGGCAACTCATAATAAACGAGAAGGGGATGCGGAAGTAAAGCTGCTGGTTAATATAATGCACAATAATAAACGCTCAACCCTGATGATCATTCACTATTTTGAGACGATTGTATTGCTGCTCACTAATATTGCGAATCAGGAAATCATCTTTACTGGTGCTTTTAGCTTCAAACTCTATATATCGGCCTGCTTGTAACCCGTAATAATCGCAGCCCCGAAAACTGGTAAAGTAGCTTTGGGAGCGGTGAACAATCACAGTTGGCTTCATACGTCAAATCAGTGCCACACCATGCTTTTGGTAATAATCAATAGAGATGTCAATTAAAGCTTCTAATCCCGATCCAAGTCCTGATAGTAATTTCATGGCTTTTTATTTTATAATTAAGTAAATTAATAATATTTCCTTCCAATTTGTAGAGCACTAGCACCCAATGAAATTTAAATTATCGCATTATGACATTTTAAATAAAAAATTTAAATCCACTGCTAATGGATATGACCCAGAAGAAGTTGATAGTTTTTTAGATTTAGCTTTGTCAGATTATAAATTAATGGCAGCCGACATCCAAAAATATGAGGAGCAGATTAATTATCTAAAAGAGCAAAATGCAGCGTTAAAATTAGACAATAATAAACTGGAAATGTGACGTTCAGTTAATAGCGATATTTTAAATAGTATCAAGCAATCTGATATCTCGCCTAGTGAAATTCTTGATCGAGTGCAAAAAATTGGTGATGAATTAAACCAGCGCCAACACGCTAAAACAAGTGAAAAAAAATAAAATTTGATAAAATGTTACTGCGTGCAAATAAGCTAATTGCTGCTACTGATATCTGTAGTAGAGGAAACTCCACGCTTGCACAGTCATAGAAGGCTGTAGTGTTTGTGCTAGAAGAAATCATAATTCTAGAGGTACCATTGGTATCATGGCTACAAGGTGTTTCTAAGTCGTCTGATAAGAAAACCTGTTGTAAAAGTGCCACAGAAACGAATTTTATAAGAAATTATAAAAATGGAACGGGTAAACCCCACAAGCAAGCAACCTAAATTTTGGTAAGGGCATCTATTAACTGTAAAAGGTTATTAGAACAGGATCATCATCCTGTAGATAGATAATTAGCAACTAACTAATGTTAGTACAGAACGTGGGTTATCATTTGTGCGCTTTATTTGATTAAACACTTTAACCTAAAAATTGAATTTTGCTAAACCAACCATCTGGGTTAGTCCTGTTTACTACGTTTGGCTATGTTCATTCACACTGTAAGATAGTTTGCTGTGCCAAAAAAAACGCTTTAGTATTGGATTTATTTAGATACCAATTCGGATCAATGTTGCTTTGTGTAAACAAAAGCCGCTGTCAACGTTAATAATGTAGCTATGTAGATAGGAATTAAGCATATTTGGTTAATTCAGTGGTAAAGGTTAAGGTTAATAAATTGTCAAGGTCCTACAAAAAATAGGATAATTAAAGCCACCATTTTAATGGCAGCTGAAACCCTTCCTCACTGGCTGGCGGCTAGAACAATATTTTTAGTACCCAAGATTTGTCTTAGTAAGTCTAAATAGAAATCCCGTGACACAAGGATGATTGCTAGCCAGGGTGGCAGCACTTTGATGACTGCCATCATAATAATAACTGCGTTACATAGTAATTTATCAGCAATCGAATCAAAAAATTTACCAAATTTAGAGACAGCGTCCCAGCGTCTTGCTAGCATGCCATCTAGTAAATCACTTACTACCGCTATGATAAACAGTATGCCGGCGATAATTTGCCGAATACTAATGTGGTATTCTGTTGCTCCGCTTCCGCTAGAGTAAAAAATATCACGGCCAAAGGGATACATCAGGACAATAATAACAGGGATGAGCAAGATGCGAATTGCTGTTATGATGTTAGGGATATGTTGTCTTTTAAGCACTCTTGTCATGGATTGTGGCATAATAAAACTAATAATAAACCATTTATTTTTCATTATAACTTACTTTAATGCAAAGCTTTAATAAAAAACTTGATGTTTTATCAGATTTTTTGCTAGCAAACCACTTGACTATTGCGGTATATGAATCATGCACGGGTGGTGCTTTTGCTAGCGCTATTACTAACCAACCCGGTGCTAGTCGTTATTTTCAGGGTGGATTAGTAGCTTACAATAATCAGACAAAAATTCATTTTGGTGGGGAGCACTTAGCTGTTGCTATTAAAAAGCATGGCGTTGTGTCCCAGCAAGTTGCTGAGTTAATGGCATGAGACTGCCAAAAAACATTTACCCCCAATATTGCTATCGCTTGCACTGGCTATCTACCACCTAATAATAACCAACACCCTATAGAAGTTTTTTGAGCTATGCTATATCAAAACCAGATCTACATTTTCAAAAGTTGCTTAAATAAACCTTTTATAGGACGGCGTAGTTCAGCTAAAAAGCAAACCATGACTGCAGCCCTTAATTATTTTCTAGATGCTCTCAATTTAAAAGAATAATGGTAAGTTAGCTTATATATAAAAAAGAAATTAACCAAAATTAACCTGAAAGTTTGATGTAAATCATTGCTATGACTAAAAAAACACCAGAAAGTGATACCCCAAAACAAGATAATAATATAAAAGATATTATTAGTAAGGTAGAGCAAAAATATGGTAAAGGCGCTTTGCTGCAACTTAATAATAATGGTAACTATAATTATCAGGTTATTTCTAGTGGAAGTATAGCGCTTGATCAGGCTCTAGGGATTGGGGGATATCCACTTGGTCGGATCATTGAAATTTATGGACCAGAAGCCTCTGGTAAAACGACATTAGCTTTACATGCTGTAGCAAAAGCACAGCAAAGTAATTTGCAAGCAGTCTTCATTGATTTAGAGCATGCCTTTAATCCTGATTATGCTAAGAAACTTGGGGTTAATTTATCTACATTAATTATTGGACAACCAGACTCAGGTGAGGAAGCATTAGATATAGTTGAGACACTGATTAAAACTAACCAGGTTAATCTCATTGTCGTTGATAGTGTAGCAGCGCTAGTTCCTAAGGCCGAGTTAGAAGGGCACATTAGTGAAACAAGTGTTGGCGGACAAGCTCGACTTATGTCGAAAGCCCTACGGAAATTAAGAAGTGTGGTACACGAAAACAACTGTTTGCTGGTTTTTATTAATCAAGTGCGATCGCGAATTAACATTAGCTTTGGTAATCCAGAAACTACTAGTGGGGGCAGAGCCTTAAAATTCTATGCCTCAATTAGATTAGAGGTACGTACTATGGAAAAACTGATCCAAAATTATGAAGTGTACGGCAACCGTATCAAAGTTAAAGTGGTGAAAAATAAACTAGCCAATCCCTTTAAAACAGTTATTTTAGAACTAATTTATGGTAAGGGCATTGATCATTTCACAGAAGTGCTCCAGTTAGGGGTTATGTACGAGGTGATTGAAAAAAAAGGTATTTGATATGCCTTTGAAGGAAACCGTTTAGGGCAAGGAAAAACCCAAGCCTGTAATTTCTTAGCTAGTAATCCCGATGTACTGGCAAATGTGGAAGCTAAAATTTTAGCTCAAATGCAAGTTGGTCAGCCAGAATAACCAGATTATTATTTCATTAATGTTATAATGAGATTGTTGAAAGAAACTCTAATTCCTTGCCAACTTGCTTGAAAGGAATTAAGAAATGAGAATTGAAATTTGATTAGCAGTAGTGCTGATTCTACTGTTTTTCGCAACAGGAACTCTGCTTGGATACCTCGTAAATCGTATTTTGCGCTTTTACAAAGGCACTAAGCTTTTAAAATCAGAAATGCTTGTGGCGCAGGCTCAAACAGAGGCTCGTAGTATTATTAAAAATGCTACGATGGAAGCCTCTAAGCAAACTCTCGCCAACCAAATTAATATTGAAAATACCACCAAAATTGCCCAAAAAAATGCTGAAAAATACTTAATAGAAGCACAGCATCAAATTCAATTGGAGATCAAGGCTAAAAACCAAGAATTTTTAACCCAATCCGACCACTTGAAACAACGGCAAACCAACTTATTTAAAAATGAGCAGGAATTAGAAGTTCAGAATCAACAGATTTTTGAGAAGAAAATTACCTTAGATAAGCTAATTAATTCCAATAAAAATTTAGAACGCACTTATCAAGACAAACTCGTAAAAGTGGCACAAATAACCCCTGATAAAGCTAAAGCAGAAATTTTAGATGCGATTAAAAAAACTGCCACCCAAGAAGGGGAAATGTTTTTGCGCAACCATAAAGCTAAGCTGGAGTTGAATGCCAAGAAGCTAGCGACAGAAATTATGCTGCAGGCTATGGAAACATATGCTGCTGAAACAGTTGCTTCCTCAACCACTACTATTGTGGAAATACCATCTGATAACATTAAAGGATATATCATTGGCAAGGATGGGCGTAATATTAAAGCCTTGGAAAAATATGCTGGAGTAGATATCATTGTTGATGAATCTCCAGGCATTGTTAGTGTTTCTTCTTTTGACCCCATTCGTCGTGAAATAGCTGTGCAAACTTTGCAAAAATTAATTATTGATGGTCGTATTCAGCCAGTCAGAATTGAAGACACAATTAATAAAACCAGAGTAGAATTAGAAAAAATTATTTACGAAACTGGTCAGCAAGTAGTTGCAGATTTAGATTTAATTCCAACTAGCCAACGCTTAATCAAATTAATTGGACGTTTGAAATACCGCACTAGTTTTAATCAGAATGTCCTTAATCATTCGATTGAAGTAGCAAAAATTGCTAGTAAAATTGCACATGAACTAAATTTAGATGGCAAAATAGCTATGCGAGCTGGTTTACTGCACGACATTGGTAAAGCAGTTGATTTTGAAGCTGAGGGTTCTCACGTTACCCTAGGGACACAAATTGCTTTGGAAAACAAAGAAGATCCGATCGTGGTTAACGCCATTGCATCGCACCACGGTGATGAACCAGCTGACAATCCTTATTCATTTATTGTTGCTGTTGCTGATACCTTATCTGCGGCTAGACCAGGCGCCCGGTTTAATCATCTCGAAAATTTTCTAGAGAGAATGAAAGAATTGGAAGAAATTTGTCAATCTGTTCCAGGGGTGCAAACAGCTTATGTTTTACAATCAGGTCGTCGCATCCAAGTTATGGTAGATCCAGTTAAAACTGATGATATCCAATGCAATATTATTGCCCAGGAAATTAAAAATAAGATTAAAAAACAAAAAAAAGTACCAGGTGATATTATAGTTACAGTAATTAGAGAAGTGCGACGCACTGCCAAAATTATTTAAGGAAAATTAGATGATTGGTGACTTACTAGCATCACGCATGCAAAAAATTATCCGTAAAAATATGGAGAAATCACAGAAGAACAAGGCAGTCATTGCTGAGACAATTGCTGAATTAAAGCTTTGTTTATTGGAAGCTGATGTTAACCAAGTTGTTGTTGATGATTTAATGACTACGATTGAACAACGTGCTAACCAGGAAGTCATGATTTCCCGTTTAAAACCAAGTCAAATGATGATCAAAATTGTTCATGATGAAATACTCAAAATTCTTGGTGGGGCAACGAATGATTTAAATATTAAGGGACGATTGCCAGTTATTTTAATTGTCGGGTTGCAGGGCTCTGGGAAAACCACTTCAGTTGCTAAAATGGCTAATTTAGTTGCCAAGCAGAAAAGCAAAAAACCTTTAATGGTAGCTTGCGATATTTACCGGCCTGGTGCCATTGACCAGCTAGTTGATTTAGGCAAGCAAATCAATATTCCTGTCTTTGAAAGGGGCACATCAAACCCGGTCACCACAGCTCAAAAAGCCCTTAAATATGCTGAAAAAAACCATCATGACCTGGTGATTATTGACACAGCTGGTCGTTTACAAATCAATGAAGATTTAATGAATGAACTTAAAACTATCCGAAACAAAATTCAGCCTCAGGAAATTTTGCTAGTAGTAGATGGTATGGTTGGACAAGATATTATTAACCAGGTCACTGCTTTTCATAAAGCGCTTAAACTTACGGGTGTAGTTATCACTAAACTTGATGGTGATGCCAAAGGAGGGGCTGCATTATCAGTTACCCAACTTACCGGCTTGCCAATTAAATTTATTGGGACTGGTGAGCAAATTAAGAATTGACAAATTTTTCACCCAGACCGGATGGCAAATCGAATTTTAGGGATGGGTGATTTAAAGACATTATTTGAAACTGCCAGTGAAGTTATTGATGCTCGCACTATGAAAGTAACTATGCAGCGAATGATGCGAGGACAGTTTGATTTGCAAGATTTGCTGAACCAGCTCAAACAAATGAAAAAAATTGGCAGTTTAAATAAAATTAGCCGCATGATTCCTGGTTTGCCCAAAATATCGCCTGAAAAAATCGCTGATACCGAAGAAAAATTAAGGGTGATCCAAATTCTTATTTCATCTATGACTGTAGCAGAGCGGCAAAATATTCATTTGCTACGTCAATTAAATCGTAAGCAGCGTATTATTAAAGGCTCTGGCCGATCAGAAAAAGAATACAACTCTATGATAAATCATTACAATCGATCTAAAAAACAGGTTGACTTAATGGCCAAAAATATCAAACAGGGGCGTATGCCTGATTTTGGTAGTATGAAAATATAATTAATAAATAATTTGCTAGAATGAAATTAAATCCATAATTTTAGCAGGAGAATAAAAGTATGAAAAAATTTTTAGCTTTAATCAATGGGGAATTAATTGATTGTCCTCAACATGTTGATGTTATAAGTCCTTTAAATCTTAAGCCGGCGGGTTCTGTGCCTGCTTTAGACAAAGATATGATTAATAAAGCGTTTCAAGCAGCCCGCACCACCCAAAAAAAATGAGAACAAGAAACATTATTTCAACGCATTGCTTTGATGAAAAAATTTATTTCACTACTCTCAAAAAATGTGCAAGAAATGGCGGAAACGATCACTGCTGAGAATGGTAAAGCTCTTAAGGATAGTGTTGTTGAAGTTCAAAGAACTATCGAATATATTGAATATACTATCGAAGAAGTACGTCGTCTTAATCCCGAAACATATACAGGTGATGGTTTTAATCTTAAAAATAAAATCGGTATTTTTAAGCGAGTAGCTAAAGGTGTGGTACTAGCTATTTCACCTTTTAATTATCCTATTAATTTGGCACTAAGCAAGATTGCCCCAGCATTATTAACTGGCAACACAGTTGTGTTTAAGCCTGCTACTAATGGTAGTTTAACTGGTGCTTTTATTGGGAAATTATTTTATCAATCTGGCTTTCCAGCGGGCGTGATTAATGTGGTGACTGGTAGGGGCCGTGATATTGGTGATACTTTAATTGGCCATCATGAGTCTAATTTGATTTCTTTTACGGGTTCTGTTGATATTGGTGAGCGTATTAAAAAAATTAACCAAAATGCTGATTTAGTGCTAGAACTAGGTGGTAAAGATCCTATGTTAGTTTGCAAATCAGCTGATCTGAAAAAAGCTGCTGCCGATATTATTGCCGGGGGGCTTAGCTATTCTGGCCAAAGGTGTACTGCCATCAAATTAGTAGTAGTGGCTGAATCAGTTGCTGATCAGCTAATCACTTATCTTAAACCACTGGTTGAAAAACTAACAGTTGGTTCTGGCTTGGAAAACAATTTCATTGTGCCCTTGGTAACAAAACCAGCAGCGACCTACGTGCAAGAATTAATTACTGATGCTCTAAAACAAAATGCCACTTTGATCTGTGGTAATAAGGTTGAAGATAATTTGGTTTATCCAACCGTTATTGACCATGTTACTCTAAAAATGCGACTAGCGACTGAAGAACCATTTGGTCCAGTGATCCCAATTGTGCGGGTTAAAGATGAAGCTGAAATGCTGGCGGTAGCGAATAATTCTGATTTTGGGTTACAAGCTTCTGTGTATACAAAAGATTTAAATGAGGCTTTTCGCTTAGCGGATGCTATTGACGCTGGAACTATCAACTTTAATAGTAAATCACAACGTGGCCCTGATTCTTTCCCCTTTCTAGGGGTTAAAAAATCTGGCCAAGGGGTGCAAGGGATTAAAGACACCCTAATGAGTGTGACTCGTCCGAAAGGGATTGTTATTAATTATTAAAAGGAATATTTATTAAATGACTAATCAAACAGAACAAATTGTTATTGAAAAACTTTCTTTGCTAAGCAAAAGTATTAATCAATTAGATAGTGATTTGAGCGATGTGCAAGAGCGAATTAGCTTGGGTGTGACTGAAGCTTATGCCGACTATCAAGCGATTTCTCATAAGTTTATGGCTGTCAAAACTGATATTCATAAATTACAAACCGAAATTGCTGTTCGAGACACTAACCTATACTTGCTTTTTTTAGACATCAAGTCTTGTTTTAACGCACTTAAAAATAAACTAGAATTTACCAGATATTTTAAAGTGCTATTTGATGCTATTGATTAATAGTAAATAATAGTAGCTTTTTTATAATCATTTTCGCATCTTTATAAATATTTGATATAATTTTTTAGCATTTACAAAATGCTGATTTTATAAACATTAAATCATGCTTAACGATGACAAACCTAGTGCCAGCTGTGGTGGTTATGTTTTGAATTAAGTATTGGCTATAACAAATATTGGAGTATACATGAGTACAGAACTCACTCGTGAAGTGTTATGAGCGGCTGGTGTCCAGTTTGGACACCACAAGCAAAAGTGAAACCCTAAAATGAAACCTTACATTTATGGGGTAAAACGCAAACTTTATATTTTAAATCTAGAAAAAACCCTGCAAAAAATTGAGGAAGCAAAAGCCTTTTTGCAAGATTTGAGTACCAAGAAGGGCAAAATTCTATTTGTCGGTACTAAAAATCAAGCTAAATGAGCTATCCAAGATGCGGCTATCCGCTCTGACAATTTTTACGTTGTAGAGCGCTGATTAGGCGGAACATTAACTAATTTAAAAACAGTTAATTTGAGGGTAAAGCGGCTATGAGAGATTACCCGTGATATTAAAACAGGGAAGTTGAATCTGCTGCCCAAAAAAGAACAACTTAAAATTCAAAAAGAAAAAACTAAACTAGAAAAATTGTTTACTGGGATTAAGGGTATGCGCGAGCTACCTAAGGCTTTATTTGTAATAGATCCTACCCACGAGGCGATTGCTGTAGCGGAAGCACGCAAGCTGAATATTCCGGTGATTGGCTTGTGTGACACTAATTCAGACCCTGATGTCTTAGATTGCATGATTCCTGCTAATGATGATTTCTACAAATCAATTGCTTTAATCACTAATTATCTAGTTGATTACTACGGTGAACAATCAGGCTTAACTTTTGATCCACCAACCGAAAAACCCCAAGAATTAATTGAGCAAAGTATAAGCAAGCGTCGTCCGGTCACAATGATGCGTCCGTCTAAAAAAATGAATTATGAACCAGTGATACCTTTAAACGTTAATCGTAGCAGCTTTCTTAAGAGTAAGGTAGTGGTTAATTTATCAAACTACAAAGCCTTAATTGAAGAAGGTAAAAAATCAAAAACAGCATTAAAAGCTGCTGAATTAATTAGTTTGAAACCTAATTATAAAGTGTTTAAGTATGAAGATGCTTTGCTAAAAATTTTAGCAGAGAACAAACCAGTAGATCCGAGTTTGCATAAATCTACGGCTGCACAAACAGAAGAAAAACCTGTGACAAAAACCTCTGCAGTAGTAGATAAATTGAACGAAATTAAAATTTTGGATAATGATTTAAACTTAACTCTAGCCAGTTTATTAATGAAAGATCTACGCGATATAGCCAAGCTTGTGGACGTTAAAACTGCCCCCACAAAACAAGCTTTAATTAATAATTTAACAGAAAAATTGACAATTAAAAATGACAAGGTAGCTGTACAAGGAGAATAACATGCAAATTAATCCTAGTTTAATTAAAAAATTACGGGAAATGACTAATGCTGGTATGTTAAATTGCAAAAAAGCATTAATCGCCACCGAGGGAAACTTAGATGAAGCTGTTTTATGATTGCGCAAGCAAGGCATTTCGAAAGCTGCTGCTAAAGCTAATCGTCTAGCAGCAGAAGGGTTAGCGCAAGCTGTTAAATTTGATGATAAAATTATTTTGTTTGTACTAAACAGTGAAACAGATTTTGTTGCAAGAAATAATCACTTCAAAAAATTAGCAGCTGAAGTAGCGACATACCTGCACGATGCAGCTACTAATGATATATCTGATGCTCTAGCGATTACTCAAAATGGAGTATCATTGGCTGATCATTTAAAAAGTGCGATTGCTGTGCTTAAAGAAAACATTGTTCTTTCTAAATTAATAGTGATTTTCAAAAAACCATCAGAACAAGCAGTGGTCTATAACCACTTTAATGGTAAAGTGGCAACAGCTTGTTTGTTTAGCGGAAAATTACCCGCTGAATCAGCTTCAGAAGTGGCTATGCACATCGCAGCAATTCGTCCTCGTTATATTAGTCCTGCCCAAATCGATGAACAAATTCTTGCAGAAGAAAAACTTATCATCCAAGAGCAACTAAAAAACGATGAAGCACTAAAATCTAAGCCTGAATCCACTATTAACCGTATTTTAGAAGGTCGTTTAAATAAACGAATTGCTGAGATATGCTTAACAACCCAGCCATTGGTAACTGACCCTAAAATTAAAGTTAGTGATTTTTTACATAAGCATAGTGTTATGATAGAACAAATAGCTATTATAGAAGTTTAGAGGATACTATGATAATGGATGCCGCATTAATTAATTCTGGTACCAGAGCTTTATTAGTGGCCACAGTAATGGCAACGTTATTAGTTGGAGCTGTTAATTTAACGCTTGGTTTTTACTATTTTATATTCCAGAAACATAAATTTAAAATTAAAATTGTTAACACTAAAATATTAGTTGCCATCTTTGCTGTTCTGGTCGTTAATGTAATATTGGTCATTTTTATGTGATTATATGGATTTGGGAATATTGATAACAATCCGACCCAGAATGGTTTAATAGGTTTTATTGTTGCTAATTTTGTTATTGTTTTAGCTATAGCCATTTATATTATTTGCTTTTTGCATTACATTGCCGCTGGCATTGATCAACGTGAAATTTCCTTTTTGGGGGAACGGATTTTGCTGAGAAATGTGATAGATTTTAAAAAAGATGATCAAAAGCATTTATTTATCCTTAAATACCGCGAAGGACGTCGCCAAGATAAAACTATTAAATTCCGCCAAACAAGTATTTTGGGGCAATTTTTTGCTCAAAATGTTGATCTAATAATGGAATATAACTACCGGGTTGCCCAGGAAGCAAATGCTGATAATGATACTGGTGATGATACTAAAAAAGTATCTTCTAGTCCAGCAAAAAAAACTGCTAAGCCACCTGTCAAATCAAAATAGCTTACCTGATTTTAATAAAAACCCTTTAAAAAAGGGTTTTTTATTTTATCTGCTTAGTGTAAGCATTAATTAGTTTTTTGTTTTGATTTCTTAACATAATCAGCTGGTGGACCATTGGCGGGAATTTCTTTGGTTAATACTTTCCCTTGGCTTTGCTTATTATCAGCTGTTTTAACGTCTTCACTGGCTGAATTGTTTGTAATGTTTTCAGCATTATGTTGGTTTTGCTGCATAATGTTAAATAATTCTTTAAATAAACGACCACATATACCTGTAGAAATACTAAACAAAGCAAATTGATAATCATCTTCTTTGGTTAATTTATTGTTTTTTATCACTCGCATCATAAAATTAGCCACCAAATGGTTAATTTCAGCTTCGAATTGGTTAATGTCTGGGGCCTTTTCACTGGCTTGGATTTCATCGACTAATTTTAGAATAGAAGCTTGGTAATCGTTTGCGTATTCTTTTTTACTAAACAGTGGTTTGATTTCCGCATACCGAGCATGAGCTATATGGACAATTACATCATTGATAGTGACATTTTTAAGATCTTGCATCAATTTAGCAATATGATTATTTAGGTTAATATAGGCATTAGTAAAAATCACGAGGGTGTGCATTGCGCGCTCATCGCTAGGCGAAACTTGCTTTTTTTGCATCATTTCCGCATTTTTAGGATCATTAATAAAGTTAGTGATTAGGGTAAAGTTATTAACAATAGGTTCTGTGGTTTTAACTTTATTGACAATGTCAGAGATAAAGGAGCTTTTACTGTGATTAGCTTGCTTATCTAAATTTTTAAGGTCCATGATAAAGTTTTGATTGAGGATATCAATAAGAGGTAAATTTAAGCTCATAAAATTCAATTCAAGAGGGGTTGTGCTGTATAATAATTAAAAATTCTATTGTTTATTATACACAGTTCAACTGAATAATTATGGCGTGATATTAATATGAAATTATTAAATAAATTTAATAATCGTCGTTTCCACCTTTATTTTTGGTGCTTTAGCTGTGTTATAATGGGCACAATAATTGCTATCATCGGCAAAGCAGTTGCTAACAATTTACCTACCATTATTGTGGGGTCTTGCTTAGCACTGGTGAGTTTATTAGTCGTATATATCAGCTGAATTATCACGGGAGTAAAAATTGTGGATCATTCCGCTAAAAATCTAAGTTTAATGTTTAATTACTATAAAAATTTAGATCTGGAAAAAAGTCGCTTTCAACTAGATAAGATTAAACTTATTATTTGTGATTTAGATGGAACACTGCTTGATCACAATGGGGAAGTATCTTTAAAAACTCGTCGTAATCTTCAGCTATTACAACAACATCGCCCTGATTTAATGATTGTGCCCGCCACCGGAAGGGGGTTTTTAACTACCCATGGCTTATTAGGCAAGTACCTAAAAAGTAAGTATGTTATTTGCCATAACGGGTCAGTATTGTCTAGCTTTCAAGAATTTGTGCCTATCTGCGAAAGAACAATTGATCTCAATTTTGTGCAACCATTGTTTGACTTTACTTTAAAAAATGATATGCACGCTTTGGTGTTTTCAGATAACGGAGAGAATTTAATTCATAATTCGTGTTTAGCCACAAATAGTTGATTTCAATCGTGGGTGCAACAATACAAGCTTTCCGACGAAAGGCTTTCTGATAAGAATCATTTTTATCAATGCGGTGTATGAGTTCCTATTAAAAAAACTGCTTTATTTCAAAAATTTGTGGCGAATAATTTGTGCATTGAAATGTACTACTATAAGCACCCAGAGTTTATCTATTATGAGATTACTGGGGCAGGGGTCAACAAGCAGGTGATGGTAGAAGAAATTTGCAAACGCGAAAAAATCCTTAGCAGTCAAGTTTTAGCCATTGGCAACGGTAATAATGATATAATAATGGTGAGTAAAAATGGTATTGGGGTTGCTGTGGGGAACGCCGAAAAGTCTTTGCTGCAGGTAGCAGATATTATTATTGACCCTAACTATGATGACGGAGTAATTAACTTTTTATCTGACCTTTTTTTACCAGTGAATGCAGAAAGGATAGATTATGATTCATAATTTTAAAAAACTGCTTTTAGCACTTACCATAACTAGTGTTGCGGGACCTAGTATGTTGTCGGTGATCGGATGTTCAGAAAAGACTACCACACAAATCGAACCAATTGAACAAACCGGGCTAACGCCAGCGCAATCACCACAATCCGGCTTGTCACCAGCCGGATTGAAACCAACCAGCCTGGTGCCGGGAACAAAAACAGTGCAACCAGCTTACAGCAACAAAGATGCGAAATTTGCTGATCAACAAGATTTTCCTACTGGCAATAAAATACAATATACTGGCATTGATCAACGACATTACAACAACACGATTTTAAGTAACACACTAAAAGGGCGATATGGCGATGCTATTAGAGGAAAACTGCCTGATAAAAAATTAAATGATCTTGATAATCAATTGCTTCAAAACCTAGAACCCAAATTCCAATATCCGGCACGAGCTAGTAGTAAAGAGCAGTTTCAACAATTTCAAATGGCTTCTGAAAAAATAGTGCAAAAAGATTTCCCCACTTTAGATCAATTAGCCCCTTTTCTAAAAAAGGAAAACCCCTACTTAAATGTTAGTGATTTAAAATTCCAAGAATTAATTGATCAATATCAGACGCCAGAATTACAAGCAGAGGCAACTAACGAACTTTTGCAACTTTATGGTAGTCTTGTGCAATTAATGGGCCCCAAATTAGTCAGCCAATTATATGAATCTATTGATTTCGCAGCAAAGCCACCTAAACCCGGGGTTGTTGCTAGTAATATTTTTAATCCAGGGCAAAATAAGCAAACAATTGTTTTCTATGGCAATGTGTTTGCGAGGCAATCAACTATAAATGCTTTGTATGGTTTAGGGTGATGGTCTGTTAACTCTTTAATGGAAGTGTTAGCTCATGAAATAAGTCATGCCATTAGTAACTTACTATGGATAACACCAGCATCGCGTCAATATTTTGATGCTTCTGGGTTGACCAACCCCCAACGACTTTTCACTTACAGTGTGAGTCCGAATGATTATGTGCCTAGGTTCTTTGGGACTCGTATGGATCCAATTATTGCTAATCCTCAAGAAAGAGACATTCTTGCTTATGCTTTAACATGGAGTAATTATGGCCGCACTGGATCCTATGGTCGTTTCTTAAGTGATTCAGGTTTGTTTAATGAAATATTTGCGGAATCTTTTACACAGTGGTTATATACACCAGCCAATCTGCAAGCGGCTAATTGGGATTTTCTAAATGCTTTTTATGATAATTACGCAACAAGCTCAGTTCAACCTGTCAAGAACAATTTATTTGCTTTTTACAAAGCAAACACTTAAGCTTAATGTTACAAGTCGTTAACAAAAACCCACACGAATAATGTATGAAATTTATTGATAAAATTAACCTTCTAGTGACAGCTGGTGCAGGTGGCCGGGGAGCAATTGCTTTTCGCAGAGAACTTTA
This sequence comes from Mycoplasmatales bacterium, assembly GCA_965200445.1. Lineage (GTDB taxonomy): Bacteria > Bacillota_I > Bacilli_A > Mycoplasmatales > Mycoplasmataceae > CBDATY01. The sequence goes on from OZ241341.1 coordinate 463,170, forward strand.
TGTGCCGAGGGGTGGTCCGTCAGGTGGCGATGGTGGACGAGGGGGTGATGTTTACTTTATTGGTGACTCCAACCTAAACACCTTGTTTCATCTTCATAATAACACTCATATTAAAGGCAATAATGGTAAAAATGGCGCCACTGCTAATCGCACAGGGGCCGAAGGTAAGGCTGTTTATATCCATGTTCCTGTAGGAACTGTGATTATTGATTTAACATCACAAAAGCAGCTTGCTGATATTTCACATTCGGGAGCAGTGCATTTAATCGCCAAAGGGGGTCAAGGCGGAAAGGGTAATGCCCATTTTGCAACTTCCCGCAAGCAAACACCGAGTGTTTATGAAAATGGTGAGCCAGGACAGCATTTAAAGATTGAGTGTAATCTTAAATTATTAGCTAATGTTGGTTTAATAGGGTTGCCTAATGCGGGTAAATCAACTCTTTTAAATGTCATTAGTAACGCGAAAGCAAAAGCTGCTAATTATGCTTTCACCACTTTACAGCCACAGCTAGGTATGGTGCATTTGTCTAGCACTAAGAGCTTTGTAATAGCAGATTTACCGGGCCTTGTCGAAAACGCTAATTTAGGTAAAGGACTTGGTCACCAATTTTTAAAGCACATTGAAAGGTGTGTAGTATTAGCTCACTTAGTTGATATGAGTGGCAATTTTGGACAAAAAAACCCCTTTGATAATTATCAGATAATTAGACAAGAGCTAGAAAAGTATTCACAGGCATTATCTAATAAGCCTCAAATCATTGTAGCGACTAAGATGGATTTAAGCGGCACTGCTGAAAATCTAGCAGATTTTAAGGACAGACTACAGGAATCAATCCCCATTATTGCTGTTTCAGCCTTTAAAAACCAAAATCTAGCACGTTTAAAAGAAATATTATGAAATTGTGTCATGGAGCACAAAACAGATTCTTTTGTGGCTGCTGAAGATTTAGCACCGCCTCGTCTATATAAATTTGAAGCGCCCACTATTGAATTTATTATTGAGAAAATCAGGAATAACGCTTGACGGGTCAGTGGGGCTACTATTGACCAACTGTATAATAAATATCCCATCACTACCTATGATAATTGATTAATGTTTAAAAAAAAGGCCTTTGCACTAGGTTTGATCCAAAAAATAGAGGAATATAAGCCACAAGAAAATGATGAGATTATTATCAAAAATCAATCATTGACATGAACTAATCATGATTTAGTTTAGTGATACTGGAGTTTTGTAGGTAATAATTTAGAAATTTAATTATTGTTGCTAATATCACAAAAACTAAAAAGCGCTGGAAGGAATGATTTATATGAATATTGAAAACTATAAAAATTATCTAGTTAAATGAATTAAACAGCAGGTTGCGGAGTCTAAATTGCAAGGTGTTGTGGTAGGAGTATCAGGCGGAATAGATTCTGCTGTGGTAGCGGCTTTGGCCCAACAAGCCTGTCCCAATAATTACTTAGTGGTGTCTTTACCGTGCTTTTCATCAGCAGAAACACTACACAACACCAATCTGCTCATTCAAACCCTTAATCTTAATAGTAAAACTGTTGATTTAAGCGCTCAATATAATACTTTTATCCATCATGTCAAGGATTCTTCTATAACAAATAGTTCTGAGCATGGTTTGGAAGTTGCCAGAGGTAGTTTGAAAGCAAGACTACGGATGGTTACTCTTTACTACCTAGCTCAAACGTTAAATTACCTAGTCCTTGGCACTGATAATGCTGCCGAATGGCACTTAGGTTACTTTACTAAATATGGAGATGGGGCAGCAGACTTAGTGCCGCTTATTCACATTGCTAAGCAAGATGTGGTAAAAATGGCTGAATTGTTACATATTCCTCCAGCTATTATTCAAGCACAACCTACTGCTGATTTATGGCCCGGTCAAACAGATGAGGGTGAACTAGGGTTTACCTATCATGATGTTGATAAATATTTACAAGGGGGAGCAGTATCTCCAGTTGTGGCTAAAAAGATTCATGATTGACATGTAGCGAATGAACATAAACGCCACTTGGCTCTAAAGCCTGATAAAAAACCTTCTGATTTAAGGTAAAATTAATTTAGTTATAATTATTTAATAGATTGGATATAAATTATTTGGGTTCTTTAACGACTGTTCAAATTGTTTTAATTGTCGTATGGGGTGTTATCGCAGTCACCTGTATCGGCATCGAAATTTTTGCTACAAATTTTATTGCGCTTTGGTTTAGTGTAGGTAGCGTGGGCGCAATTATCCTGGCGGCTTTTAATATTGAATGATATTTTCAATTAATTACTTTTGTGTTAATCAGTGGGATAACACTAGCTATTTTTTATCCTTTATTAAGGAAAAAATTGATCAAGACTAAACCTGTCAAAACCAACATCGATGACTTTGTGGGTCGTAAAATTAAAATCACCAAACTAGCTGGTGATGACAATTTATCGATTGATGGCTATACCCGTATATCTGGTATAATCTGGTCTATTAAACATAACGATAATAAAAAACATTTACATAAAAACGACATTGTTGTGGTTGAAGCTGTCAAGGGGACAACCCTCATTGTTAGAAATTTAAAAGACGGAGATTAAAATGCTTAGCACTACTTCCATAGTATTAATAGTTGTATTTTCAATTTTAGGAATCTTGATTTTATTTTCCCTGTTCACGGGTATTAAAATTGTTCCCCAATCACATTCTTTTGTGATCGAACGACTAGGTCGGTTTTTAAAGTCGTGGGACACTGGCCTGCATCTTAAAATCCCCATTGTAGATCGCATTGCTAAGCGCATAAGCTTAAAAGAACAAGTCGTTAATTTTAAACCTCAAACTGTTATTACACGCGATAACGTTACGATGGAAATTGACACAGTGTTATTCTTTATGGTTACCGATAGCAAACTATACACCTATGGGGTAGAGCGTCCTATTTATGCCATTGAAAATTTAACTGCTACCACTTTACGTAATGCAATTGGTGATATTGAATTAGATCGTACCTTAACATCCCGAGACCAGATTAACGCTAAATTGCAGGCTTCGCTAGATGAAGCTACTAATGCTTGAGGAATTAAGGTTATTCGGGTGGAAGTAAAAAATATTTTGCCACCCGTTGATGTGCGGAACGCGATGGAAAAGCAAATGCGTGCTGAACGAGAAAAACGTGCCAATATTTTAAATGCCGAAGGGTTTAAACGTGCCCGTATTCTAGAAGCGGAAGGAATCAAAGAAGCCACTGTGCAAAAAGCCATTGGTAAAGCTAAAGCTCTACTAGTTAACCAAGAAGCCTTGGCTAAGTCAATTGCGATTATTAACGAAGCTAATCCTTCGCCAGCTGCTCTAAAACTACGTAGTTTTGCTGCTCTAGAACAAGTAGCTAATGGTAATAGTACGAAAATCATTATCCCATCAGAATTACAAAATTTGTCTAACCTAGCTGCCATTGCTGATTCAGTGTTTAAAGGGGTGACTGGCAAAACTGCTAATAATAAAATAACATCTGACTTTCCTGAACTAGAAGAAGAGGTTGACCTCACAGGTAATAGCGACACTGATTCTACCCCAACAGGCAATGTCGAAGAACCAATTGATATCAGCCCCAACGATTAAAACATTTAAAAAGTAATGATTAATATCGCTAAACACATTGCTAATAAAGTGCAGCAACACCAAAGTCGCATTAGTCAATTAAAAGCCAATAACCAACGCATTCCGCAATTAGTTATTTTTCAGGTCGGTAATCAAACAGCTAGTAATGTTTACATTAGTAAAAAAATTAATCTTTGCCGTGAAATTGGCATTTTGTGTGAGCACATTCAATTACCAGCTACGACATCTCAAAAACAATTAATTACTAACATTCAGCATTTTAATAATGATGACAAGGTTGATGGCATTATTGTTCAATTGCCATTACCATCGCACATAGATGAATATAGTGCAATCAACAGCGTTGATGTACATAAAGATGTGGATGGACTCACAGCGCTTAACTTAGGAAAATTAGCACTAGGTAGTAGCGATGGTTTTCATTCAGGTGCCCTAAGCAGTATTAAAAACCTCTTGAATAGTTTCCAGCAAAAATGGGTGGGGAAAACAGCTGTCGTAATCGGTCAAAGTAATATCGTCGGTAAACCAGTTGTTAATTGATTGATTAACCAAGGTATGACTGTCATCAGTTGCAATAAATTTACCCCAAATCTTGGTTTTTACACCCAACAGGGTGATGTTGTCATTACGGCTGCTGGTGTAAGAAATTTAATTACAGCCGCTATGGTTAAACCACAGGTTATCATTTTAGATGTTGGCACTTCCTACCAACATAACAAGGTTTATGGGGATGTACTGTGAGATGACGCAATAAAAAACAAAGCGTCTTATATTAGCCCTGTACCCGGCGGGGTTGGGCGACTAACAGTGCTCAACCTCATTAACAATGTCATGTTAGCTTATCATAAGGCTGTTAAGGATTGTTAATCTTCACTATTTTTGTTTTCCCGAATTAAGCTTTCAATACGATTAGCTGATTCAATTAATTTATCATATTGAAAAATAATTTGCGGGCATTGCTTAATTTTTAGCTTGTGAGCAATGTCGTTGCGTACGGCATTTTTAATTTTATTCATCTTTTGGGCAATGCTGATTCTAGATATGTCCTTGGCTACAGTGTAATAGACAGTAGCAATTCCTAAATCACCTGTTGTGACTACTTCCGTAATAGTGATTTTAGTAAATATTTCAGAGTGCTCTCGCAGCAAAAAATCTGTAATGTATTTTTGGATTGTCTTAGCAAGACGCGATGATTTAATGTTTGTTTTCATTGTGCTGATATTGCTTATTTGCTCCTATTATATATTGAAAATATAAGTATGCTATAATTTTATATTATGTTAAGGCCAAACAATGAATAACAATCCTGATAATTGAGGTTTCTTTAGCCCTGGCGGAACTTGACCAGAAGGTTACTACGCTTGAACCCCGTGGAGCATAACGCAATTTGCAGGGATTATTTTTTTTGTTGTGCTTTTTAGTAGCTTGTTTTGAGCTCGCCGCTGATATAAGTATCTGGCCTTGAACAGACAATTAATGACAGTGCTAGGATGCATGTATTTAGGCCTTTTTGTAGTTTATTGCGTTTTGCACACAATTTATTTTTATGATGTGATGCCTAAAGTGGCTAATAATTTTACAACTAATATTTTTAAGTTGGATTTTAATAATGTCACCCCTAAATATGGCAATCCGCCTCCTAACTTTGAAAACCCACCAGTGTCACCACCACAAAATTGGGCGCCTTTGCACATTAGCAGTGCGGGAGAAATAGTAGCAGCTTTGCTGCTTATTACTAAAAGTAAAAAGCTGTTCAATATTACTTTTCCGGTGTTAGGTACTCTGCCGATTGCGGCAGTCATGAGTCCCACTAAAGTATTTTACGGACCTGAAAATTATTTTTATTATGATTTTTATCTTAACCATTCCACGATGTTATTAATTTTTTGATTCTTTTACTTATACAACGTGTCTTCTTATAATGTTAATTACATTAGACTTAATTTTCTGTTCGGGGTGGGGATGGTTGTTACCGCCTTCATTTATGACTGGTTGCTAAACACTAATTTGTTATATGTCGGCACAGAGGGTTATGCACTTAATACTACTTTATCCACTAGCTATATATTCGGTGGTCCACCATCGCGTTGGCAAGCTGCATTCGCAATACTGGTTTTAGGCGCACCATCGATTTTAATTTTTTACTTATTCATCATCATCATCAAGCCGCTATACACATACGACGATAAAAACAATCATTTTAAAAGAGGGGCTCCATCCATTGCAAAACCAGGTTTGTTAGCCTTAAAACATATTTTTATTTGAAATAAAGCATATATTGCCACCTTAAAAAGAGTGTAACTAATATGTTACTGACATCAGGCATATTACTTTTAGACAAGCCCGCGGGGGTTAGCTCGCATCGTTTTATTAACAACTTTAAACAAATGCATCCTTGAATTAAAAAAATTGGCCACGCAGGAACCTTAGATCCATTTGCAACAGGATTGCTTATAGTCATGTTAAATAATGCGACTAAACTTAGTGATTTTTTGATGAATGCAACCGATAAGCACTATGATGTTGTTATGCAACTTTATCAAAAGACCGACACTGGCGATATAACAGGGCAACCCATTGTAAAGGTGCCTTTGGTAAAGCGTAGCATATTTACCAAAGAAGCGATAGAAAAAGCTTTAAACCATTTTAACGGGTGTAGTTATCAACAAACTCCGCCTGCTTTTTCTGCAATTAAATGAAAAGGGCAACCACTTTATAAATACGCTCGTCACAATAAAATTATTAATGTCCCACCAAGGTGAGTAACAATTCATAATATTAATTTAATGCATTATGATCCCTCAACAGGTCAAGTCCATTTTCAAGTCATTTGCAGTAAAGGAACATATATTCGAAGCTTAGTTCAAGACATTGGGACACTGCTAAACACTCCTGCTACTACTTTTTCACTTCGTCGCACCCAAATTGGAAATTGGTGCTTACCGTCTTACAGTGATTCTGTTAAAAGTAATGAGGATAGTGTTATTGGTTGAGAAGACATTTTTGGTAATTGGGGCTGGCCTATTATTAGCCTGAGCCAACAACAATATCAAATTGCTAAAAATGGTGGACAATTAGTAATGCTGGATTACAAATCAAACATTGTTGTGGTACAACATAGAAATAGTAATTACCTAGCTATTTATGACAAGGTAAGCTTAGTAGATAAAACACATAGTATGTATCACTGCCGTCGTATATTAGCTGCTGGAGAATAATATGAAGATATACAATATTGCAGATGTAAGTGATTTTGCTCACTTAAAAATTGATAAACCCTTGGTTATGTGTATAGGGTTGTTTGATGGAATTCATCAGGGGCACCTGCAATTAATTAAAAAAACACTATTGCTAGCTAAACATAACAATCTTCGCCCAGCGGCATTTACACTTTCCATGTCAGTTAAAGATTTTTATGCGCGACGTCATGATTTTATTTATGAACAAGACCAAAAAATAGCTATTTTTCGTAATTTAGGTCTGGAGTACTATTTTAATTATGTTGTTAGTCCGAAAACTATTGGTTTGGATAAAAAAATATTTATGGAGCATCTTGCACGTCATCTCAATGTGCAAAAAATTGTCGTAGGTGAAAATTTTAGATTTGGTCATAAGGCACAGGGAGATATTACAGATTTACAAGCATATTTTAAATCTGCTAATGTGACAGTTGTGCAAACTGTGGCTGACGATCACCACCAAAAAATTAGTTCTTCCTTCATTCGAAGACTGTTAGCTGAGCATGCCATTGTGCAAGCTAATCAGCTTTTAATTGAGCCAATAACACACACCAGCAAAGTAATTCAAGGCAAAAAATTAGGTACCCAGATAGGTTATCCCACAGCTAACCAATTAATTACACATCCCTTGTTAATGCCAGAAGGCATCTATATTACTAAAGCTAAATTGTGAGGTAAATGGCACTCATCCATTAGTTGTTATTGGACAGTGAATGATAAATTATTGCTGGAAACACACATTCTTAATTTTGATCAGATGTTTTATGGTCAAAATTTACAGGTCAGTTTCTTAAAGTATGTGAGAGCTAACCAAAAAGTTAATAATATGGATGAATTAAAATTATTAATTCACAATGATTGTCAACAAGCTTATCTTTATTTTCAAAAAAATAAACAATAATTTGTAAATCAGAATGAATTAAAGTAAAATTTACAGGTATTAAATTTTAGACCAAGCTTGTATCTTTCCCGGTTACTTGCTTAGTCTAAAAGGTTACAGTAATAAAGGGAAATATGGTTAGTAAAGAACAAAAAGCTACACTAGTTAAAAAATACGGTGCTAATGACAAAGATTCAGGTGCTGTAGAGGTTCAAGTTGCTATTTTAACAGCTGATATTCTTCAGTTGACAGAACACTTAAAAACTCACACCAAAGATGTTGTCACACGTCGTAGCCTTTTAAAAAAGGTAGAGCATCGTAAACGCTTGCTGAAGTATTTGAAGCAATCTAGTGTTGATGATTACACCAAATTAATTAAACAACTAAAACTACGTAAATAAAGCAAATATAAAAAAATATTTTTATATTATTTTTTGATATTTTTTTGTTAAAATTGTATTCGCGCTTCGTAATAGGCCGGTATATTATTTTAACTTTTTTCATTGTTTTTTATAGAAAAAATATTATGGAATTGGTATAATGTTATGGCCTTTTAATGAGGCATCTTAAAGTATGTTCTTTGAAAACTGAATAAAATCAAAATCATTGATATTAATGATGACTCTGATTTAAATACATTCTGTCAAAAGCTAGATCAAACCTTTTTTAATGAGAGTTTGATCCTGGCTCAGGATTAACGCTGGCGGCATGCCTAATACATGCAAGTCGAACGGAACACTTCGGTGTTTAGTGGCGAACGGGTGAGTAACACGTATTTAATCTACCCAAAAGTGGGGAATAACAATTGGAAACGATTGCTAATACCGCATAATATCTTCTGTGACAACACAATTGATTGAAAGGTGCGTTTGCACCGCTTTTGGATGAGAATGCGGCGTATTAGTTAGTTGGTGGGGTAATGGCTCACCAAGACAATGATACGTAGCCGACCTGAGAGGGTGACCGGCCACATCGGGACTGAGACACGGCCCGGACTCCTACGGGAGGCAGCAGTAAGGAATTTTCCACAATGGACGAAAGTCTGATGGAGCAATGCCGCGTGATCGATGACGGCCTTAGGGTTGTAAAGATCTGTTATTGGGAAAGAAACCACTATATAGGAAATGATATAGTAATGACTGTACCTGATTAGAAAGTCACGGCTAACTATGTGCCAGCAGCCGCGGTAATACATAGGTGGCAAGCGTTATCCGGATTTATTGGGCGTAAAGCGTGCCTAGACGGTATGATAAGTTTGAGGTTCAAGGCTGGGGCTTAACCCCAGTATGCCTCGAAAACTATTGAACTAGAATGCAGGAGAGGTTAATGGAATTCCATATGTAGCGGTGGAATGCGTAGATATATGGAGGAACACCAGGGGCGAAAGCGGTTAACCAGCCTGTTATTGACGTTTTAGCACGAAAGCGTGGGGAGCAAATAGGATTAGATACCCTAGTAGTCCACGCCGTAAACGATGAGTACTAAGTGTCGGTCTCAACCGGTGCTGCAGCTAACGCATTAAGTACTCCGCCTGGGTAGTATGCTCGCAAGAGTGAAACTCAAAGGAATTGACGGGGACCCGCACAAGCGGTGGAGCATGTGGTTTAATTCGACGCAACACGAAGAACCTTACCAGGGTTTGACATACAGTGCGAAGATATAGAGATATATTAGAGGTTAACATTGATACAGGTGGTGCATGGTTGTCGTCAGCTCGTGCCGTGAGGTGTTTGGTTAAGTCCAGTAACGAGCGCAACCCTTGTCGTTAATTACTCCATTCAGTTGAGTTACCTTAGCGAGACTGCTAGTTTAAGCTAGAGGAAGGTGAGGATGACGTCAAATCATCATGCCCCTTATGCCCTGGGCTACACACGTGCTACAATGGCCAATACAATCAGTCGCAATCTTGTGAAGGGGAGCTAATCTGAAAAAGTTGGTCTCAGTTCGGATTGAAGTCTGCAACTCGACTTCATGAAGCCGGAATCGCTAGTAATCGCAAATCAGCTATGTTGCGGTGAATACGTTCTCGGGTCTTGTACACACCGCCCGTCACACCATGAGAGTTGATAATGCCAGAAGTCAGTATTCTAACATGACAGATTTTTAATCTTATATGAGGAAGCTGCCCAAGGCAGGATTAGCGATTAGGGTGAAGTCGTAACAAGGTATCCCTACGGGAACGTGGGGATGGATCACCTCCTTTCTATGGAGTTTTATATAAACACCTTAGATTTAGCTAGACAGATTTAAGTCAGAGGAGATTTTATTCAGTTTTCAAAGAGCATGCTGGTAATTGTTCTTTGACAACTGAATATAGACATCAAAATTTTAGAAAATTGTTATTTTCAATAGTAATTAACTAAAGTTTCATTTACAAATGTTTATGCTTGTAAATTATAGGCAAAAAAAACGTTACTTATTAACTTAAAAGTTAATAAGGGCATACAGTGAATGCCTTGGGAATAGGAGGCGACGAAAGACGTGATTACCTGCGATAAGTTTCGGTTAGTCGGAAATAGACTTTGATCCGGAAATTTCTGAATGGGGCAACCCAGTAAAATGTTATGTTTTACTATCTTACAGTGAATTCATAGCTGTAAAGAAGCGACACCTAGGGAATTGAAACATCTTAGTACCTAGAGGAAAAGAAAGCGAATGCGATTTCGTAAGTAGCGGCGAGCGAAAGCGAATTAGCCCAAACCATATTTATATGGGGTTGTAGGATCATTTTTTAGAAGTTACAAAATTATTTAATAGCAGAAATTGTTGGGAAACAATGCCATAGAGGGTGATAGCCCCGTAAGCGAAATTAAATGATCTTCGTATGAAGTGACACCTGAGTACGGCGGAACACGAGAAATTCTGTCGGAATCTGCGCAGACCACTGCGTAAGGCTAAATACTACCTATTCACCGATAGTGAACCAGTACCGTGAGGGAAAGGTGAAAAGTACCCCGAGAGGGGAGTGAAATAGTTCCTGAAACTGTGTGCCTACAAGAAGTTAGAGCCCGTTAATGGGTGATAGCGTGCCTTTTGTAGAATGAGCCGGCGAGTTACTATGGCGTGCAAGGTTAAGTTTTAAAAAACGGAGCCACAGTGAAAGCGAGCCTTAATAGGGCGTTTAGTACGTTGTAGTAGACCCGAAACCAGGTGATCTAGCCATGAGCAGGCTGAAGTTAAGATAACACTTAATGGAGGGCCGAACACACGGGCGTTGAAAAGCACGGTGATGACTTGTGGCTAGGGGTGAAATTCCAATCAGACCTGGCAATAGCTGGTTCTCCCCGAAATAGCTTTAAGGCTAGCGTCAAAATTAGCGCAATGGAGGTAGAGCACTGAATGTATGATGGCCCCATCTAGGGGTACTGAATATAATTAAACTCCGAATGCCATTGTTAGCATGTTTGGCAGTTAGTACGTGGGTGATAAGGTCCATGTACGCGAGGGAAACAGCCCAGACCATCAGCTAAGGTCCCCAAATTTATTCTAAGTGTGTAAAGTGGTAGAATTGTTTAAACAGCTAGGATGTTGGCTTAGAAGCAGCCATCATTTAAAGATCGCGTAACAGCTCACTAGTCAAATGATTCTGCGCTGAAAATGTACCGGGGCTTAAGAATAATACCGAAGCTATGGGTCCATTCTGTGGGCGGTAGGGGAGCGTTCTAAGGGGGGTGAAGGTAGACCGTGAGGACTACTGGACCGCTTAGAAGTGAGAATGCCGGCATGAGTAACGATTAAAGGTGAGAATCCTTTATGCCGATTGAACAAGGTTTCCTGGGCAAGGTTCGTCCTCCCAGGGTTAGTCAGGGCCTAAGGCGAGGCTGAAAAGCGTAGTCGATGGACAACAGGTTGATATTCCTGTACTATCATTGAAAGTGATGGAGTGACGGAGAAGGCTATAGTATCCTGGTTATTGGATTCCAGGCTAAGCACAAAGAGGGTAACGTAGGTAAATCCGCGTTGCATAACCTTGAAGTGTGGGGGAGCGAAACTTTCGAGTATTAGCGAAGTACTAGACGCCATGCTTCCAAGAAAAGCTTCTAGCGTTAATTTCAATGGTACCTGTACCGAGAACGAACACACGTGTTCAAGGAGAATATCCTAAGGCAAGCGAGACAACTATAGCTAAGGAACTCTGCAAAATGACCCCGTACGTTCGCAAGAAGGGGTGCTCACATTTTGTGAGCCACAGAAAAGAGGAAGGGACAACTGTTTAACAAAAACATAGCTCTCTGCTAAGTCGCAAGACGATGTATAGGGGGTGATACCTGCCCAGTGCCGGAAGGTTAAGAGGACCTGTTAATAAATTTATTTATGAAGCAGGAAATTGAAGCCCTGGTGAACGGCGGCCGTAACTATAACGGTCCTAAGGTAGCGAAATTCCTTGTCAGGTAAGTTCTGACCCGCACGAAAGGTTTAATGATCCCTTCGCTGTCTCAGCTGTAGACTCGGTGAAATTTTAGTACCTGTAAAGATGCAGGTTACCCGCAACTAGACGGAAAGACCCCATGGAGCTTTACTACAATTTGATATTGAATTCGGGAATAACATGTATAGGATAGGTGGGAGACTTTGAAGCTATCGCGCTAGCGGTGGGTGAGTCGTCCTTGGAATACCACCCTTGTTATTTTTGGATTCTAACTTGAATCTGTTATCCAGATTAAGGACAGTGTCTGATGGGTAGTTTGACTGGGGCGGTCGCCTCCTAAATTGTAACGGAGGCGTTCAAAGGTACACTCAATACGGTTAGAAGTCGTATGTAGAGCGCAAAGGTAAAAGTGTGCTTAACTGCGAGACTTACAAGTCGAACAGATGCGAAAGCAGGACTTAGTGATCCGGCGGTCCCGTGTGGAAGGGCCGTCGCTCAACGGATAAAAGTTACCCTGGGGATAACAGGCTAATCTCCCCCAAGAGTTCACATCGACGGGGAGGTTTGGCACCTCGATGTCGGCTCATCGCATCCTGGAGCTGAAGTCGGTTCCAAGGGTTGGGCTGTTCGCCCATTAAAGCGGTACGCGAGCTGGGTTCAGAACGTCGTGAGACAGTTTGTTCCCTATCTGTTGTGGGCGTAGGAAATTTGAGAAGCGCTGTCCCTAGTACGAGAGGACCGGGATGGACATACCTCTGATGTGCCAGTTGTCACGCCAGTGGCATAGCTGGGTAGTTATGTATGGAAATGATAATCGCTGAAAGCATCTAAGCGAGAAGCATCCTTCAAGATGAGATTTCCCTTCCGTAAGGAATAAGACCCCTTAAAGACTATAAGGTTGATAGGTTTGGTGTGTAAGCACGGTGACGTGTTAAGCTAACAAATACTAATCGGTCGATGACTTTTAAGAAGTAAGGTTTAACTTTAGTAATAAGGTTATCGCTTATAAATTATAAGTGCGTTTGTGAATGGCTATATTCAGTTTTTAAAGAGCAATTATCATTTCTTTACTTAGTGGCAATATCATAATGGCAACACCTGTTCCCATCCCGAACACAGCAGTTAAGCATTATAGAGGCGAAAATAGCATTTTGCAAAAATAGCACGCTGCTAAGTTTTTTTATGCCTTAATAAATTACAATTAAAAAAAACCACAATTTATGTTGTGGTTTTTGTTTTGCCTTTATTTTTCGGTTAACAATTATTTGCTATTAGCAATCTCTTCTTTTAACCGAGCAATTTCCGCTTTGGTGCTTTTAATTTTAGCTTGCTTTGCTGGCGGGTTTGAGTGGGTTGTTTTTTTATCACTTAAACTATTAATTTGGGCTTTAATTTGAGCACCAGATCCAAAGCGTGTTTTATAACGCACAATATAGCCAAGAGAAGTGAATGCTGTTATACAACCAACTATAAAAACAACTGCACCCGCTATTGTGAGTGCCACTAAAGGATTTTTGGGCTTGTCATTTTCATAGGCCACTAATCCCACAATGAACATTATTAAGCCAACCACGAGCAAGAATAAAGTTACGACAATCATAAATTTAATGATTTGCTTACTTTTTTGTTTAGGTGTTATTTTTGGCTTTTTTGTTGTTGCAGTTTTAATTTTTCTTTCTCCAATTCTAACTTTTGCTTTTCTAGCTCTAGCTTTTGCTTTTCTAGTTCTAATTCTTCCTCTCTAGCTTTCGCTGAGATTATGCTTTTGGATTTAGGTGATTTAATTGTTTTGGTTGTGGGTTTTTCTAGGGTTTCTTTATGCCTGCGTTCACTATTACGTGCATTTTCATGAGCTCATGAATAAAATACCAAAGCAATGACTCCTCCAATTATAGTAAATATCAAAAGGAGAAAGGTTATTACAATTTGAGTACTTGTTCAACCTTGAGGTGAAATATATTCAGGATTATCAATTAAATAGTACTTTATAAATAGAGTAATTTGCGTAATAAGCAGAATAGCAGATATTATAAGCATTACAGCTCCAATTGTGCCAACAGCAAATAGTGCTTGACCTGCTGTTCCGGCTTGACTAGGATCAGCACCTCCCCACAATCCTCCTTTTTGAGCACTTCATTTTGTCAAACGTGTCCCACCAACTGCGGGCGCATTAAACGTTACTTCATTACCTACAATTAATAATATTGAACCAATTGCTATCAATATTGCTAATCAAACTAAAATGATTTTACTTCTACGAATAAAAACCATATTTTTGAGTTGCAGAATTTTTTGTTCTTTAGAATTCATTTTATTGTTTTGCACCATCCTGAGATTTGCATATGATTATTAGTTTGTAGCATTTTTGTATGCTTTATTAACTACTATCTATAATATTATACTAATATTTACGAGATTTTATATTTTTTCAGCATCAGCAAAATGAAAAAAAACCTACCCTACTCTGTAAATTTAATTATGACATTGATAGTAAAAACTATTTATGACCCTGATTTGGTAAATGTCTAAGTGTTTATAAATAAAATAATAGTAATTTATAAGCATTTACTTGATATTTAGATTTTTATGATGAAGAAAAAAAGTACCTTTAAAATGCAGAAGTAAAAATTTAAATTAATGAATTGCTAAAAAATTTTGATTCAAAATTACTAGTCTTATTTGATGCTAATCTCTTCATTGCTTATGAACAATGCTTGCAACCCAATTAATCTATTGATGGCCGTTGTGATAAAATTAATATGTACAAAAAAGGAGATAATATGAAAAATTTTTGGCTGGTTAGTGCTGCTGCACTAAGTCCTTTGTCTGGTGGCTTATTAGGTTTTGTAGCATTGCATAGTCAGCAATCATTGCCTTCTGCGCACATTAAGCAATCTTTGCAACAGAATTTTAAGCGTTATAAAGGCAATGCCACATATACTCATAACTACACTCAAAAAAATCAAACTTTTTTTAATGGCTATGGTAAGTTATATGCATCTGATGTAGACTCAAGCGCCGAAACGGGGGCCTTGTATTTTCACTCTTCATTCACGCTAGATCTAACCGTGAAAGGGACTACTAGTTTATATAGTCAATGAAAAGAACTACATAATCAATATTCATCGGCATCTATTACTTTAAACTGGTTAAAAGCGCATGCCCAAGGTTTGAACGATAGTGATTATTATTCTTATTTTAATTTACTTAATTATGATAATAATTATCGTTTGCCAATTGGCTCTCGCATAGCTTTGCAGCCTTTGTACGACGATCCTTGATCTACCTTTGAAGGTGGTAATAGCAATTTTAGTAGTGCCTTTACCCAAATGTATAACTGATTAACCACGCACCCTAGTTTGCCAACTGCGACCTTAGTGCTTAGTGAGCATACTAATTGGAACTATGATGCTTCCTTGGACTCCACACTAACCCCTGATTTTAAATCTCTTAGTTTGGCCCAAAAGGTTATTAATAAAGTGAGTTCATCATATGTTGATTTGCCAACTGGGACGGATCCAGATCTAAAAAATCCAGATACAATTGCTATTATTAAAAAACAACTACAACTCCAAAACGAAACCCTAACATCAGCTGATTTACAAACCTTGAGCTTTTCAAGTGATAAGCCATTAACTTTAACCAATGTGGTGTCTTTACAAGTTACTTCTAGCGAAGGGACCGTAGATACGGCTAGCAAGAAAATTTTATTAGCTTTTCATGTACCAGCAGCATCATTTATCAATGAGATGACTAATTTAAATATAACACTGCCTAATGGAACCGATCCTGATTTTTCCGATCCAACCACTGTTACGGCTTTGAATCAAGCATTTCAAAAGCTTAATCCTGCTGCACCTAGCATAGCGGATTTCCATCCTGTTTATACTAGTTCTGAAACATTAACTCCGTACAATGTTGTTAATGTCCAAGCTCATTTTGCTCCAACCGCTCAGGATCAAGCTGAAACCATGTTTAAGGTTGCTACCCATACTTCAGCGCAAGCCATCGCCAATAAAATACATGTTTTCCAATTTAGGTTGCAAGAATCATGCAACCCTAATGTGTTTAATCCCGCTACCCAAAAGGTAATTAAACAGAATTTACAATCTAACAACCCTAGCCTGACAGCTTTGGATTTAGGCCAAATTAATTTTTCAACTAAATCAGTATTAAAAACCGGTACATATATTAAAATTACCTTGGAAATTGCTTCAAGTAGTTCTGATGTAGTATATAAAAATATTCTGGTAGAACCTTTTTAGAAAATAGAATAGAAACGAGAACATCATGATTAAAGATTTATTAACTGCTCTTGCAGTAACCAGTTTAGGTGGATCAGGTGCGATAATTGCTAGTCACACCGCTAATGTCTCACAAACACAAAATGCTACAGTTGCAGCTTCTAAGCTGCATGTAGCAAAAAATAACACTCAATTTAAAGCCAATAGCAATCCTTCGCCTTCGCAAAACATTATTAATAAAATTACTAATAAAGATATTAGTCTTCCTTCAGATACTAACCCTGATACCTCGAATGCTGCTACGATTACCAATCTGAAAAACGCTTTAGCGTTAGCTAATCCTAAGTTAACATATCAAGACATCGCTTATTTGTCTTTTGGCGTAACTACCTTAGTGCACGGTCAGCAAGTTAGTGTAGTGGTGACAGCCAACGCTCTACCAACAACTGCATCAACAATAGTTAAAGTCACTTTGCATGACAATTCTAAAACTATTATTGCTAAGTTAAAAAACACTAAACTTGTTTTACCACCAACTGTTAAACGCGATGTTAAATGACCAGCGACAGTCACTACTATGAAAGGCGTTTTAAAGAAACAAAACCCAGCCCTAAATAGTTTTGATCTTACCGCTTTAACTTTCTCGCAAGCCTCTGTGCCAGCTGCAGGAGACTGGTCTGTATATTCAATTCAAGTGCAAACCAATGACAGTGATAGTCAAACTGTAGCTAATAATTCGATTGCTTGAGAAACTATACCCACTACTTTAGCTAGTCATTTTGATCATATCACTATTCATATCACGCCTACTTGAATTGGCCAATTTGACCCGTCTAACGGCATTAACTCTTTGTATTTTATTCAAGATCCATCATTGTTAAAGGCTATTAAAGCTGTCCCTAATTTGGGATCATGAGAATATACTGAATTAGTAGCCCAAATGCATAGTGTGTGATCCAAAGATGATAATCTTAATGCTATCTTCACTCCTACTAATGGAAACCCTTTTGTCAGCGGTCAACCAAAATCCTTTACATTCCATGTATTACCATTTGGTGGTGCTGTCGGTGCCAGTGTTAGCATGGCTTTTAATATTAAATTTTAATTAATCACGCACGGACCTGTAAACCCAAGATTTCATCATTGCTTTTTCTACTAAGTTGTTTGCTGCAATTTAATATAAAATATAATTACTTTTACGAATATTTATATTATCACTTGTGTTTTTAGTTATGCCCAATAAGCGATCTAAAGTTATTGTTGGAATGTCTGGTGGTGTTGATTCATCAGTTAGTGCTAATTTATTGCAAAAGAACCCGCAGTTAATAGTGGAGGGTCTTTTCATGTTAAATTGAGATAGTGCTATTAATAATGATATTTTAGGTCATAAAAATGTTAGCCAGGAATGCTCCGGTACGCAAGATTGATCTGATGTGCAAAAGGTGGCAACATCCCTCGATATCAAAGTCCATCGTGTTAACTTTGTGAAAGCTTATTGGGATAATGTGTTTGAATATTTTTTAGCTTCTTACAAGGAAGGCTTTACCCCTAACCCTGATGTGTTGTGCAACCAAATGATTAAATTTGATGCTTTTTTAAAGTATGCTCGTGAGCACTTACAAGCTGATTATGTTGCGATGGGGCATTATGCTCAGGTCTTATTTAATAATGAGATACAGGAATACCAACTCTTAAGAGCTGCTGACTCGAATAAGGATCAAACCTACTTTTTATCGAGACTAACCCAGGATCAATTACAGTATATTAAATTCCCGGTAGGGGGGTTGCAAAAGCAAGCAGTTCGTCGTATTGCCCGCGAGCATAATTTAGTGGTAGCTGACAAAAAAGATTCGACCGGTATTTGTTTTATTGGAGAACGTAATTTCACAGCTTTTTTACAAAATTATTTGCCGAACCAACCCGGACCCATTATTGATATAACCAATCAAAGTATTCAAGGACAACACATTGGCACGATGTACTTTACGATTGGGCAAAGAAAAAAATTGAATTTAGGCGGTAAACGCGAACCGTATTACATAGTGGGTAAAAATATTAAAGCCAAAATTATTTATGTAGCGCCAAAATCACAAAAAGACCAATATTTAAGGTCTAATTCAGCCATCATTACTAAAGTTAATTTTATTAACACAAACATCCCCAAAGTATTTTCAGCATCAGTTAAATTTCGTTATCGTCAACCAGATATACCGGTTCAAGTTAAAGTGCTTGGTCCAGGGAAAATACACTTAACATATGACAAAGCTTTAGCTGTAACTCCGGGCCAAGAAGCAGTTTTATACAATGGCAATGTGTGTTTAGGGGGCGGAGAAATTAATAAAGTCTTTTGGAATAACCATTTATTGGAGCACCTCTAGTATGTCTGAATTGCTGCAAGTACAAGGAAAATTAAAAAAAGTACTTTATGTAAATAGTAATCCATCAGTTAACGGCGCAGCTTGGTGTTTAGCCTTAATTAGATTAGAAAAACCTCTGCACGGCAAGCTAGATTTAAAGATAAGCGGGAAATTCAATTTACACAAAAACCAAGTTTATAATTTCACTATTAAAAATAATCAGCAATACGACAGCTATGATGTAGTCTATTACACTTTAATTGGTTCTGATGATCAAGAAAGTTGAGCATCTTTTTTAGCTGATAATTTGCCAACGCATTTTGATCGTTCGTTATTAAGTGCTATTGTTGATGAATTTTATTCATATAAAACAGTTTTTTATGAAAATATTTTAAAAAACCCTAGTCATTTAAGCAAAATAAAATCTTTAAGTCAATCAGATGCGTACAGCATAGTTCGTTTGATGAATAACTACAAAATGTATCAATCAATATTAAAAATGTTGTTATCTAATAATGTGAGTATATTATGATTAGAAAAACTAAAGAGCCAGGAAGGGTTGGCGAGTGAAGTTTTCACTAATCTAAAAATCAACATTTACAATTTAGTGCCAACATATATTTCCTTTGCTTTAGCTGATCAAATTTACTGCTTATTTTATCCTTCTAATAAAAAAAGTTTGTTCAGAATTGCGCATATTGTTGGTCATTTTATTAACCGCTATTGCTTTGTAACCGGTAACACATTTATGTATGTGGATAATCCCAATTTGTTTTGAAGTCAGCTTAGCATTGATGACATTGCACTATATGATGTTGTGCAGCAAAAAAATTTAGTCGCTATTTTGCAACAAGCTAGTAGTCTGTCGTTAGTGGATTATAATTCAGAAACAGGGGTTGTAACTCCATATTACATGTTTAAAGCGAATCACATGATTATTAATAGTTTTAAAAACTGTTTAAATCAAGATATTTTGTTGTCTCAACATGTTTCAGAGCTAACCATTTCTGACCAACAAAATAAAGAAATTGTATTAAACAAACAACAACTCAAAGCAATTAATTTATCAATGCAGCATAATATAAGCATTATTAGTGGTCCACCTGGATCAGGCAAAACTACCGTTATCAAAGGTTTGCTAAAGATTATTGAGCAACATTTTCACGGCCCCATTGTTCAATTAAGTGCTCCAACAGGCCGGGCTTGTAGTGCTTTAGCGGATAAAACTGGTCATAATGCTTCGACATTACATTCCTTATTTCGCTGAAACCCCAAAATCCCCATTCAGGAAATGTTGGATGCGCCTGTTCATGGAACTTACAAGGAAACAGTTTTAGTGATTGATGAAATGAGTATGGTGCCTCCCTGAGTGCTGGCAGCAACATTGAAATTATTTCCCTGTTTAAGGCACATTGTTTTGATTGGTGATGTAAACCAAATCCCTGCCGTAGAACCTGGCAATTTATTTGCTGACATAATTAGAGCTAATGTCTTTCCAATTACTTATTTAAATCATAATTACCGACAAGAAGCATCCCTAGAAATAAGTGAATTAGCTCAAAAAGTTATTAATCAAGACTTTTCAGAGGAAATTGATTTTGGTAATGCTATTGAGCAAATAGAAGTAACTGACTCTCAATCAATTCTTACTAATGTAGAAAAAATCTATGAACACCTTGAACAGACTGCTGCAGTAAATTGCATGAATGATGTGCAAATTATTGCTCCTTTGAAAAAAAGAGGTGCGGGAATTGAGATTATTAATAGTACTATTCAAAAAATGGTGAACCCAGTCGATACCAAAACATTTTTAAAATTACCACTCAGCAACCAATACGTGGGACCGAATGATAAAATTATGCACATTAAAAATAATACTTTATTAAATGTTTTTAATGGAGATATTGGTAAAGTTCGCAAGGTCAAACATTTAGCCGAAAAAAGTAATATGCAAGATTGGTGTATAGAAGCACAATATCCTCCTTTATTAAGTCAGGGTAAACCCAGAATTGTTCGCTATAAACGATCAGACTTATCAGAGTTAAGATTAGCATATGCTATTACAGTACATAAAAGTCAAGGCTCTGAATATAAGCATGTCATTTTAATTTTGGATCGGTTGCATAAAATTTTAATTAACCGAGAATTAATTTATACAGCTATTAGTAGAGCATCTGAAAAATTATATCTCGTGGGCAGTCGCGTGCTACTGAGTTATGCAGCTCATAATTCTATGCCTGTTCGGAATACACTGCTAAAAAAGCTCCTGCAGGATAGTCTGTAATATCCTTTAATTGCAGAGGGAAAATCATTTATAATCATTACATAAAATCACTGAAACGGATTTCTTATTTTGAAGAGTATCATCAAGCCCCGAGGCACAATAGATTGACTAAAATCAGAAGGGGTTAAATTATATAATTTGCAATCTTTACTTATAGATATAGCTGCTAGCTATAATTTTCAGTTCATTTCTACCCCCTTATATGAGTCCAAACAGCTATTTAAAAGAGGGGTGGGCGGTAATACTGATATAGTGCAAAAAGAAATGTTTGAGCTGCAAGACCGCAAACAAAGGGCTTTTGTTTTGCGGCCAGAAGCGACTGCTGGTATAACAAGGGCTGTAATAGAAAATAAACTTCTATTAACTGAAGCTTTACCTATAAAAATGTGTTATTTTGGTCCGATGTTTCGCTACGAGCGACCTCAGGCAGGACGCATGAGGCAATTTTTTCAATTTGGGGTGGAACTGTTTGGGCCTAAATCTTATTATCAAGATTGTGAGGTTTTAAAATTAGCATCAGATATTTTGCACAAGTGTCAAGTTAAAGATTTTGTACTAGAAATTAATTTTTTACCCACTGGTTCACAACGATCAAAATACATTAATGATTTAATTGCGAGTGTTAATAATCAAAAATTGTGCGCAGATTGCCTCCGTCGCATTAAAAAAAATCCTCTACGAATTTTAGACTGCAAGGTTGACCAGTTAATCTTTAGCCATATTCCAGATATGACTAATTATTTGACCGAACATGAGCAACAATATTTCAAAGATCTTACTACCTGTTTGGATGATTGGAACATTCAGTATGAAATTAATCGTCGTCTGGTACGAGGATTAGATTACTATAATGGACTGGTGTTTGAACTTAACCTTAAGAATCGGCCAGGGGAACTTGCTGCCAGTATAATTGGCGGCGGACATTATGATAGGCTGGTTAATTTTTTAGATCCTAGTGTGCAATCTGATGCCATTGGGTTTGCGATTGGTATTGAAAGATTACTTATGGCTTCAGCAGCAGCAGATAAATTATTTGCCTTAAATCAACTAGATTTTATGATTTTACCTTTGTCTAATGATAGGCAATTAATGAATTATGCTGCTCAAATAGCTCAAGAACTACGGTTTGGTTGTGGATATAAAACCATTATTAATTATGCTGGTGGTAAACTGAAGCAGCAGTTTCGGATGGCTGATCGCCGCCAAGCACTTTATTTAGTGATTGTGGGCAACGAAGAATTAAAAACACAAACTATGCAACTCAAAAACAACAACAATAAGACAAGTCAAGTTGTATCATTCAAGGATTTAAAGACGGTTTTACAAAATGGTAAAAAAATATAATTGTGGTCAATTAAGATTAGCACATACTGGACAGCAAGTATCATTGCATGGGTGAGTTAACAATGTGCGTTTATTGGGTAATTTAATTTTTATTGATTTGCGGGACCAATGAGGCATCACCCAAATTATTTGTAATCGTACACTTGATAATTTTGACCAATTAAAAAAAGTGAGAACGGAAGATGTTGTGCATATTATTGGATTGGTGCAGGCAAAGAAACAAGCAAATAAACATCTCGCTACAGGGGCAATCGAAATTCTAGCACACCAATGTCATATTCTTAGTCGTGCCAAAGAACTGCCTTTTACCATCAATAGTAAAGGCGCTACCAGTGAGGCGACACGTTTAAAATACCGTTACCTAGACTTAAGAAGAGCGCAATTGCAGCATAATTTAAAGGTTAAAAGTCAGCTATTATATTTAATCCATAATTTTTTCCATAATAATGATTTTTTGAATTTAGAGACTCCCATTTTAAGTGCTCCCACTCCTGAAGGCGCCAGAAACTTTGTTGTACCATCCCGTTTATTACCTGGTAAATATTATGCTTTAGCACAATCACCGCAGTTGTATAAACAAATGCTGATGATTGGTGGATTGGGTAATTATTATCAAATTGCCCGCTGTTTTAGAGATGAAGATTTTCGCTCTGATCGTCAGCCCGAATTTAGTCAGTTAGACGTGGAAATGACATGAGCAACTGTAAAAGGTGTGCAGACACTCATTGAACAATTATGCAGATGTATATGAAAAACCATTAAAAACATTGATATTCCTCAATCATTTATGCACATTAGCTATGCTGACGCAATTGATAAATATGGTACAGACAAACCTGACCTGCGCTTTGATAACAAACTATTTAATGTGGAGAGTATTTTTAGCAACACTAGTTCATCTTTTTTGCAGAAATTCATTAATGCTGGTTTAACTATTAAAGCTATGTTTGTGCCATCCATGCTAATTAGTTCTCAAATTAAAGATTTACAAACGGTCGCTCAACAATATGGCACTGGTTTGTTTATTGTAAAAATTGATGATAAACAAGTCTGGACGGGCTCTCTAGCTAAACAACTATCAGAAGCAGAGCGCCAACAACTACTCAGCCAATTAAATGCTAAGCACCAAGCTGGTACTTTTTGCTTGGTGGCAGATAAATATCACTTAGCTAGTTGCGCTTTAGGTGCGATTCGTTCTAAAGTAGCGCAAATGCTGTATCAGTTTGATCCTGATTTATATAAATTTGCTTGGGTAATTGATGCTCCTTTGTTCGAATACAGCGAGCAAGAAAAACGCTATGTAGCCTTACACCACCCATTTACTAAGCCACAAAGTAAGCACTTGTTAGTTGATAAAACTAATTATGCTACTATGCGAGCAGAAGCTTATGACTTAGTTATCAATGGTTATGAAGTAGGGGGTGGTAGTCTCCGCATTAATGAAGCTGATATGCAGGTTACCGTATTTAAACTCCTAGGTATGTCTGATCAAGCTATATCTGATCGTTTTGGTTGATTTATAGAAGCTTTAAAATACGGTACTCCTGAACACGGTGGTATTGCCCTGGGTATTGATCGTATAACCATGTTACTTGTTAATGACGATAATATTCGTAACGTGATTCCTTTCCCTAAAAATAACATGGGTGCTGATAAAACGACTGAATCACCTGCGTCCATTGACACCAAATAATTTAATGGTCCAAACACCCCCCGGACAAGTATTATTGGCATTTATCAAGGGGATATTTTTTGGTATAATTATTATTCGTATTTAGTAAGCTTATTAGGCTATAATCAAAATATTTTATTAAATTTTATTAATGTAAGAATTATGTTCGGAGCAAAAATGTCAGATTTTGCAATTATTAAAACTGGTGGAAAACAATTGCGAGTTGCTAAAGGTAAGCACATATATGTTGAAAAACTTGCGATTGAGCCCGGGAAAAGTGTTATTTTTGAAGAAGTACTAATGGTAGATGACAAGGTAGGAGAACCCTTGTTAAAATCTGCTAAAGTAAAGGGCAAAGTGGTTAAGCACGGTCGTCAAAGAAAAATTATTATTTTTAAATATCGTCCTAAAAAAGATTCTCACAGTAAACAAGGTCATCGTCAAAATTACACAGAAGTGGAAATTGAGGCTATTTCATTAACAGGAAAATTTGCTGCACCAAAAAAAGCAGTTCCAGTTAAAGCTAAAAAATCATCAACAGCTAAAACTTCAACTACAGCTAAGACTAGTGTTGTTAAAAACAAAGCAACTTCAGCATCCACAACTGCAAATGTTAATAAGACAGCTAGTAGTGGGGTGGTAAAAGCTACGGCTAAAAAAGCAACAACGACTAAAAAACCTACCACTACTCCAAAAACAACCACTACTAAAAAAGCAACAACGACTAAAAAACCTACCACTACTCCAAAAACTACTACTACTAAAAAAGCAACAGCCATTAAAAAACCCACTGCTGCTAAAAAAACAACCACTACTAAAAAACCCGCGCAAGCCCCTAGTAAAACCGCTAAACCAGTTGCTAAGGTAAAAAACAAAAAATAATTCTTTCAAATGGTTAATATTACAATTCAGCGTTCTGAAAGCTATATTCGAAAAATTGTATGTCAAGGACATGCATCACCAGATGCTGCTGAGTCTGATTTAATTTGTGCTGGGCTAACCGCTATCACTTCAGGTGCTTGCAATGCTATAGATCAAATTGATAATCAGCATAAATATGCTAAAATATCATGCGAAGAAGGGTACGTTATGCTTGAAGTAACAATTCCCTTAATGCAGTTAACCATTGTTTTAGAAACAGTTTATTGGCAATTAAAAACATTAGCAGAGCAATATTCAAGTACAATAGCATGAAAGGAAGTACCTATAAATGATGAAGTATAATTTAGGATTAAAACTTTTCTCCAGTAAAAAAGGGGTAGGGTCATCACGCAACGGGCGTGATTCAGCTGGTCGCCGCCTTGGTTTGAAATCAGCTGACGGCCAAATTGTAAAGGCCGGAACGATCATCTACCGCCAGCGCGGCACAAAAATTCATCCCGGAAATAATGTTGGACAGGGTTCAGACGATACTTTATATGCCCTTATTAGTGGGAAAGTTAAATTTGAACATATTAATAGACATCAGAAGAAGGTGTCAGTTTACAGCACTACAGCCAAATAATTTTACTCTGTAAAATTATTTTTTTTAGTCTACCATTGAATTAAGGATAATTAAATATGGGTGAATCTAAAAAACCTTTTTCAAAATTAGTTTATTTAATAATCATTTTATTAATATTTTCAATGCCTTTTTTTGTTTTTGCAGTTCTTGCACTAACAGATAATAATCTCAAGCTATTTAACAATACTATTTATAGTCTTAATATTAATCACAACCAATTAGCTAGGTTGGGCAACTTTTCTGTTCTGCCTTCCTATGATGTTTATGTTGGTTTAATTAGCGCTGGTCTTGTGAGTCTTGCATTAGCCTTTGGTATGCTGATTATATTTTTTTATGCACCTAAGCATTTATTAAAATATAAATGAGGGCAAATAGCAGCCCAAAGTTCTTTTACGATCATTGTTATATTTATTTTTTTAATTAGTGGTTTTTTAACGATTGGAGTTGCAGAGTATTATTATTCTTGGTTCACAGCGTGAGTAAATTCGCTAAAAAGTGCAGGTTCGACAAATGTTTTAGCAGTCATTCAACAATTGATGATTAGTAGTCAAGATAAGCAACAATTGACCAATTTGTGTAACCAGCTTATTAAAAATTTTAATTTTCAATGGCTATCCACAATATATGTATGGTTATTCGTAGGCTTTCAATTAATGATTGTAGGATTTTCCACTGGACGCACATTGTGCAAAATTTTATATGTTGATTCTTCACAATTTGCTTTAAAAGGACAAATTAAAAAACCTGTAGAAGCGTCAAAAAATTATAATTTAAGTTACTTACGCTTAAAATGGCACAAGTGGTTTACCAATGATTATCGTAATTTATCTATTTTTATGTTGCTGGGGCTAGGATTGTTACTGGCCTTTCCATTAACATATATCTTTTTTATTTTATTGCCAAGCACAAATCTACATAAATTTCTAGAATTTAATTTTATTTATCCTAATTTATTTCCTAATCCCAATTGGTTTAAAACACCTGCTGTAGCTAATGTGTTTTTCAATAATGCGAATAGTGGCGGTCAAATCACTTTCTGATTTGCAGAAATAACCATTCTGCTAATGTGATTTGTGCTAACAGCTAGTGCATTGCTGCTGTGGGTAGCTGTGCATTATTCCCGCAGTTGATTACTTAATCAAACAGCATTTAAACAAAACTTTTTCTTAAAATTGGTTTTACTAACCATTATGTGCCAGCTACTTTTATTGGTTAGTTTTGCCACCTCGCAAATTCTCCTTAGCCAGGCTTTTGATAAGTGAAACAATAATTCTGCTTTACAAGGTATCACCCCTGATCTATTTGGCAAAAGTACTGTTGTGCCATGATTGAGATCTAGCCAACTATATGCTAGTATCGCGATTATTTTTGGATTTTATTGCACTTTTAGTACTGTCAGTCTCATTGCCTTAAAGCGTCTTATCAAAGCTGAGCCAAAGTAATTTTGGCTCAGGAATGATTTCAAAGGTCCATACTCTTCTATAGTGATAGTGTAAAATAATTATGATATTGATGAAATTATGTTAGGAAAATAAATAATTTTAATAATGAAACCTAGATATAAAAGAATTTTAGTTAAACTATCCGGCGAAGCCTTAAAAGGAAAACACGATTTATATAATTCTGATCATATTAAAAATATTGCTGATCAAATTATTGCTCTTACCAAAGAAGGCACAGAAGTAGCGGTGGTAATTGGTGGTGGTAACATATGGCGTGGTTCAATGGCTAAAGGCATTGGCATGGACCGGGTTAATGGGGACTATATGGGTATGCTAGCTACTGTTATGAACGCTTTAGCTTTGGAATCGGTGCTTAAAAAACAAGGACATCCTAAAGTAGTTGTCTGCTCTGCGCTCGTAATTAATGAGTTATCTGAGCCGTTTTACCATAAAAAAGTTAATCACAAATTAGACCATGGTTATATTGTCATTTTGCCAGCCGGACTTGGTCATCCATACTTTACCACTGATTCTGCCGCTTCTTTGCGAGCTATCCAAGTGAATGCTGATGTGTTAATGATGGCTAAAAATAATGTGAGCGGAGTTTACACTGCTGATCCACGCACCAATAAAAACGCTGAGCATCTGCAAGAAATTAGTTTGCAAGACTTAATTAAATTAAAACTAAATGTTATGGACCAGACAGCATCAACTTTAGCTTTAGATGGTAAATTAGACATGATTGTCTTTAATATTAATGATCAAAATGGATTGTACAAAGCTGCCCACCACCAGGGACAATTTACTTTTATTAGGGGAAAATAACTGCATATGAATACTGAAATTCAAGAACTAATCGAAAACACTGAATTAAAAATGTCTGATATCTTTGACCGGTATGAATTGTGTCTGCATAAATATCGGACAGGCCGACCGCACCCGGAATTGGTAACTAACATTAAGGTAGAATGTTATGGTACGCTAATGCCAATGCAACAACTAGCCAGCGTCAATATTCCAGAAGCCCACCAAATAATTATTAAACCATATGATCGTAATCAGTTAGCGTCTGTATACCAAGCGCTGAGTAAGCAAAATTTACGCTGTACTTTAAAAAAAGAAGCTGATTTAATTCGGTTACAATTTCCGACTTTAACAGAAAACATTCGCAAATCCATTGTAAAAGATGTGCATACCGAAGCGGAATCTTTTAAAGTTAGAATTCGCAATGAAAGGCGTGCTACTATGCAAGCCATCAAAAAAATTGCCATCAGTGAAGGGGAAAAAGCCGTTCACGAAGAAGAAGTGCAACGCTTAACAGATGACTTTATAGCTAAAATTCAAACAGCAACTGCTAAAAAAGAAAAAGAATTAACCACCATTTAATTAGCACAACCACCTTGGTTTAACACATATTTTTGATTAACAAGCAAATAGAATAGGGAGTGACGATGAGCGTCAATAAACTTTTTAGTAGTGATTTTAAAAAACGCTACCAATCAACTATTCCGCTTGTTCTGGCCTTAAGCTTATATTTGTTTGTGGGTTGTATTGCGACAGCGTGATCAACCTTAACAGGGATTGATGCAGCAAACGTTGTCTTTATTCTGCTTAATTATTTTATTTTGGGCGTGGTTATATGGGAGATCATGAAAGCATTTGATGCTCTTAAGTGACCATGGATAGTAATTGTCATAGCAGCTTTGTTGATGACTTTTTTGTATTTTTTACCTTTGAATCGTGATCAACAGGTTTTTTATTTCTACAATCAAATTAATTGATTTGGCTTAAAGACATGAATGATTATTTTAATGTATGTAATAGTAACTGCTTTATTTTTCTTGTTTCCACTATTAAGTAACCAGATTAGCTTCCAAAAGGTCTTCTTACTATTTTTGTTTTTGCTGTACATCAATTTAGCGATTAAAAGCTTTAATCAATTTATGTTGAATGACACCCGTTATGGTTGAACAACTTTTTTATGATTATTTATGATTCCTGTGTTAAACGACACCTTTGCTTTCTTGGGGGGAATTAGTTTTGGTAAACATAAAATGGCGCCCAGCATTTCTCCGAAGAAAAGTTGGGAAGGGTTCATCATTGGCTGTGTAATCGCTGGCGGATTAGCAACTATGTTTGCCATTTTAATGGCTAACTTTGCCCAGAGCGCAAACTGGGTCATTTTACGCGACCAGATTAATAGTAGAACTGCGCGGTATATTACGTATGCGGCGTTGAGTTGCTTGTTTGCCATATGTGCTGTTATAGGTGATTTGTGATTTTCTGCTACCAAAAGGGTATTTGGGATTAAGGATTTTAGCAACCTAATTCCAGGTCACGGGGGAATGAGTGATCGCTTGGATTCAGTATTTTTAGTATTTTTTGTAATGTTTGTGATTTCAACGATAATCTAGAGGCAGGGTAGTGGAGCAAAGCAAATCTTTTCTAAAATTAATAAATTTTTTAGGGCTTAGTTGTCCTATTTCCCAACTTGCCTTAATTGAAACAGAAGAAATTACTTATGTGACTGGTCAAGATTTGTGGCATATAAGGCTTAAAATTACCAAACCCTTTGACCCCCAATGGTTCTGTAAAATCTTTTATGCACTTCTCAATAACAAAAAACTAGCAGTTAAAATAAAAATTGAAATTATGAAACCGCAATGTGCAGTTGATGTGATGAGATCTTATGTGACGGGGATTTTAGATTACAACAGTGATTTTAAAACTAGTTATTTACAAAAATTAGAAGTAGCAAATATTCATTTTATCCAGCATGATTTAATTTGAAAAGTTGCTAGTAACACCATTGCTGATTTAGTCAAAACTGATTTTGGGGCTTTACTAAACTGCTTAAAACAGCTGGGATTTAGTGAAATAACTGGTGAGATTGAAATCAGTGATAAATTAATACCCAAAGAGATTCCAACACTAAACCAAAACCAAAATACCGAACAGATTGATGAACCACCTACAACTAATCCAAATTCGCATATTAGTGAGTTTTGAAAAGATGTCGAAAAGATCAAGCAACAAACCGTACCATTTAAAAATTTGGTTGATTTAACCACTGCTGATTTGGAGGTGGTAGTCCAAGGCAAAATCTTTATTATTAAAAAAATAATGACTCGTAAAAATTTTTATATTTACACAATTGGGATTTACGATGGGACTAATTCGTTTTATATAAAATGCTTTGACTATCTGCAGAGCGCTTTTTTCAATCATTTAAAATCAGCAGATTGTATAAAAGTTGTTGGTAAAACATCACTTGACAAATATTCTAATAGTCTTATCTTAAATGCTAATGGCATCATGATTATTCCTGACTTTACAGTTTGACCAGTTGATTCTGCGCCATCAAAAAGAGTTGAGTTGAACACTCATACTAAGATGAGTGTCATGGATGGTGTTAGTAGTCCTCAGGATTATTTCCAACTAGCAGATAAATTGGGACACAATGCTGTAGCATTTACCGATCATATCAATGTGCAAGCCTTCCCCGAAATTTACCGTACCAGTCAGTTATATCCCGACATTAAACCTATTTATGGTGTTACATTAGAGGCCTTTTATGACACGGTTGATTATTGCATTAATCCCCAACAGCAGGATTTAGCTACTACTACCTATGTTTTTTTTGATTTAGAAACAACCGGCCTTAATGCTGTTCAAGATGAAATTATTCAGTTTGGGGCAGTAGTATCACAAGGGGTATATGATCATAACCCCACAAAAATTTCTTTTTTAATTAAACCCAAGCAACCACTACCCGCATTTGTCCAAAAACTGTCCGGCTTAAAGGAAAGTGATTTTACCAACGCGCCAACCATTGAAGAGGTCTTTCCCAAAATTATGGAAATTATTGCTGATCATGTTTTGGTGGCACATAATGCGGATTTTGATATGGAATTTTTACAGGTTTGAGCCAAGCGGTTGAAATACAATCAATTAACAAATACTGTCATTGATACTTTGCAGCTTGCCCGCGCTTTAATTTTACAAAGTAAAAATTACCAATTAGGCACAATTGCTCGCAAGCTAGGGGTAGTATACGAAGAAGATCAGGCCCACCAGGCTGATTATGATGCTGATGTTTTGTGTCGAGTCTATCAAAACCTATACGCCATTATGAAAAATGAGCATAATGTAAAAACAGCTGATAATATTCCAACAATTCATGGGCCGCATGTTTATCGTAAAATGCGACCTAGCCAAGTTGTGGCATTGGTAAAAAATGCTAAAGGTCTAAAAACCCTATTTAAAATTATTTCATTATCCCACACTAAATTTTTTTACCGCTCGCCCCAGATTAGCTGAAATTATTTAAATGATATGCGTAAGGATCTTTTAATTGGTTCTGCTGGTTTTAATGGTGAAGTATTTCAATATGCTATGACTAAAAGTGATGAGCGTTTAAGGCAAGCTATGGTGAAATATGACTATATTGAAGTCCAACCACCCGAGGTTTACAGTCACTTATTGTCAAGGCACAATCTAACCCCTGAAGCTTTACATGCTATTATTACTAGAATTATCAAGGTGGCTCAGTCGCTTGGTAAATTAGTGGTTGCCACTAGTGATGCCCACTATGCATTGCCCCAGCAACATATCATTCGAGATATTTATGTCAAGACTAAAGGTCTTGGTGGCATTTCTCACCCACTATTTAATTATCAAAATCCTTTGCAAGATAGTCCCGCCCAGCATTTACGTAGTACTAATGAAATGCTAGCAGCATTCAATTTTCTAAAAGATGATCGATTAGTACAGACTATTGTAATTGATAATTCACAAAAAATAGCTGAGCAAATTGAAAATAATATTGAGGTAATAAAAACGAAATTACACACCCCCAATATTCCGCATGCTGCTGAAAAATTAAAAAAGATTTGCTATGCAAAAGCCTTTAAGCAATATGGTGAGAATTTACCAGTGATTGTTAAAGATCGTTTGCAAAAAGAATTTTTAGCTATTAATACCCATCATTATGCTGTTATTTATTATATGGCGTATAAATTAGTGCAACATTCACTAAAAGATGGCTATTTAGTTGGTTCTAGAGGATCAGTGGGCAGCTCCCTGGTAGCGGCTTTGGCTGATATTACGGAAGTAAACCCTTTACCTCCTCATTATTATTGCCCGCATTGTGGCATTAGTGATTTTAATGTTGATGCTAAGTACCAATCCGGCTTTGATTTACCTCCACTCAAGTGTAGCCAATGTGGTGATTGGTTTAAACAAGATGGGCAAAACATTCCCTTTGAAACGTTTTTAGGCTTTAAGGGTGATAAAGTGCCAGATATTGATCTTAATTTTTCTGGTGAGTATCAGTCCCAAGCCCATGAATACATCAGGGAGCTTTTTGGGACTGATCATGTATTTCGCGCAGGAACTATTTCTACTGTTGCTAACAAGACAGCGTTTGGCTATGTCAAGATTTATTTAGACATGTATCAAAAATTAGAATCAACTAACAAAGCAGAAATTGAACGACTAGCGCTATTGTGTGAAGGGGTCAAACGTACCACCGGTCAACACCCGGGCGGTATTGTTATTATTCCTTCCACGTTTGATGTTGAAGATTTTACTCCTGTTAATTTTCCTGCTGACGATAGTAGCTCTAACTGGCTAACAACTCACCTAGACTTTAATGCCATCCATGATAATGTTTTAAAACTAGATATTTTAGGGCATGTTGACCCAACAGCGTTGCGTATGCTGCAAGAATTAACTTCTGTTAATCCTCAGCTCATTCCTACCCAGGACTCTAAAGTAATGGAACTGTTTTTGTCATGAAAAAGCCTGAATATTTCATCATATGATGTTAATAATGAGCCCAATGCAGCTTTAGGCATCCCTGAATTCGGTACTAGTTTTGTGCGGAGATTACTTTCCGAAGCCAAACCAACTAATTTTGCGGAATTAGTGAAAATTTCAGGGTTAAGCCATGGTAAAAATGTTTGAATGAATAATTTACAAAAAGTAGTTAGCTCAGGGGCCAGCTCTTTATCAGAAATTATTGCATGTCGTGATGATATTATGGTATTTTTGATTAACCAAAAATTGCCACCAGTGGATGCATTTAAAATTATGGAGCAAGTGCGAAAAGGCGAGGGGCTCACTCCTGGTGACTTAAAGTTGTTAGGACAACACAACGTTCCTAATTGATTTGTTGATGCCTGCAAGAGTATCAGCTATATGTTTCCCAAAGCTCACGCGGTAGCTTATGTGTTGATGGCTTGGCGCATTGCTTGGTTTAAATTTTATTACCCCGCGGAATACTATGCTACTTTTTTCTCCACGAGAACTGATGTATTTGATTTAGCTACTTTAATTCAAGGCCAAAATGAAACTTTAAAACAATTACAAACACTAGCTAAGCACCAACGTGTCAAGTTTGGACCTAATAAATTAACAGCTAAGCAACAAGATTTAATTGTCATTTATGAAATTGCTTTAGAAATGTTTGCTAGAGGACTCCAATTACTAAACATTGATCTTAACAAGTCCCATGCTAACAAATTTACTATTATTAATAACAGTGATGGCTCTAAAGCTATTTTACCGCCTTTATCTGCTATTGATAGTTTAGGAATAGCAGTAGCCAATTCGATAGTGCAAGCTCGTGCTAAAAAACCATTTACGACAATTGAAGATTTAAAAAATCGTACCATTGTTTCCAAAACTCATCTTAAAATTTTTGAGCAGTTCCATATTACCGATGATCTAAGCGCTCAGCAAATAACCCTTGATTTTTAAAATAAATTTGCTAGTATTAAATTGATTTCTTTTTGAAGCACATGTTTTATGTGCTTCTTATTTTAATAAAGCAAGTTATCAGAAAGCTACATGGTTTTAGTATGGATTTACTCAATATTGAAAACAAACTAAAAAAAGAATTAAAAAGTTTTTGACAAAAGCAAAATCTTGAGATTTGTGGAGTGCAGTTTGTTAAATCTGAATATAATTCTGGATTAGTGTTGCAAATTACTGTGCAGCATTGTGATCATGCACCTGTTAATGTGCAAGACCTAGTGATGGTGAATCGTGCCATCCGACAATTAACAGAGCAATCTCCCTTGCTGGATGCAGATTATAGTGTGGAAATCATATCTGCAGGTTTAGAAAAACCTATTAATAGTCTTAAGGATTTATATCAGGCGGTTGGGAGTTATATTACATTGCATTTAAACAGTCCTGGCAGTGAACTTAAACCATTCAACAACATTATTACAGGGGACCTATTGTCTGTTAATCTTGATAAACAAACTTTTGTAATATTGTATAGGTCCAAACAGCAAAAGAAACAATATGCAGGGCAGTACAATCAAATACAAAAAGCTCATTACGCAATTAAAATTTAATATAAGGATAAAGGAACAATTATGAATCAATCAGAACTTGTAGAGGCAATCAACGCCATTGCTTCAGAAAAAAACATTAAAAAGGATTTTATTTACGAAGCCATTATTAATAGTTTGGAAAAAGCCTATAAGCGTAAATTAGGTGAAGATGTAGATATAGTGGTACACATTAACAAGCAAACCGGAGCCATCACAGTGGAACGCATTCTGGAAGATTACACAGCAAAGGAGTTTAAAGCAGACCTGGCAGCAGAAATTCCGGTGCGATATGATGAAGCCAGCAAGACATATTATGAAAATGTTAGCTCGGAACAATTTAACCGAGTAGCGATTGGCGTGGCTGCCCAACTTTTAAAGCAACAAATTCGTAAAGCAGAAAAAGAAGCCATCGTGCATGAATATTTACCTAGTCAGGGTGAAATTATGTATGGCGAAGTGGTCCAAACTGAGCCTCGTTCCTTATTGATTAAGGTTAACCAAACCTTTGCGTCTGTTCCTTATTCAAAACTAATTAGTAATGAAAGATATTATATTGGTGACCCTATAACTTTTCTAGCTGAGGAAATAGTAGATGATAATACTAGCTCTCAAATTAAAGGTTCACGTGTGGGCGAAGGGTTTTTGGTAAAGCTTATGGAATTAGAAATTCCAGAAATTATGGAAGAAGTGATTAAGATTAAAAATGTATCACGCCGAGCAGGTTATCGTAGTAAAGTGGCTATTCATAGTGACCTTGTGCATGTTGATCCGGTAGGTGCTTGTATTGGACCCCGCGGCAGTCGTATCAATGCTGTTGCTCACCAACTAAATAACGAACGGATCGATGTTTGCTTATGAGATAGTGATTTAAAGCAATTCATTATTAATGCTATGTCACCTGCTAAAGTGATTGAAATTTTAATAACAACAGACACGGTCGATAATTCCACTGTTAGTGCCAGCGAAGATGAAGAAACCGAAGTTGTTAATTATAAAGTAGCATATATTGTGGTACCTGATGAACAATTTATGTTCGCTACAGGTCGTCATAACAATAATGCTAAATTAGTTAGTCAATTAACTCACTGTGAGATTCGCATTATTAGCTACAAAAAAGCTTTAGAAGCAGGCATAAATATTACTTGAAATGGTAATTTAACCCCAGACAGTTTAGCAGAATTAAAGGATAATTTGCAAAAACGCCATTCGCTTCGACCAGCCTCCGTTGCAGAGGAAAGTAATATCAACGCCATTAAAATGAAAAATTTGCAAGCAAGCAATGCTGAAACTAACTCATCTGCAATCACAGACACTGATGAAAATTAAATGCAATCTAAAAAACCAATAAATAATATCCGAAAGTGTGTCATCTGCTACCAGCATAAGTCAAAAGACCATTTTTTAAGATTTGTGTATTTGCGACCCCAAAACAGAATTGTTGTTGATGATAAGCATAATTTGCACGGGAGAGGTTACTATATATGCATGGATAATGACCATTTGAAAGCTTTACAAAAATATAAGGTTTTAAATAAAATTCTCCGATGTGAAGTCTCACCATCCAATTATGATAAGTTAATTGTGTTTTTCAAAAGCATATAAAACAATATATAATGTAATAAATATATTAAATTTATAGCATTATATTCAAAAGCTTAGCAATGTCCAGCAAAAAGAATCAGAGTCAGAAAAAATTAAGATCTGAACTAAGTAAAAAGCAAACAGATTTTATTAAATCGCAGTTTAATAAAAATGTTAAGGCTGGTTTACAAGACAATATTTTTGTGTGTGCTGGTCCTTTAACTGTTCAAGATTTAGCTAGTCAGTTACATAAAAATTTAGCTGAAATAACTAAGCATTTTTTCATGCAAGGCTTAGATATTAAGCCAACAACTTTACTCACTGTGGATCAAATCGGAGAAGTTTGCTTAGAGATGGGCATTGATTTTGAACAAAAAACCAGTGCAGACAATATTTCTTTGGTTGATCAGGCTAATGAGAAGCAAGCTAAGAAACATCAAAAAAAACGTAGTCCGATTGTAACTATTATGGGTCACGTTGACCACGGCAAAACTACTCTTTTAGAAAAGTACCGACATATCAGTATTTTGAAACATGAACATGGTGGCATCACTCAGCAAATTGGGGCTTATACTATAAACCTGCAAGATGATCAATCCATTACATTTATTGATACCCCAGGCCATGCTGTTTTTACCGAAATGCGCGCACAAGGTAGTGCCATCACGGATATAGTTGTGCTGGTTGTCAGTGCTAAAGACGGAGTTAAAGCGCAGACAAAAGAAGCGATAAGCCATGCTCGGGCTGCTAATGTGCCGATTATTGTGTTTATCAATAAAATGGATACCCCAGAAGCTGATCCAGAAAAAGTTATTTTGGAACTATCGCAAGAAAATTTAATTGCTGAAGAATTTGGTGGGGACACGATTATTATTAAAGGTAGCGCATTAAAAGAAGAGGGACTGCAAGATTTGCTGGATGCCATTTTGTTGGTAGCAGAATTAAATAACTTAACTGCTGATTATAATGCGCTAGGCTCAGGGGTAGTGTTAGAATCGCGATTAGATAAACACGTAGGGGTTGTGACAACTATTATTGTGCTGAATGGGCAAATCAACATCAAAGATGTGGTGGTTGCTGGCACAAGCATTGGCTACATTAGAAGTATTATTAATGATAAATTTGAGCGGGTACAAACCGCTGGACCAAGCACACCAGTCATTATTCATGGGCTCGATGTTCCGCCACCGGCTGGTACCCAAATTGTGGTTATCGGTGATGAAAAACTGGCTCGTAATATAGTAAACGAAAGAAAATCTAGTAGTCAAAGTCTTGATGGTAAAACTGGCTTACCTAATTTAGAAGAAGTTTACCAACGCATGCAAGATGAAGATAACCAAAAACTGTGCTTGAATTTGATTATTAAAGCGGACGGTTACGGGACTTTACAAGCTTTGCAAAAAGTGATTAGCGAAATTAATGTGAAAAATTTCAACACTAAAATTATTCATCAGGCAGTAGGGGGGATTACTGAATCTGACGTGATGTTAGCTAGTGCTTCTGCTGCTATTATTGTGGGCTTTAATGTTGGTAGTGGAGTCACTGCTCGCAAAAAGGCAATGCAAGAAAAAGTTGAAATCCGTTTATACAATGTGATATATAAAGTAGCTGAAGATCTTACTAAAGCAGCGCAAGGTATGTTGGAACCCAATTACGTCAAAAGTGTGATTGGGACTCTAGAAGTCCGAAAACTATTTTTCCACTCCAAAATTGGTACTATTGCTGGTTGCAAAGTAATGAATGGCCTTATCAAACGGGGGAGCCAAGTTGATTTGCTGCGTAACGGCATTATTATTTATACTGGTGAAATTGGTTCTCTTAAGCATGAAAAAGATGATATCAAGCAAGCTGCTAACGGGCAAGAGTGTGGAATTGTCATTAAAAACTTCAATGACATCAAGCAAGATGATGTCATTGAAGCATTTGAAATGGTGATTAGCCAAGACTAGTGATTAAAAAGTCGGTATGGTAGGGCTTGGACTATCTTCTTCTTCATCTTCTTCATCATCCTTTTTACGGTAATGAAATTTGTTTTTGTGACGGGCATTGTGGCTACTATCGCCAGTGCGGAGGTTAATAACATTAGTGCCTTCTAAAATTCAAAGAATACCGATTGCAAAAATTACGAGCGTAGGAATTGATCATCCTAGAAAAGTAGCTGCTGATGCTGAAGTTACTAGTGTGCCAATAAAACAGATTAAACTAAAGGTACTTAGAAAAATACCACAAAAAATCTTATCTAATTTACCTTTCACTAATAATGGGACAAAAAAAGCTGACCAGGTGGTTAAGGTAATAATAACCCCGTAGTCTCCTGTGTTACGAGAGTGGCCTTCTTTACCAAACAGAAAATCATTAATCTTGACAGCGTCAGTAATGGATAGTAACAAAGACAAAAACATTCAGGTTGCTGCTACCAGCAAAATGGTTTTTATCACAGTGATGGTAATCTTAAAACTAATTAACTCACGGTTCATATTTTAAAACCTTCATATATTAGATTAATTTAACTGATTGTATTAAAGTAAGTATATTTAATCATAATATCGCTAATATTGCTAGTAATTAATAGTTGGTGAGATGTATTATCAAATAACTTTTGGGCATTCTGCTATAATAAACCCATGCAAAAGTGCGATGTAGATAGTAATAATCATTTGTATCTATTACAATATGCTAATCCTAAGCCGAGTTTATCA
This sequence comes from Mycoplasmatales bacterium, assembly GCA_965200445.1. Classification (GTDB taxonomy): domain Bacteria; phylum Bacillota_I; class Bacilli_A; order Mycoplasmatales; family Mycoplasmataceae; genus CBDATY01. The sequence goes on from OZ241341.1 coordinate 501,736, forward strand.
AGGCATTATTCCCGGGCCATTTCTGGTTCTTTTGTGGCTATGATAGGCTTGTGGTTTTTAAATTGACTTTTGAGCCTTGTGTTTACCATAAGGGTTGGTTACAGTTTGGTTCATTCGTGGTCATTTTTAGTCGCGGTAGGATTGTGTTTAGTCTTAATTTGACACTGAATTTTTCTATCCATTTTAATTACTGTGAATCGTAAATATTTTCCCACTGCTTTGCCAAACTCAAAAATTCACGCCGATATTAATTCTTCGGGCAAATTACGGCAAATTAACTTATTTTTAATTATGAGCTGCATGGTATTAGGGTTAACGGCGACAATGTTTTGACACATGAATTGATCGCAATTGGTTGCCAATACTGGGTTTGGTATATCACGTTCTGCGATTGTTTGGTATTTGTTAATTAGTAGTTTAATTTTTTTGGCTGTGATTATTGTAGCGATTAATTATGGCTTGCTGATTAAGTGGTTTCATTATAATTACAACTGCATTAGTTTGACAGCCACAACCACAAAACTTGCTGATGATGACTCGCATACATTACTGCATATCCAAACTAATCGTTGAATCCTTTATTTAAATAAAATAGTTAAGCATTTATGTAGCAGAATTTATCAAACTATGGTGAATATCCGTCACACTTTTTTGGTAAAACGATTCCATAAATCAACTTTATGAGCAGCTAGTAGCATTTTCTCTCTTTAATTTTTTATTAATTATTTAGAGAAAGGAAATACTTCTTGCTGTTATGAAAAAAAATAAACAGTTAAATCAACAAATTAAACACCATTTAACTTTACCCAAACCGCAGATTGACACTGAGCAATCAATTTATAATAAGCGGCAGTTTAAAAAAAGGGCTTTATTATTTAAAAACTCTGTCAAGGAAACATGAGCCTTAAAGCTGCAGCTTATTGGTCTTGTCGTGCTAATGACCTTATCAGCACTAGTCATGACCACATTGTTTATTGCTAACACTCGTATTATTGGTGGTTATAACACTATTAAGCGTGAATCTAATATTCATGATTTTGTGGCTGATTTATCACAAGCTAACATTTCTAAAAAAGAAATAGCTTCTGGCAATACTAATCAAACCTGGGACAAACAATATTATTTAAACCGTGCCCATCAAACATTAGGGGTTAGCAATGGTGCGAATAATCCTGCGCAGAATTTATTGAGCGAAATTCGCACAGCCTCCATTACGATATCAGGCGCTGCTAACCCTAATACAAGGAACCTGAACACTGTGTATGCTTTACAACAAGCAATTAAAACTGCTAATCCTTGAATATCTACGCAAGATGTAGGGTTGCTTTCTTTTTCCGCAACTACTTTACAACGTGATAGCTCTCAAAATCTAAGTGTTACAGCAAATATTAATGGTGATACAGCATCTAAAACTATATCTGTGACTTTCCCTAATTTATCTGCGGATGCTTTAGCCAATGACTTTGTGTACAAGGATATATGAGTACCAAGTAATACTTCGTCTGATGTTACCAAAGACAAGCCAGAATTAGTAGCTAGTTTAGAAAATGCCAATCCTATTTTAAAAGATGCAGGACCTGAAGCGTGATCACAATATGTGACTTTTAGTGGTGATGATTTAAAAACAGTAACAGCTGAAGATGTGAAAGCGACCATTACGGTTAAAAATGGTAGCCAGCCCCCTACAACGGTAGTAGTTAATTTAAAAGTTACGATTGCTGCATCATTAACAACTCCTGCACAGATTCTAAGAAATATTAAAAATAATACAAATGATCCAGTTAAAATTGCTTTTGATACCCCTAGATCTGTGAGTAATAATTTTGCTGTTTTGCAAGCTATAAGAACAGCAATTGCTAATGATCCTAATAATTATGCCTTACAAGCATCAGATTTAGCTGCCGTTCAGTTCACTGCTTCAATGCCATTACAGCCACTAAAAAACATTAATGTAACAGCCACTGCTAGCTTTGGATCAACCATAGTTACCCCTCCCAAGAGTTTACCAGTGCGCCTTACTGCTCCTTCAGGTGAGACAGATATTCTCACCAAGCAAAGAGCACTAGCACTTGCAAGTCAGAATTTTCAGCAATCTGGTTCTGCTATGGCCTCCATTGATCGAGTAGATACTCGCGACAATTACTTGGATAATTCAGCTAAGGAAATTAAGGTAATTGGTTATAGTCCGTTGCAAACTATTGATAAATTAATTATTACCAAAGGGCAACAACTTCAGAGCTATCTAAAAACCGGTAAGAATAACTTTGGTATTATTTTTAATCAGCAGTTCGCTGCTGATAACCATATTCAAATTGGTGATATTGTGAGGCTGCAGCCAGACATTTATGGTAGTTCGATTCTAGTAAAAGATAATCCTAAAATTCAGTTACCCGCACAATTTCCCCAAGGGTTTGCTGCATGACTAAAATCTTCTGCTTATAGTAATTTTAGTTGGTTTCAAGTTAAAGGCTTTGGGGTATCAGCAGATATGATATCACCTATTTTAAACACCACAGCTACTATTCCTAATAAGGAAAACCAAGGGGTTGCGTATATAGATAATTATAGTTTAGGGTTTGATTACTCTGCTGCTAATAATGCTTGGGTATATAATGGCGCCCATGACCTTGATGTAGAAAATAATAGTGGTGGTGAGGAAATTTACTATGTGGGTAAATTTAATTCATCATTTAGTGAATCACAAAAACAGTTTTTAGCAAGCGTGAACGCAAAACTGCAGTCTGGTTTTCGGATGAATCAGTATGGTCAAAGTTATAATTTCCAATTTAATAATTCTAATCCTAATAATAGTAATTTTCTATTTGCTCGTGGTGACCCAAATTATCAGTTTAATTCCCGTACTAATTTAATTGTACAAGTTATTAAAGCTTATCAATATTTCCTAGGATTTTTAATTGTTTTTGTGTTGTCAATAGCGGTTGTTACGATGTTAATTGCTACTAAAAAGAGAATTGACAATTCCCGTCGACAAATTGGAATTTTAAAAGCTTTAGGTCACAGCAAAATTAATCTTATGCTGCCTTTTTTTGCTTATCCTATGATGATTAGTTTAATTGGTGGTACAATTGGCTTTTTAATTGGGGTGGGACTGCAGTTTTTCCCAGTGCAAATTTTTAACCAGTATTTCAATTTATCGTTTAGTGGTTTTTATTTTGATTGATTCAGCTGGTTTTTTAGTATTATTGTCTCTTTTATTGTTTTGTCTGCAGTCACAATGATTTTGGTGTGAATTATGCTTCTTGATAAGCCCATTCACCTAATTAATGCTGAAGATATGATTAATAGCAGCAGTGTCGGGGCTGGAGGATTTATTAAAAAAATATCCAACCGGGTGCCTCGTTTATCATTCCAAAATCGTTTAAAAATTAGTTTTTTCACTAGTTCATTAGGTAAAATGGCCGCTATTTTCACTACTATGCTAGCTGGTTCTGTAATTGTGACTTTAGCTTTGGTTGGACCTAATATTATTAAAGAAAATGAAGCTGCCAGTTACCGCGGTAATGATTATAAAGCAGCGATATATTATAGTTCACCAGTATGGAATGTACCAACATCGATGTACCGGGTTTACAATATAGACGCTAAGCCTTGACCTAACGATACAACACCTTATATGCCGAATCTTGTACCTTTGGTTAATCAGTTTGAAAAAGGCAATATAAATGAACAGTACTATACTGCAAACCCTGATATTGTGAACCAGGATACTGGCGCCGAATATTTACAAAATTTAACCTGACGTTCTTTTAACATTGATAGCATTAAATTGGCTGTTAAAAATGCTGTGCCTGTCACATATGGCAACATACCTATTTCTGAAATTACCATGAAGTTTGCGTGGCCTGATTTTGCTCAGTTAATCAGCAATCCAGTTATGCAGTCCATCATTCCTACAGCCAAATGATTTACCAGTTCAAGTTCACCCGGGAGGTTAACTTGGAATCCATCCGTTGAATCTAATAAATCAACCTTACTACAACAATTTAAGATTATGCGTACATTTTATGTTAAATATTACGACACTATCAGCTTATCTTTAAACCCAACACTATATACAGGTAGTACATTTGATACGCCGGACCAAGTTAGTTTTCCAGGGGATTTTAGAACCCCAACTAAAATTACACAAGATAATTTTGAATCGTCATATTATTTATATGGAGCACCAGGCCAAACATCGCAAACTTATCTGCAGCCGATGAGCATTATTGACCATCACATTGGGGGAAAGCCAGGAAGTAAAAGTAATGAGGCTCAACAAGCGATATTAACACTCGTTGATGGTAAAACACCTTTTGCCCAATGAAGTTCCAATACCATTGCTAGGTATTTAATTGATATGGCTAATTGGTTTAATGTCACTTTCCTGTGAAGACCGACTGTTAGCGTGATGCAAGCAACTTATTCGCGTTCACCTTATTTTGTTCAGCAAGCTATAAAGACAGGTATTAAAAATAATGTTAACTTTAATGTTGGCTTTAATGTAGAACCATTCAGTCTACAAAATGACTACCTAGGAACATATGTGCCGGTCACAGCCAATAATTTAAGCTTTAAATTGTTAGGCGTGCAACAAAACTCTACCAATGATAAGCCTTTCACGCAAACAAGTTCGGTTTATGGCAGAAATAGCCAGCAATTTCTAGATTTAAATAATGATCAAGGTAAAAACATTAACAACCGTCTTTTTACTGATCCTAATAATGATAATAATTTAATTCCTGTCATTCTTAACCATTCTGCTGCTGTTAAATTACAAGCTTCTGATAATAGTATTATTTCGCTGAATGCTCTGGTGCGAACGCTAAAAGGATATGTTGCACACAACAATAATCAATACGCCTTTCCTTCGTTGCCAGATCTGGATAGTAACCCTAATACATCAGAACTAAGAAATGATTGAAAATGAGGCAATATAGCATCATCATCAAACCCCATTGAAGGTTATTTGAAGGCGAGTGCCTATATGGATAAAGCAGCATATAATAGTAATTCTAGCGCCTTACCCGACGTTAAACTTTATGAGGCGCCCACCCCAACTGGTGAAAACGCCCAAAAACCCTCACCCATGGCACAAGCAATCCACGAAAATACTGTTAGTGTAGATACCGATAAAGATAATGTCCGATTTCGAGTGGTAGGTATTCAAAACGGATATGGCTCACCACAAGGCTTTATTAGTGAAAACAATGCTAATAAAATTATGCGGTTTAATGTGACCCGTGTTTCTTTATACAAATTATTTTCTGCAATCTGATCGTCTGGTAACATTTCTCCAAAACTTAACCCTCCTGCTCGCAATATTTCTACAAAAATTGGTGAGTTTCCCACTCTCCAAGCTTTGCAAACAGGTGTTGAGCAAAAGAATGCGGATGCTATCGAAGTAATGCAGCTATTTAATAATTGTTATCCTATTTTCAATTACAAACTTTCGCATAGTTCCACGATTCAAGATTTAGTAGCCAGTGCTTCTGTTTCTAACTTAAGTGGCGATTTCACCCCCATTGCCTTAAATGGTTATCAAAATAATGCTACCGGGGATTTTTACCAAAGAAATGGTATCAGCACAGTTAATTCTGTTTTACCCATTAAATATGCTCGGGAAATTTTAGCGCAGATTTCAGTTATTATTGAAATTATCCTGATTTTCTTTTCGGTGATCGCTTTAGTCACCTCTATTGTAATTATCACGATGTCTTCGAATTTAATTATTACTGAAAATCGCTTTTATATTTGTTCCTTAAAAATTCTGGGCTACTCGGATAAAGAAATTACTAATTTGGTGACTTCTATGTATATTCCGATTATTTTAGGTGCTTTTGGCGCTGGTTTCCCCATTGGCTGGTTTACGATTCGGTATATTGTTCGTCTGCTAGCCCTCAATACTTCGTGGGTTTTGCCCCTTAGTTTAACTTGGTGAATACCAGTAGGAGTAGCGGTTGTGGTGTTTGGTATTTATTTAATTACTTACATAAGTAGTTATATTAACCTTAAAAAAATTCGCCCCTTAGAGGTCTTGAATAAAAAATAACACTTTTCAGTTAAAATATAATCATTAGTAACCAATCACGGAGGTCATAAATGAAAAAAGCGGCAATGCTGTTAGGCAATGGTTTTGAAGAAGGGGAGGTTATTATTACCCACGATGTGTTAGGGCGAGCAAATATACAAGTAGAACTTATCAGTGTCCATGATAATTTGGCTGTAACTTCAAGTCAAAATGTTGTTATTACAGCTAACACTCTGATTCAAGAGGTTAAAAATTTTGATAAATTTGATTGCTTAATTATTCCGGGTGGATCGAAAGGTGTGCAGAATATTATTGCTTGTTCGGAGGCTTTAATTGCCATTAAAAAGTTTTATCAAAACGAAAAATTACTGGCAGCCATTTGTGCTGGTCCACTAGCTTTACACCACGCGGGCATTTTAGCAGATCATCACTTTACTGTTTGGCCTGATTTAGCTACTGAAATTACTGGTCTTTATGAAGCTAAGCCTGCGGCTGTAGTTGATCAAAACATCATCACTAGTCAATCCTTAGGGACAACTTTTGCCTTTGCAATGGCTATTGTGACCCGAATTGCTGACCCTGATAAGGTCCATAAACTGCGTGATTCGATTATTTATCGTGACCTACATGATATTAAAGTATTTTAATTACTATTTCTTTATTAACATTATTAATGCATTTATCAATAGTTAGAAACAGATTGTTGTATGTCAGGACATTCTAAGTTTAGTAATATCAAGCATAAAAAAGAAGCGCAGGACAGTTTGCGCTCCAAAATGTTTTTAAAAATTTCTAAGCAAATTACTGTCGCTGTGCAAAAAGGCGGCGGTGATATTGCTACTAATCCTGCTTTAAGGCTTAGTATTGCGAAAGCAAAAGCAGCTAATATGCCTAAAAGTAATTATCAAAAAATAATCGCAAAAGCTGCTAACCCAAGTAGCGGAGCCAAATTTGCTGAGTTTGCCTATGAAGGTTATGGCCAAGGCGGAGTGGCCATTTTAGTGGATTGCTTAACCGATAATCATAATCGTACAGCAGCTAATATCAAATCTTTATTTAACCGGGCGGGAGCATCCCTAGGGCAAAATAATTCTGTTGCACGGTTATTTAGTCGCGCAGGTGAAATACGGTTTGAAAAGTTCAATTTAACAGAAGATGTTTTGTTTGAGTCGTTGCTTGATGTAGATCTTTCTGTCTTAGAATATGATTCTGAAACCGGGCTAGGTTTGATTCGAGTCCATCCAAAGTCGCTTTATGCCGTGGAAACTATTTTGTCAGAAACCTTTGGTATTGATCATTTCATGGTGAATGAAGTCAAATGGGTGCCAAAGGAAACAATTAGTTTGAATGATAGTCAGTTGTCTAAACTGGCAAAATTAATTCAAGGCTTAGAAGCTGATGACGATGTGGATGGCGTAGCCCATAATTGTAATAATCTTTAAAAAAAAGGATTTTGATCAATCATCTTAATAGAAAAATAAGATGATTGATTTTTTATTAGGAAAAATTGTTAGTCAAAAGAGCAATTTGGTTTCGATTGAAGTAAATAATGGTATTGGATACTGTTGCTATTGGTCATGCTTACACGCTTTACCTACCACTGGTGTGGTTAAAATATATATTTATGAATATACCCTGAGTCAATCAAGCGCCTGATACGGATTTTGTGATAAATTAGAACGAAATTTGTTTGTGGCATGTCTCAAAACACCTCAAATTGGGGTCACCACTTCTTTAGCATTGCTTCGGCACAAATCTGCTAAGGCTATTTTACAAGCTGTTAAAAATGCTGATGGTCACTTTTTTGAGACTTTACCGATTAGTAATGTCTCAACTTTAAGGTTAATTTATCTATGAACTCATTTATACAAAGAATTTGTTTGTAGAGAGTTAATTATTCCGGATTTTGCTGTTCTAAAAAGTTTATTCAATCTGGGTTATAAATCTTCGTTAATTATGAAGGCTATTTTAACTACACCTGCACAAAAACCCTCCCAAGTCTATTTACAAAACCTTATTACAAGTATGTATAAGTGGAGTGAAGAGGCCAGCAATGCCAGTTAATCCCAAACCAATATCTGAGTGACACCAATTTATTGGCCAAGCTACGATTAAAAATACTTTGGATTATTTGTTTAGAGCTTACCAACACAATAAAGTTCAATCCAGTAGTATTTTATTGCATGGACCCAGTGGCTGCGGTAAAACTACTCTTGCTAAAATAATTAGCAAAACGCTGGGCAAAAACCTTCATACTATTAATGGTAATTTAATTCAAAAACCTGCTGATGTGATTAGTTTGGTGAATCAAATCAAAGAACATGATATCTTATTTATTGATGAAACCCATGCGGTTGGTAAGTCTGCTATCGAAACGCTGTATTCGATTATGAGCGATAATAATGTGAGCATTATGCTAGGCAGTGGTTATCATGCTGAATTATTAAAATTGCAAGTTCCCAGCTTTAGTCTAATTGCTGCGACCACCGCTCTGTATCGCTTACCAGCACCATTCATTAATCGTTTTTTATTTAAATTTGATTTTGCTCCTTATTCAGCATTAGATATGCAAATGATTATTAAGCAGTGACTAGTTAAACAACAATATAATTGATCTGACCAAATTGTAGCTTATTTGGCAACCATCTGTCGTTTGAACCCGCGCACTGCCAATAAGATGCTTACACAAGTGTCATATAGTTTAGCCAGTTCTAACCAAGCCCAAAGTGGTGTTGCGTTATCTGACATCAAAAAACTGACCTACCAATTAGGTTTTTACAAGTACGGTGCAACCGGTCTAGACTTGCAATATTTACAATTATTTGTGCAATATAAATGAAAATATGCTAGTTTAGAATTAATAGCTAGTATGCTGAATTATTCCAAGGAGTACCTGGTTAATTACATTGAGTCGTTTTTATTGCAGCATCATTTTCTTCTGAAAACTAGTCGAGGGCGTGCCATTACTAGCGATGGTATTCAATTTTGAAATGATTGCCTTAATCAGGCATAAGTTTCTATCCGAATTCAACATCCATGCGGAAAATAGCTTCCTTAAAAACTTTAGGTGCCAGGCCAATTTCAATGCGGTAAAACAACTTATGGGAGGGATGAAATTCTCGTCCTGGCGAGCCAACAATTTTGATTTTATCAAACCGTTCTAGCATCTCTGCTTCTGAATTCACAACCTGACTCATATCAAGTCATGCCAGAGAAGTGGCTTCAATAGGCACTAATTTAATTTTAGTGTGAATCGCTAATTCTTCTGCTAAAAATTCAGCCCTTTTTTTCAGTTCTGAGCGGTATTTTTGTAATCATTTGGCCACCCCTGGTTTCGTATAAGCAGCAATGATCATTTGCGCAGATAAATAATTACTGGAAGCAAAATCAATTTGACTTTTTAATTTAGATTCCATTGCAAGTAATAATTCTTTGTCGTAACTAATTCCAAAGCCAATGGCCGCTCCCCCCATGTTAAATGATTTTCCTAAAGAGTCAAAAGTAATGCATCGGGCTTTGTTGCTGATTGTGAGCATCGGATAGTGTTTTTTCGGCACTAAATTTAGTTGATTTCAGATTTCATCAGATAAAATTGTCACATTATACTGAGCAGCTAAATCAGCCATTCTAGTTAACTCGGCTTTAGTTCAGACGCGACTAATGGGGTTGTGGGGGTGGCAGATGAGTAGTCCCTTGGTTTTGGTTTGTTGTAAAAGTTTTTCTAGATTAGTAAAGTCAATTTGGTATGTGTTGGTGCTTTTATCGTAAAGGAGTTTATTTTCTTTAATAATAAGATTCTTATTTTTAATTGCATTGTAAAAAGGGGGGTACACGGGTGGTTGAATAACAATTTGTTCTCCAGGACTAGCAATTGAGTCTAACGTTACCTGAATGAGGTGCATCACGCCACAACCTAAAATAATATTTTCTGGCTTGATATCAACGCCAAATTGTTTTTGATATCACAACCTAATAGCTTGATGGATGTCTTTATTTCAAAAGGTATAACTCAGATCACGTTTTTTAATAATCTTAACGAGGTGCTTCATAATGGGTTTAGCAAATTTAAAATCAGTATCAGCACATGACATGCAGATAGTATCTTTATTAGTCATGGTTTCGTATCGCCGACTAAATTTTTCTGTGCTTAGATATTTATGATTGTGTTTTAGTTTCATATGACTTGTTATTTATAAATGATGACGATGGTTAATAAGATAAATTTAGCATTCTTATAAATATTATCAATTAATTGCACTCTTGGGGAATAAATAAATTGTTAGAAAATTAAGACAGAAATTAATGTTTTAGTTTATAATAATCTAATGATTAAATCTACTAATTATTTTTTATCATGTTTTTATAAGCGTTGTGGATAATCAATTTATTGTTAACTTAATTAAGTTTAAGTATGTGTTGTTAAAAAAAGAATGTGCCAATTTAAGTTGGCAAAATTACTTTCTATTTTTACAAAAAATTTTATTCTGAAAAGCGCCGAAATCACTATGAGAAATAATTGTTCGATTGAATAATCTAAATATCAACGCTTTAATTGAATATCTTAATTCTCAGGCTATCATTGAAACAAATTCCATTGAATCATTGGCTGAGTGATTATGCAAAGATTAGTTTGCTGTAAAAGGTCTTAATATGCGCAAACCCAAACTGCGACATCTAAGTTTTTTCAAAAAAATATCTTTTCACAAGTCAGCAGTGAAAAGCGGTCCTAAGGCACGTGATTTTAAAAAAAGTTTTAGAATAGGGTCGTCAATTTTTGTGATTCTGATTCTAATTGCTTTTCTAATTTTTGGGATTGCCTGATCTGCTACTGATCTTAAATATACATTTAACACAGGTATTGCTTATTCTGGCGGGTTTCAGGTTGTTTCAAATGTTTATGACTATAATAAGCCATTAACTCCTCCTGCCAATCCCGACCCTAATGGTGATGCTAAAAAAGATTGGCCTTTATTGCAAGATAAGCTTGATCCTTTAAAACAAAAGAATTTAGCTTTTAGCACGATTGGTGAGCATAGTGTGGAAGTGGAAGCTCCCAAGAGTCTTTATACCAATGCAACCAATTTTGAAGACGCTGTTAATCGGGAAGGTGCTTTGTTTTTAATTGATCCTAAGCTTAAAAGTGATGATGCATATGATGGTGATCTACTTCTAAAGCGTACCCCTGGTAAAACCGAGGGAAGTGACACTTTTCAACGTACTCCTATTAAGAACGTTTTTACATCAGTTAGTGCTACCATTAACCGCTCATCACGTAAACCGATTGTTCAATTTAGTACAGGATCTGACTGGAGCCAAAAATCAAAAAAAACATTGTCTAGTAAGGACCCTTTATATATTTGAACTGATCTGGGGCTTGTGTTAAATAAGTTAAGAACCTATGACGCTAATTTCGCTTTATTTAGAAATTTTATGGTTGATTTCCAAAAAGCCATTGACAAAATCACTGACCCAACTGGCAAAAGCCAAGCTAACTCTGTTTTTCAGTTTAAAGTTAATAATTCCCGGTATGTACCTTCAGGAGAGGGTAATATGCTTGACTTAATTTCTACAGGACTGAACGAGCAATCTTTAAAAGGTATTCTAAATAATATTAGTTTTCAGTGGGAACGTCCAATTAGTGCTTTGTCGGTGAATCCTAATGAGGGAATTCCTGATAAAGCAAAAGGTCCTATTAAAAATGTGTCTAAAAATGAACGAGAATTTTTAATTCCTTTTGAAGCAACTATTCAAAAAATTTTCACAGATTATCAGTCAAATGTTGATTTTGTTAAAACTATTTCTCCCTTTTTACTAAATTGAAAAGATATAAAGGCTAAAACTGCCCTAGGAACTGGCTCTAACTCAATTTATTTTTATACAGATTCTGAATCTGATGCGACAATTATGGCCGCTTTAGTTAAATCAGGATTGAGCGGGATTAATTTTCGGGTGATTTCGACTGTTACCGTTGATCCTATTATTAGCAGCGGTTTGCTAGAAGCCACTTTGATTGTACTAGGTATTGTTTTTGCCTTAGGCAGTGGATACCTTGTACTATATTACCGTTCATTTGGGTTTTTAACAGTCATGAGCTTTGCCTTTTCTATTCTCATGACAATTTATGTGGCCAGTCTACTCTCGGTAACATTTTCACCAGTTAGCTTTGCGGCTTTAATTATTGCTTTTGTCACTATTTTAAGTGCTATTATTCTGATTATTCGGCGTTATAAACTGGAAAAAATTAAAACTAAATTACCATTTTTAACTGCCCTTAAAATTGCTTTGAAGCAAACTTTGCCCTTTTTGATTGATGGAACTGTGATCTTTGTTATTCTTACCTTATCGATTTATTGGTTTAGTGCAGGCCAATTAAAATCATTCTCTATCACGTTGCTAATTGGTCTTCTCATTACATTTGTAGCTGTTATTGGTATCACTTCGCTGCTGTTTTATTTAATGGTCCGGCTTAATTTATTTGATCGCTTCCCGTTTTTGGATGTGCAAAAGAAATTTTGAGAATTTCCTCGTCAAATTAAATTGCAAAAAACTAGGGATAAATCTGCTGTTAAAAAAGCTAAAGTATCTCGAAAGGATTTAAAAAAGATAGATAATTTAGATGAACCGCAAATGAAGCGGCATAGCAAAAATAACCCAAGCAGTGATGGCAATCAAGATTTATGAAGCAAAAACGAAAGTAATCTTGTGATTGAAGAAAATGTCGCAAAGCCATCCTATGCAACCAAAATTAAAGAATGATTTAAACATCGTATTACATTTTTCAATTTAATCAAATGAACTCCGTTGTTTGCGAGTGTGATGATTATTGCTGGTATTGTTGTCTTCTTTACTGGGGCTGCTAATTTTGATTCATCTGTACAAAAAGGTGCTGTTTATACATACAATCAGGCACAATTCCAGATATATACTAATCCTGAAACCAGGGAAGAGCGTCGCTTTACACCAAAAGAGCAAAAAACCTATATTGAAAAAGTAGCAAAAACAGGAATTGCTAGTTTGGGTCAAATAGGTAAATATGATTTAGCGAGTATTCAGGCAAGTATTAATGTAAGTAGCACTTTTATAGATGGTTCATTTCAACCATCATTAACTATTAGCACTGATATTACTACCATCGGTAAAGCAAATCAATTTAATGACTGATTGCGATCAACTGGCACCTCTGTAGGTGACATTAGATATATATACTTTAATTTTCGTGACCCAACGCAAGCTTCATCATTTATTAAAGCTACCTTTATTGCCCTGGGTGTGGGGATTGGATTAATTGTACTGTACATTATTTTCCGTTTTGACTGAGCACAATTTTTATCAATTGTCTCGGCCGGACTTTTTTCTCTAGCCTTAACATTTGGAATTGTCGCTACTTTCCAAATTCTGATAAGTACCGGTACAATTGTGATTTTAGCGGCTATTTGATGCTTTGCTGTGGTTAACGCTGCGTTTATTATGAGTAAAGCTCGGGAAATTAAACGTAAATTTGATATTAAAGCATATGAATCCTTTTTTGCTGATGTGCATTCGCAAAAAGAAGAAATGGGCAATTTGAACAAAATTATTCATTTTAAGCCTAATCAACTAATTAAACAACATGTTGCAGAATTAAAAGAAAATGATCCTGGATTAAACAAGTGATATGCTCGCCGACAAATGTTCAAGCAATTTAAGGCTAATATGGCCTCTGTTGACTTACCAGACAAGCCAACCAAAGAGGCTATTAAACAAGCTAAAATACAGAAACAAACACGCCAAAAAGAATACATTAAATATAATCACCAAAATAACTTCTTATATAAAATTGCTAATATGACAATGAAGGAAATGTTTTTACATTACTTCTTAATCGCTCTGCTTTCAACGGTGATACTAGTTGTGTTATCAGTTTTGAGTGGTTATGCAGGATCTTACTTTATTGCAATGTTAATCGGAATTTTAGTATCTATTTATGCTGCTTTTATTGTGACTATTCCTATTTGGGTACAATTAGAAAAACGTCGTGCAATTAACCAAGTTAAACTTATGAAATATCTGGATTCCAGGCGTGTTAGCCAGGATGAAGAAAAAGTGGAAGGAATTAATTCTTAATTACTGTTATGACAAATATTGATTTACAAAAATATATTACAACAACCGCAGATTTTCCTAAGCCAGGAGTCATGTTTCGTGATTTTACGCCATTATTTCAGCATCCTGCTGTATTTAAATACATCATTGACCAGTTTGCGCAGCACGCAAAGTCTACTGGTGCTACCTTAATTTTAATGCCCGAAGCTCGTGGGTTTGTGATTGGTTCCGCAGTAGCTTATGCCACAGGCATACCTTCTGTAACCGTTCGGAAAGCTGGTCATTTACCACCTTCAAATCTAGAACGAGTTACATATCACACTGAATATGGTACCAACACATTTGAAATATCAAAATCAGTCATTAAATCCACCGACAAGGTTTACATTGTTGATGATTTAATTGCTTTTGGCGGTACGATTAACGCTTTAAAAGATTTAATATTCGCAGCTGGTGCCACAGTAGCTGGGCTAGGGTTTGTCATGAATTTAACCTATTTGCCTAAAAAAATTAATTTGAAAAATTACAACGTCAAGATATTAGTGTCCTATGATAAATAGCCTTGGTAGTAAAAACCAGTATGATAACAATTCACACTCTGCTCCAAGAGGTTAAAAAATTTATAAAAAACAAAAAAACTCAGCAAAGTATTCAATGAGCATATAACTTCGCTTTTCTTTACCATAAGAATCAAAAAAGGTATTCAGGTGAACCATACATAGTTCACCCCTTATGAACTGCGATGATTTTAGCGGAATGAAGAATGAGCCCTGAAATGATCATAGCAGGCTTACTTCATGATGTTTTAGAAGATACCCCAGTCACATATGAAAAACTCACGCTCGTTTTTGGAGAAGAAATATCCCAACTGGTGAGTGCTGTGACTAAAGTGACTTATTTTGCAAAAGACAACCGTGAGCAGTTAAAATCGCAATATTTACGTAAATTGTATTTAGCGATGGCAAAGGACATCAGGGTTATTATTATTAAAATGGCTGATCGCTTGCATAACGTGCGCACAATTAGTTATTTACCGCATATTAAGCAATACATCATCGCTAAAGAAAGTCTGGAAATTTATGCTTCCATTGCTCAACGTCTCGGAATGACCAAAGCCCAGCATGAATTTGAAGACCGCTGCTTTAAAATTATTGAACCTGATAAATATCAGAAGATTACTGAATATTTGCAAAACGAATATGTCAATGACAATTCGTTAATTAAAAATTGTGAAGAAGTAATTAAAAAACTGATTATTAAGAAATACAAAATCCCTTGTGATATTACTGGGCGATTAAAATCCGCTTATTCCATTTACAATAAAATGCTTAACCAAGGAAAGCAAATCAGTGAAATTCATGACATTTTGGCCATTCGTATTATTACTAACACAAAAGATAATTGTTATTTAATTTTAGGGCACATTCATGCTCAATTTACGCCTATTAAAAACCGTTTCAAGGATTACATAGCTACGCCTAAACCTAATTTATACCAGTCATTACATACCACAATTGTTTTTCCTGATGGATTTATAATCGAAGTGCAAATCCGGACTAAAGAAATGGATCAATTGGCTGCCGTGGGAATTGCTTCGCACTGAAAATATAAGGAAATGGGTTCCAAAGTGGTTAATAAAATTCAACACCAAGCTGACATCGATGAACAGCTGGATGTTTTCCGCCATATTTTGGATTTAGAACAGATTACTAATAAAAACCTGGAAGATGCTGCCAGCTATGACCCCGCAGCTCCCAAAGATGATGAACACCAAAAACTAGAAAGCATTATCAATAAGGATGTTTTTTCCCGTGTGGTATATGCTCTGACTCCGAATGGGAAAGTAGTGACCCTGCCGTATGGGGCGAGAGTGATTGACTTTGCTTATCAGATTCACTCTGAGGTTGGAGACCACACAATTGGGGCTAAGATTAATGGTGTAATGTCGCCTATTGCCACTGTGATTAATTCTGGTGATGTTGTTGAAATTAAAACAGCCAAAACCCAATCACCTAATTATTCGTGGTTACCCTTAGCTAAAACATCCCGGGCTCGCAATAAAATTCGTCGCTATTTACGTAATCAAAATGATGTTAACAATGAATTAGATAAAACAGCTGATTTCAATCAAAAAGTTAAGGCTGTTAAAGCCCGTATTAAGCAGTATATTGCTGATAACCATTTAGGTGATCTGCAGTTAACACCTGGCCAACAAAAACAAAAAATGCGCAGTTTGAATATCCCAGATCTAGACCATTTTTTGATTATGGTAGCTAACGGTGACATGGCATTTGAAGATGCAATTAAAACTCTTTATTTAAAACAAAATTTTGATTCTAACCAAGACCTACTAAGTAGTTTTAAGGTGCAAGTTAAAAAACCTATGTCTAGCGCCAATATTATTGTGCCGGGGTTAGATAGCATTAAAATTCAAGTTGCACAGTGTTGTATGCCAATCCCTAACCAGGATATTGCCGGTTTAGTAACTAAAACCAAAGGTTTATCAGTCCATAATTTGTATTGTCCTAGCATTGCTAGTAAAAAAGAAAAATTAGTGGAAGTGCAGTGAAATGATAATCGTGATAAGGGTGCTGTTTTTGATGCTCGGTTAAGTGTATCTGCTTTTGATCGACCAGGCTTAGTCTCTGACATTACTAATTTATTAAACAGAATGGTAATTCCCATTACTAAGCTGGAGGGTCACATAGTTAAAAATCAGTTTAAATCAATTTTTAATTTTACAGTGCAAGTTCCTGACTATAATAGACTACAACAGATTATTAATGCCTTAAGAGCAATTCCTGATGTGCAGGAAATTAAAAATAAAGGTGATTTTCATGCCCCCAAAAAACCTTCGATTATCTAGTGATGATGTGCGCCATAAATGGTTAGAATTTTTTAAAGACAATAATCACATTGTTTTAGAACCAAGCTCTTTGGTGCCAGTTGATGATAAATCATTGTTGTGGATTAATTCGGGGATAGCCACTCTCAAACCATATTTTGATGGTCGCTTGCGGCCGCCTCATCCGAATTTAACTAATTGTCAAAGAGTGTTAAGAACAACTGATGTTGAAAATGTAGGAACGACATTACGACATAATACTTTTTTTGAAATGCTAGGTAATTTCTCCATTGGTGGGTATTTTAAAGAAACTGCTATTTTGTATGCCTGAGAATTTTTAACTAATGCTAAATGAATGGGTCTGGATCCGAAGCGTTTATTTATAACTGTTTACAAGGAAGATACAGTATCATATAATATCTGACGCAACAAAATTAAAGTAGCTAATGATCATATTATTAAAGGTGATAAGCAGCAAAACTGGTGAGAAATTGGGGAAGGCCCTTGTGGGCCTTGTACAGAAATTTTCTATGATCGTGGCGCTGATTATGACCCCGAAAACAAAGGTTTGGCCTTATTACAAAACAATATTGATAGTGATCGCTATTTAGAAATTTGAAACATTGTGTTTTCAGAATTTTACAGCAATAATAATGGTCAATATAGTAACCTTCCTCAGAAAAATATTGATACTGGTGCGGGATTAGAGCGGTTAATGTGCATTGCTCAGCAATCTGCTAGTCCTTTTGAAACTGATCTTTTTAGACCTATTATTGATCGCCTAGCAAAATTAACAGATTTGCGGTACGATCCCAGTCTGCCAGATTCTAAGGAAACTAAAGCCTTTCGTATTATCGCTGACCACGTCAGAGCAGTTGTAATGACAATTTTTGATGGTGTCTTCCCTGGTAATAAAGGTCAAAGTTATGTCGTCCGTAGTTTATTGCGCCGGGCAGTTATTGCGGGTCGAAGACTTAATATTGATAAACCCTTTTTATACCAGCTGGTTGAAGTTGTTATTAAAACTTTAAAAAATTTCTACCCTAAATTAATTAGTTATGCACAAACTATTGAGAACACTATTCAACAAGAAGAAATCACCTTTGCTAGCATTTTGGCAAAAGGTTTGAAGCAGTGGCATAAAATGATTGCTCAGAAACATCACCTAAATGCCTTATCTGTTTTTCGCTTGCATGATACTTTTGGGCTACCACTTAGTTTAATAAAAGAATCTGCTCTTGAGAATAAGATTGAGTATGATCATGAAGCTGTTAATACTTTGATCCAAAACCACAGAAGGTTATCACAAAAGAGTCAAAAATACGAAGAACGTTTTGCTAAAAATAGTCAGATACTAGCTAAGTGTCAAGTTACTTCAGAACCCATGTATGAATCTTGTGACAAGATTACTGATAGCAAGGTGGTTTTTGTATGTGATGCTGATAAAATCGTTGAAAAACTGGTAGATCAAACCGGATTTATTATCTTAGATAAAACTCCTTTTTATGCAGAAAAGGGAGGACAAAGGGGAGATCGCGGCTTAATTTCTGGCCCTCACGGTACAGCCCAAGTGCTAGATGTTCAAATCGGACCTAACGGACAATATATTCATTCTGTGGCTGTTGCAGGCGCCATTACCTTACAGGATGTTGTTGTCGCTGAAGTAGATAGTGATGTGCGTAAATATACTCGTAAAAATCACTCAGGTACTCATATTTTGCATGCTGCGATTCGTAATGTGCTAGGTCCAGAGGCTCAGCAAATGGGGTCCTTTAATGATAATGAACGTTTAAGGATTGATATTAATTTTTTTGGCAAAATAACTCCTGCCCAAGTGCAACTTATCGAAGATGAAGCGAATGCAGCTATTAAAAAATCGATTCCTTGTCAAATATTTTATACTGACCTAGATACTGCTATTCATAAGTATAAGGCGCTAGCTTTTTTTGGCGAAAAATATGAACAACAAGTCCGTGTTGTTAAATTCGGTGATTATTCTTGTGAACTGTGTGGGGGGACCCATTGTAATAATACCGTTGAAATTGAAGATTTATTAATTACTGGTTTTGAGTCCAAGGGACAAAACCAATATCGTTTTTACGCATTAACTAGTCATTGAGCGATTAAAAATTATGCCATGCAATTTATCGGTCGTCTACAAAATTTAATCGCCAAAGAAAAAGCATGAATATTAATGAAACAAAAATTAATACAAGACACATCATTATTAGCTTTAATAGCTAAATTAGAAACCATTGTGATTAATCATCAGAACATTGTTAAGGCAAAACAATTATATGCCCAATATCAGCAAGCTCTTGTTACATATCGAAAGAAAATCATTCATATTGAAGAACAAAAAACCTTAGACCAATTATCTAATTTAAAGATTATTCCATTGGCATCAATTAATTTAATCATCGCAAACTTAAAAAATGTATCTTTTGGCGCTTTAAAAAGTTTGTCTGATCAGTACCAAAACCTCCATTCTAATTTGGTGGTATTATTGTATATTCACGGAAAACGAAGTAAATATCAATTTTTAATTAGTAATAGTGCAGGCCCTAGCTTTTCTCCTCGAAATATTATTACTAATTTTTTGCAAGCGCAGATTGATCCCAACACTAAAGGGGGCGGTAGTGAACGTTTTGGACAAGGTTCATTTCAAACTTCGCTACAAGATGAGGAATTAGAACATCAAATGATACGGTGAATTAATGATAACCCAAAGTAATAAATGTTATTTAGGGTTGGACATTGGTGATAAAACGATTGGTATAGCAATTAGTCAAGGTTTTATAGCTAACCCTCTAACCACTTTGCGTTTTGCTCAGTATGATTTTTTGTCCCCAGTACTTACTATTGCTCAACTCTGCAAAGATAAACATGTAACAGATATAGTAGTGGGGTACCCAATTAGCTTAAGTGGTCAAACCAACCAGCGCACTAAAGTCATTGATGACATAATTAGTTTAATGCAAAACCATTGCAGTAAGGACGTGCGTTTTCATAAATTTAATGAGCAATTAACCACTAAATTGGCCCACCAATATATGTTAAGTGCTAATCTAAGTCGTCAAAAACGTAAAAGTAAAAAGGATACTTTAGCTGCGCAAATAATTTTAAATGATTTTTTAAAAAGCCAATTATCTTAGTTTTAATAATGATTAATAGGTATAATGTTTAGGAATTTTTAGAAACAAATTTGTTTTAAAAGGCTTATAGTGAAAAACGATGTTATTTTAACCAATAAAGGTTTACAAGAATTAAAAAAAGAGCTCAATGAATTAATTAATATAAAGCGACCGAGCATTATTAAAGAGCTAAAAGAAGCCCGAGCACAGCAGGATTTGTCAGAAAATGCTGGTTATGAAGCAGCTAGGGCGCACCAAGCATCAGTAGAAAGCAGAATCAACCAAATAGAATCACTACTTAAGCAAGCTACCATTGTCAAAGTAGATACCAAAAACCAGGATACCGTTAAAATTGGTAGTACAGTAGTTATTTATAATCACAATACTAAAAAAACTTCAGAAATCCAGATTTTAGGGCCTCTAGAAGCTGATCCTTTTGCCAACATTATTTCAACCTCCTCACCATTAGGGCAGGCGTTACTAAATAAAAAAATCAATAATGTTGCTGTAGTGAAGCTACCAAGTCAAAGCTATAAAGTAGAAATTAAGGCCATTAAGCACGCTTAAGAGCTTTAACTATTATGGTGTGTGCTTAGATAGCACCAATTTTTGTTCGGTTTTGTGCAAAATACGATAAATATTGCTTTGGTGTCGCCAGAAACTCATAAGGCCAAACACCATAATTACTATATTAATAGTATAGATAATATGGTCACTATAAGCGCTGCCAGTCGCAAGCCGATGAGCTTGGTTAAATCATAATAAGTTAGAATTCAGAGTTTGTGAAGTAGAAGCATTAAGACTACTTAAGCCTGATAATTGCGGAATCCAACATACAATCATAACCGCAATGCAAGCTGCTAGGCTTGAGACGGATACCCTGCGAAAAATAAAAAAAAGACTTCATCAAATACTAGCAAAAACAATAAAAAAGTAAGGATTAATCATCCAAGTTAATCCAATAAAGCATGATACGCCTTTGCCACCCTTAAATTTATAGAAAACCGGGAAATTATGTCCCACCAAAGTGGCAATGGTGATCGGATAGTAGGGGATGTGGCCATCAATACGTCCTGACAGCCCTTGGATGAAACTTAATCCCCAAATAATCACCAGACAAATGGGAATTTTGATCATATCAAGGAGAAATACAATACCGCCTCATTTTACCCCCAGTACACGGACTGCATTAGTTGCTCCAGCATTTTTGCTGTGGTAATTACGAGGATCTTTATTAAAAAAGTATTTACCAATTATAATTGCAAAATTAATTGACCCTATTAAATAAGATATTATGATTCCTAAAATAATTATTAAAAAATTAAGGCTGCCCATAAAATAAATTGTCAAAAATAGTTTGCGTAATCATTAATATTTTTAATTATAATCTATATATAAAATTAAAACCTTTTATTGTTTATTAAGTAATGTCCGTTAAAAAATCATACACATCTGAGCAAATAACTGTTTTAGAAGGTCTCGAAGCTGTTCGTGCGCGTCCGGGCATGTACATTGGTGCTACTGATAATGGTGGTATGCATCATCTCTTGTGAGAAATTGTAAATAATTCCATTGATGAGTCTTTAGCGGGATACTGTAATAAGATAAATGTAGTGATTCATAATGACTATACTGTAGAAGTATCTGATAATGGACGCGGAATTCCTTTAGAGCGCCATAAACTAGGCAGAGACACTCCCGAATTAATTTTTACCACCTTGCATGCAGGTGGTAAATTCAATAATGAAGCATACCCCTTTTCGGGCGGACTGCACGGAGTAGGGGCTTCAGTCGTGAATGCTTTATCATCTCAATTAGACATTGAAATATTTCGGGATCATAAAAAAGCCGTTATTAAATTTCATAAAAATGGCATATTAAAACAACCCCTAACTATTTTAGAGCCTACTACTAAAACAGGTACTATGGTTAAATTTACTGCTGATAGCAGCATTTTTAAAAATTGTGCTTTTAAATTTGATGTGGTAAGTCGTTTTCTTGAAGAAATGGCCTATTTAAATAATGGACTGAGTATTCGCCTGACAGACAAACGCAACTCTCAAAAAAAGGATTTTTATTTTCAAGAAGGTCTGTTGGCCTTTATTAACAAACTGTCTCAAAATCAAAAAACCATTAATAGCCCAGTAATTTTTCAAGGTACCGAAGAGGGGGTGTGGTTTCGCATTGCTTTTTTGTATTCCATGAATTTTACTGAATGCGTTTTATCGTTTGCTAATAATATTAAAACTGCTTTTGGCGGCACCCATGATACAGGATTTAGGAATGGTTTAGCTAAAAGTTGTAGTCAATTTGCTCGTCAAAATAATTTACTTAAAGATAAGGACCGGGACTTTAACTTAAGCGAAATTAAAGAAGGTTTAAATGCAATTATAACGGTCAAAATACCCGAAAAGATTGTTGAATTTGAAGGCCAAACTAAGTCTCGACTAGGAACAGCTGTGGTTCGTAATATTATTGATAAAGCGACACGAAAAGAGGTAGGGCACTGGTTGCAAGCTAACCCTGTATCTGCGACTAGAATCATTCAAAAATTATTACAAGTTCGTAAAATCAGAGAGTTGAGCAAAAAAGAACGCTTAACTGCTTCTAATTTAAAAAATTGAAAAAATAGTTTTGTTGGTAAGCTAACCCCAGCTCGTAGTAAAAATAGTAAACTGACAGAATTATTTCTGGTTGAGGGGGACTCTGCTGAGGGTAGTGCTAAATCAGGGCGTGATAGTAAACACCAAGCGATTCTCCCCTTAAGAGGTAAAGTTATTAATGCTGAAAAAGCCCAAGAACAAAGTATTTTAAATAATAAAGAAATTCAATCGATTATTGCCAGCATAGGAGCGGGCTATGGGGCAGGCTTTAACATCAATGAAGTTAAATATAATAAAATTATTATTATGACCGATGCAGATACTGATGGCGCTCATATTCAGGTGTTATTATTAGTGTTCTTCTATCGTTATATGAGAGATTTATTTAATAATCATCGGATTTATTTAGCAGTCCCTCCGTTGTATAAATTGATTTTTAAAAAAAATGATCAACCTGTTTATGTATGAAACGAAGCAGAGTATGAGGAAATGATTAAAGGTAAAAAACCGTTTATTACCCAACGTTATAAAGGTTTGGGTGAAATGAATCCTGACCAACTCTGGGATACAACTATGAACCCTGAAACTCGGCGTTTAATTTGCGTAACCATTGATGATATTTTTCATACTGAGGAACAAATTATTACTCTGATGGGTACTGATAATACTAATCGTAAAAATTGAATTAATGAAAATATTAATTTTGATAATTAACCACTGTCATGGCAAATAAATTGGAAAATAATAATAATTTGTATTTAGATAATGTAGTAGCAGACCGTTTTGCTCGTTATGCGAAATACATTATTCAAGAACGAGCTTTGCCCAATATTAATGATGGTCTCAAGCCTGTACAGCGCAGGATTATATATGCCATGCAGCAATTAAAGATCACTCATGAAGCTAATTATAAAAAGTCGGCCCGCATCGTAGGGGAAGTGATTGGAAAATATCACCCCCACGGTGATACTTCTGTTTATGATGCTTTAGTCCGAATGTCACAGCCTTGAAAATTACGCTACCCTTTAATTGATTTTCAAGGTAATAAAGGGTCCATTGATGGTGATACTGCTGCTGCTATGCGCTACACTGAAGTAAGGTTAGCAGGGTTGTGTGAATTTTTATATAAATATTTAAATCCGTCAATTGTTACTTTTGCTGATAATTTTGATAATTCTGAAATAGAGCCATTGGAATTACCAGCCCAGCTACCATTTGTTTTGTTAAATGGCACTAGTGGCATTGCTGCTGGATATGCTTCTAATATCCCATCACATAATTTAAGAGAAGTTATTAAAGCCACTATTAAAATGATTGAAAATCCTAATATTACTTTAGGTCAAATTTTAAAAATCATTAAAGGGCCTGATTTCCCGACAGGAGGTATTTTAACTAATCCCAGAGATTTTTTAAGTATTTATAAAAAAGGTCAGGGAGTATTCAAACTAGAATCAAGAATTAAGGCAGGTCCAAATAGCTTAGTTGTAACTGAAATTCCTTTTAATTTAGGTAAAACTGCTTTACTAAAGCAATTAGATAAAATCCGCTTTGATAAACCTAATTTGCAAATCAAACAAATTATTGATGAAAGCGATCGTAATGGTTTACGTATTAACATTAAGCTTGCTAGCGCAGTGAAACCAGAATTTATTAAAAATTATTTATTGGCTCATTCTTCTTTAAGATTAAATTTTAATTATAACTGCATTGTCATTGTGGATGGCAAACCGCAACAGCTTAATTTAAAAGAAATTTTGCACCACTTTATTACTTTTAACCAAAAGTTAATTAGGTCTGAGCTAAGAAGAGTTCTAGCTTTAGATGAAAAACAATTGGAAATTGTGCGTGGCTTAATTAAAGCTCAAGATATGATAGATCAAGTGATTAAAATTATAAGGGCAGCCACCAATAAAATAACTGCTATTGAAAGCTTAATCAAACAATTACAGTTTTCCAGCTTACAGGCAGAATCCATTGTTAATTTGCGGTTGTACCGCTTAACATCGACTATGGCTTTTAACTTCCAAAAAGAGGCTAGCGAATTGCAAAGTAAAATTGATGCAGCAAACAATATTTTGGCTTCGGATAAAAATCTGGCTATTTACCAAGCGCAAGAATTAAATAAAATCGCTACTCTATTTGCTGATGATCGTAGAACCTTAATTAAAAATGTTGTCACTTCAAATGACGTTAACGAAATGGATTTAGCTGTCAAAAAAGATATTGATATTTGCTTTACTCGTAATGGTTATGTGCGCATCACAGCTCCTAATTCATCTAATTTAGCTCAAGCTTGTAAGCTACTAAAACAAAATGATGTTGTGGTGAATTTTATACATACTTCTAATTTTGAAAATGTAAAAATTATTACTAGTGCTGGAAGAGCCACTTTATTGAAGTTGTATAATTTAGGCTTTAATAATCAACGCACTCCCTGAACCCATTTTTACACAATGCACAAAATGGCAGATGGTGAAAAAATTATTTATGCCGCTATTGCCGATTGAAGTGGTCCGGACGCAAGAGTCCTTTTAACCACCAAAAATGGCATGACAAAACAGATGCTTTCTTCTAATATGACGTGAAGTTATAATTTGCAAAAAATCATTAAATTAAAGCCTTCTGATGAATTAAAAACCATAACATTAAACAAGCAGTTACCCTGAGTAGTTTATCTGACCAAAAGTGGTTATAGCGCTCGTTATCAATCAAATGACTTGCCCTTACAATCTCAATCGGCGATGGGGGTTAAAGCATTAAGTCTCAAAGCTAATGATGAATTGCTAGGTGGTTATTTTGGCAATAATGATGATAACCTATTAGTTATTAATGATGTTGGTCAATATAAAAAGCTGTCTTTAAAAAAAATTGCTTTGTTTAATCGTCCAGTAACAGGAGTGCGATACTTTCCTCGCTTAAAAACAAGCAATTTAGCTCAACAGTTTGTGCTTGTTAACAACGAAGATGCAATTTATGTGATAAATAAGCAAAGCGTGGAATTACAAGCATTGGAGGATTGCTCTTTAACGTCCCATAATTTAACACACCGCTTTAGTAAAATCACCGATTTTAATATTGCTTATATTCTGTGGTTGAAAAATAAACAAACCAATAAAAATCATCTATTACCAAATCTAAATAAAACTGCTCAAGCAGTCCCTAAGGTTAAGACACCCAAGAGTGATGATCATGCTAGTGAATCAATTAATCTCACCTTAAATTTTGAAGATTTATTGTAATTTTATAAAACAATAAATGTAGTAAAATAATATTTATCTTTCTTATAAATTATTCTAATGTTTGTAAAAAGCAATTTTATGCTAAATGCTAGTTACAAATAATAATGTTTGGGACTGAATAAATGAATATTATTACTTTTTGTTATGTTATTAACTGGTTTAATTACTAGTACATGAGGTTAATTTGGATGCATAATAAAATTAATATCAAAAATATATTTTTAAGCTTCTTCTTTTTGTCAGCCTGCACATTAGGGATATCAATGGGTGTGCTAGCAAACCTACCCCCTAAATTTGATAATTCGCTTCCGGCCAATACTAAAATTGAAATTAATTTTATTGATTCGAAGATAGGTTTTACACCGGAAAATCCTAAGCGATTTAAATATGTGGTTCCTAGTAAAATTAAGCAACCTTCTAGTTATTCCTATGCAGATAATAACAATGTGCTATATTTTTGGCTTAATCAAACCAACATTTGTCATTTTAAGAATTATGTAGGGTTAGGGAAATTACTGGTGTGAGTATGGCTAAAGGGTCAAAAAATTAAAAATCAAGGAGATAGTTACTGAAGGATCGCTTCTCCTACTAATAATAAACAATGTGATTCCACAAAACCATATTACTGTAGCGCAGGGGTGTCATCTTTAGCAATGAATCATAATGAAAATATATACTCCATCATTTACTATGTACCATAGTTAATATTAGGTGACTGCGTTTGCCTTATCGGGACCAGTTAAATTTACGATATGCAAAGTAAAACCCTAGACTGAAACCACCTGCTCCTGCTAAAACCCAAAGGATTCAATAAATCACTTGCAATCAGATAGCTAAGTGAATAACACCGTTATTGCCATTAGCGCTTGGATAATCTAAAGAAGACCCAATTCAATTTAAAGAAAAGTTTTGCCCATCCTCGATATTGGGGACAATATTAATTACGTTAAACAATAAAATTAAAACAACTAAAACCAGCGGGAAAATACCCATCCCGATAGCGTTTGATCAACACATACTATTGATCATCAGTTGAACACCAATTAAGATCAACATAATTATCATAGTATAAAAGAAATTTACTGCTAATCGATAGTTGAAAACAATGTTTAAGGTTGTTTTAATGACGTTACTGCCAATTGCCTGATTATTATCAACTAAAATCAGCACAGCGATAAAATCAATAACTATTAATACAAGAATACTAACTATAGAATGCCAAACCGAAGATCAGATTAAGCTGAGGTGAAACGCTTTTCGGTTAACCCCACTTAAACCTAAGCGTTTATACATAATATTAGCTTTCATTTCAAACAGGATGCGATTTCAAATTCCAAAAATAGAGCAGCTAACAGCTATGAGCATGGATATAAAAACTGCATTAGAATTGCTTATTAAAGCGTCATCAAAGTTTTCGGCAGTTATTGATTGTAAAAAGTAGGATATAAATATAATGAATACAGATATATAACTGATATTTATCGTTCAATGTGTTTTGTAATATTGATTAAGAATATAATTGGAAGCTTTAAACTGATATTTAAGTGTGTGTTTTTTAACACGAGAAAAATTATATTCCATTATTAATCTTCTCTCCTCTGCGTACTGTGATTAGCATTATTAAGTCTAGAAAGCTCTTTTTTTCAAGGTAAAACGCTTTTGCTAAAAGCAGTGTTGGTATTAAAATAGTGATCCTTTTCAGCATAGTAATTAGTAAACCGTTTTTTTACAAATTCAGTAATGGAGCCATGCTTGTTTATAACTTCTTGAATCGTACTTAGATATAATATGGTACCGTTAATCAGCACTAAGATTTTATTACAATTTCTTTCAATTTCCTCTAATTCATGGGAAACTAGAATCATGGCTTTGACTTTTTTAGATATTCTATTAATATATCGATAAATCATTTCCCGTGAATTAATATCTAATCCTGATGCTAATTCATCTAAAATCATAATGTCGGGGTGGTGAATTGTCGCCAAAAGGATATTTACCCTTTGTTTTTGGCCACCAGATAATTCGTTTACAGGAACTAGCATAATATCTGCTAAGCCAAGCATTTTTAGTGATTCTTCTAGGTGTTGTTCATTAAGAGTGAGGCAGTAGCTTTTAATGTAAAATTTACAAAAATCTCACGTGGTAAGTTTTGTTGGAAAAGGGTTTTCTTGTAATTGCATCCCGAACACTAAATCTGGTTCAATCTCAATGGAGCCTGAATCGTGCGGCCTTAGACCAGCGATAATTTCACACAAAGTGGTTTTACCATTGCCGTTAGGACCAACAATTCCGATTCGATCTCCATCGCTAATGGTTAGATCAATATCTTTGAGGACAGGTTTCTGAGAATAGAACTTATTAAGTTTCTTGATTTCAATCAATTTCATGAAGGTATAGTACTCGCATAAATGGTTTTAAATAATATTATTATTATTATGACTTAATTTGGAATTATTTTTAGTAATTTATTATTTTACTGTAGGTTCAAATCATAAACATCATCACAATATTATTAAGATTAACATTAATAAGCAAGATTGCAATATATGAAATTTTATGTTAAATTATTTTCTAGCGTTTATATTAGTCAAAAAACGAATGTGGTTCAAATATGTCTAGAGAAGGAGTTTTATTACGTTGCGGTCAATGCAAAAATGAAAATTATTTAGCCAAACGTAATAAAAGAAAACAAACCGAGAAAATTAGTTGCATGAAGTTTTGCAAAAATTGTAATCAACGTATTTTGCATACTGAAAAAAAATAGTGCAAAACGAGAAAGGTTTTCACGAAGCTATGGATGCTTATTTAGGGTTTGAAATTAATAAAAAAAAAGTTATCAAAGATTTTTTAAATCTTAATAAAATTAATGGTATTTTAATTAATAATACGATTAATCGCTTTTGATACACTAATTTTTCTTCAACAGCAGGTTATTTGTTAATAACCCATAAATATACAATTTTATATTTAGACGGTCGATATATCACAGCTGGCACGCAATCTGCACAGTGTGTAGATGAAGTTAAAAAAATACCAACCAATGCTCAGGCAGCATTTGTAGATATTTTAGCTAATGACATTGCTAAATTAAATATAACTCGTATTGGTTTTGATGAGAATTTTTTTACTTATGCTCAGTATAAAAACCTGGAAAAAATTTGTCCAGAATTTGTTAATGTGGATTTGAGTGCTATCCGAGCAATCAAAAGCAATGAGGAAATAACCAATTTAATTAAGTCATGCTCCATAGCAGAAGCTGGGCTATCTGCTACTTTACCCCAAATCACAGCAGGGATGACAGAATTGCAAATCAAAAAAATTTTAGAAGGTGAAATTCTTAAGCTAGGAGCTGATAAGATGGGGTTTGATACAATTATTGCTTCAGGTTTACGCGGTGCTTTACCCCACGGATTAGCTAGCGAAAAAATCATTAATAATAATGAACTTATCACAATTGATTTTGGTTGTGTTTATAAAGGGATGTGTTCTGACATTACCAGAACTGTTGTGTTAGGAAGTCCTTCGGATAAAATGCAGGAAATTTTTAATGTTGTCTTCGAAGCGCAACGAAAAGGGGTGGCAGCGATTAAAGCAGGTGTCAATGGCTCCTTTATTGATAAAATTTGTCGTGACCATATTATAGCTGCTGGATACGAAAAGTATTTTTCTCATTCCACAGGCCACGGGCTTGGTTACGAAGTTCATGAGTACCCACGTGTTTCTGCCTACCATGATGTTATTTTAAAGCCTGGAATGGTGATTACAGTTGAACCAGGAATTTATATACCAGGGGTCGGTGGGGTTCGTATTGAGGATGATATCTTAGTGACTGAAAATGGTTATCAATCTCTTAGCACATATCCGCGGATTACAGCTGATAAAAAGATTGTGCCGTGCGGTAGTGCTTAACGAAATTGCTCAATTACTTTATAATTAATTAATATAGTCCCTAAGGTGAAGTAATGGATAATAATAAATCAACCAAATCTTGATTCAGCCCAAAAAAACCTAATGATAATAACCCCAAGCAATCTACAAATTATGATTATGATTCTTTAAACAGTTTTGTTGATGATCGGGCATGAATAAAGCCAAGAATGAGTCAAGAGTCAGAAACCAAGTCCAAGCAAAAAAATCCCTCTGAAAAAAAACAACCAGCAGTGGTTGCTCGAAAACATGCTGCTGTTCAGAAGCCATCTATAAATAAAAAATCTGACTCAGTAGTTGGTATTCACGACATAAAAGCTAATGTTTTTGCAGTCAGAATGACTGATGTACTAAACCGTTACATGGAAACAGTTTTTTATGAAAATGGGACTGCCCCAGTTGCGAGTAAATTGTTTGGGCGCTTAATGAGCACCTTAAATATTAATTTGCTTAATACCACTATTAATGAAAATGCTGTTTGACCGGCTAAACCAAAATTAAGAGTAGCGGTTAGAAATACAGTTGAATATCCAGAAGCCGCTAGAATCCCTATTAATGATCACAAAATTTTCGTTGATATTGTTAGAAATACCCCTGTACAAAAAGTGTATAAAAAAGATATTGTTGTTAAACTGAACTTAGCGCAACTGGAAAAAATTGTCAGCTATTCGATTGATGACGTTTTTGATCAATTAAATTTGGATATCAAATAAGGTATTTTATGTTAAATGTAAATAATTTTAAACCCGGTGTTACTTTTCAGCACAGTAACAACATCTACATTGTTTTAAATGCTGTGCATTCTAAATCAGCCCGCAGCCAAGCGCATGTGAAGGTAAAAGCCAAAAACTTACGCTCTAATGCTATAGTTTCGTTAACTTTCACAGGTGGTACGCGCTTAGAACCAGCTTTAATTGAAAAAAAACCTATGCAATTTCTTTACCAAACTGGTGAAAGCTTGTTTTTTATGGATCAAAATACTTTTGAGCAGGTAGAATTAGCCTTGTCTAATTTAACATGAGAAATTAAGTTTTTAAAGCCAGATTTAAATGTGGAATTAATTTATTTCCAAAGCGAAAACCTAGGTATTCTACTCCCAGATAAAGTATCCTTATTAGTAACAGAAGCACATCCAGCTGTTAAAGGTGATACCACTGGTAAATCAACTAAAAAAGTTGCTTTGGAAACAGGTTATGTCCTTGATGTGCCTTTATTTATTAAACAAGATGAATTAATACTAGTCGATACCCAAACGGGTTTATATTCTGGAAGGGTTAATTAGATGAGTGCATTACCAGTCAAATCCATCAGTGATTTTAATTTATTGTTTCCCATTAGCAGTAGTTATCGCGGAGATATTCAAATAGCTTTGAAAGCTATTAATAAAATAGCTTGTAATGTTTTGAAGACTTTTGAAAAAGATATCAAAATCCACAAGGTGAATTCTTTGCGCGTGGATAATTTTTATTTGCACTTTGAATTTATTTTGGAATTAATTCGACCTAACGAAGTTTATATTAATTCACTAATTAAGAAAATCAAAAAAGCAATTAATGTGAATTTCATCCAGCAATTGGATATCAAAGTTTACAATATTATTATTTTATTTCAGTAAGGGGAATAATCACCACAAGGATTAACCAAAATGAAGAAGAAACTTATCAAGAATAATAAAGATATGCAGATTAAACTAACTAAGCAGGATTATTGCAAGATTGCCTATAAATTATTTTTTGCTATAGCTACGCTGTCTGTGGTTTTTGTGTTTTATTTTATAGGGTTGTTCAATTTAAAAATTCATTACGATGGCGGGACTAATAAAGGACCTGATTACTATAATTATTTTGCTGCTAATGGTAATAACTATTCAGTTCAGTTCTTTTCGTATTTTACTATTCAAAGTAACTTGTTATGTGCAATGGTATTTTTGATGGCGGGCATTTGACACCGTAAAGAAAATAAAATTAAAATTCTAGGCCATCGCTTTGTTATAGCAGTTGCTGTGTTTATTTCCATTACTGCTCTTATTTTTAACACTTTGCTGCTACCTCAAACACTATCTAATGGGGATAGTTTATCGGCAGTAACTTGGTTCCAATTAATGTATGAACATGCCGCTTTACCTATTGCCTATGTTGTTTATGCTTTGTTTTTGTTTAATAATCGTAAAAAGATAACTAATTACTCACAAGCTTTATCGCGCGATGCTTTTCTATACATTGCATATCCGCTTGGTTATTGCTTGTTTATTCTAATTAAGGGCTATTTAATTGAGTATCAAATTAATTCGGTTTTGCCAGCTGGTCAAAGCTTTAGCACTCCGGGGATATTTCAGTATTTTTTCCTTGATTTTGATCAAACTACTTTTGGCTTGCCGGGCTATGCATGGTTTATTATTGTATTCTTCCTTATTCTGGGCATCATTTTTGGTTTAACCGCTGCTTATACAGCGATTACCAATGCCATGATAAAACATCAATCTGCTAAAACTGCTTAAATGCACCATTTTAAAGCTACAGCTAAACTGGGTCAATATTTTGAAGTTAGTAGCCAAACCTGAAAACAGTTACAATTGGTTTTGCGGTTTGAGCATAAACAACAATTAATTATTCTGTATAACCAATCGCATTATTTGGCAGAATATCTTAAAAACCATAATGCCCCACCACAAATTAGGATGTTACAACACCTAGCTACAGCTTCTGCTCAGAATAACAATCAAACCATTCTAATTATTAGCTTAATTCGCCAGCAAAAATGAAATTTAGCTTTACAAAAATGTGTAGAATTAGGGATTGATATTATAGTTCCTTACCAAGCGCAGCATTCTGTTGTAAAAATTGATGCTAGAGAAGCTGCTGCCAAACAAAAAAGGTGACAAACTATTTGTGATGAAGCTGCTGAGCAATCTAGGCGCTTAGTTATTCCCCAAGTTAAAGATATTTGCTATCAAATCGGTGATTTAAAGCAATATCTCCAATTTAATAATTTAATTTGTGTAGCAAAAAACAGTCAATCTGCTTTCATAAATGATAAACTTAGTAAAGAACAAAGTCATACTATTGCCATCGGACCAGAAGGGGGGTTTAGTAGTTCAGAAATTAAAGATTTTAAAGACATTAATTTTCAATCAGTTACTTTAGGTCAAAACATCTTACGGTCTGAAACTGCCGCTATTTATGTGGCTAGTATCCTTAAATTTCTGAATCACTCTTAATTGAACATTATGCAAATTATTTCCATCAAAACGCTAGTTGGACTAGCTAATATCATGATTTATACGATTGGTATTTTAATATTTTTATCTTTTGGTTATCAAAATTTTAATGTTAGCCATGAGACAGCTTCTACTGTAGGGATTATTTTATTCAGTTTAGCTGCTTTAATTATTGTTATTTATCAAATTTTACGCACCATGGCACTTCATAAAACATCCTTTCAAATTACGCATCGACACGTTCTGTTTAATGCGATTTTTTATGTTGCCGAATATTTGTGCGCGTGTTTAATTCTTGCCTATGTTTTGTTAGCGCGATTCCATGTGATCACTGGCAGCGGGATTAGAATTTACTTTTTTGTGGCTTTTCCAATTATTTTTTTAGCTACCACAATTGGGTCGGTTTTAGAATCAATTGTTAGAGTCGAAGAAAAAATATTTTTAAATAAAAAGCTGTGACAAGCTTCTGAAGAATGAACCAAAAGTCAAAAGGCAAGCGCTAACCAAGATGATGCTCAATCAATTACCACTGCTGCTAAAAATAAAAATCCCTTTCTAGAACCACTAAAAGGTGTTAACAAAAATAAACCAACTACCAAAAAACAGGTGAAAAAAAATGAAACTAAATAAATATATTGATCACACTAATCTTAAAACAACAGCTACTTTTAAAGACATAGAAATATTATGCCAGGAGGCCATCAAGTACAATTTTGCCAGTGTTTGTGTTTTGCCGTGTTATGTAGCTTTCTGTCATGAACAATTAAAAAATACTACTATTAAAGTATGTACTGTGATCGGTTTTCCGCTTGGGGCCAACACCAGAGTTGTGAAAAAATTAGAATTAGAAGATGCCATTCTATTGGGTGCTGATGAGATTGATTTTGTGGTTAATTTAACAGACGTTAAAAACAAACAATTTGATGCTATTAGCAAGGAATTTCAGGAAATTAAAAATTTAATTAGTGATGGGATTTGTAAAGTAATTTTAGAAACTTGTTTGTTAACAGACGCAGAAATCATTAAATTGTGTCAAATAGCTCAAAAAAATAATATTGACTTTGTCAAAACTTCCACAGGATTTAGCACCGGAGGAGCTACTATCCATGCTGTGCAATTAATGAAAAAAGCCCTGAATGCTAAAACCGAAATCAAAGCTTCAGGTGGCATCAAAAATCTAGATCAAGCTCAAGCATTTATTAAAGCGGGTGCAACCCGCATTGGCACATCAAGTGGCGTAGCTATTATGACAGAATATTTCCAAACTCTTGCTAAATAGTTTATCTTGAATTTTTACTAAAAATCAGTAAAATATTTAGTGTTATTTAAAAGCAAGGGAGTGATTATTAGTTGGCTACAGTTGATGTTAAACAAAAAGAAGGTTTAAACAAAGCTATTAAGCAATTTCAACGTTTATCTGCACCAAAGCGGCGCGCTTTTCGTATGCATGAATTTTGAATGAGCAAAAAAGAAAAACGTGCTATTAAACAAGCTAGAAACAGAAAATACCGCTAAATAACTGCAGCAAACTTATCTATTATAGATAAGTTTTTTTAAGCAAAAAAAATTATAGATGATATTATTTTAATGATGAATAAATATAACTTAATAACTGTTAAAAATCATAATGTGGAATTAAATTTTAATAATTACACCATTTTTAAAAATCACAATTATGAAAATTTATTTTTGCAAATAGCCAAAATTACTAAAGCAGTTTTAGGTATTCTTACTAATTGGGAGGTAAATGTGAGCTTTGTTAATCCAAACATGGCTCAAAAATACAATATACAATATCGCCATAAAAAATATATTCCTGATGTGCTAGCATTTCCATTAAAAATATCAGATAAGTTAGCTGCAGCTTTAAAGAGTAATGTTTTAGGAGATATTGTGCTTTGTCCGGAACAAATTAAGAAGCAATCTATTAGTAAAAAAAGTAGTTTTAGTAAAGAAATTGCTTTAATGTTTGCACACGGGCTTTTGCATATTCTTGGTTATGACCATCTGACAACAGCTGATTATAATACTATGCATAATTTAGAAACCTTAATATTAAGAAATATGGAATTGGAACTAAAAAATTATGAATAAATTTTTTCTAACATTACAAAAACTGAGCTTAGCAGCTTATTGTCCTTATTCTAACTTTAGAGTAGCTTGCTGCTTGGTGCTAAAGAATAGCAAAAACATTATTAAAGGCGTGAATGTAGAAAACAGTTCATATCCTTGTGGGATTTGCGCGGAAAGAACAGCTATTGGGCAACTAATTACTAAAAAAATTAATCCTAATGAAGTAGGGCAGATTTTACTTTATGCTGATCAAAAAGATTTTACCTATCCTTGCGGAATGTGCCGCCAAGTTATTTGTGAATTTTTTAGTGCAACAACACCTTTAATTATGTTTAATCACTATGGGCACACTAAGCAAATTCTCGTTAAAGACTTACTCCCTAATGTTTTTAATTTAAAAAAAGTAACTGCAAATAAATAGTTTATGTCTCGTTCTCAGGAACAACCCCCAAACAATAGTTATAAAATTTGAACTAGTGATGAAATTGCCAATTTATCTAAACTCAAGCAAAAAAGTTTGCAGTGGTTTTTTGATTTTATAAATATTCATAAAAATTGGGAATATGTTTTGTTAGGCTTGCAAAAAGTCGAATTCACTTTTGAAAGTTTCCATCGCTATGTTCATGTATTAACTAAGCGTAAAGCTACTAAAGGGTTTGATTGGGAACCATTTGAATTAAATCAGCCTTGAAACATTCATAATTTTACTGTTTTAACCGAAGATGGCTTGAAGTTGGCTTGTACATATATTTATAGTAATGTTCATCACCCCCAAAATAATCAAAAAACCATTATTTTAGTTCATGGTCTTAATTCCCACCGTTATAAAGCACTATTTCAAGGATTAGTGTTTTTAAGAAAAGGTTATAATGTGCTAGTTTATGATCAGCGCAACCATGGCCAGTCAGAAGGAATCTTTTCTAGTTTTGGATGATTTGAAACAAAAGATTTAGAATTGGTTATTGCTAAAGCGCAGTCCATGTTTGCGTGAACGGAACTTAATTTCGCGGGATGAAGTATGGGCGCAATGGTTGTTTTAGAATATTTAAAAAAGCACTATCAACCAAGTCTGACTAAATTTGCTATTTTGGATGCTGTTATAGACCGCGCTATTAATATATGACGCGTGATTATTGAAGAAAAAATGAAGATATCATGATTTAATAATTTTTATTTATTTAAGCAAACGTGTATTACCAGATTCCATTATGATCCAGAATGAATTAACCCCATTGACAACATTGATAAAATTAAATCATTACCCATTCTTTTCATTTTTAATAGCCATGATGCAGTTGTAAAAAACGACTTCACACTAGCTGTTTGTAATGCTAAGGCACGATCTGAAGAACCAAAATTGATTTCAAAATTACTAGTTTTTCACTATGGTCATTGCGCTGCAATTTATAAGGATTTTGCCAGTTATAACATGAAAATATATAATTTTATAAAAAACACATATGACACACGAAAATAAAGTAAATAATTTTCATTCTGGCTTTATTGCTTTAGTTGGGCGTCCCAATGTTGGGAAGAGCACACTACTGAATGCTATTTTAGATAACAAAATTGCCATTGTTTCTAATGTTGCTCAGACTACCAGAAATGTTATTAGAGGCATTAAAACGACCAGTGAATATCAAATGGTTTTTACAGATACTCCTGGTATCCATAAGCCACAAGATAATTTTGGATCTTATCTTAATAAGATCGCGATTAATATGCTTTATGATGCTGAAATTATCTTAATGTTAGCATCAGTAAATGAGTACATTGGCCGCACTGATCGATTTATTATTAAATTAATCCAGAAATTTTCTAACAAACCAGTAATTTTATTTCTAAATAAAACTGATTGCTCTAATGAAAGAGAAATCAAGGATAAGATTCAAGCATGAAAGAGTTTTGGTCTTTTTCAGCATGTTATTGCAGGTTCCGCCTTAAAGGGTCAAAACGTTATTCCTTTAATTAATACCCTTGCTGAATTATTGCCGTCAGGACCCCAATATTTTGCTGCTGAAGCTTTATCAGATCAAAGTGATATGTTTTACATCAAGGAAATTATTCGAGAACAATGCTTAAAAATGGTAAAGCAAGAAGTACCGCATGAAATAGCTGTAATAGTAAGAGATTTTGTTAAAAAACCTAATATTATAATTATTTATGCTGATATTATTGTGAATCGTGATTCTCAAAAAGGCATTATTATCGGTAAACAAGGCCATAATATTAAAGAAATTTCTCAAAACGCTCGCAAGTATTTAGAGGCATATTTTAAGCATAAAATATATTTGGAAACCAATGTAAAAGTGCAAAAAAATTGACGCAAAAATAGCAATACCATAGCAAAACTAGGTTTTAACATTAAGGGCACCTAAATTGTGGTTACTAACTTAGAAGCTATTGTAATTAAAGTTCAAGAATATAATGATTTTGATTTAATTGTGACTGTGTTTTCCAAGAAATTTGGTAAGCTCGCTTTTATAGCCCCTGGTGTTCGTAAAATTACCAGTAAAAATCGTTTTTCACTGATGTGATTGTCTTACAGTTCTTTTGAGGTTTTTCTAAGTAATTTACCTAATAGACTTAGTAAGTTAAAGCGAGGTACTTTAAAAAGTAATGCTTTAAATATTACTAAAAAACCACAAACCTTATTATTTGCAAGTTTTTTTACTGAGTTAATTGATCGTGCCTTTGAGAATAGGGAAGTTAATGTTGAAGCCTTTAATCTACTACATCAAACACTCAGCGCTTTCAATAATGGTGTTAATTTACTTGTGCAAAGCACTTTTTTTATATTTAAAAGTTTAAAGTGATTTGGCAATAACTGAAACTTACAATGCTGTGGGAGGTGTTTACGCAAAGATAGGATTATTACCTTTTCACCAGCAGAGGAATGTTTTTTGTGTCAAGCATGCTTACAAGATGGAGATATAGTTTATAGACTGAGTTTTTGTAAATTATTAAGATATTTTGATAATGTAATAAACACTGATGATGGGCTAGTTAATCATTGAAAATACTATGATTTGATTTTATTACACCGTATTTTAATTGAAACCTTAGACAATAAAATTGGTTTGATGGGATATGCTTTTAAACAATTACTAGCTAAAGACATTTTTTTGCAATAAAAAACAACTTATAGTGGGTTGACTAAATAGTATAATTTCTATAAATTAATGTAGTGGTTTTAATGTATATTATTGGTTTTTATGAAAAATAATTTTGATCAAATTGTTCAACACCTTGTTTCACAAGGGTTCTTTTTTCTTAGCTCGTCTATCTATGGTGGTTTAGCTAATGCATGGGACTACGGGCCTTTGGGTATAGAACTAAAGCATAATCTTAAAAATCTTTTATGATGGTACTTTGTAACTAGTCGTAGTGATATGGTTGGTTATGATTCCACTATTATTACTCATCCTGAAGTTTGAAAAGCTTCTGGGCATGTGAAGAATTTTAAGGATTTTTTTGTTGATTGCAAAGCCTGCAAAAAGCGCTTTCGTTTCGATGAATTAATTGAAAAGCAAGTCCCTACGACAATAATAGACCAACTAAATCATGATGATTATCAAAAAATTTTAGCAGAGCACAATATTACTTGCTTAAACTGCAAAGCCCATGATTTCACCGATGTCAGATCCTTTGATTTGATGTTTAAAACGCAGCAGGGGGCATTATCTGCAAAGGGACATTCACTGTATTTACGACCAGAAACTACGCAAGGTATTTTCATTAATTTTAAAAACATTTTGCGTACCACTCGTAAAAAAATCCCCTTTGGGGTGGGGCAAATCGGTAAAAGTTTCCGTAATGAAATTACTCCTAGTAATTTTATTTTTCGTACTCGAGAGTTTGAACAATTTGAGATAGCGTTCTTTTGCACTCTTGCAGATAGTGAATTATGATTTAGCAACTGAATGGAAAGTATCCAACACTTTCTAATGTTGATTGGTCTACAAAAGCAAAATACAAAAATTGCAATTCATCCTGACTCTAAATTAGCCCATTATGCTATTAAAACTAGCGATGTTGAATATAAATTTCCTTTTGGTTGGAAAGAATTATGGGGACTTTCTAACCGGGGTGAATATGATTTACAACAACATTCCCAATATAGTAATGAAAAATTAGATTTTTTTGATAGTGATATTAACCAAAGATTTACACCTGCTATCATTGAACCTAGTGTAGGTATTGATCGCCTGGTATTAGCACTTTTATGTGATGCTTTTTGTATTGAAAAGTTGGCAGATGGCTCAGAGCGATTACTTCTCAAATTAATTCCACCTTTAGCTCCAGTGCAAGTTTTAATTACACCTTTAGTTAAAAAATTAAATGATCAAACTTTTGCTATTTACAAGCGTTTACTTACCACAAAATTACGAGTAAATTTTGATAATAACGGCAGTATCGGTAAGCGTTATCGCCGGGCTGATGCCATTGGTGTTAAATATGTTGTAACCTATGATTTTCAATCTTTAGATGATCAAATGGTGACTATAAGAGAACGTGATTCTATGCTACAAAAAAGAATTGCTATTCATGATTTGGAATCTTATTTAGAATCACATTTGAATAAAGTGAGTTTAAAAAAACCATGCCCGAATTAGTACCAATCGAAAAAATTAAACAAAAAGTTGATATCGTCAATGTGATTCAAAAATACTTATCCTTAAAGAAAAAATCACGGGATAATTATGTGGCTTTATGTCCTTTTCACAATGATTCTAATCCTAGCTTGCAGGTTAGCCAAACCAAGCAGATTTTTAAATGCTTTAGTTGTAACACTGGTGGTGATGTAATTGAATTTATTCGCCAATACAAAAAAGAGTCGTTTAAAGAAGCACTAGAAGAAGTTGCTGAAATAGCCGGTATTAAACTAGCTATGCGCCCAAGTAAGACAGTGAATGAAGAAGAACAAAGATTATTTAACATTAATCGGGTAGTTATGCAGTATGGTCAAAATGTTTTACAAACTAAACCAGGTATCAATGCTGCTGAATATCTAAAAACTCGGAATATTGCCCCAACCATGCAGGAAAACTTTAACATTGGGTTTTGCAGTTCTGGTCGTGATTTAGCTAATTTTTTAAAAAATAAAGGGTTTAAATTAAATCATTTAATTGCAGCTGGATTATTTAGAGTTGTCGACAATAAGATTTCTTGCTTTTTAGATCAACGGTTAGTGTTTCCGATTCACAATGCTCTTGGGCAAGTGGCCGGTTTTAGTGGTAGAACCTTAAATAAACAAACTAAAAATAAGTACATTAATACGCCAGAAACTTTAGTTTTTCATAAATCACAAATTCTTTATAACTACCATCGCGCTCTGGAAGCTGCCCGCACCCATAATGCGATTATTATTACAGAAGGCTTCTTAGATGTGATTAGTTTAGCCCACTCCCAAGTCCTAAATGTGGTTGGAACAATGGGAACAGCTTTAACAAGTGATCACGTGCGTATGATTTTAGATTTAACCAAAAATATTTATATCTTTATGGATAGTGATGCTGCTGGTTTTAGAGCAACATTAAACATTAGTAAAAAATTGTTGGCTCATAAAATCACACCAAAAATTATTTGAAATCAAGCCTTTAAAGACCCCGATGAGTTAATTAAAAATGACAAAAATTTTAATATCGATAATTATTTAAAAACTGCTCTGAATCCTCTTGATTTTATTGCTGCATATTTTAAAGCTCAAAACCCTGAATCTAATCCAGAAGTAATGAGAAAATTAGTTGATACAGGAGTAGAAATTATTGTTAGTTATCCTGACTCTGCTTTTCAGGAATTATATATTAAAAAATTACATGACATAAGCAGTGTTTCTGTAGAAGCTATTACAGAAATTATTAATCAAAATAAAGTTAATTTACCATCAGCAGCTCCAGGCGACAAAGTTGAAAAAGGTTTATCTGCCACTGCGCACACAATTCCATATCGTATCCAGAAAGCTGAAAAGCAAATTTTATGATGTGCTTTGCATAACCGCCAGTTTACAGACTTAATCAATAAGCATACTTTTTATTTTCCATCGCTTAATGCAAAATTACTAATGTTTGAAATTAATAAATGATACCAAAACAACCCCACAGCCAAGCAAATATCATTAAATGAAAATACTGAATACTTCAGTGATAAGGATAATGCTTTCATTGCTAGCTTACAGCAAGAATATAGTAATTTAAAAAATTTAGATTTAACTGCCCGCTTAAAAGCTTGTCTAAATATTTTGCAAAAATTTTGAAAACAGAAAGATATTGTAGAATTAAAAAATTTAAAATTACAAGCCACTGATGTCCAAGCGAAGCTAGAAGCCAGTCAAAAAATTTCTTTAATTAAAAAACAAAATAAGAATCAATATAAGATTTAAGGTAATAGAATGATTATTAGTAAAACAGAATTAAAAAATATCCCTTCTTTTCCTGCTTTTACCAAGCGAATTGAGGTCTACTTAGCCAAGCATAAAAACACAATTGATCAAGGAAAATTAATTGAATTAATATGCGAAAATTACCCCAAAGTAACGAAAAAAATCTTAGTTGATTACTTGAAGTCTTTATATAATCAAAATGTTGTTTTTTCTGACATAAAAGCTTCTGATGAAAAAATGACACCTACTGCCATTAAAAATCACATTAATGAAAAAGTAAATTCTTATTTTAACAGCCACATGGAATACAAAGCCATGCCGGCCGTCCCACGTCGCAAGGAAATGGACCACATTAAATTGTATTTTAATCAAATTGGTAAATACCATTTACTTAACCGTGCTGAAGAAATTAAATACGCTAAAATGCTTACCCATGAAGACCCTTTTGTGCAAAAAATGGGGCAAAACAGACTTATGCAACACAACCTAAAATTAGTAGTTTCAGTTGCTCGTAAGCATTTAAACCGCGGAATTGATTTTATGGATTTGATTCAAATAGGTAATATCGGATTAGCCCGAGCAATTAAAAAATTTGATTATAAAAAGGGTTTTAAATTTTCCACCTATGCCACCTGGTGAATCCGCCAAGCTATTTCTCGTTCTATTGCTGATCAGTCGCGTATTATTCGAATCCCAGTGCATATGGTTGAAACGATTAATAAATTAACCCGGATTCAAAGACAATTAACCCAAAAATTAGGCCGAGAACCTAAAGATTCTGAAATTGCTGCTGTGGCCGGAGAAGAATATGATGCCCAACGAGTTAGTGAAATCAGGCATTTAGCTATTGAGCCAGTTTCTTTAGAAAAACCAATTGGCCATGCTAACGATACTTATTTTGTTGATTTTGTAGAAGATCCTGAAGCTATTACCCCTAAGGATCATGCTCAAAGAGAAGCTTTGAAGCAAGAATTAGATAAATTATTCATTAATAATTTAACCTCTCGTGAAGAAAAAGTTATTCGTATGCGGTATGGTTTACTGCCGACTTATTTACACACGGTCTTAAGATTAGCTAAAGAATGTCGAGATCCGCAATATGAAGAATTGGAAGCCGAAAGGAAAAAATTAAACCTGAACTACAGTTCATTAACGAGTTCTATTCAAAAATTAAAAAACCCGGTTTTTATGAAAGCTTTTGCTAAATATGAAATGCCTCGTATTCTTTCTGACACTGGTGAAGAATTAGATGTTACGCGCGAAAGAATTCGCCAAATAGAAGCTAAAATTATTCGTAAATTTAAAAATTTATTTAATAAATTTAATCCTAAGTTGCTGAGAAATTTCTAGCCTGATTAATGAAACTAAGTTGTCGGTTACATTTTGTTTTAGATTACATCTATCAGCAAGATAATGTGATAGATGTTGGAACAGATCACGCACAACTACCAATTTATTTAATTAAAAATCAATTGTGCAATAACTGTTTAGCTATTGATAATAAAATTAAGCCACTTAAGCATGCTCAGCTCAATATCGATAAGCATCTTTCGAGCCCAAAGGTTAAGCTACTTTTATCAAATGGTTTTTCTAAAGTAACTGATACGCATTACAATGTAGCTGTTATTACTGGGCTAGGGATCAGATCAGTGGTAGATATTTTAAAACAAGATTTACTGAGTATTAAAAGATATATTATTATGAGCCATAGTCTCAAGAACGGTTTGCTTCGCCAATGAATAACCAAGGTAGGATATTTTATTGAAGATGAGAAAATTATTAAAATTAACAACTTATTTTATGAATTAATTATTGTTAACAAGCATGAAGGGACATTAATAACTTCAGATTTGGATATATTTTTCGGTCCTGTCTTAAGGTATCTACAACCAAAACATTTTATTACTAAATGACAAAACCGTAAACAACTGCTGTTAATGAAGCAGCATAATTTAATAGCCCAAAAAAATTCATTAACTGAAGAAATAAAGCTAATTGAACAGCTTGGCCTGGACAAATATAAACCGGTTTAACTATTTTGCAATTAAAGAAGCATCGTAAATAATCATAATAGAAATTAATCCCATGAAAAAAAAGACAATAATTAAACATCTTAATAAAGAATTTAAACTAGATAAATCCCTCCGCCATGATCCAGTCGGGTGACAAAAAATTAAAGGGCCTTCTAAGGTTAACAAAATTTTAATTTGTTTGGATATTACTTCAAAAGTTGCCGACATAGCAATTAAAAAACAAGTTGATCTGATTTTGCATCATCATCCATTTTGCTTTAATGGTTTTAAACAAACCCAAAAAATCAATTATAAAAATAAACTTTTGCAGCAATTTCAAAAATCAAACATTGGCTTGTTTGCCTTACATACTAATTATGATTTTAACCAGGCGGGTTTGAACGTGCAAATATTGAAATCATTAGGTTTTCAAGCAATTAATAACTCTCATCACCCCCAATTATTTCAAGGGCATTATGATAAACCCTTGGCGTTAAAAGTTTTCACAGAAAAACTCAAAAAAATCTTTAAAGTTCAAAACATTATGAGCACTAATTTACCTAATACTATTGATCAAATTAGCATTTGTGCTGGATCAGGTGGATTTCTGTTAAAAAACCTTCAAAATCAACCAGGTGTTTTTTTGACAGGGGACTTAAAATGAAATGAATGATTGTATGCTGTAGAAAACGGTATTCCTGTGATTGCTGTTGGGCACCATATGGAAGATTTATTTACGGCTTATTTAGGTAAATATTTGCACAAAATCTGACCAAATCTAGATATTATTCAGTGTAATACCCCCAATCCTATTAGGTTTCTCTCATAATAGTTCTAAAATATTGTAAAATTAATTAAAGTTATTTTTTAAAGTTTATAAGTAAATCCCAGTATGGATAAAAACACCATTCATTTAGCACCTAAGTTAGCTTGATCTATAATTATCAGCATGTGAACATTAATTGTTTTGCTGATTATTTGTTCTATTATTACTTTGTCTATTCCCGGCGATATGGGTGTACCTCGAACTGTGCCAATTAGCAATGTCACTAGCCATAATGGGTGGTGATTAATTAGTGTCTTAGGCCTAGGCAAAGTTCTCAGAGGCTTAAGCCCTAACACGATCGCTTGGTGGTATAGTCCTTACCACGGTGTTACTGATTTTCATGTGCTTATATCTGCTGTCACTAATGTTTTAATAATTGTTGTACCGGTGCTATCAATTTTATTTGCTATTATTCATTATTATCTAGTGCGGGCAGTTAAATATCCTAAGTCAATTGCTTTTATTGATGCTATTCATCGTAATAAGCGAGCTATTAAAAAATCCAAAAGGAAGGTTCGTCGCGCTATTAAGCGTCAAACTAAAGGCAAAATTAGTCGCAAGGAATTAGATGATATAAAAACCTTTTGAAGAAATGAAAAGC
Source organism: Mycoplasmatales bacterium (assembly GCA_965200445.1). Classification (GTDB taxonomy): domain Bacteria; phylum Bacillota_I; class Bacilli_A; order Mycoplasmatales; family Mycoplasmataceae; genus CBDATY01. The sequence continues at coordinate 546,708 of OZ241341.1, forward strand.
AAAGTGCTCAAGAAAATTATGATAAAGAATTACAACTGTGGCAAACCACAAAAGATTCTAAGCAAGCAGCTTATCATTTTGGTAAAGCATTTTTAAAAACCTTTAAGCATTAAAATGGCTAGTAATTTATTTAATAATTTTGGTTTTAAAGATTCTATTCTTGCCACTTTAAGTGATTTAAACTTTACAGAGCCCACACTTTGTCAAAAGTATTTTTATCCGTTATGATCCAAGCATAAAAACATCCTATGTCAATCTTGAACAGGATCCGGTAAAACACATGCCTTTTTAGTACCTATTATCAATAAACTAAATTTAACCACTAATACTACTCAAGCGGTTATTATTGTTCCGACTCAGGAATTAGCTGCCCAAATCTTTTCAAATTGTGAGCCTTTTGGCAAGCGTTTCCTAGATTTACGAGTATTAAACACAGGTAATAATCGTCGTAACTACATTTCTAACAATCAATCGCAACGCCACCCGCATATTATTATTGGGACACCTGATAAATTACTAGCATTGTCCCAAAAAAAGGAAATTGTTTTTACACTAGCATCTTCATTAATTATTGATGAGTGTGACATGTTGTTTCGCTATGATTTTATTGATGCGCTGGATCAAATTTTATTAATGATGAATGACAAGGTGCAAATTGGTATTTTTTCAGCTACTATTCAAGACAACATCCGTAATTGAATTTTAAAATATATTCCTAATATTCAATTTTTGAATGTATACCCTAATCAAACTACTAGCGATCAAATCAAGCATATTTGTGTGCCACTAGTGCATCAAAACCGTGCTCTAACATTACAATATTTACTTAACTTTATTAACCCGTATTTTTGCTTAATTTTTGTCAATAAACAGTCAGAAATTAAGGAAATTTATGAGTTAATAGCTAGCTTTAAGAAAAAAGTTGCTATTATACACGGTAATTTAGCAGTTAAAGTGCGCATAAAATTATTAAAAGATATTAAAGCCATGAAATATCAATATTTAATTTGTACTGATTTAGCTAGTAGAGGATTAGATATTGAAGGAGCTACCCATGTGGTGTCTTACCAGATACCTAATAATCTGGAATTTTATATTCACCGTTCGGGTCGTTGTGGTCGAAATAATTATGAAGGGACGAGTTATCTTTTATATAATTATAATGAGGAACATAAGCTAAACCTCTTAAGGCAGCAAAATATTAATTTTCAAAAATGAAAATTAACAAAAAACGCTTTTAAACCTTATAATGATTATAAAAAGGCTTGAATAAAACGCTCTCAAAATAATAATAAAACCCAAGCAATTATTGCTAAGTATAAAAATCAAAAAGTTAAACCGAATTATAAGTCAAGACGGCAAAAGGAACTTTCTCAATGAAACAAGAAAAAAACTCTTCACAAATAAAACTGCTGATTAAAGACATTTATCAAAACCTTGATCAATTAGCAAAAACCAAGCAACTAATTAAAATAGTAGGGCGTGTTTTGACTAATCGTGGCAATAAAAACATTGGGTTTTTAGCAATTACTGATAGCAGTATTTTAGACGAGCTACAGGTTGTTTATAAAAAAGACACCATGGCAAATTTTATGGATATTAGTTCTTTGAAAAGAAATTGTATTGTTGAAGTAATAGGTACTATTCATCTAACCCCTAATCGTGCGCAACAATGTGAATTAATAAATCCTGAGATTCGGGTTTTAATTGAACCCTTATCTGAAAGTCCTTTGCAAAAAAAAGCTCATACTCTTGAATATTTAAGGAGTATTGCGCATTTACGGATTCAAACTAATCTGTTTAAAGCCATCAATAAAATAAAATCAGAAGCTTTTTGGTCTGTCCATAATTTTTACCATAACCGGGGATTTACTTACATCCAAACACCGTTAATTACTAACAACGATGCAGAAGGGGGTGGAGAAAGTTTTTTTGTAACAACCAAAGATAATAAAAATAACCATCTAGATTTTTTTGGTAAGCAAGCAACTTTAACTGTTTCGGGGCAACTACATGCTGAAAGTTATGCTCAAGCCCTGCAAAAAGTTTATACATTTGGCCCAACCTTCCGAGCTGAAAATTCTAATACGACTAAACATATTTCTGAGTTTTGGATGCTCGAACCCGAATTTATCCACTCTAACTTGCAAACGAATATGGATTTAATTGAAGATACAGTTAAAGCAATTACTCAGCATATTAAATCAACATGCTTATCTGAAATTAATCTGTTGGCTAAAAAAACCGAAACCAATTTACTAGATATTTATGACTGCATTTTAAACAATCAATTCCCTCGTATTACATATGAAGAAGCCCTTGATTATCTAGCGGCAGCTCAACAAAAAAATAATATTTTCCCTGGTATAACTTTTAAATTTGGATTAGATTTGCAAACTGAGCATGAACAATACATTGCTGTTCATAAATTTAAGGGCCCTGGTTTTATCTTTAATTACCCTAAAGCCATTAAAGCTTTTTACATGAAGGTGAATGATGATGAACAAACTGTTGCAGCATGTGATTTATTAGTCCCCAGAGTAGGGGAATTGGTAGGTGGCAGCGTGCGCGAAAATGACTATTCGCGATTAATGAAGCGTTGTCAGGATATGAATATTAATATTAATAGTTTAACTTGATATTTAAACTTACGAAAATTCGGGTATGCTTCTTCTGCTGGTTTTGGCCTAGGGTTTGAAAGATTATTAATGTATTTAACTGGCGTGCAAAATATTCGTGATATTTCATCATTCCCTAGTTCAGCACGTAATCTATATTTTTAAAAGGCTAAGCTTTTAACCTATGTCAATTCAGATTAAAAAAATCATTTTCTTTTTAAAGGTCTTTTTATTAGTAGCCGGTTTATTAATTTTAATTTATTCTTTTGTTTTGGCATTGGTTCAACCCCAGCCGCAATTTTCAAAACTTAGTTACTCAGAAAGAGCTAGTAATTTTTTTGCCTTTTTCACAATTCAGTCGAACATTATTGTAGTTTTGTGGTTGTTGGTTAGTTTATGATGAGATCGGTATCGCTCAAAATTAACATTTAACCACAAACTGTACTACCAAATTAGCTTGGCAGTTGTAACATATATAACCATTACAATGTTGGTTTTTTGGATTGGTATTTTTGGGACTAGAAATACCCAAGAAGCTTATAATTCTTTAGGTTGAATTTCCACTGTTTCCTTGCATTTGATCATGCCAATTGGGATGATAACAGTGTTTATTTTAAGTTTTCAAGGCTATTTTTATGATTATAGACGCCATCATTTTTTAGCATGCTGGTTTATTTATGCTTACTTGTTTTTGTACTTTATTATTACGATTTTTAGAGGAGTTTTGCGACAAGCTAGCAATACTCTGCCAGCATCATGATTTCCGTATTTTTTCCTAAATATTTATGAATATAATATTGTGATTACGGTGATTGCCACTATCATGATTTCAATTGGCTGTGTTTTGCTCCAGTATTTTTATATCTGACTAACTAATATGATTTATTTAAAGAGCCAACATATTAAAAGCCATGTTTTTAAAAAAGCACTTAATAATGAAAATAAAGCCAATATTCCCAATATTTTTTCAAAGCGCACTGCCATTGGACTCAGATTAAGTGTGTTTAGTTCTATTTTGAATTTAGCGGGAGTAGTGGTGTTTGTTTGCTTGAGTATATTTAATCCCACAGTGAAAGCCTGGCGGCAAAGCACAGGATTATCGCCAGCCCTATTAATAGTGTTTAATGCTTTGGTTGCTACATTAGCCATCATCTCACTTGTTAGTGCTTACTTTGCTTTTAAAAGAAAATCCTATAGAGCTCAAATAGTGACTGCTATGGTGCAAATTATTTCCATCAGCTTTAACTGATTACTCATTATTGACCCCATAATTTCCTTAGCGGCCGCTCTATTGATTTTACTAGATGAGTATAAAATGGCTCAAATCACTGAATCTCCAGATGCTAATGAAAATGGTATTATAAAAGCAGAAATATTAGAGAAAGTATAAAAAATTATTTATGAGGTCAATATGATAGTTTGGTGAGGAGCTTTATTAATCGCGTTAGGCACTTTAGTTTTAGGAGGTTTGGTTGGCTTTATTGTTACCAGAAAAATTGTACAAAATCAATTAGATAAAAACCCGCCAATAAACGAAAAACAAATTAAAGCGATGTACTTAGCAATGGGTCGCAAACCATCTGAAAAAGATGTTAAGCGAGTAATGCACTCTATGAAAAAAGCTAAATAAGTATTCGAGCAGTTATTGTAATGAATATTGGTAAACCCTATCTTTTAAAAAATCGCAAAACACTTATTTTTTACTTGTATAAGCACTATGTAATGAATGAGGATAGCATGAAAACTAAGCAGGTTTTTTTAGATAATGATGATAAGGTGTTTGCTAAAATTTATATCAATCAATACCTTAAATTATTTGATCATCTTGATGATTTGGAGCGAACCATTCAAACATATTTAAGTGCGGAGTGAACATGAGAACGCTTAAATAATTTATACAAGGCAGCTTTAGTGGTGGGCTGTTTTGAAATTATGTATCTAGGAATAGACAAGGCGATTATTATTGATCAAATCTTAAATTTTATTCATATTTATGATGTGGAAGATAATTCTAATTTTGTACATTCTGTTTTAGATCATATTTCATATCATAAAACTAAGGATTAATTGCTTATTTATATTAAAACCATTGACAATATTGTTAATAATTAAGGACTAAAATGAAACTTGAAGAAACAAAATTAATTAACCAAGACAATAAAATGCATGTGCTATCTGATTATATGGGTAAAAAAGGATTAGTCATCTTTTTCTACCCAATGGCTAATTCAGTCGCTTGTTCCATCGAAGCTAAAACATTTAGTAAAAATGCCGAAGAAATCAGGGGACTGGGTTTTAATTTGCTGGGCGTTTCAAAAAGTAGTATAGAAAATAATAAAAAATTTAAGACTAACCATAATTTCAGCTTTGATTTAATTACTGATAAAAAACTGGTATTTGCTAAGCATTTTGCTGCTACTCGTCTGTTAAGCTTTTTAGGTACAAAACGATTAACAGTGATTTTAGATCAAGACTACCAAGAAATAAACCGTTGACAACATGCTTCTATAACAAGCAATGCTGATGATGTAGTGACATTTCTGAATAATTATAATTCTGCTAAGTAAATCCAATGTTTACTCATAACTATCCTGGTTCTCTAACAGCATTAAATAAATATCTTGCTAATTTAGTGGATAGAGATAGATTTTTAGATGAAGTGTGGCTGAAAGCTGAAATTGGCAATTTTAACATCAATTTTAAGTCAGGGCATGCCTACCTTTCTCTAAAAGACCAATATTCTGAAATCAGAGCTATTATTTGAAAAAATGAACTGGTTAAATTCCAGGACTTAAATCTAAAATCGGGCCAAAAAGTTTTGGTGTGTGGGAAAGTCAATTTTTACGCTGGCAATGGTAATTTACAGTTGATTATCAAAAAAATTGAATTATCCGGCTTGGGTGATTTTTTCTTAAAAAAAGAGCAATGAAAACAAGAATTTAACGCGCAGGGCTATTTTGATGAAAAACATAAAAAATCAATTCCTCAGTTCCCTAGATGCATTGGAATTATTACTAGTTCCAGTGGTGCTGCTGTAGAAGACATCATTCAAACCATTCGTGCTAGATGGCCCATTGCTCATTTAGTTCATATTGGTTGCCGGGTGCAAGGCCCTGGTGCAGCACAATCGATTGCTAATGCTATTGAAACAGCTAATCAATTAAAAGTTAATCAACCAGAACTATTGATTGTGGGCAGAGGAGGGGGATCAATTGAAGATTTATGATGCTTTAATGAACCATTAGTGGTAAAAAGCATTTTTAGTAGTTTCATCCCCATTATTACCGGTATAGGCCATGCGATTGATCATTCTTTAGCAGACTTAGTGGCGGATAAATGTGCCGAAACTCCTACTAGTGCAGCTAAATTAGCTGTGCCGGAAATCACAAGCATAATTAGTGACCTAAACCAAATGAAAACTGTCTTCACTTTGTCAATAACTGATTATTGAAATAGCTTATCGCAAATTTTTATTCAATATACTTCTGTTTTAGATAGTGCCATTAAGAAGTTCTGCTTAAATAAATGGAACTATCTAAGTAATGCTGAATTTTATTTGCAAAATATGCTAGATAGTCAAATTAATAGTTATAAACAAGACTTGTTTAACTCGCATCATCAAAACCATATGCATTTAAGCCAATTATATAATGCAGCTGATAAATTAATTACTGGTTATCAGCATTTTATAATGGACAAATTCAGTAATATACATAATCAGTTTATTTTATTCAAAGCTGATAGCGCTAATTGGTATAGTCAGAATATTATGCATTTAACTCACAAGTATCAATTAATGAAAACTAAATTAAATGCTGTTATGGACAATTTTCAGATTATGGATCCCACGAGACCTTTTAAAAAGGGATTTGTGCTGCTGTATAATGTAGATGCTAATAATGCTATTAATATTGGCGATATTCAGCTTAATCAAAAAATTGTAATTAAAAATATAAAAACCTCTTTATACGCAACAGTAACAAAAATTAAACACTAGGACTAGGACTTTAATATGGATACTTCAAATAATAATAAACCTTCTTTAGAAAAAATTATGGCTGAACTAAAAGGAATTACTGCTAAGCTAGAAGATAAAAATATTTCTATTGATAAGGCAATTGCGGGATTTGAAAAGGGGATGAACCTGATCAAATTAGCAAAAGAAGAATTAACTCGCATTGATGAAAAAATAAGTAAAATAATTAATAAAAATAAGGAATCAGAATAACGATTAATCACTATTAATAACTAATGGCACAAATTTTTTATAATTGATCTGCTAAACAAAAGCAACAAATTGTTTCTTATTATTATTTAAAAAAGTTGCAGGTTCATCCATCTCAGTTTCGTAAGATTATTGGCAAAATTGACCACTATGATGTGTTGGTAACTAATTTTAATTATTTATTACGCTTAAATAAATGTGCTTGAAAAGATTATTTGTCAAGTATTAATAGCATAAGAATCTGTTTAGTTATGATTTTTTATAATTCTTTAAATTCTTCAGATCAAGCGATATGTAGCACGCTGCATAATAAAATTGTAAATGACAAAAATACATTTCTAAAAAATGCTGATCAACCAGTAATACCGGATTTATTGACAATGATTTTTAAAAAATCTTTAGTATTGAAAAATGCTTCTAATAAATGATTACTTGAAGCTGATGTGTGACTACGTAAAATTGCTTTAATTTTTTATAAAACATTTCAAAAGTATGATCAGTCGGCTTATTATTATTTATATGGTTATTATTTTGCCCTGTTATTGGTGCTAAATATTCAAAAACATGTTTTTTTAAAGTCCCCAACCAAAGATTTATTTCATATCAAAATGACTTTAATTGATGAATATATTAATGCTATTAGTCGTATTAATCGTTGACAATTTAATAATTTTATAGTGCAAAATAACTTTTATTTTCAAAAAATGGCATCCAGAAGTCGCCGCAGAGTTCACATTGATAAATTTGTTAGAATGTTTAAGTAATTTAAACACACTGATATTATGCATATAAATTTTCTTGCTTCTCCTTATTTAACCTATACACTGTGCGCTATTTTAACTGGTGTTATCTTGTTTATGTGATTTTATTGGTTGCAATTTTATGGCAATTTAACAATGCCCGATCAATACCACAGTAAAACAGTTAGTACTGAATATTCTGCATCTGATGTTGCCCATCATTATTTTATGTATAAACAAAAAATCAGTCAGATTATTGTCAGAGACAAAAAACAATTCATTAAACCTTTTAATAATTTACGGTTTAATTTAAGTACTAAAAAATATATTTTTAATATTAGTAAACCACCTTCCAGTCCTCCTTTGAAAGGTTTTACAGGCTTAGATTTAGATTTTGTGTTAGGTCGAGCCTTTTTAGCGGTTAAAAGAAAAGATAAGGATATTAAATACAGTTTATATAAATTTGTTATGCAAACAGCTCCTGCTTTTATTCTGCTTATTTTTATCATTCTGCTCATTATTGATCTTTTCTTAAACTCCTTTTATGTGGCTAATAAAGTAGCTTTCAATGAAAGTAGTTTTTTATCTAAATTATTATTAAGTGGTGCCATTAATATTGTTCTGACCATATTTTGGGCCTTATATATTTTAATGCCTTTAATTCAGGGGCCAATGAAGCTACAAATAGAAAATGACTATGAAGCTGATGTTAGAGAATTTGTTAAGAAATTTTATGCTGATATTTACAGTGATTTTTTAGTAGCTCGTCGTTATTCGCGCAGTATTAAATTTAATTATTCCTTAGGCATTAGTTTTATTTTTAAAAATCATTACAAAACATTAGGTCCTTTTGGTGTTGTCTAACTCTAAATTATGCGTCATTATGCATTTAGATATAAATGCTTTTTTTGCTTCCTGCCATCAAGCTGCCAATCCTACTCTCGCCAATAGACCAATCGTGGTTTGTCATAATGCGGTTAAAGGGATCGTCCTATCAGCAAGTTACGAGGCGAGATCTGCTGGCATTAAAAGTGCTATGCCTATTTTTCAAGCATTTCAATTACTACCTAATCTCGTTATGATAAAGCCTAAAAGAGGGCTTTATGAATTTTATTCCAAACAAGTGATGAGCACAATTAAATCATATTATCCAAATATTAAGCTAGAACAAGCCAGCATTGATGAGTGTTTTTTAGATATTACCAATATTGTATCTTCCATCCAAACTCCTCTTGCTATAGCTAAAACTTTACAAAAACTATTACTACAAAAGTTATCATTACCATGTTCCATTGGTATTTCCTATAATCGTTTTTTAGCTAAAATGGGTAGTAATTTGCAAAAACCCTTAGGTATATCATTACTCAATCAAGTAAATTTAAAGCAATCACTTTGAAAGTTACCCATTAGAGCGATGCATGGCATTGGTAAGCAAACAGCTCCATTATTAATTCGCAATCATATTTTAACCATTGGTGATCTAGCTTTATATCGCGATAATTTTATAGTTGATGAGAATTTTAAAAAACATGATATTTTACATTGAAAATTATTAGCCCAAGGTCATAGCGGTGATAACGTTGTTAGTGACAATTATGCTCAACCTAAAAGCATTGGATTGCAAAATACTCTTTTACAACCTACAGGTAATTACAAGGAATTAAAAAAACAGCTTTCTATATTGCTGCAACAATTATGCTCCAAGGCACAAGTGCAGCACGTAGCTAGTCGCACAATTCAAATTGAATTAAAGTATATAAGGGGTAATTTTTTAAATGTGCAAACCAAAATTCCCTTTTATACTAATGAATATAGTAAATTATGGAATTTGTTTCTAGATTTATTTGATAAAAACTGAGATAATCAACCAGTTTTACTAATGCGGTTATCTTTTAAAAATTTAAGAGTCAATTATTGACCATCTATCGAGCAAAGATCGCTTTTTGATCAAGAGTTAGAATTATCTGGACCTGAAATTAAGGCCTTAGAGATCGTGCACAGCATTAATAAGCAAAAGCTTAAAAAAATTCTTAGAACTGCTAAAAAATAGTTTAGAATATTTCTAAATGCGATTTTCTGCTTTAATGAGTGATTTTTATGACCCGCTATTTACCATTTTTAAAATATTTTCATTGATTTAAAGATGACCCTAAAACTTGTAAAAATATTTTTCGTTTAATTTTAGGATCAGCTTTTCAATCAGCTTTGATTATCTTTTTGCAGATTATTAATATTTGGATAATTAATCATTTTTTAAGAGATGTTAATGCTTTAAATGGTGCTGTACTAGCATTTTCTGTATATAACATTATGCTTTTTGCAATATATTCTGTTAATCAAGGCAGCAACATCTTGATTGGTCAAATGCAAGGCGTGAATAATGAAGCTAAAATTAAAGAATTATTTCGCTTTAAAATAATGTACAGCATTACTGTTTGAGCTATTGCTTTTATAGTTATTAAAAGTGTAGGGGAGACTAATTTATTAAATTTAATTGCTGGGGCCCTTGTCTCTAACAAAGACGCTACTGTGCAACTTACCCTAACAGATGGCGGCATTATTCTAGATTGAATAATGTGATCTAGTTTATTTTATTTATTTTCTTTAAGCATATATAGCACATTAAGAGTACATCATAAAATTAAAATGTGTGTGTTTGGTTCTTTATTAGCTATTGTTATAAATGTGATATTAGTTATTGCTTTGATTAATGGTTTTAACACTGGGACTGATTTAGGGGTTAGGGGGCTTGGGATTGCTTTATTAATTACTCGATCAGCAGAGTTCTTATTACTGGTGATTTATTTAGCGATTATTCGGCCAGAATGAATTAAGCAATGATACATTCCATTTATTTCCAAATGGACCTTTCAACAAGGGTTTAAGTTTAGTGCTTTTTTACTAATTACGGATTTAACTTATCCAGTGTTTATCGTTTTACAGCAAGCGCTGGTGGCTCGGACTGGTAACTTAGATTTATTTACCGCTTTGAATGTTGTTTCCACCGCTTTAGAGCTGTTTTTTGCCACTTTAACCGGTTTCTATGCAGCAGCACCTATATATGTTGGGGCCTATAATAGTAGCGGTCAAATTCTAAAATCCAAAGAGAATGCTGAAAAAATTATTATTGTGGCTTTTATTTTTATTACTGTTTTGCTTTTATTTGCTGTGACAAGCTTCTTCTGATATGCTAAATTATTCAGGGTTTTAACCCCTCAAGCTGCTCATTACACTTCATGGTTTATTCTGGGGTCATTGATTGGGGGAGCAATATATGCCTATGCTCTACAAATGATTATTATTCTACGCTCTCGGGGTTACTTAATTACTGCTTCTTTAGTGGAGGAACCTGTTAATGCGGCAGTCAGTTTACCACTGTTGTACATATTGCTAAATTTTAGCTCTATTGATTATGCATATTCTATGTTTATGATTCCAATTATTGCCGGTTTTTTTATTTTTGTGGTTACTTATTTATCTTATCGACTATATAAATGGCATAAACCAATACCAATTAATGTATAATCTTGTTTAATCACCATTCTCTAAGGATGTCATTATGAAAATAAATTGAGCACAAATATACCAACGTAAGTTAAAAAAACAAAAACCTCTTCAAGATAATAAAGCAAAAGGGGACGCCACTAACGCACCAGACAAGCCTAGAAAAATTTCTCGTAAAAAATTATTGCATATTCTGAATGGTAGCTTTTTTGCAGCAGTTGTTATTGCTGGCATTGGGGCAGGGGCATTGGGATTAGGTTGACAAACTGATCGATTTGAAACGCCCTTTAAAAAAGCTGTGAATAACAGCTTTGATCATACCCATTTGGTTTTGGATATTAAAAAAATGAATGCTTCAGCTGCTCCTACTGCTTTGAAATTGTTTTGAGGAGAATTAATTTATGCTAGTTATATAGCTGACCCACTCAGTACTTTAACTAATGATCAATTAAAAAATAATCCACTGGAATTTACTCAATACCGTAACTTTGCCATTAATAGATTTAACAATGATTGGGTAGACACTGGTTATATTCAACAAAGTGCTTTTGGTTTACCATTCTTTGAAATAGCTAAAGATATTAATATGTATACAGTAACTCAAGATATTTTTGCTTTGGACTTAGCCGTGGGTAAAAAATTTATTACCCCACTAGTTGAACCAGGGTTATTTTGGATTTTTTCTTCTAGAATTAATGATCTTTTATCTCCCAATTATAAAGAACGCTCTTTTTATACTTTTACGCAAAATGTTCAAGCTGTTTATAAAGGTAGTCGGGAAACAGCTTACAATAACGCTATGACAACATGGTTTGCTAGGTCCTTAGCTTTAGGGGGAGAGTTGTTTTCCAACCCATTGCTACGTGATCCAGCAGCAGCTAATTTTCCGCTAGTGAATAATAAAGTGTGGTTTGTTAATTATCAATTCACCACACTTCGGAATGAATTAGATAGTGATGCTAACGCATTCCTAAGTGATGCAAACGCAGCTTGATATCAAAGTCATCGCGACACCGCTATTCAAAATATTAGTACAGGAGAAATGACTGCCCCTAATTACACGGCAGGCTATTTTCAAGCCCGGGTGGGAGCTTGATTTGTAGTTGCTGTTATTCCAGCTGTTTTCTTGATTTGCATTAGTCTTAGTTTAATGTTGCAGTTTGCCTTTAAAGAAGACCCACTTACTAAAAAATTAACTCTTAAAAAAACCACAGTCAAAAAAAATCAGAATAAATAATGACTTGGTTTGGCTATTAAAGTTTAGCTAATTTTCTAATTTTTTCATTCAGTTTTTTAATGGTGTCATCATTATTAATTAATTTAAATTCACTATTGTAGCTCATTCCAATTAATTCACTTTGGATATTAAGTAAATTATTTATTTGGTTTGTAGTTAAATCTGGATATTTAGCACTAATTCTTTCGTGAATAGTTTGAAGATGTGGATTTTGGACATATCATTTGCTATGGTTAATATCTTCACATGTGGTATTGTCTAAGGTTTCAATAACGACATTTTGGTTTTGAACTGCTTTGAGCTGTTGAATAATTTCCATTTTAACAATTGGTCAAAAAATTTTTTTAATTATAAAGTTAAACTTCTTGTTAAAAAAAATTAAATTACGAAACAATTTGGAATTAAAATTGATGTTTTTTCACTTCTCTGGTAATTCTGCTCTGATAAAATCAGCAATTGCTGGTTTAGCCAACAGTTGTTTACTAATTTGATCAGCATTAATAATATGGTATTTATAGTCTTTCGCTAAAAAATCAGCAATGGTAGATTTTCCTGAGGCCATTAAGCCAGATAGTACAATTATTTTCATTTACTCATTATATAAGAAAACATTTAGCAAATGCTAAATGTCTGATGATTTCCAAATGGCGGAAAGTACAGGATTCGAACCTGCGGACACATCTCTGCATCGGTTGTTTTCTAGACAACTGGTTTAAACCACTCACCCAACTTTCCAGTGTAATTATAAATTATTTTGTGGGTAATGTTAAATTTTTTAGAAAATTTATAGCTTGTTGCCCGCTAATTTTTTTCGTTTCCACTAGATTTGGCTCTGCATTATATTCAAGGAAATAAGTGTTTTTGTATTTTCGAAGGCCGACAATTGCTGTTAAAGGAATACTAATGTCCATTAAATATAAATTATTATTATCCACAGCCATACATAGACTATTTCAGACAATACTTTGTCATATAATGGCAGTCATAATTAACAAATAGTTAGTAAAAGCAAAAGCAATATATAAATAACTTCATACTGCACTCTTTACTTGGTTATTTATTATTAAGCCAAAAATAGTGAAAAAAACAATGGTTAAGGTGGTTATTAAACCATAAATAAATAAGTTAATTCCGAGCAAATATTTTTTGTTGTAAAAGATAATTTTCTTGTTTTTGGTTATTATAAAACTCTTTAGCCAGAATCAAAATTGATAACCATAATTAAGAATGGCAAAAAATAACATAAAACCAAAAATAAAATAAAACGCCATGTTTTTAAAATTCCTTTTATTTAATACCTGTTATTATAAAACATTAGCATGTATTTGCTTTCAATTATTGAATAAAACGATTATTTTGAAAGCAGATCGAAAATTATCTAAAAAAATAATCTTATTTTCTTGGTTTTTTAATTTGATTAATAAACCGAACTGATAATAATACTTTTCTTTGATTAAGGTAGGTCAGACATGAATTACATCAGTAAAATTAATAATTCATGAATTATTATGCTCGGAATAGCCAATTAAACGATAATTGGTTGCATATAAATTCGTTTTAACACTTTTTGCTAATAGCGGGTCTTTAAATAGGGATAAATATCTTTTATCTAAAAATAATGTTAATTGATTTAAGGGTTGAAAAAAATCTTTTTTTGCACTAACCAACTTAATCTCATGGAAAAATACTACATCTAAAATATATTCATAGCAATATTCTGATGGTTGCATTTTATGCTTAATTTGAACAGTAGGAAGTTGTATATCCATAAAATTTTTGGGTAAATTTTGCTGTCAAAGTTGATATTTTTTATATTGCCGTTTAAAAGCTTTAGCCTGTATACCACCTAAAATTGTTAGGATGATACTTATGACTAAAGTGGTTATAAAAAGAATAATAAGAATAATAACAAGTAAATACATAGTTAAAATTGATTAATGATGGTTAAAGCTAGCTGACAAATGGTATTTGCTACTTCAGCAATATTAAAAGAGTAATCTTCATGACTGTTTGCTACTTTATCTGCGATATAATCAGAAATAACCTTAATCACAGCAATGGGTTTATTAAAATGCTGGGCAGTTTGAATATAAGCTGCTGCTTCCATATCAATTAATTGAAACTCGATATTATATTTATCTAGCGGTCATTGACAGTCACTTCTAAATTGCACGAATTGATCACTGCTGGCAATGTTTGCTGTATTCATATCTTGGTTTAAACAAAATGCTAGTAATTTATTTAATATAGCACTAGTTTTCAGATTTAATTTGGAAGATTCAGGGGTTTCTCCCAATTTATAGCCAAAAGCATTTAAATTAGCATTTAAGTAGGTGGCTTGATCAATAAAAATAGGTTTATTAATTTGATAAATAGTGCCTTTTTTTAAACTCCCACAACTACCTAAAACAATAACATTTTCAATGATTTTGCTGTATCTATCTAAAGTCATAGTCATACTTTGCGTAGCACTAATCAAACCAATTTTGGAATGAAGCAAAAGTCATGTTTTATATTGATATAAATCCATATTTATGCCAGCCACTCTTTTCCAAGGCAACACTAATAAAAGGGGCTTTATTTCTTCATCACTGCTTATAATAATTAAATTCTTATGAGTTATCATCAAATTGCTTTCAGTATTTATATATTTTGTGTACCCGACTATTTGGGTCTAAGCTGTTTTTGTGCATTTTATATTGTTTTATGATTAAGCGAATAAAGGTTTTTTCTAAATCTATTGCTGCTAGTTTTCTGTAATATTCAACATTTTCATAATGTCTGTCAGTCGATATTTTATCAGCAACATAAATAATTTTAGACAATAAATCCATTTGAATAGCGCCAATTGTGTGGTTTTGAACAGCATTAGTTATTTCAGAATCAGTAATAAGTAAATTTTGCTTTAAATAAAGACTTCCTGAGCAAGCATGATATGTATTAGTGTGTTCCAATTTATATTTTGGAGCTCATTTTTCAATGTATTGAAGATGTTGGTCTTTGGTTCAGTATTTAGTAATATCATGCATGAAACCAGTAAAATATGCTTTTTTATAATTGGAATAATTGTATTTTTTAGCTAATTCCTCGGATTTTTGAGCTACATTTAAAGCATGTTGGAGTCTTTTTTGATTATTGGGATCAGCATTTAGAAGACGACTCTGAGCATATAAAAAATGCGTGTTAATATATTCATTTATTGATTTGATTTGGTATTGGAGTTGATTACCTTTACGAATTTCAGAGGAAGCTAGAAGGTTACTATTAAAAGTTTTAATTTTAATTTGATATTTATTAACAATATCGAGTTCTGCTAAATCCAATTGTTTTTGTTCACTGCGGATATAGCAGGTGAAGGGAATTATTTTTTGTAATTGACCTCAGTTATACCATGATTCTAATTCCAGCAGAAGGTCTTGACCAATAACTCATCGAAAGCAATAGTTGGGAAACTGCTTTTGCAACTTAAATACAGAATTAAATGTGTAGTGATTTTTAGCTTGTTGTTCTAAGCTTATAATTTTAACGTATTTTAGATATTGGGTAGCTATTTTAATCATTGTTAAGCGATCATCTCAAGAAGCGATCTCTGATGCTGCCAGTTGCTTTTTAAACGGATTTCTGCGATTAGGGATGATTCAAACTTCATCACAATCGCTATTGTCATGAATATGTTTAATGATTTTAATGTGGTCAGTATGGATGGGGTTGAATGAGCCCCCAAATAAGTAAATATTAGGCATTTTTATGATACGCAGAGGGGGGTTGCTAAATAATCTTAATTTCTTGAAACTTTTTATTTTTTATCATAGCAATTTCATGTTTGTAAGGAGGAACTCCGTTAATGAAAGGTGTTTCTAATATTTTAATAATATTATTTAGTTTAGGGTGATAAACTATTTTAATTAAAGCATCAAATCCAATCGTTCCATAACCAAAATTTTCATGACGATCGGATTTACTAGCAAATGGTTTTTTACTATCATTAATGTGCATGACAAAAATTTTATTAATGCCAATTGTTTGCTCTATTTTTGATAGGACATCATCAAGATTATGTTTAATATCATAGCCTGCATCATATGTATGGCATGTATCAAGGCAAATTCCGACTTTTTCAGGAAAATTAACCCCTTCAATAATGGCTTGCAATTCTTCAAAGGTTGAACCTATTTGGGAACCTTTCCCTGCCATTATTTCTAAAGCAATTTTAATATTTAGATCTTTATGCAGAACATTATTTATCCCTTTAATAATTTGGTTAATGCTTTTCTTTTTATCAGCTCCTACAGCCGAACCAGGATGCAACACAATAATTTGCGCCCCAATAGCAATTGATCTTGCTATTTCGCTTTTTAATAAATTAACTCCAAAGTGATAAGTAGATGGTTTAATAGTGTTACCTAAATTAATTAAATAAGGTAAATGCACAACGCAATTACGTAAGGGAACGCTAGCTGCTTTCATTTTTTGTTGAAATGCTTCAATATGTAAATTGCTTAAATCAGCTCTTTTTGTACTATGGGGTGCTCCTGTATAGATCATAAGAGCATCCCCTCCTGCTTCCCTCATTTGCTGAAAAGAGCCCAAAAGATATTGGTTAGCTTTATTCATTTGAACGAAGCTGCCAATAATTAAGTTATATTTCATTTTTACACTAATTTTCTACAATATATTCTATTATTGATATTTTAACAATATTATTGCTAAAGTTATCTAAGTAATTTTGGTAATTAAAAATTAATGTCATCTTTGGAGATTATTTAAATTTCTGGTTATTTTATATTTTTAGTTTGATTTAAAAAAAACAATAAATCTATCACTAAAGCAATAAATCTATTGTTGAAAATTTTATTGTTTTCTAAAATATTTATTATCCACCAAATGGTACTGCAGTAACCATAATGAGTTTATTAACAGGCGAACTTCCTCCTACACTAATCAATACTGTAACAGCCACTGGAGTACGTAGGATTAATTGAGCTCCTGTTTGTATAGATAATGCACTTTCAGGAACAGGATTTTGATCAATGATGCCTTCTACTATTTTACCTCTTATATAGGCATCATTTGTATTTATATCCGCTGGAGCAGTACTAAAAGCAGTAATATCATAATCTAAAACAGTAATTTCTTGGGCAATCGCATTAGCTTCTTGTTGGTCGGAATTGGCTATAGTAACCTTTAGGTTTATTGTGGCCATCCCTGATCCTACTGTAATAGTAGCAGCTATATTTTTAGGAGTGCCAGCAGGACTTATTGCAGTATCTCCTCAAGAAATTTTAGTCAAATCATCGGCTGTTAAAGATTCATTTTCACTTTTTAAGGCTCTTTTGATTGCTGTAACCGTATCAGGGTTAATTGCACTAACAAATGTTCCACGTGGGACAGTTAAATCAGTGTTGGTGATTTTGTCTTTAATGGCATTAGCTTTGTCTTGATCACTTTGCAATCGAGTAACATTAATATCTATTGAAGCTGTGGCATTTCCTACTGCAATGGTAGCTGTTACTACCACAGGCGACCCAGGTGTTAGTGTGGTGGCTGAAAAAGTAGTTATTTTAGTCAAATCATCAGCTGTTAGAGCTGTGTTTGCGTTTCCTATTGCACTGCGAATGGCTGCGATTGTTTGGGGATTAGTTGTATCAGTATTTAGAGTATCTCCAATTTCCACATTAACCATAGTAATTTTGTCTTTAATTGCATTAGCCTTTTGTTGGTCAGTTTGCGCTAAAGTAACATTTAGGTTTATTGTGGCCCTCCCTGATCCCACTGTAATATTAGCTGTGATTGCCACAGGCGAACCAGCTATTAATGTAGCGCTATCTAATGACGTAATGGCGCTTACATCACTGGTTGTTAAATTAGGATTATCTGCTTGTAAAGCAGTTTTAATTGCTGCTAGGGTAGCAGGGTCTGTTGTAGCAGTACTTAGACCAGCAGGAATATTTAAATCAACATTACTAATTTTTGCTTTAATCGCATCAGCCTTTTGTTGGTCAGTTTGCGCTAACGTTACATTCAAATCTTTTTGAGCTGAGGCTACCCCCACTGTAATATTAGCAATTACTGGTGTAGCGACACCAGCTTGTAAAGTAGTTAATGAAAATGAATTAATTGCTGCTAAATCAGAGATAGACAATAATGCATTAGCATTTGCTAGAGCAATTTTAATCTCATCAACTGTTGCTTGATTGGATGTATCAGTAGGAGTGCCAACAGGAACAGTTAAATTCACATCCCTAATTTTTGCTTTAATGGCATCAGCTTGTTGCTGGTCGGATTGCGCTAAAATAACATTCAAGTCTTTTTCAGCTGTGGCTGATCCCACTGTAACAGTAGCTTTCACAACTACACTTGTTCCGCTTTGTAAAGTAGTATCTGAAAAACTGATTAAAACTAAATCTTCATCAGTTAAATTCGTGTTTTCACTTTGCAAAGCTGTTTTTATAGCAGCAATTGTAGCAGTATTTGTGGTGTCAGGGTTAGTACTACCCGGAATATCTAAATTAACATTGATAATTTTGTCTTTAATTCTTTCAGCTTTTTGTTTATCAGATTCAACTAAAGTTACATTTAAGTCTCTTGTAGCTGTCGCTGTTCCCACTGTAATAGTAGCTACCACTCTTACAGAAGTAAAGGGACGTAAGGTAGCGCTACTAAATTCAATTTTCATTAAATCATCAGTTGTTAAACTAGGATTTTTGCTTTGTAAAGCTTTTTTTATGGCCGCAATTGTACCAGCATTTGTAGTATCAGCGTTGGTACCAGTAGGAACATTTAAATTAGGATTAGAAATTTCACCTTTAATGGCATTAGCTTGTTGTTGGTCGGACTTTGCTAACGTTACATTTAAGTCCTTTTTGGCCGTCCCCACTGTTCCCTCTGTTCCCACTGTAATAGTAGCCGTTACTGTTACACCTGTCCCGACTTCTAAATTTTTACCTGTAAAGGTGATTGTTGCTAAGTCAGCATCTGTTAAAGATTGATTTGCTTCTTGTAAAACAGTTTTAATTGCTGTTATGGTTTCGTTATTAGTGATATTAGGATTGGTGCCAGTGACCACAATTAAAGTATCATTGATAATTTTTTCTTTAATTGCATCAGCTTTTTGTTGGTTTGTTTGCGCTAAAGTCACATTTAAATCTTTGAAAGCTTTAGCTTTGTTAACTGTAATAGTTGCTTTTACTGTTACAGCCCGACCAGCTGTTAAAGTAGTTTCTTCAAAGGAAATTTTTGCTAAATCTTTAGCTGTTAAAGTCGGGTTTTCTTCTTGTAAAGCAGTTTTAATTGCTTTGATGGTTTCACTATTTTCTGTACCCTTAGGTAGTAGATTTTCAACAGTTAAATCAAATTTTTTGATTTTGTCTTTAATCGCATTGGCTTTTTCTTGATCATTGTTTTTTGGTTTAGAAAAATCATCACCGCAACCTACAACTGTACTAACACCAGATCCAACAATACTGATGGCACCAATTAATGACAGTAATTTTTTCATAAATCTTATTAACTCCTATTAATCTTATTGATTCATAACTCATTATATACTGATTTTAAGATATTTTATCATTTTAATAAAGCATTAATGCACTTATTTAATGTAAGTTTTTAAAAAAAATAAATCCAATTGTAATATAAATGGATTTATTTCGGTGCTAAAAGGCTGATAATTAGAACAAATTATTAATAAAGTATTAAGGTAACAAAAATTTCTAACCTAGCCATCATTCCTCCAACGGTAGCTGTTATGAAAATTGATTGTGGCGTATTGCTACTTAATTGTACTCCCCTCTCTACAGACAAGGCTTGCACTTCATCATCACTTAAACTATTTCTTTGTCTTAATACAAGCTTAATGAGATCTCTTACTCCAAACGTATCTGTGGAATAGAAAGATGCTGTTTGCCCTGATATAACGTCAATATTAATATTTCGATTAAAAATTCTATCTTTAATCGCATCAGCCTTTTGTTGATCAGTTTGCGCTATTGTAACATTTAGATTTATTGTATCTGAGGCAGTACCAACTGCAATCGTGGCTACAACTACTACACTTTGACCAGCTTGCAAAGTAGTATCTGCATAAGATATTTTGCCCAAATCTTCAGAGGTTATAGACTGGTTTTCACTTATTAAAGCAGTTCCAATAAATGCATCAGTATCAGGATTAGTTGTAGCAGTGTCGACGCTAGAAACTAAAGTTAAGTCAACATTGGTAATTTTAGCTTTAATGGCATCAACTTTTTGTTGGTCAGTTTCTGCAAGAGTAATAATTAGCCCTTTAGTAGCTGTTTCGGTGCCCACTGTGATAGTAGCCTGCACCGCTACAGGTATATTATCTTGTAAAGTAGTGCTCGCAAAGGTAATTGTGCCTAAATCTTCAGTAGTTAAAGTAGAATTTGCGTTCTGTAAAGCAGTCTTAATGGCAGTAATGGTAGCAGCGTTACTTGTATCAGGGTTAGTACCAGCCGGAACATTAAATGTATCATTAGTAATTTTATCTTTAATCGCATTAGCCTTTTGCTCGTCAGTTTTCGCTAAAGTAACATTGAGTTCTTTGGTGGCCACCCCTGTTCCCACTGTAATAGTAGCTGTCATTGTCAAGGGTTTACCAGCAGTTAGTATGGCACTAACAGCACCAAAACTAATTGCTCTTAGATCAGGATCTGTTAAAGTGGGGTTGGCAGCTTGTAAAGCATCTTTAATTGCTGTGATGGTATTAGGGTTAGCAGTATCAGGACTAGTGCCCACAGGTACAGTTAAAGCAACATCAATAATTTTATCTTTAATCGCATCAGCCTTTTGTTGGTCAGTTTGCGCTAAAGTCACATTGAGGGTTTTGTTGGCCACCCTTGTTCCCACTGTAATAGTAGCAATGACTTCCACAGGGCTACCAGCTTGCAAAGTGGTGTCTGAAAAAGTGATTTGTTCCAACTCTGGGGTTGTTAGGGATGAATTTTCTAGCCTTAAATTGCTTCTTATTGCACTGATTGTGCTATTGTTCATTGTGTTTGGGTCAGTGCCCACAGGTACAGTTAAATCAGCATTAATAATTTTGTCTTTAATTGCATCAGCCTTTTGTTGATCAGTTTGCGCTAAAGTCACATTTAAATCTTTTGTAGCTGTAGCAGTGTCAATTCTAATTGTAGTGGTTACTTCAACAGATTCACCACCCTTCAAAGTCACAGCAGCAAAGTTAATTTTTGCTAAATCTTCACTAGTTAAAGTGGTGTTTTCGCTTTGTAAAGCAGTTTTAATAGCAGTAATTGTAGCAACGTTACTTGTATCAGGGATGGTATCAGCTGGGACAGTAAGATTGACATTAGTAATTTTATCTCTAATCTCATCAGCGTTTTCCTGGTCAGTGGGTTCCACAGTCACATTTAAATCTTTTTTAACTGTGGCTTTGCCAACTTTAATCGTGGCTGTAACTGATACTGCATTATATTTAAGCAATTTAACTTTGTTAAAGGTGATTTTGGCTAAATCATCTTTAGTTAAAGTCGGGTTAGCTGTTTGCAAAGCTGTTTTAATCATAGTAGCAGTATTAGGATCATCGGCTGCATATTTAGATACACCAGATATCTTTAAATCAACATTTTTAATTTTGTCCTTAATCGCATTTGCTTTCGCTTGATCACTGTTTGTTGAGCTAGCAGAACTACCACAACTAATGACAGTACTAGCACCAGATCCAACAATACTGATGGCTCCAATTAATGACAGTAATTTTTTCATATATATTAACTCCTATTAGCGTCTATACTCGTTATAAACTTATTATATACTGATTGTAAGATAATTTACTAATTATTAAAACCTAAAAAAAACAATAAATTAGATTGAGAGCAAATAATTTATTGTTTAATCATACTATAATGACGAGTTAATAATAATTATATTAGTGAAGCGATTAAATAGGTATAAAAGTAATAGTGATAGTTGTAGTAGCTGTCATACCACCTACAGTAATCGTTAAGACCACATCCACTGGTGTATTGGTTATAAGCTGAACGCCTTGTTCTAAAGATATTGTGTTTCTTTCACCATCTGTTAAACCAACCTGATTTTGTACAGTATATCTCATTCTTAATCGAAGATCCGCATCAGATGTATTATATTCAGCGGGATTAGTGTCGTATCATCCGTAGTAATAAACTAAATAAGATATTTTTTGCTGAATTGCATTAGCTTGCTGTTGGTCAGTTTTCGCTAGCGTCACATTTAAATCCTTTTCAACTGTAGCTTGTTCCACTGTAATGGTTGCCTTCACCACTACACTTGTTCCGGCTTGTAAAGTAGTGCTTGCCAAGGCAATTTTACTCATATCATCAGTTGTTAAAGATTGATTTTGGCTTTTTAAAGCTGTTTTAATGGCTGTAGTAGTATCATTGTTATTTGTATTAACATTAGTGCTAGGGACTACAAATAAATTATCATCTGAAATTTTATCTCTAATCGCATTAGCTTTTTGTTGTCCTTGTGGTGCTAGTAAAGTGACGTTTATTTGTTGAATAAATACTCTTCCAAGACTACGTACTATAATAGCAGCATCAACGTTCACGCTGATACCGGGTTGTAAAGTTGCCCGGTCAAAGATAATTCTATTTTTTTCCTCGTTGGTTAAGGTAGGTCTAGCGTTTTGTAGAGCATCTCGAATAGCATTAACAGTGGTAACGACCCTAGTATCGGGGTCAGTGCCAGGAGGAACTGAAACGTTAGCATTAGCAATTTTATCTAAAATCGCTCGAGCTTCTTGTGCAGGGGTTTGTGCTAAAGTAACATTTAAAACCTTTGTGGCTGTGGCTGTTCCCACTGTTATAGTAGCTGTAACTGTTACAGGTGTTCCTGCTTGTAAAGTAGTGGTTGCTAAAGTAATGGTTCCTACATCAGCAGTTGTTAAAGTTGGATTTTCTGCTTCTAAAGTACTCTTAATGGCAGTAATTGTAGCAGCGTTATTTGTATCTGGGTCAGTACCAACGGGAACAGTAAGATCGACATTAGTAATCTTGTCTCTAATCGCATTAGCTTTCTCTTGATCAGATTGCGCTAAAGTAACATTTAAATCCTTTGTGGCTGTGGCTGATCCCACTGTAATAATAGCTATTACTGGTGTAGAGCTGCCTTTCTGTAAAGTGGTATCTGAAAAAGTAATGTCATTTAAATCAGAGGCTGATAATGATACGTTCTCTGCTTCTAAAACAACCTTAATTGCATCAACTGTTGCACTGGCAGTAGTATCAGGATTAGTTTCAGGAGGGACAGTTAAATCAACATCATTAATTTTTGCTTTAATAGCATCAGCTTGTTGTTGGTCAGATTGCGCTAAAGTAACATTTAAATCCTTTGTGGCTTTGGCTGTGTCCACTGTTATAGTAGCTGTAACTGTTACAGGTGTTCCAGCTTGTAAAGTAGTGTCTGAAAAACTAATTGTAGCTAAATCTTCAATTGTTAAAGCAGAGTTAGCTGTTTGTAAAGCAGTTTTAATTAAAGCGATAGTATAAGCATTAGTAGTGTCAGGATTAGTGCCAGCAGACATACTTAAATTAACATCGATAATTTTGTTTTTAATTCTATCAGCCTTTTGTTGGTCAGTAGCTGCTATAGTCAGATCTAAATTTACTGTCGCTGTGGCTGATCCTACTGTGATAGTGGCTACCACCGTGACAGAAGTAAAGGGACGTAAGGTAGCACTAGCAAAACTAATTTTCATTAAATCATCAGGAGTTAAATCTGTATTGTGTGTTGCTAAGACTGTTTTAATTTCTCGAATGGTACCAGGGTTAGTGGTATCAACGTTGGTACCAACCGGAATATCAAGGGTATCATCAGTAATTTTATCTTTAATCGCATCAGCTTTTTCTTGATCCGTTTGCGCTAGCTTAACATTTAAATCTTTTTCAGCTTTGGCTGCTTTAACTTGAATATTAGCTTTAATTGCAGCATTTACTCCAGATTGTAAATTGTCACCAGTAAATCCTATTGCGCTTAAATCATCAGCTGTTAAAGCATCATTTTCACTTTGTAAAGCAGTTTTAATTGCTTCAATAGTATTAGCATTGGTTATATCAGGATTAGTTGACTCGGAAACAGTAAGATTAGTATTAGTAATCTTGTCTCTAATCGCATTAGCCTTTTGCTGATCAGTTTTGGCTAGTGTCACCTTCAAATCTTTTTCAGCTGTGGCTGTCCCGACTGTAATAATAGCTTTAACTGTTGTACTTACCCCAGATTGTAACATAGCATCAGCAAAAGATATTTTTGCTAAATCTTCAATGCCTAACCTAGGGTTTTCACTTTTTAAAGCAGTTTTAATAGCTTCAATGGTAGCTGCATTTTTCGTACCAGGGGCAATACCACCCGCAACAGTTAAATTAACATTAGTAATTTTGTCTTTAATCGCATTCGCTTTTGCTTGATCATCGTTTTTGGGTTTAGAAAAGTCACCGCAACTAATCACGGCACTAGCGCCAGACCCAACAATACTGATGGCGCCAATTAATGATAGTAATTTTTTCATAAATAAAATATCAATCCCTGTTAAACTACATTTTATACACCT
Organism: Mycoplasmatales bacterium; assembly: GCA_965200445.1. GTDB lineage: Bacteria > Bacillota_I > Bacilli_A > Mycoplasmatales > Mycoplasmataceae > CBDATY01. The sequence goes on from OZ241341.1 coordinate 571,594, forward strand.
AATTATATAACAATTTATTTTTAAAATAGTTTTATGCTGTTTAATTAAAAGAAGTTTTGACCATTATTGGGTAACTTCCCTTATTTTAAACTTATTAGCGTTGATAGAATTTATCGAATAGAAAATTAGCTGAATACATAAATATTTAAATTATTTATGTAAACTTTCAAACTAATAAAGAGTTTTTAATGTGTATGGTTTGTTTTTTTACTTTATAGTTTTTACAGCATATTTAATAACCATTTTAAGTTGGCTTGCAGAAAAATACAGGCTATTAAATAAACCTCAATTGGTATTTCAGGTTTAAATAAAAATAATATATATAATATTTATAAAACTGTATAAAACCTTACAAAAATTCATTAATTATGCAAAACTCAATCATTACTGAAATTTCTAATAGTCCAGAATATAAAAAGATTAAGAAATATGAGGGCCATTTTGTACAACAATGAAAACTAACGTCTTCGTTAATTTCTACAATCACCGCCTTAGTGTTTGTTGTCACATTTGTTTATCTTTATTCCACGAAATTAAATCTTGCATTTTTAATTGTGTGAATAGCGATGGCAGGACTTGTTGCACTGTTAGGCGCATTATATTTTTATTTTTTAGCCTATAACAAGAAAATTGCTCGGATAGTCAATAATGAAATTACTGAGGATTTTCAGCTCCGGTTTATTAAAAAATATTTAGAATTACATAATGTTTCCAATATTACATTAGATTCAATATCAACCGGCTCTAAATTTAATATGGATATCTCTGCATTGACTAATTCTCACATTTATGAAAAATTTATTAACGGTAAAGTTAATGGGGTACCCTTTTCTTTAGGATCAGTTTTAGATTTAACCAGTCAGGCTATTCACAGTCAAACAATTGCACGCAGTATTGATAAACGATTAGCTTATTATTATCGCTATTTAATTTTAATGTATGATATGAAAATAGATTTGGATGCTAAAGAAGTTTGGGATATTCGGTTTAAAGAGGTGAAAAAACGTGATTTTTTGTCAACAAATGATCTATTTTATTCATCCCAACGCAAAAGATTTTCACAAAACATTAAAAATAAAATTATTTTTTTAGTTAGTAAAACACGGTATATCCCAGTTATAAAATTAACGCGCCGCACCCAAACTCTAATTCTCAATACTTATGATTTAGAGTCCATGGATGATAATAACGGCCGATTTAGTCAACTTAATTTATTTAAAAACGCTAATATTTTACAAACGCTTTATGAAAGTATCCGGCATGATGCTGAACAGCTAATCACCTGTTTGCATTGGGTAATTGATTTCGAATTGCAATAAATACTAGTTAACAATTTCTCGTGATACACGCTTAGCGTATTGGGCACTAAAGGAAGCATTTTTGTCAATGACTAAGGCAGCAGCTTTAATATTTTTTAAGTTGATCACACTACAGTGTAAAATGATTTCTTCACCACTGAATTTTTCATTCATGTGGTAAATATTAGTAGATTGTAGTTGCAAACGAGTTGCAAAACCTTTAAATTGCAAAGCTTCAATAATGTGTTGACCTTTAGTGGTATATATGCGCACTGTCATATACTTAAAGCGTGGATAAACAGCATTGCACACCACCCCTTGCAACCCGACTAGAATAAAACTAGCAAATAAGGTTGGTCCAAAAAAGAATTCGGTTTTATACAGACTGAGGTTCGACTGGACTGTATCCAACTTTAAATTAAAATAATCAGCTAGATTAACTGGTTTGATGGTCGCAGCATTAATCGCTAACACCATGAGGGTTAACCCAATATTAATAGCAATATTAATGCTAGCAATAGAAATATTATATTTCTTTTGATAATAACCGCTAATAAAATCAATCCCTGCTGATGAACCACCTGATCGGTACAAAAATGAATAACCAATTCCAGCTAAAATAGCGCTAATAAAACCAAAGAGGAATAATCATAGTAAGTAATAAGGTTGGCCATTACCACCACCATTGCCGCTGGCTAAATCATTATAATTAATTAAAAAATGAAGATTTCCAGGATTAACAAACGGTAAATTAGTTATGATTAGGTTAATGATGTTTTGAAAAACCATTCCTAATAAAGTTAGTAAAGAAAATTTAAATCCTACTTTAAAAAAGCCAAAAATTACAAAAGGTATGTTTAATCCTAAATAAACCAAAAAATATAATGAGCTTTGGTTATTGGAATTATTAAGGTTAATGACAATTGATACTTCCCGCGCAATCGCCCCTAATCCAGGTGGGAATAAGCCATATCGACCTGTGATTAGCACAAAGTAGTCAAAGGCAAATGTAATAATTAAACTGCCAATAAAAACATTAAAAACATCTACTCAGATTTGTTTGCGTACATATTGACGAAAACTTGATTCAAAATACCTTAAATTTAATTTACGATTTACAAAGCCTTTAGTAGCCGATTTTTTTGATTCCTTAGCATTTTTCTGACTACGCTGATAAACTTCTTGGTTAATATTTTTGTGTAGTAATTTGTTTTTGATTTTTAAATCTTGAATTTTTTGCAATAGCGTCTGAATTTTTTGTTGATTGCGGCCGCTAATTTTTTGCTTTTTTAAGGCGTTTAACTCAATTCTGAGATTACGAATAATAATTTCATTTTGTGCTAGCAGTTGTCGATTAGTTAAATTGGTATATTGTAATTCGTAATCAACTTCTTGTTCTAAAACACTTACGCTATCTTGAGCCATATTATGAAAAACTAGTAAAACTTATTTTATAACTGTTATTTTAATATGATATTTTTTTTGCTTATTTTTGCATAATTTTATAATACCCTTTTTACGCGAAATATCTAAAGAATAATCAAATTCTTGATCCATCAGCGAAGCGTATGGAGCTAACGATATATTATGGTGCCCAGGATATGGTTTAGATACCATTACATAATCATAATGAGGACAAGTTATTTTGATTAGTCGTTCTCGATCACTAATTAAAAAAGCTTGGTTTAAATTTTGGTAATAGGCATATTTTTGGTTATGTTTCCAATCAAGCTTATTTAAAATGATTTTTTGAGTTAAAAACTTCGACGCCTGATCATTTCAAAATCCTGATTGAGGCATTTTAGTTATTTTGCTATTATATTCTGATTTAATGTAACCTGAATTAGTTGCAAACTCAAAAACTGGTTCTCAACCAAGGCCATAATAAATATCTTGATTGTCTTTATTAATAATAGTGATTTGACATAGCAGATTATTTTTTTTAACTTTATAGACAATTTTAAACTGGCACACAAAAGGATAATATTGATGTGCTGTGGGTGATAATGTACCTTTAAAAGTAACTTGCTTGCTACTATAGCTAGTACGTTTTCACTTTACCTCGTTAGCAAAAAAGGAATTATTGCCAGCAGTATATTTTTTATTATTAAAATAAAATGATTGATTTTGCAACGGACCAGCAAATGGAAAGGCTATGTTTCAGGCTGATAGTTGGTGATTGTCTTTATGATAAAGATATTCTTTTTGGTAACAAAACAAAGATAATAATTCTGCAGAATTATTATCAATATGCGCAGTGATATGCGTGGTTTGTAAAGTAGAAGTTGTAGTGATATTCAATAATGTTAGTTTATGTCATCATCAGCAGAGACTATATTAACTATATTAATTAAACTAATTTTAAATTTTAGCTGATGGAGTAACCCATTTAATTTTCAAACTTAGCGCCAGCTCGGTTGTATTAACTGCGCTGTTGCTGGCAAACGAAACAGTCAAGTATGTAACTTTAGTGAAATCAAAAGTTTTTGATCCACCAGTAAAATCTTTTACTACTTGATATAAAAGAGGCAGAAAATCAATTCTTAGATCAGTGCTCCTTATTTGGGGCGCATTATCTGCACTAGTAGAATATTTATTTTGTAATCACGCATTAATAGTTGGTACCACTAGATTAGGTAGTCCAGTAAAGAAGGTTTTTCATTGAGGGAAATCAGTAAGAGCAAATTTACTTGGATCAGTAGGAGGAGTTAAAGTTATCCCTACACCTTTGTCACTTGCACCATCATCAGTTGGCTTAAATGAATACCCAATAACAAAATTTCGATTAACATCACTATTAGCAAAAAGTGTACTGCCAGCATTACCTGTAATTGTCACTGGGTAAGTTATATAGTTGTTTAAGGTTTGTTGGGGAATTTTTGAGAAATTTAATTGGCTTTGGATTTCGCTAGTGGTAAATTCTGATCCCTTTGGCAAGAAATTATTAATTCAATTGGTGATATATGTGATCATGCCTGTTTTTACAGTTTCTGGAGTTCAGCTTTCTGTGGCTGGTTTTTGATCCACCACAATTGTTTTGGGAAGGATGTTTAAATTGATTTTATCAGTCAGAGTAAAATCAACAGTTAAAGCATTTTTAAGTAATAAAGGATTATCTGGTTTAGCAGTGATGGTTAAGGCTAGTTTATTACCAGCTGTTAATGGTGTGCCTGTGCTAATGCCAGGGGTAACCGCTTTAATTTTTAAAGTAGCGTAGTCATTAATAGTTTTATAGCTTATTGGTAGAGTTTCTGTCCCGTTGGCCGGTTTGGGAAAGAGACTGACTTCTGTAATATTTTGGACTGCTCTAATAATAGCACTGTCTAATATTTTGATATATTTACCCTGTCCTTGTAAATCGTTTAAAGTAATTTGATTGTTTTGAGCAGCGTTGTGCTTCATTTCTAAACTAATTAACCCAGCGAGTAAATTACCAATTTCAGCTTTTTGACTTTCACCGTACGTGCTCAAATCGTTTCAATTAAAGGTAGATCCTTCTTTGGTTCCACAAGCAACCACCGCACTAGCACCTGATCCAACAATGCTGATGGCCCCAATTAGACTTAATAATTTTTTCATAATTAATCCTTTTTTATTTACGAATTATATAGTCAATTATACCATATGGTAAAAACTAATATTTATGAGCGATTAAAAAAACCAGTAAGGTAAATTACTGGTTTGTAAGGTCTGATGAATTGGTTAATTATTTCTTTAATTTGTTTTTAAACAACGGAAAACTATGTTTTCTCACATCATCAGAGTTAGGTTGACCAGACTTAATTAGGTAGAATGACAAAATTCAGATTAAGCTTAGCGCTAGTACTCCTGACACAATAATTAATACAGAAATACTAATTGGGTCTTGTCCTAACAAAGTCCCTGAAATAGCTTGGGTCACCGGAATCATCATCATAGAAGTAATATTAATTCCTAATCCCATCACAGCTGATTTTTCATGGTTGATATTAGCGGCATAGGCAAAGATAATCGGCCAAATATTACCAAGACCAAACCCTAAGATAACAGCAACCAAAAAGCCAATATTAATATTAGACTTTAAGGCCCCTGATAAAACAATAATAAAAGCAGTTATGACTAGGGCAATACTATAGGTTAAAAATGATCGATACCTAAATCATTTGGTAACAGTAAACCCACTCACACATCTTCATAGCCCTTGTGTTAGTAAAAATAGACCAAAACACTGGGTAGCGGTGATGTTAGTAGCTTTATCACTAGAACCGCCCCCTTGACCAATAATCAAGTTAGTTAAGCCATAATTAGAAATAGTTTCAGTAATCATATAGAAAACATAAATAGCTATAACAATGATTAAAGCTCTGGTAAAAATTTTTTTAGTACTTAGGTTCTTTTTAACGGCTTCTTTTGATTCAAGTTTTTTGTTTAATTCTTCATCCATGTTTTTGGTGGATAAAGACATTGCTTCATATTTATAATATGACATTAAACTAATTATTAGTCCAATCGCAGCCATACCGATGGCAATATAGTAAAAGAAGCGGATGTGGTTGAAAGGTGCACCGCTTTCGTTTTGAATGTTATAAATGGCTGCTGCTGCTGCTAGAGGAATAATCCCAGCTCCAGCGCCATAAACACCATTAGAAATGGATAAAGCAATGGAACGTTGCTTATCTTTAAAAATGGAGCTTAAATAAATACTGCTAATCGGTGATGAACCAGAAATACCTAGTCCCATGAAAAATGATAAAACAGTAAATGCAGCTAAGGCCCCATTTTTATTGCTTTGCGCAATGTTAACGCCGGTGGCTCCAGTAATTTTGTCTAATTGGCTAATCAGAATTAAGCATACCAAAGCTAATAAATAGCCACCGCTTAAAATTCACCTTATATTAAAGCGTGATAATAAGTAACGAAATGATAATGTTCCCACAATCAAGCCAATAGATTGGGGAATTGCTAATAGTACAGCTTCTTTGCCTTTTAATCCAGTGATTTGAGTCAAGGCTACATTAGTATAACCAATCATTAGCAAAAGTGTTCCATACACAAACATTATGCCGAACATTGATCCTATACTAACTTTGTTAGTATATTTACCAAACCACTGCTGATTTAATCATAATTTATTCATTATTTGTCTTTCTTATATTCTGGATGATGTAAAAATACATTTTCTATTAAGCCGATGATACCGGCATCATTTTTCAAAGTACAAATTTTAATATCTAGTTTTTTATAGATACTTTCCCATGTGCATTGCTTGATGTACTCCTTCAGGGGTTGTAAAATAACATCTCCTAATTGTGATGGCCCCCCACCAATTAATATAGCTTCTATGTCAAATAAAAATGCTATAAGGGAAATTCGTGCCGCAAGAGGTTTGAACGCTTTTTTTAGCACGTTTTCGGCTTCATAATCTTTCTTTTTAAACAAATCACTACAATCCTTAATGGTAAGTGGTTGATTATTTAACTTACTTTTTAGCATTCCCAAGTTAGAAGCTGGCATCATATCAGCATAATAATTTAAGCATCATTCAATTCCAGCTGCTCCCGACAATGATTCTAAGCAGAACGGCAGCCCACATCCGCAAGGTATATATTCTTGCATAAAACCACCGTGGCCAATTTCACCAGCAGTGTTATGGGCTCCCCTTCATAATTTATTATCTAATACAATTCCACTACCGATTCCTTTACCAAGCGTTAAGCAAACAAAACTGGAATAGTTTCTACCGATCCCGCGTTTTCATTCACCAATAGTAGCAGCTCTTGAATCGTTAGTTATTAAAACAGGAATCTTAAATTCTTTTTCCGCTACCTCTTTAGCTGGGTAATTAAAGAATCCTATATCACCAGCGTTTAGAATGACTCCTTTGTCTTTGTCAAACGGTCCTTTGCAACCAAAAGAAATAATTTTAATATTTTCGTACTTAAATCCTGTTTTTAAACATTCATCAATAGTTCCTTGTTTCAGGTTAGGAATAACTTCATCCCCGTATTTGGTAGGAATGGCAAATTTATATAGCATTTCGCCCTTCATATTGGCAAATGCACATTTAGCTGAAGTTCCTCCTAGGTCAATTGCGAGTATTAGCGACTCTTCATTAATCATGGTAATATCCTTGTTCTCATCTTTTAATTTCTGTTTGAAAAATATCTGGGTCATAATTATCGTGCTTAATTATGTTATCAACAGCAGTTATAATTGATTTATTTTCTGCTGTGGCCAAATATTTAGTTTTTAAAAAACCTTCCACTATCTTTAATGCTAGACCATCTCCAGTTACTTTTGAGCCAAAAGCAATAATGTTAGCATTTAAGTGTTTGGCAGCATGTTCGGCCGCTTCAATGTTGTTAACTAAAGCACAGCGAACGCCTTTAGTTTTATTAGCAGCATTAGAAATACCGATAGCAGTTCCGCACATCACAACCCCTTTATCAACTACTTTTTGCGCCACTAATGTTCCGCATTTGTGTCCATATATAGGGTAATGAGTTCTATCTAAATTTTCAGGGCCGCAATCAATGACTTCGTGTCCTTGTGTTTCTAGGAATTGCACTACTATTTGCTTTAAATTAAAAGCAATATGATCTGATGCAACTGCAATTTTCATTTACACTGCCTCCCTTTTCAAAATTTCATCTAGCATATCTGTTCTTACTAAGTGCCTACCAGCATCAAACCGGGCTTCCATGAAAATTCTGATTAAATATAAAATATAATCATACGCACTGATTTTGGTAGCAAGGCATATCACATTGGCGTTATTGTGCTGAGCGGTTAATTGCGCAGAATAATCATCAAAGACTGGTGCTACCACAGCGTGCTGAAACTTAGCAATAATCATGGCCGGAACTTGAGCATAATCATCAATAATAATTGCTCGATCCACTTTTTTTTCACTAATTAGTTGTCCTGCTTCAAGGCTTAGCTGCACTATATCATCTGCATTTTGGGCGTTGTAATTTTCATTAACAATCGTGTGGCCCTGCTGGTGCAGATACATTTTTATGCCGTCTAAAAGCTTTGGGCAGGATAAACCTGCAATGAATAAATTCATCTTTTCTCCTTTTTATTTAATATAACCACCCTTTATTCTAACTTTTTTTTAAAAAAATTAAAATAAATTTGTTGCAAATTAAAAAATCTACCTAGTTGTTGTATGTTTGCACTGCAAATACCTTAAACACGATCATTACCTATCCCTTTAGTATAATAAATAAAAAATAGACATCTTTTTAAGAGTGTCTACTTTTCCTTACCCATTTTAAAAAGCGGATTCATCCGCTCTTAAATAAATTATTTTTTAAATGTTTTTATGATTGTTTAGAATATGATTCTGATGAGCTAATACTTACACCACCAGCAGTTGCGACATAAATAGTATTACCATCACTAGAAGTAAAAATCCCCTCCACAGTGTTATCGCCTAATCCATCTTTGGTAGTGTAATTTTTAAAATTTCAAGTACTATTACTTTTTGTCCCAATACCTAAACCATCGAAAGTTCCTGCGTAAATTGTCTTGCCATCACTTGAAGCATAAATACTTAGAACAGTATTATCGCCTAATCCAGCAGTATAGTTTTTAAAGGTTCAAGCATCACCATTTTTAGTGCCAACACTAACCCCGCCGGTAGTAGAACCACCAGTTGCTGCAAAAATGGTTTTTCCGTCATTCGAAGCTCAAACGCCATTAACAATACTGTCCCCTAATCCAGCAGTATAATTTTTAAAGGTTCAAGCATCACCATTTTTAGTGCCAACACTAACCCCACCATCAGTGGCCGCGTAAATTGTCTTACCATCACTTGATGCATAGACATCATTAACATCATTACTACCTAATCCAGCAGTATAATTAGTAAAAGCTCATTTGCCTGCAGTATTTTTCGTCCCTACACTAACTCCACCACTAGTAGTATCACCAGTTGCTGCAAAAATTGTGTTGCCATCACTAGAAGCATAGACATCATTAACATTCTCACTGCCTAATCCAGCAGTATAATTAGTAAAAGTTCATTTGCCTGCAGTATTTTTTGCTCCCACACTGACGCCATTAATAGTGGCCGCATAAACCGTTTTACCATCGCTAGTAGCATAGACACCTTGAACATCTTCATCACCTAATCCAACAGTAGTCGTATAATTAGTGAAAGCTCATTTGCCTGTAGTATTTTTCGTCCCCACACTAAGTCCACCAACAGTAGCCGCATAAACCGTATTGCCATCGCTAGTAGCATAGACACCTTGAACTTTTTTATAACCTAATCCGGCTGTGTAATTCTGGAATTTTTTAGCAATATTAACAGGACCCATAGTAGCAGCAGGGTTAGAAGAACAGCCCACAACGCCACACACGCTGCCTAGCGCCAACATACTACCACTCAGCAGTGTAATAAGTTTTTTCATAGATCTCCTACTTATAATTATTCATAAACATACGCAATAAATAATATGAACAAACATGTAAAACAGCTGCTATTAAAGGCAATACTAGTACAGGAGCTGCCAATGTTATTGTTTGGATTAGTTTATATTTTTTTATTATTATTATGTATCTATTATACAAAATTTTATCGTACTCCCTTCAACTGCTCTAATTTCATTCTTAAAACGCCTCGCAAAGGCTTTTTGATAATTTGTGTAAATAACTTAACCCCTAGTCAAACTAGTAAAGCAAAAACATTTGTTAATGGCTTAACAAAAGAATTGAAAATACAATTAAATTCGTTATCAATTAAAATTGTTGATGTAGTGAAACCTAATGAAAATATTCTTGGTATTACCACACAAATTAATAATACTAAACAACTTTATCGCAAGAAATTATACTAAAGGAATAGCTAATAATCTATTTAAAGCATTTACAATGCACTTAATAGCAACATTTGGGTAGATTTATTTTAAGATATTTAATCAAATTTGTTCAGATGTGAATTATCAATTTTGAAGGTTTGTTCATCTTGCATTTGTTGTAAATTTCTTTTATCTAATTTCGACACTTGACTAGGCAGTTTAATTTTAATGCGTACAATCAGATTACCGCGTCTTTCACTTTGGGGATTAATAAAGAATCCTCTTTTTGCGATAATAAACTCATCATTATTTTGAGTACCTGGTCTTAATTTCACAACAACATCACCATCCAAAGTAGGGATAGTGACCTTTTGCCCTAAGATAGCATCAATATAACTGGTTGGTAAATTTAAGATTAAATCATTATTACGACGGACGTAGTATTGACTATATTTCAGCTTTACTGATAAATATATATCTCCGTTTGGTCCGTTATTGACACCAGCATGCCCCATACCGCGCACAACAATTTGTTGATCAATGTGCAAAGAACGTGGTAAATCAATTGTGACAATTTGTTTTTCTTCAACTAATTTTTTACCTTGGCAAGTAGCACATTTTTTGGTAATAACTTCCCCTTGCCCGTGGCAGCTAGAGCAAACCTGTTGGGTTTGGATAATACCAAGCATACTTCTTTGTTGTACCACCACAACTCCTTGCCCTCGGCAGGTAGAGCAGGTATTAATGTTGTGCGGCGCTTTAGCACCTGATCCATTACAAGCTTGGCATGTTTTCAGCAAACCAACCTTCAGTTTAATTTTGGTCCCAAACAATAATTCTTTAATATTAACTATTGTTTCTGCAAAAATGTTTGGTCCTTTTTGTGGACCCCGTCTTCTTTGCTGTTGACCACCCTGCATACCACCTTTAAAAAACGACGAAAAGATATCTTCAAAACCACCAAAACCACTTTGATGAGAACTTTGACCAGTGAATTGGCTAAAAATGTCTTCAAAACCACCAAAACCAGCGCCCGGTTGTCCGTTCGCTGCTTCGTGGCCAAATTGGTCATAAAGACGTCGCTTTTTTTCGTCTGATAAAACGTGATAAGCTTCGTTGATCTCTTTGAATTTAGCATCAGCATCCGGTTCCTTAGAAACATCAGGGTGATATTTTTTTGCTAAGGTGCGGAAAGCTTTTTTGATTTCCTGTAGATCAGCGTTTTTACTAACACCTAATACCGTATAATAATCTCTTTTACTCATGAATAGAGTACCTGACTACATTATTTGCTAGATGATTTTTTATCATCTTTTTTGGTTTTATCTTTTTTATCCGCTTTTTCGGTTGTAGCAGTTGTTTCGGTTGTAGTACCCGTGGTACCGTCTTTTGCTGCTGCAGCTTCTTGTTGTTGCATGTATTTAGCAGCTTCTTGCATGCTAGCTTCAATCGCCTTAATTTTTGTTTCTAAAGTTTCATAATCTTCTTTAGCAAGGAGTTCTTGTAGTTCCTTAACCATTTTTTCTGATTCTGTTTTTTGTTCTGCGGGCATCTTATCACCAGCTGACTTGATGGCATTTTCTAAAGTATAAATATAATTTTCTACCTTATTACGCAGCTCAATATTTTTCATTTTGTCTTCATCAGCTTTTTGATTAGCTTTAGCTTCATCAACTAGTTTTTCGATTTCTTCTTTGGACAAAGTTTCTTGGCTTTTAATCGTAATAGTTTGATTTTTATTGGTCTTTTTATCAGTAGCTGTTACTGAAACAATTCCATTGGCATCAATATTAAATTTAACTTCAATTTGGGGGATACCACGAGGCGCTGGTTCAATGTCAGATAGTTGGAAACGCCCTAGGGTTTTGTTGTCTGCAGCAAATTTACGTTCTCCTTGTAAAACGTGAATATCAACAGCTGGTTGATTATCAGCAGCAGTTGAAAAGATTTGGTGCTTGGAAACCGGAATAGTGGTATTACGTTGAATTAACGGTGTGGATACACCACCCAGAGTTTCAATTCCTAAAGTTAGTGGGGTTACATCTAACAGTAACACATCTTGCACATTACCCGCTAACACTCCTGCTTGAATAGCAGCTCCTAAAGCAACTACTTTATAAGGATCAATGCTATTTTCAAATTCTTTATTTAGGGTTTCTTTAACCAGGTTTTGCACAGCCGGAATTTGGGTACTTCCTCCCACCATCAAGACACGGTCAATCTTTTGACTAGTTAATTTAGCTTCTTTTAGAGCATCCTTTAGTGGTTGGAGTGTTTGATCAACTAAAAATTTAGTCATTTTATCAAATTGAGCTCTGGTTAATTTCATGTTTAAGTGGACAGGTTGGTTGTTTTGGGCTGTGATGAACGGGATGTCAATTGGGACAGATAATTGACTAGATAAAGAAATTTTGGTTTTTTCTGCTGCTTCTTTTAGTCTTTGCATGGCCATTTTGTCTTGAGATAGATCAATACCGTGTTCCTTACCAAATTCAGTAACAATTCAGTTAATAATCACCTTATCAAAGTCATCCCCTCCCAGATGGTTATTACCTGATGTTGATAACACTTTGAAAGTGCCGTCGGCTAATTCTAAAATCGAAACATCAAATGTTCCACCACCTAAGTCAAAAACTAAAACTTTCATTTCATGATCAGATTTATCAATCCCGTATGCTAAAGCAGCAGCAGTTGGTTCATTAATAATTCTTTTGACTTTTAGTCCAGCGATTTCGCCAGCAATTTTGGTAGCATTACGTTGGGCATCGTTAAAGTAAGCAGGTACTGTAATAACAGCACTGTCAATTTTTTCGTTTAAATATTTTTCAGCATAATTTTTAACATACCTTAGAAATTCTGAAGAAATTTGTTCTGGTGATCATTCTTTGCCTTTAATTTTGATACGCTCTTTCGTCCCCATTTTACGTTTAATTGAAAGTACGGTATTGGGGTTGGTTAGTGCTTGACGCTTTGCTACATCACCAACGATAATTTCATTGTTGGCAATGGAAAATACTGATGGTGTGATACTTTTCATATCGGGGTTTTTAATAACTTTGGCCTTACCATTTTCCATTACTGCTACGCAAAGATTGGTAGTTCCTAAATCAATTCCTATAATGTGTGCCATAATTTACTCCTTTAATTAAGCTTAGTGCTTTTTTGTGTTTTGGGTTGTTCCTTTTTTTTATTTACGATAACTTCAGCATGTCTAATCACATGGTCTGCTAATTTATAACCTTTAGAGGTGATTTTTATAATATGATTGGGTGGTAAATCAGCATGCGTTTCTACAGCAATAGCGTTATGCAGATGGTGATCAAATTTATCACCTACTTTGGTATGCATCGCGATGATTTTTTCTTCCTCTAAGGCTTTAATAAGTAATTGATAAATCATTTTGAACCCTATTAAGAATGATTGAACTTCTGGTTGGGTAGTTTTTACATTTAGAGCCCGGTCAAAGTGATCAAGAATGGGAATGATTTTACGGGCTAGATCCATTGATTTATATTTAATATAGTTGCTTACTTCACTGTTATGCCTTTTAACTTCATTTTGAGCAGCAGCGAGGGTTCGTAGATAATCATCGTGCTTTTGGTGGTATAAAGCTAAAAGATCTGTACTATTTTGCATTAATTGCAAAACAGCAGTCATGATTTCTGGCGTTTTGGGGCGCGGGGGTGCCTTTGCAGTAGCATTGTGCGCTTTAGGATTTTTTTGTTTTTGGACGGTAATATTTGATAATTGCTTATTTAATTGGTTAATATCATGCAAAATTTGGTTTTTTTGGTTGGTTGCACGGTTACTTTTAGTTTTTGACTTAGGATCCATGTGATAACTTTCTATTTATTTATCGTTGATTCTTGTGGTTGTTAATAGTTTGATTGGAATCTGATGATTGTCTTCTCCGTATTTTTTACTAATTTTGTGACCAATTCAGTTTAAAATATTCGATAATTTTTGATAATCAATCCGTTTAGGACCAATAAAAGCCAAACTATTTTGTTGGTGATCAGCTTTATAGGTGGTAGTAAACAAACTAATATCAAGGTTTTCAGCTTTTGATAATTCTCTACCAATTCTGATCTTAGTAGACTGAAGACGGTTATTTTGAATAGTGTATCCTTCAAAAGGTGACATGGTTTCAATGAAATTTAATGTTTGCTGAATCTTTTGGGGGTTAGCAAATTCGGGATTCTCTAGCATGTACTGCACACCCTGCATTGAATAATAAACCTGGTTAATGCCTAGTAAGGCTTCTGTGAATTGCTGCAACACACCTTCATAGTTGGTAATTTGTTGTGCTAGGATTGACTTAATAAGATTAAATTTAGTGCTTAATTCGTGAATATAAGTACCTTGTAATCGTTTATTGAATAGTTGCACCGCAATCATTAAATCATTGGGGTCTAGATTTTTAGTATCAATCGTTTTATTTGATACTTTCCCGCTAGAAGTAATAAACAGAAAAACCATTTTGTTTTGATTTAAAGGCACTAACTCTACCCTTTCAATGGTTTCATTCTGATCAGTATTAGAAACCACAATTCCAGTTAGCTTCAGTGATGAACTCAGCAGCACACTAATTTTAGTTAAGATGTCTTGGACTTTTAAGTGGCGATCATTAAATAGTTGGTTAATTTCTTGTTTTAAGCCCTGCATTTTACTTTCTGTTATGTTCATCAAATGATCAACATAATAGCGGTAACCTGCAGTCGAAGGGATCCGACCTGAAGATTCATATGCCTTAGCTAAAAATCGCAGCTTTTCTAATTGAGCACATTCATTGCGAATGGTCGCAGATGAGCACGTAAATTGTAGTTTTTGCATAATCGTTTTACTACCAACTGGGTGAGCAGTGGCAATATAATCTTCAATAATAACCCTTAAAATTTGTTGTTGACGGGGAGTGAGCATAGCTTGTTAGCAGTCCTATTGTTTAATTGCTAATAAAATTATAAATTATCGTTATTACTTTGCAAGTCTTAATTTAATTTTAATTTCTTCATAATTTCAAATTTATCGTTTTTCACAGTAATGACATAATTAGAATGGGGTTTTAGCTTGTTGCGAATAATTTCCGCAGCTAAAGCTGTTTCAATATTTTGTTGAATATAGCGTTTAATAGGCCTAGCCCCAAATTCACGACTATAACTTTCGTCAAATATTTTTTGTGAAACTTGCGCGGTAAAGTTAACATTAATGTTTTTTAAGTCCAACACTCTTGTTTTTAAAACATTTAACTCACGCTCAATAATTTCTTTCACCACCGAACGTGACAAAGTGTTAAAAGTTACTACATTATCAATTCGATTAATTAATTCTGGTTTAAAGACTCGAGCTAATTCTTTTTGAATTAAATCACCTGTATCTTCGTTCTGTTCTGACATAAGGTATTCTGATCCAAGATTGGATGTCAAAATAATAATTGTGTTCTTAAAATCAATAGTTTTATGTAGTTTATCTTGTAATTGACCATCATCCATGATTTGTAAAAGAATGTTAATGACATCAGGATGGGCCTTTTCGATTTCATCAAAAAGTACTATCGAATAAGGCTTACGACGCACTGCTTCAGTAAGTCGTCCCCCCTTTTCATACCCAATGTATCCGGGTGGAGAACCAATAAGATTACTTACAGAGTGTTTTTCCATATATTCACTCATGTCAAAGCGAATCATATTGCGAGTAGAATCAAATAAAATGTCAGACAAGCTACGAGCTATTTCGGTTTTCCCTACTCCTGTCCCCCCTAAAAATAGAAAACAACCAATTGGTTTATTAGGATCTTTAATACCACTCCGACTACGCAATATGGCATCAGTCAAAACTTGAATGGCTTTGCTTTGTCCTTTAACTCTTTCTTGCAAAATTTGGGGTAATGATAATATTTTTGATTGTTCGCTTTCAACCAGTTTTTGAACAGGAATCCCTGTTCATTTTTCCACGATGTTAGCTATTTCAATTTCTGTCACATCTTCACGAATTAATGTATTGCTTTCGTTGTTTTTTTGCGCTTGTTTCAAGCTAGTGTATAGTTTGGGTAACAAAGAATACTGAATTTCACCTGCTCGGGCAAAATTACCACTAGACGGAGCTTTGTCTAACTCCATTTTTAGTTGTTCAATTTTTTCCTTCAAGTCTTTTAACTGCTTGATTTCATTGCTTTCTTTTTTTCATTGCTTATTTAAAACAGCGGCCTGATTTTCTAAAATTTTTAGTTCATTACTGATGGTCGTTAAACGCTCTAATGAATTAGTGTCTTGCTCTTTTTTTAAAGCAGCTTTCTCAATTTTTAGTTGAATAATTTTACGATTAATGGAATCCAAAGAAGCTGGTTGCGATCCAATTTGCGTTTTTATACCAGCAGATGCTTCGTCAATTAAATCAATAGCTTTATCTGGTAAATAACGGTCCGTAATATAGCGATGTGACATTTTCGCTGCAGCCACCAAGGCATTATCATGAATAATCACACCGTGAAAAGCTTCAAAACGTTCTTTTAACCCTCTTAAAATGGAAATCGTATCATCAACAGTAGATTCTTTCACTAGAACCTTTTGAAAACGCCTTTCTAGAGCAGCATCTTTTTCAATATATTCACGGTGCTCATCTAGCGTAGTAGAGCCGATACAACGTAATTCACCCTTAGCTAACATGGGTTTTAATAAGTTGCTAGCATCCATGCTGCCTTGGGTACGTCCTGCTCCCACAATAAGGTGGAGCTCATCAATAAATAAGATAATAGTGTTGTCTGAGTTTTTAATTTTATTCAGAACAGCTTTTAAGCGGTCTTCAAATTCACCTTGGAATTTAGCCCCAGCAATTAAAGCCCCCATATCTAATTGATAGATAATTTTGTCCTTTAAATTACGAGGCACATCCTGCTTAACAATTCTTTGCGCTAAGCCCTCTACAATGGCAGTTTTACCGACCCCTGGTTCACCAATGAGGACAGGGTTATTTTTGGTTTTGCGTGACAAAATACGAATAATACGGTTAATTTCATCGCTTCTTCCAATAATGGGGTCTAATTTATCAAGTTCTGCTTGTTTATTAAGGTTAATCGTGTATTTTTCAAGAATTTTTTCATCCTTATTAGGATCAGGCGGCATTTGAGTAAAGTTCATAAGGTATCCTTAGCAGTATGACTATTATACTGCTAATTATTATAACATAAAAAATTAGCAAACTATATTATGTACTGCTAATAAAAAAATATTTTATTGGAAACCGTGGGAAGTAATGCCGTACACTAGCACGACAATAATGATAATAGTGAACAGCGCCCCACTAATAATTCAGCGCAGGTTTAATTTAATTCATTCCTTGATAATGCGAGCAATTTCTTGATAGTAGAATTTCTTTAAATCCCCTGTGGTTTGAAAATGGGTAATATAAATTGATTTATGTTGGGGCATTGTACTATCATCTACAATCTTTCACTGCCCTTTAATAATGTGATTGGCTTTTAAATTATCTAAATCATTAATTCCAAAATGAGCCCATTCTTCATCGGGAAAGTGCCCATAATAAAAGTTTTTATTTTTCTGATGTTTAATGAGTTTATTAATGAGTTTTTTTAAGGTGTGTTTGTTTTTTTTGATTTTAATTTTCATTTTGATCACATTTTTAATTATTCAATTTATTATTATTTTGCTCTTCAATAAGGGTGCTAGTTTTATTGTTAATTGCTTCCAATCTTAATTTTTGATATTTTTTCGCAATTTTATTAAGATCATTTCTTAAATCATCAATAATACTTCCTAATGCATTATAACGCTTTACAATGATTACCACATTTTTATAAAATCGATCTGTTTCGCGCATCCACTGATTAATCGCCATTATTTGCTCAGAATTATGTTTAATTTGGTCAAATAAATTAAAGAATTTTTCTAATGTAGTAAGAATCCCGACTATATTAGTGGGTGAAGTAGGGATCACTTTATTTTCAAAACAATAATCAATAAAGGAACGATCTGTTATTGTGGTGGATTTACTTTTACCAAATCCTTTAATCAAGTTAATTGATGTGGTGTAAGCAACATCTGACGGTAAAAACAATATTGCAAAGGTCGCTTTGGTTTCTGCCACATACTTGGTAAAAATGTCATCTACATGTTTTTTTAGCGAAGTAATAAATTCTTTGCGATGTTTATCGTCATTTGTCTTCAGGTAGTTTTGCATACTGGTTTTAGGATACTTGCAATCAATATAGACAGGAGGATACATCTCATCAGTGCTGATTATAGTCATGTCAGGAATTTTATTATTTTCTGGGATAGGCTCTTGAATTTTGATGGTATAGTACTTACTATGCATATTCATTGCTGTTTGAATATTTAAAAATAAGCGGTTTAAAAGTGATTCAGCTAAATTACCAGTGTTTTTAGTCCCTTTACTAAATAAGCTGGAAAATTCCCGAATACTAGTGCTTAAATTATCAAACTTGGTATCAATTTGTTTAAGATAAGTATCAAAATTTTTAGCTTGCAACTCTTTAATTTCTTTAGTGGCGGCATCATTTTTGATCATTAATGCCGTAATACGTTCTTCTTGAGCTTTGGCTTCTGCTATTTTGCGTTCTTTATCAGCAATTAATTCTTGCTTAAATTCTTCAACATTTTTTAATTTGTCAGTTTCCTTGGCTAATTGTTGTTGGGTGATTTGGTGTATTCTTAGAATTAAAAAACCAATCGGAATAATTAATAAACAAAAAAATCCCCAAAAAATTTTTTCTTTATTTGACATACTGTCATCTTATCTTTGTGTAAATATAATATTTCTTTCATTATACTAAGCAATTAAAAAAACACCACATATATTGTGGTGTTAGACAAGAACTTGTGAGTAAAACTATTTTAGTTCCACAGTGGCACCAATTTCCACTAATTGGTTTTTCAAGTCTTCCCCTTCTTCTTGGTTAATTTTTTCCTTAACAATGAATGGTAATTTGTCAAGCGCTTTTTTAGCTTCCATTAATCCCTTACCAGTTAATTTACCAACCAATTTAATCACAGCAACCTTAGATTGCCCTAGTTCGGTTAGAACTACATTCACTTCACTTGATTCTTC
This sequence comes from Mycoplasmatales bacterium, assembly GCA_965200445.1. Taxonomy (GTDB): domain Bacteria; phylum Bacillota_I; class Bacilli_A; order Mycoplasmatales; family Mycoplasmataceae; genus CBDATY01. The sequence goes on from OZ241341.1 coordinate 590,759, forward strand.
TTCTGCTTTTTGACCACTGTCACCAGTTGCGATAGCCGCAGCAGCTACTACACCAAAATGGTCCTCAATTGTTTTTACTAAATCATTTAATTCAGTAATGGTCATTTTTTCTAAAGCTTTAATAATTTCGTCTTTTGTCATTTTAATTTCCTTTCTTGTGTGTTTTAGTTAAGCAGCTGTTTGCATTTTACTAGCAGCAATTTCTTTGATAGCAATAGCAAATTTAACTAATGGATATTGAAGACTATTAGCTAACATTGCTAATGATTCTTCACGGGTAGGCAGTAGCGCTAGTGCTACTAGTTCAGCTCGGTTAATTACTTTACTGTCAATTACCGCTGCTTTTAACCGTAATTTCTTATATTTCTTATTAAGCTTGGCAATACTTTTAGCCACAGCGATTGCTTCTTCAGAACCTATAAAAATAAAGCTGTTGGGTCCTGTGAGATGATCGCTAATTGCTTCATATTGTGATCCAATTAACGCCTTTTTGAATAACCGGTTTTTATAAATAATGACCTTAGCACTAAACTGTTTTAATATCTGACGCACTTCATCAAAAGCAGCTACGGTTAAGCCGTGGTATTCAATCACAATTAACGCTTGAGCTTTGGTTAATTGGTCTTTAATGGCTTGGACAACACTTTGTTTAACTATAATGTTAGGACGCATCTATTCATTAATTCCTTTCCTTCTCAATGGTTTCTAAGCAGTATTATTAAAAAAAATAACCCTTATGAATCCATAAGAGTTAAGCAGCAAATACTGATTGGAGATAACCTCGGCAACTTATTAAGATAATGTATCTGTTGCTGTCTTTGGACTCTAATAATACAAAAGGATTATACCAAAAAATAATCTACTTAGCATTAAATAAAATTAATGATTTCAAGGCCACGTTCAAGTGCGTGATCCTTTTTTCCGTCGAATTAATATTAGGGGCACCGAGATGACAAAAAACAAAATGACCATAGCCAGAATAAAGCAAGCTAAACAAACGCGGTTAGTGCGTTTGCTAATATCACGAATTTGTTCATTGTTCATGACTTCTGATCCGAAGTATCCCACAATATTAGCTTTACGTCGTTTGGAAAGGATAATGCTAAACCCATGGATAAAAACTAAACTACACAATACTACTGCCGCAATGGTTATTGATGTGCTTAAATCTGGCACATCACCTAATGATCAAAAAGCAAAACTAAACGCTTCACCGGCATGTTGGTTGAAAAAGATGAGAAAGCCTATGACAATCAGTAGCAAAATATAAGTCGGTATTAACACTCAGTTAAAAATAATGTTGCGCTTAATTAGCCGTTTAAAATTAGTCAGGATAAATTGCGGTAAATTATTAATGCCGTGCCGTAGGTTACGAATGTAGCTATTAGATTCTCGGACAATTAACTGCATGCCAAAAATACCACTGGTAAAAATCATAAAAAATATGATTAAAGCAATAATAGAGATTCATCCTTGCGGAATGTATTTAACCGGAATACCTAATTTAGCACTACTACTAGCTGGTGCATAAAAGAGTGCTACTAAAAAGATGCAGCAAGCACTACCCAGTAATCCTAAAATGATAAACACAAAATTTCTTCATTTTTCTGAACGAATTTCCTTCGCCACCGCTTTAGGGATGACAGAATTAGCTTCTACAATTGAAATTGGGTTATTGGTATAAGCCAGAACAGGATTAGGATGAAAAGTCTGATTCTGGAAAGGTGTCTGCACATTATGGTGCTGATAGTTAGGCATTGATTGATAACTGTGCTCAGCGGTTGCTTCATGATAAGCAGTTATCGGTGGGTTGTTGTAAGCGATGGTTTTATCTTGTGGGGCGGTTATGTGCAAGTTGGGTTTTTGCTGAGGTGATTTAAACATTTCTCACGCCGGTTGGGTATTGTCGTTGAATGGAGCAGCATTTGAACCAGGATGGGTGTTTGTTCCCGAGTCAGGATGACCTAAATAATTTTCATTATTTAAGTAATTATTAAATTTATAATGCTTTTTAAATTTTGGTTTTTTCTTCATTCTGCTTTAGACTTTTAGGTTTAGGGCGTTTTTTATTTTGAAATTTTTTAATTGATTTCATAATTTCCAGATCAGTGTCTTCGACTATTTTGTTAAACTTTAGTTCACTTTTAATCGTTTTAAAATCTTGATTGATTAATTTACGATTTTTGCCTAGTTTAAAGTAACTCAATAGCAGAAAGATTAACAATAGCGCAACAATAATCCCCGCTATAATCATTAGAATTAATGTCAAAGGCACTGTTAAGTTTAAAACTTTAATAGTGTTCGAAAAAAATAAAACTCAAATCATCGTCTTTATATTATATCTTATCTGAAAAGCTCGCGCTTGTTATAGGACAGCTGCAATTATGCTTCGTTTAAGATTGCTTCATCATCAGAAGGCAGTCCAAATGAAATTTCATTGTAAAGATTTCAATAATTAACAATGGTGTTGACAAGACTCATCACTTCGTACACATCATTATCATTGTTCAGTACTGCGTTCAAGTCTAATTCGATAAATTCGCTGTCTAAATAATGTACTAGATTGCTGTATAGTCGCTGTTTGAAAAGAGCATTAAATTGATTTAAAGCATTTTTAGCATGAGATTTTTCAAAAATATTTTGGATGGTTTCGCAGGCAGCTACCAAAAAGTGGTGCTTTTTGGGGACATACAAAATATTGTGGGCGGCATGAATTGTCGCTACACTATTCGTATACATTTCTTCGAGTTCATATAAAAACTTCGTGAGATCATCAGAGGGATGGCGAAATAGATTATTAATAGCTACATAAATTTGATTGATAAATTGCTGATAATTATCTACTAGAACTTTCAAAGACATTGAACTTGTTTGAGCAGCAATATATCCCTTAATATCAGCCATAATTTGCTTAATTTCGACTCATTGTTCTTTGCCTGCAAATAGTTTTTGGAGTGGTGCTAAGTAATTAATGTAATTGGTTAATTGTTTACCGATGATTTCTGTAAATTTTTGAATTTGAACTTTGTTTTCCATTATTTCATTAATCCTGCGTCATATAATTGCTTAAAGCGGCCTGGTTGATCTTTTAGGCTGTCAAATTTACCGGTCTGTACTACCCCGACATCACGTTGTAGCACTAAAATCGAATCAACATTTTTAATAGTAGTTAGCCGGTGGGCAATAATGACTGTGGTGCGTCCTTTCATTAATAGGTTTAACTCAGCTTGAATTTCTTTTTCAATAATGTTATCAAGCGATGATGTAGCTTCATCTAAAATTAAAACCTTGGGGTTGCGCAAGAACATTCGGGCAATGACCAAGCGTTGTTTTTGACCACCGGATAAAATAAAGCCATGCTCACCAATTAAAGTATTAAATTTTTTAGGTAAGGAATTAATAAAATCATATAAATTAGCTTTTTTAGCTGCTACTTCAATTAATTTTTGATCATCTACATCACTGCCGTACGCGATGTTTTCGTAGAAATCACCAAATAAAATTTCTGGTTCTTGCTCAACATATCCAATTTGATCCAGATAAGATTTTAGGTTTAATTTTTTAAGATCATATTTGCCATTAATCATAATTTGGCCATCAACAGGATCGTATAACCTGAGAAATAAATTAGAAATAGTGGTTTTTCCAACTCCTGATTCACCTACTAAGGCATAGGAATGATTATTTTGAAAGGTAAAGTTAAAGCGATTTAAAATTAATTCATTCGGTTCATAACCAAATGTAACATTTTTAAAAGTAATGTTTTTAATTGCTTCTGGGATCTCCATACCATCTTTATGCGGGTCGATGGTGCGTTCTTGCACTAAAATTTCGTTAATGCGTCAAGCACTAGAGGATGCTGTAGCTAACCCCCCTAGCAACATAACAAACTGAGCAATCGGAAAAATTAGCGAATTAACAGCAGTCGTGAACCCAATCATCACAGTCGGATTTAGTTTGCCTTGGTTCACATAAATAATTCCCACCAGTAAAGAAATAATATTTAAAGATGTTAGCCCTGTGAAGACCACAGCCATAATTAAAGACTGCGTTCTAACAGTCCGCATCGAAGCCTTATAGTACGATTTATGCACTTGCTTAAATCGTTCTTTTTCGTATTCCACAGTTCCCATAGTTTTAATAAGTCGAATAGAATTAATGCGATCATTCACATCACCATTAATCGCAGAAACCACTTTTCTTTGTTGATACCATTTTCTTCTTAAAATAGAAAACGCTCCGGCTGTAGAAGCGGTTAGTAAAAACGCAGATCCAATAACTATGGCAGCTAATTTAATTTCGGTTGAGGCATATGAGATAGTTTGCCCGTCAGGTTGCACCACCTTATTTTGTAAAGTGAATAAAATGGCGACAGAACCAAAAAAGACAAATATGCTATTGAAGAATTGGGTTGGAATTTGAAATATTTGTTGGCCAATAATCTGGGTATCAGAAATTAACTTAGTTAATAACTCTCCCTTTTTTTTATCGCGGTAGTAAGCAATATCAAAATCCAATAGTTTGTTAAGAATTCTTACACGGAGATCAATTTGAATTAATTGCGCAATGTACCCGCCTACTCATCTCTGAAAAAAGCGCATAACACCACTTAAAAAAAAGGCTGCTCCAAAGCCAATTGCTCAGTATATCAAAACTTGATTAGATAAAGGCATTTTGTTACCAAAAATACTGTTTGATAGCTCCGTAAAAATAATGTTGGTTAGTTTGGGAATAGCAACAGTAATGCCAGCAATTACCAAAGTAAAGGTTATGAACCCGGCTCAGGCTCAAATATAGGGTTGAAAATAATAAAGCAACAATTTAAAAAAGCCAGATGTCCCTTTTTGCTTGCTCTGATCTTTAAAATTGGACTCAGCAATCTGATCATACCGCTCTTGCAACTCTTTAAATTTATATTCAGACATGTTTAGAATAGTGTTCTTTTAATGATAGTAATACTTCTTATTTTTATTATAAAGTTAATTTGATAGTTTTGTTTTCTTTAGGAGATTTTTTAGTTGGTGCTAGTGGCTTTTTTTGAGCACTATAGGGTTTAACATAATCACATTTCGTTTCGCGGTATAGCGAACAACCCCAAAATGGTTTTTGACGAGGGCCATATTTGAGTGTCACTAAACCAGATTTACATTTAGGACAAGGTTCGGTTGCTTGAATCAGATTTTCAATATAGCGGCACTTCGGAAAGTTTGAACAGCCAATGAATTTACCGTAGCGCCCATTACGGTAAACCAAATCATGATTGCATTTAGGACAATTTTTATTAACTTTTTCCACCGGTAGAGCAGGAACGCTGACTAATAATTCTTCTACTTGTTTTTCAAATGATGGTCAAAAACGCTCTAAGATATCAGTATGTTTCATTTTACCGGCAGCTACAGCGTTTAATTTTTGTTCTACATCAGCTGTGTATTGTTCATTAATAATGTCTGAAAACCCTTTCTGTAAAAAATCATGAACTAAAAACCCACTAGCTTGTGGCACAATAGATTTATTTATAATTTGCACATAATTGCGCTTAGTTAAGATATTAATAATCAGTCCATAGGTCGATGGCCTACCAATCCCTAATTCTTCTAATGTTTCAATTAATTTAGCAATTGAGTAACGATACGGTGGATTAGAAAAACTTTGCGTTGCTTCTATGGCTGGGATAGTTACTGTACTGTCTAATTTACCAATGGTTTTTAAAGTTTGGTTTTGAAATTCAGAGTTAGCATATTTTAAAAACCCTTGGAATACACACTCACGGCTAGTAGCTTGAAATTGATAATTAGCGTTATCTAAAATGATTTTATGATGACGGAATTCAGCATCACTCATTAACGACCCCAAACTGCGGTTTCAAATTAACTGGTATAGCTTTCACTCCTTAAGGGGTAATATGCTTTTTAAATCAGCAGGACAATACTTTAAATGTGTGATTCTGATTGCTTCATGAGCATCCTGTACTAATTCACTTTTATTAACAAAGCTAATGTTTTTATTAACATATGCTGCCCCGTGTTTTTTAGTAATGTATTTTTGTGCTTCCTGAGAAAATCGAGAAGAAATACGAATAGAGTCAGTGCGAGGATAAGTAATAAGGCTTTTTAAAGTGTTATCAATCATACAACCTTCATACAACTTTTGTGCTAAAAAAGCAGTTTGGGATGCTGAAAAGTTTAGGAGATTAGCAGCATCTTGCATTAAAGTTGATGTCCGATAAGGCTTAAAAGCTTTTTGGAATTTTTGCTTGCTGCTTATTGCTATAATTTTAAAATTAGGTTGTAACTGATTTGCTATAGCTTCTACTTCCGCTTGGTTATGAATAGTTAATTTTTTATTATTAAATTTACTTAAACTAAAAATAACATCTTGTGCATTCGCACGAATGGTTCAATATTCTTCTGGTTTAAACGCTTTCCTGACGTTTTCTCGTTCAATAATGAGTTTAAGAGCAACTGATTGAACTCGTCCTGCTGAACGCATTTTAATTTTGTTTTGGAGTAAGAAACTAAGGCGAAATCCAATCATGCGGTCTAGCATACGACGGACTTCTTGGGCACGGACTAGATTATAATTAATTGCTTTTTCTTGGTTAAAGGAAGATAAAATTTCTGACTTGGTAATTTCATGAAATCTGACGCGGGTACTTTTGTTTTGAATATCCAAAAAATTATTTAAATGGTAAGCAATAGCTTCCCCTTCGCGATCAGGGTCAGTTGCCAAAATTACTTTAGAGGCTTTATCGGTAGCTTTTTTTAATTTTAAAAATAGTTCTTTTTGTTCTTTAGCAATTCGGTACTGCGGGGTATAGGTTTCTAAATCAATTCCTAGTCGTAATGCACCAGTTTTTTTTAATGCTGATATGTGACCGTTAGAAGAAATCACTTTATAACCACTGCCTAAATACTGTTCTACAGTTTTACATTTAGTGGGCGATTCCATTATTACAACAGTTTTCATTACCAAAAAATTACCTTTTTATTATTTAATGCATCAATAAATACAACACTAGTTTAATAGCATAACAAAAAAAATTAATTTTTAGAAACATAAATTCAAATTTGTTTGTCCTAATGTTTTAATAGGTTTGTATGATTTACGATGCAAGGGACAAGTAAAATGCTTTTGAAGCGCCATTTGATGTTGTTTGGTGCCATAACCTTTATGTTTGTTAAAACCATATTGTGGGTAAACTTTATGTCAAGCATTCATAATTTGATCGCGCGTTTCTTTAGCTAGAATACTGGCTGCGGCAATCGATTGCGATAAAGCATCACCTTTAATAATGCTGTAAGTGGTAAATTCCACTATAACCTGCTCTGCATCAATGAAACCACAGACTTTTTCGTGTGAATTATGCTTTAATATGCGTAAATTTTTTTCCATCGCAAAAATTGAAGCACGCTTAGGATTTAATTTATCAACCTGTTTAACAGACACGATTTCAATACAATATTGTAAAGCTTCATTCTTGATTTCATGAGCTAATTGTTTTCTTTGCGCAGCTGTTAATATTTTGCTATCTTGAATTAAAGGATTATAAAATTCATTAGGTAAAATCACACTTGCCACTACCAAAGGGCCTGCTCAAGCACCCCTACCAGCCTCATCACAACCAATTAAATAATAATCAGGAGGTAAACCATGGCTTTTGAGAAAATCACTTTCAAATTTATTCATATCATTCTATGTCCGTAGGCTTTTCCCAACTGCATCGAAATTTGGTTTGATTAGCAATCACACTAAAAATCTTATTGTAAACTTCTTCTAAGGAATTTGCAGGCCAGAGTGCTTGACCCATTTTGATGATTTCATCATGGATAAGTGCAGTGTTAGGTCAACTATATTGAAACAGAATTTGCATAGCATCAGGATACAATACCAATATTTTATTAATCAAAATTAATACCAACTCTTGAATTGGTAAAACCTTATTGTTAATAGCTTGCAAAATTGATAAATTAACTTGCGCAGCATTGCTCTCTATTTTGGGCCATAGTACACCGGGTGTATCCATCATTAATCAATTTGATCGGACTTTATATCACTGCTGACCCTTAGTAAAACCTGGTATGTTACCAACTCCTGCTTTTTTATGAGTTAAAACATTATTGATAAAAGTAGATTTACCAACATTGGGAACACCAATAATCATCATTTTTCATATTGGGTTAACAATTCCTAAGCGTTTTTTACGAATAATTTCAGTAGCTAAAATCTGATTAGTGATTTGTCAAAATTTTTTCTGACTAAATCTGATTTTAGAATTAATCAGTAAATAAGGAATATGATTTTTATCAAAAAAAACTTTTCATTCAGCAGTAACCACAGGATCAGCTAGATCAATCTTATTTATAATGAAAAGACTTTTTGCTCGATGGTTTTTAATTAATTTCTGCACCAAAGGGTTAGTAGTAGAAAATGGTGCTCTGGCATCAATCACCTGAATAATTAAATCAAAAAGAGCAATTTTTTGGGTGATTTCATCAATTGCTTTTTTCATATGGCCAGGGAACCAATTTATATGAAGATCTTGCATAAGTTTTATTGAGGAGGTATTTCTAAAGAGAAGTTCTTAATGAAATTATTTTTGATGTCCTGATGAAATTTGATAAACACCTGAGTGCCATCAATATTATTAAATTCGTTATTAAGCCCTCGGTTAACAGCAATCATATTGATGTAGCGGTTTAATACTTCAGGTTGCAAAACCTTGCTAGCTTGCGCGGGGGTAATATTCAAATTATATGCTTTATTCAAACTCTTAAAATTATATTTGAATAAACTAACAAAGGCTTGCGTAGCTAAAGCCATTATAGAGGTTTCGCCAATGTTAATTTTGTTCAAAATTTTAAGATTTAAAATTTGCTGAGGTAATTCCTTGAGATTTGCCTTTAAAACAGGGATCGTGTCTCATACTTTTATAGTATCGGTTATTTGATGCAGAGTATTTTTGTGCGTTATTTTATCCAGTAGTGATCGGTTAGGGATACGATCATTATGACCCTTAAGTTTATTAATGAGAGTTTTCTTACCAACCCGCGGAGCACCTATGGTAACAATGGTTTGCGGTTTATGAGATTGTTGATGGCTATCATTTGGCATAATAGCTTCTTTTTGTAAAAGCTTGATTAAATCTTCAATATTGTGTTTATCAAAAAAATGATCAGGAACAACAAACCGGTTTTGCTGGTTATAAAAATTTTGCCAAGCCTGATTTCACACAGGATTAGCAATATCTTTAAAGCTAAAATAGATAATTCTAGGAATACCCTTTAATGCAGCATCATTATAGTTTAATAAATCAGCAGTAGAAATTGGAATTCTAGCATCAATTACTTCAATAATGAGGTCTGCTTGAGCGGCTAATTGTGAAACCTTTTGGAGTTTTTTTTGCTTTAAACCAGGTGGTGAGGTTTCACCCAAAGAATATGACATATTTGGTTATTTAGAAGTTTTTTTAACAATTTCCTTAATGCGGGCAGCTTTTCCGCTACGATTACGCATGTAATAAATACGAGCACGTCGCACTTTACCACGCTTCACAATGGTTATTTTCTCAATTAACGGAGAGTGCAAGGCAAAAATTTTTTCTACTGCAACATTTTTTGTGACTTTTCTGATCAGCACAGAAGCAGTAATGCCAGAACCTTGGGTTTTGATCACAACACCTTCGAAGGTTTGAACACGAGTTTTATTTTCTTCAACAACCCTTGTTTCAATTCGAACAGTATCGCCTGATGAAATATAAGGCAGGTTGGTCTTTAATTGATCAGCAACAACTTCATTAGTTAGATTCATGTTCATAGTTATAGGCCTTTCTTTTTTTGTTTTAAAATTAAATCAGGACGTTTAGTCTGCGTTTTAATAATTGATTGGCGATGACGCCATTCTTTGATATTCGAATGATGACCTGATAATAACACATCCGGCACCTTATTACCACGAAATACCAATGGTTTGGTGTACACAGGATGGTCTAAGAGACCATCTGTAAAAGACTCCATAATATGGGCTTTTTCGCTAATCACACCTGGGATTAAGCGGGCTATTGAATCAACCACAATCATAGCAGGTAATTCCCCGCCTGTCGTTATAAAATCTCCTATCGAAATTTCTCCATCAACATAGTCCCGAATACGTTCATCAAAACCTTCATAGTGCCCACAAACCAAAATAATATGTGATTCTTTGCTCATTTTGATCGCTATTTGCTGCTGTCAAGTTTGTCCTTGTGGACTTAATAGAAAGGTTTTGGATGAAGTAGTTTGGACTGACTCAATTGCTGCCACTACAATTGGCGCCATGAGCACCATACCAGCTCCACCACCAAATTGATAATCATCAACTTGTTTATGTTTACCGATCCCAAATTGGCGTAAATCCAATATTTCAATACCGATGATCTTTTTTTGCAAAGCATTTTTAATAATAGAATGCTGTAAAAACCCTTGGTATAAATCAGGAAATAAAGTAATAATAGTAAATTTCATTTTAAAAATCTCACAATTGCTTCAAAACTATTGTTTGGTGGTCACGATCTATCTTGAGGATGAAATCATTAATATCAGGAATTAGAATATTCTTTTTAGTCTTATCTAAGTAAATCCGGAAATTGTTTTGAGCACCGTAATTTACAACTTCCATCACATGACCAATTTTCTGATTCTGAAATATGACATTTCATTTGGCATAATCATTTTGATCATGGACAGCTGCTCATTTAATTAACTTCCGATTTATTCCTATTTGGAAACCAATTAATGGGAGTACAGCACTTCTATTATCAATTTCTAATAATTGAATTTTTAAAAGTTGCGGACTAATAAAGTGCAGGCTTTTTATTTGGCAAATCTTTACTTCTTCTGGAGCGTGAATATAAAGTTTTTGATGCAATCAATTAATGCTTTCAATTGGCTGATTGCTTTGGACGATAAACTCACCTGCTAATCCTTTTGCTTTGGTAATAACACCCAGGATTACTTCATATTGATGGGCCATGATTTGACTTGTAAACTAACAGAAGATTGTAATTTGTGCTGCTTTCATAAATAATTTAAAAGCTCTTGAAAATGCTTTTGTAATTCAGCCTGTTCTGTGAATTTTTGATAATCATTGTTATGCATAAACACGCAACAATAATCACAATTTTTATCAGTTAAACCAGTGATTTCAACCTCTGCAGGACGTGCTGTACAAGCTTGCAATAATGGTAAAAAACTAGTTTTTAACAGGTTTAATTTTTTTATTTCCATATTTTTCATTATGAAGAGTTTTTAAAACCCCTTCCTGAGATAAAATACGACGGGCTGTATCGGTGGGTTGCGCACCTTTCCTTAATCAATCTAAGGTTTTTTCACTGTCAAGTTTGATTTCCTTATTTTGGGGATTGTAGGTCCCAAGTAGATCAATATATTTCTTAGTAGCTGCTACACGGGAATCTGCAACAACTAGGCGGTAAAAAGCTACTTTACGCTTGCCAATTCGTTTTAAGCGAATTTTAACCATATATTTTGTTATGTCTCCTTATATTCTTATTGGTACAGTATCAAATCATAACCTAATTTCATATAACTGTCAAGTAATTTTACTTAACATCACTTTTTTTATCTAAACTAGCGTTAGCTTGTTGGAGACTAGAATGAATGTCTTCTCCCAACAATTGGTTGAGTTTCTTAGACAGCAGCACACTGGGGTCACGATATTCAGCCATAATTAATGCTGATTTTCAAAACCATATCACACTAACTATTAGAATTAATACGATAACGCTTGTGCCTAGATAAATATCCACCTGTTGAATGCTGCCTAGTAACGATTTACTATTAGTGTAAAAAGCTAGTGGTTGTTTTTCACCAAACAACCCCCATTGTTGCAAGTTTGATAGTGTGACAAAATACTCTACTAAAAATTGAATACCCATCACAACCGCAAACACCCCTCCCATCATGATTTTAGAATCACTGCGAGCGTTTCACATAAGCATTAAGCCTAGCAGGCAATTTAAGAGCACTCCGTAAGTATAGCCCGTAATAATAGCTACTACAAAAAAACCTCAAACGCTGTTGTTAAAAATGCCAAATACCATCACTATCGCTCACAAGACGAGCATACTATAAACCGCAGCATAAGGGCCAAATTTACGAATTAAGATCGTTGATCCTGTTAGTCCACCTAGAATTTGAAAAACTAATAACCATTGTTTTTGCATTCTCAGTAATTGCGCAATCTGGGCAGTATTATAATTTTGTTGGTAAGCAGTTTGACCTAGTCATAATCCCCATAAATCATTATTAATCAATGATTTGCAAATAACTATCATGCATAATATCAATAGTAAAAGAATAAATTTAATTGGTTTAAATGTTTCAAATAAAGTTATTTTATTAAGATTAAAATGCCCCACCTGCTTGGTGTATTCGGTATTAATAAAGCTAATCCCTGCACTTAATAAAAATACAATACAACTAATGCTGCTAATAATTTGCTGTTGTTGGTTAGTTAATGTGGAAGTAGCACCTTGTCGAGCAATTAAATTAATACTTGAACCACATAGGGTGGCAATCAGAATTAAGGGACTAATCACTGCCACAGTTCTTAAGGGCGTGAATTGTTGCTGAAAGGTTTCGTTAAAACTAATGTACATTAAACAGCCCATCGCGGTAATGATGCCAAAAATAACTATGGCAATTATTTCTAAGCTAGCACTAAAAACAAAAATTTGAATTAAACTAACCAGACCACCTAACGCAGTACTCCCAATCAGAAAAAATTTCCTGTGGTGCAGTAAATTAGTTACCCACTGGACAGGGATCATAAACATCGTAGCAAATAGTCCTGCCATTAAGAAAAAAGCTATGGCGCTATTGGTTAAATATTTATTGCGCATAAAATACAGCGATGATTGTAAGTCTAAAGCATTTTGGAGATTAACTGATAATCCTAGTCAAAGTAAAAAACACTGCCCAAAAAAGATTCAGTGTTTTGCAGTTTGGTAGTTTTTAAGGTGCATTGCCAAAAAGATGCCAGCTACTAAGACAATTAGGAGTGGATTTAATATGTAAATGTCTCAATTATTACTTATCATCGAATCAATCTTTTCGCCTTAATTATCAGCCTTAAGAATCGTTAAAAAGGCTTCCTTTGGTACGTGCACCTTCCCTACTAATTTTAATTGTTTTTTACCCTTTTTTTGACGAGCTAGAACTTTCTTTTTTCGCGAAATATCACCGCCATATAAACCAGCAGTCACATTTTTACGAGATGCTTTAATAGTTTCTCGGGCGATAATTTTACTATTAATCACCGCTTGAATCGGAACCTCAAAATTTTCGGATGGAATTACCTCTTTTAATTTAAGACATAAGATGCGGGCTTGCTTATAAGCGGCATCACGATGCACAATCAACGATAAGGCATCAATTGATATTTTATTAAGTCAGACATCTAATTTAACTAATTTAGCTGCGCGATATTCAATAAATTCATAATCAAAAGAGGCATAACCTCGGGAAATAGATTTTAATTTATTAAAAAAATCAAAAATAATTTCACTCAGTGGCATTTCATAAATCAAAATTTGACGACCATCACTAGCATACTCAACTGCTTTATACACACCCCTTTTGCTGTGGCATAGCTCAGTTAAATTACCGACATATTCACTAGTTGTGTATATTTTAATTTCTACAATTGGTTCTGATATTAACTTAATTTTGCTTGTGGCCGGCCAATGAGCAGGGTTACTAATGTATTCAAGTTTTTGATTGGTAAGTTGAATTTGATACTTAACACTAGGTGCTGTAGAAATTAATTCCAAATTATATTCTTTTTCTAAGCGCTCACGGATAATCTCCATGTGCAACAAGCCCAGAAAACCACATCTAAAACCAAACCCTAAGGCTTGTGAACTTTCTGGTTCATATTGCAGCGAAGCATCACTTAAACTAATTTTTAGCAAAGCATCTTTGAGATTAGTATATTGCTTGGAATCCACTGGAAATAAGCTACCATAAACCATCGGCTTTAATTCTCGATAACCTGGTAATGGTTTTAAAGCAGGTTGTTGGACAGTAGTAACTGTATCACCAATGTTAATTTCATGAATATCTTTAACGCCTGCAGCGATTCACCCCACTTCGCCTGCTTGTAACTGGTTAAGTTGAATTTCTTCACCAGCTCTTACCCCCAACGAAGTAATTTGATGCGTTTTGTTAGTGGCCATAAGGATGATTTTTTCATTTAACTTAAAATGGCCTTGGAAAACTCTTACAAACAGTACAGCTCCCCGGTATGCATCATAGTATGAATCAAAAACAATCGCTTTATCACCAGTCTGATCATTTATTAACTGAGGCGCAGGAATATGAGTAATAATTTTATCTAACACTTGTTCAACATTCTGACCTGTTTTAGCAGAAATCTTAACAATATCTTGACCTTTAATTCCTAATAAGTCTTCAATTTGTTTTTCGACTTTAGCAACATCAGCGCTCGGCAAATCGATTTTATTAATCACCGGGACAATTACGAGATTATTTTCAATTGCTAAATAAGTATTGGATAAAGTTTGGGCTTGAATCCCTTGGGTGGCATCAACTACTAAGATGGCACCTTCACAAGCGGCCATACTTCTTGACACTTCATAAGTAAAATCAACATGGCCTGGTGTATCAATAAGATTTAAGGTATATTTTTGATTTTGGGATTTACTTCAATAATTAATGCGTACAGCACTTAATTTTATGGTAATACTACGCTCTTTTTCAATTTCTAGATAATCCAAAAATTGATCATGCATGGTTCTTTTATCAATCGTGTTGGTTAACTCTAAAATCCGATCAGCTAAAGTGCTTTTACCATGATCAATATGGGCAATAATACAAAAATTACGGATGTGTTTCATTAATATTTTAATTAGGAGAATTTATTTGCTATTAGTACAATATGATAGCACTTTAGTGAAATTGATCATTGACTAATCAATTGCACGTCTTGCCTTCTGAAATTTTTTTACCAGCTTTTTGTAGCTGAGTAATAAGTATTTCACCATCAGATGTTTTTACATAAATACCCTGTTTATTAACTGCCAAAATGGAACCTGGTGGTTGAGAATGAGCATTATGCAAATCTTCATGATTCACTTTTTTAGCTTGATAAATCTTAAATAATTCTTGGGTTGACTGCAAGTAAGTTTTAGCAATCGGTTTACTAAACATAGCGTTGATAAAAGCATGAATCATCTCTGATGATTGTTGTCAATTAATAAACGAATCTTTTGTCTTGATATTAGGGGCATATGTAACATTTTTAAGATTTTGAGGCACGGGTTGAATCTGCCCATTGAGAATTAATGTTATTTTTTCTTTACACATTTTAGCTGCTAAATCACCTAATTTAGCTGTTAATGACTCAGTTGTATCGGCTGGCGTGATAGCAATCTTTTCTTGCACGTAAAATGGCCCAGCGTCCATCTGAGCATGCATTTGCATAATTGTGATGCCTGTCACTGCATCTCTCGCTTTAATGGCGTGAGCGATAGGTGCCCCACCCCGTCATTTAGGCAATAACGAGGCATGAAAGTTTAAATTGTAATTAGATAGTTTTAAAATAGTTAGAGGAATAATTTGACCATATGCACAAGTTATTAAGCAATCAGGTTGTAATGCTTTAATTTTGGTAAATATGCTACTAATTTTAGCTGGTTGATAAACAGGTAATTTCTGTTCTTTAGCAAAGGTAGCCACTGGGTTAGGAATAAATTTTCCAGCGCGGTTTTTTGCACGATCTGGCTGGGTAACCACAGCCACAACTTCACAACTTTGATTAGTTAGCAAGGGCTTCAAAACCTTGACAGCAATCTCGGGGGTGCCTAAGAAAATGACACGAAATTTATGCTTAGTTAACATTAAAATTCAATATTTTGAGTAATTTAAGATAAATAATAACCATGGCTTCTGTGTCTCTTTGGCAATATTTTAGCATTTTCGGCGTGAAATATTGCTGTCACACATTTTCAGAAATAATGCCATCTAGATACCTACGATACATTTCACTAGCTAAATCACCTTTATTAATATCCAAATCAAAATAATTAAAGTCAGGTTTCCAAGCATTTAAAACATTTTTAATAGAGGTTTTACCAGCAAAATCAGAATTATTAATGCGATTATTAGTAAAAAAGTCCCTTAAATCCAAATTCTGATCTGCTACTTTCCGCATTGTTTTAACGCAGTGCTGCCATCATTGCTTTTTAGCTGGTGTTACCAGATTTTGCTGTAAATAATCTTCTAAATAAATGGCCATTTCTCTCAGGCGACCTGATTCAAAACTTTTGTAATAAACCACATAAGAGCGACACTGTACCTGATCAATCAACTTAACAAATTGCTCTATAAAATCAAGCAATAGATCCTTTTTACGAGTCGCTAAGTACTCAAAATGCATAATTTTTTTAAAATCTAAAGTATCATTAACTACTGATGGAGTAATAATGTGTGCAGAAAATTGAAAAGGTAATTGTTGGTAAACTTTAATATTTTCTAAAACAGGAATGGCATATAAAGCTGTTTCAAAATCATACATTAGAACAGGAAACTGATAATGTGATAATTCTTTTTGAAATCACGTATTTTGATTATGGTCAATAATATTTTGACGAGCATGAGCTTGAGCGATTTTGATCTGAGCGTTTTGTTCAAGAGAAAAATTAATGTCAATTATCCTTTTAAAATTAGTGGGTAAATTCGATAGTTGTTGAATGCCATATTCTCAATACAGTTTCAAGGCTAATTGGTGGTGACTATCTCGTTTTAAAGTAAAGACTGAACTTAACAGCTGATCAACATAAGGTAAGACATGCTTACAGTAGGTCATTGCTTTAGTATAACTATCAGCTGGATTTTGATTAAAACAGTGATTAGCAGCAAGCATTTTTAGTATTGCTTTGTCATCGGTGTATTGGGTGTATAAAAATGTTAATTTTTCTAAATCAGCAGCAACACTAGTGTGCATATTATGGCAATGCTGTATAAAAGATAGTGATTTTTTACGCGGCATTCTTGATTGATCAACAATTATAAATAATTGTTGCAAATCAACCTTTGCGCCTGATTTGAAATAATCAGGATTAAGAAAAATCATCCTAACATCTGTGATGACTAAATGACATTGAGTTAAAACCCAGTATTGATAGCCTACATCATAAAAATATTCTCGTTTTAATGGTTTATCAACCCGCCAAGTACTCGCCTTTGCTTCATAAAACTTTCAACCTGTAGTTGTTTTAACTAACACATCTGTTCGCGTAATGTAATGTTTATATTGGAAGGCAGCTTCAAAAATAACAGTACCCACAGGTGCTTTGGCTAAAATGGTTTGCGTCTGTTTTAACGCTTCCTTAGTGGCATAAATAGATAAATCGTGAATATCTTGTTGGGGATATTGTTCCATAAAATAATCACGAACCATTTCTCCTACGGTTTGACCATCTGCAATATGGGAGCCAGGATATTCGTCAAAAATAATTTGTTCTTTTTCTGAAACATCAGTTAATTGTTGGGGAGTTAAAAAGTCATGTAAAGATAATTGTTGCTTGGATTCTTTAAAGCCATCAATTGTCGATAATTGTTTTTGTTGTAAGCACTGGTTAAAAAAAGCCAAATTTTCAGTAGATTTAAAGATTCATGCCTTTTTAAAACACTCTTTATAATTTAAAAAATCTTGTTTAGTAACACGTGTCGGTTTAGCCACGAGGATTAAATTTTTGGGGTTTAACGCTAGTTTTAGGAGTGACTGGAGCGTTTTTACCCTTCTTTTTGGCTTGGAGGGATTTATTTTTAGCTTTGACTATTTCTTTGCGTTTTTTAAGTTCTTCTTTACTTAACTTAATTTTGCCTTCAATAATTTGAATTTCATATTTAGTTTTTTCGTAGTCCAATTCACCATTCACAGTTCAATCTGTATCAATCTTTTTTTTATCAACTTTGTGACTGATGCCTTCAATTTCAAACGCTTTAGAAAAAATTAGTTTATTACTTCTGTGTTCATAAACATCCACAAGCACGTCAAAAATATCACGATACTTATATTCCTTACCCTTCCGCGCTACCACCTTTTCGTATTCAATGCGGCTGTTGTGAATATCGTAATTCGCGTTTAAATATTTTTTAATTTTCGTTTTAACTGACTTTTTACGTTTTTCTTTTTCTAAGCGTTGGTTTTTGCGACCAGTAATAGCTGTTACAATCGCGAAGATTACAACCCCTGCAACAATAACAATTAAAACAATATTTGTAGTTCAATTACCCATAAAGATTAAATATTATTTTACACTTTTTAACATTAAATACATAATAACCGTGATTTTCTGTATAATAATTTTAGTTTATTTATTAACATTTATATTATCTCAGAAAAAAGATTGACACTATGCCAAATATTAAATCAAAAATTAAGCGAGTAAAAACTAATTTAAAAGCTCGCTCCGAAAACAAACCACTTTTAAGTGCTGTGCGTACCGCTGTTAAACGTGCTAGATTAGGGTTAACTATCAAGGATCCAAAGTGTGATGAATTAATTAAAACTGTTCACCAATCACTTGATAAAGCTGTTAGCAAAGGGATTTACCACAAAAACAAAGCTAATCGCATTAAATCAAAATTAATGCGCAGAATGCATAAAAACAACTCTATGCTTAAAAAAGATCATGTGATATTAAAAGAAATTGAAAAATCAGAAGCACCAGTGCCAGAAGTAGAAAAAACTGTCAAGACGAAGGTAGAACCCGCGAAAGAAATTGCTAAAACTACTAAAACTACTTCTAAAGCGACTCCAGCTAAAAAAAGCACTACTACAACCGCAAAAGCAAAAACAACTTCTGCTAAAAAATAATATTACAAGCAGTAATAAATATAAAAAAAACCAACTTACTAAAGTTGGTTTTTTTATTAACATTTTTTATTAACAATTATGAATTTTGATTAGCATCAGATGGGCCCCGACTTTTACCTTGTCGAGCGTTCATCATTTTTTCGTGTTCTTTTCCTAATTCTTCATCATACAAACTAGGATCTATTTGGTATTCTTGATTTTGAAATTTAGCTTGCACAGCTTTTTGATATTCATTGTTAGCTTTAATAATTTTTTCACGGTCAATTCGTGGATTAATAATTAAAGCGACAATGAAAGAAATAATGTTAATGCTAATGAAAACAGTAGCTGCAATCGTTAAGTCATAAACAGATTTATAAAAGGAAGACCCTTTGATATAGTTAACAATTTGATTAGTTAGACCATCTACAGTTTTACTGAAGGTAGGTGATGGATTCGGAACATAAAACGAGTTTTTAATACCATTACCCAAGGAAGATGGTACTAAAAAACTAGCAAGGTAGTATAGAGTGAACGCTACTAGCACAGTATTGATTCCTAAAGACAATGTACTCATGTAATATTTATGAGCTGCCATACGCGGCGGCATAAACATTTGATATCCAATTCAAAAAGCTGGAATAATAGAGAATAATCCACTGATTAAGCCACCACCACCTGGTGCCAGTCGAAACAATACTTTTTCTGCTGTTAAATTTGGTTGAGGAGCTGTTCCGCCCTGCACATACGGCGCTAAACCACCTTTACCAGGACCATTATTCCAAACTCAAAACGGATTGCTGCCTGCCGAAACTGTTTTAAATTGGCAAACTAAAGTTAGGATAAAGACAAATAAACAAGCTACAACAGTTATACCACCAATAGCATATTTAAATGTTTGCATCCAAGATAGTTTTTTAGTAAAAGGGAAAAACCGTGGATCAAATCGAGGGTGAATAGGAAAGTCCCCTCCCATTTGACCAGTATTCATAAAGGGGTTAAAACCAAACATTCCCATGTTAGCGTTTTTATTAAACTGGGCATTAGCATTGTTTTGGTTAGCACCAAAATTAGCATTAGCGTTTGGGTTCTTGGCTTCATCACGAACCACCCTAGCCGCCGGGGTTGGTTCACTTGGTTTTTGTTGGTCAAGAATACTATTGACTGTGTTAGTATCAAAATTTTGGAGTAAGTTTTTTATATAATCGGGTGAAAGACCATCAATCGGGTTTTTTAGTGATGCTTTACTAACAGATGTTTCGGAAGTAATAAAATTCACAAAATCATAGTAAGCATTATCTAAATAATTAAAACTATCATCATTACTTTTTTCAATTGTATAATGGCGTTTCGTAAAATTAGAAATAGCTTGAGCAATTGCAACAGCAAAAGTTTGATCATTGTAATTACAATGATCTTTTTTTTCTAAAGTTAGTAAAGCATTAATTTGCTTAATAAATGGATTAGCAAAGGACCCTCTGGCGAATAAGGCTGCCTTAACATAATCATTTTTTAAAGCATTAGCCAATCCTAATAAAATGTTTTTATATAAATTATTTTCTTTTTGCATTATTTCCTCTGAAAAATAATTTTAGCATATTTCATTCAAAGAATGAGTCAGTTTGCATAAAACCTTTTTTAGCTTGATCATCTAATTCCATAATAGTATCAACTAAAGTGGCTAATTGTTCATAATTTCATTTATTAAGATACTTATTCAGTTTTTGTACTTGATATCAGTTTAGTTTTAAAATAGTCGATAATTCCCTTAATGTTTTACCTTGTTGAATACCAATTTTTAAATTGCGGATTTGCGCTAAATTATAATTAAGGGCTCCTAATAATTGTGTTCAAGAAAAACCTTGCTTTAGCAACTGATGAAAATGGTTAAGAAATTTTTCTGTTTCACTTTGCAGGATTTGCACAGTCAAATCAAAAGCATTAGCGTTGGAATAGTAAATTGTTTGTTCAGCGACAATAGATTTAGTTATGGGTTGATTAAATAATAATAATTTATCAGCTTCATTTTTAATAATATTAAATTCTAGTGGTAAACGTTCTAGCATTAAATCAATCGCTGCTTGTGTAATTGTTTGATTGTGCTTTTGAAAGTACATTTTAATTCATTTAGCTCATTCACCTATACTCAATGCAGCTACTGGAAAATGTTGGAGATGATTAATTAGTGCTTTTGTTTTACTATCTGTTAAAAATTTTTTATCACCAACATATTCTAAAACAAGGGTGGTATCTTGACACGGGTGTGAACAATAATTAATTAGTTCCAGGTAGTTACCTTGCAAGGCGTCTCTTGCCTCTTTATTCACTAAAAAAGTAGCATTTTTTACCACTACTATGGTATGTTGATAAAACAAATTAGCTGTGTTTAAAGCAGCTAAAATTTCTGTTCATTTATGTTCTTGCACATCAAAGGAAAGAATCTGACAATTCTGCTCCTTTGTAATTTGGGAGATGATTTTGGTAAGCTGTTGGGTAACTAACCCTTGATCATTGCCAGTTAAAAGATAGTTCATCGACTGTATTAAGAGTTATTTTCAACCAGGATCAGGAGTTTGCATAACACCGTCAAGTGGCCAATAAATAGGAATATGAGGCAGGTTATCTATTGCTGCTATCTCTTGCTTGGATAGATGAATATTATCTAACTGCGTATTTTCTAAAATACGTGCTTCATGAGCAGATTTAGGGATAATAATCACATTTTTGGTCAGAGCTCAAGCAAGAGCAATTTGGGCGGGAGTAGCCTTGTGAGCAGCCGCGATTTTTACCATCGTTTGATTAGTTAACAGTTCGCGTACCCCTACTGTGCGTCAAGCCATGACTTTAATGCCTAATTCTTTACAAGCAGCAAGCGTTTCTATGCGGGGTTGGACAGGTGACATTTGAATTTGGTTAACTGCTGGCTTAATCCGTGTTTTAGCATAAAAATCTTTAATTTGACTAGCAGTAAAATTGCTAACTCCAATTGCTCGTATTTTTTTCGCATCATAATATTCTTCTAAAGCACGATACACTGCTAGAGAATTTGCATGCGGTCAATGCACTAAAACCAAGTCTAAATAGTCAGTCTGTAATTCTTTAAAAATTGTTTCTAATTCTTGTTTGGTTTCTGCGTACCCAAAATCTTCTCGGGGGTTTCAAATTTTGGTTACAATGAACAAATCTTTGCGGTTAGTATTGGTTTCAGCCATCGCTGATGCCATAGCCTTGTGAACTTTATAGTAGGTAGCTAGGTCAAATAATTTATAACCAACCTTGATAGCATGTTTAATCCCTACGTTTTGTTCTCCGCCTTCTTTTAATAAATAAGTGCCATACCCAACTTCAGGCATGATAACACCGTTGTTTAATTTACAGGTGCGGGCTAAAGTTTTAGTGTTGTTCATAATGTAAATTCTACCTCTATCTACTTATTATATTGGGTTATAAAATTAGTAATTGCTTTGATATCAAGTGATGATGTTGCCGGATTAGCAATTTGACTATAAACAACAATATTTTGTTTATCCAGAACCAAAGCAGCGCGACACAAAAAAGTAAAATCTTTCATCATGAGACCAGTTTTGGAGCCAAAGTCATGATAGCGGTAATCGGATACAACATACCGTTTAGGATGCTTAGGGCCTTTGCTTAACCGATTGCATTCTAAGGGTAAATCATAAGAGATTGTAATTAGTTGTACATCATCAAACGATTCCACCAAATCCGATAAAATTTGGGTTTGTTCTTTGCAAACTTCTGTAGCTAAACTAGGCACTACCGAAACGATTCTTAGCGGCGCTTTTAAACTACTGCTGTCAAAATTTTCTAGGTTATGCTGAATCGCTCGAAAAACTAATTTATCACCTACTTTAATATGATTTTTGCTAATTTGATCAAAAACATTAGTTGTTTCAATATTAACACGAGCCATCTTAGTCTTCCTGTTGCTTTATATATTGCACTAATAATATTTTATAATTAATTGTTGAAATTATGCATAACTTTTTGCAAATCTTTTAATTGTTTTTGGTACTTAGCAAATTTCTTTTGTTCCAGAGCAATTTTTTGAGGACTTGCTTTGGCCATAAAATTACTGTTTGCTAAAGTTGCTTGTGATCTAGCTACTTCTTTTTGGAGGTTTTTTAATTGTTTATAAAGCGCTACAGATTCATTTATTAAAGCTTTGCGAGCTACAGCAACATTCATCGTGGCCAAGGAACTAGAGAAAATAATGTTCTTATAATCTGATAAATGTTCATGATTATCTACAACAATGGTGTTAGTCATTAATTTTAATGCTGGCGCAGCATTAGTTAAAAATAAGGACAGTGCATGTTCTTGATCATTTAATTCTGCTCTGTTATGAAAATTCAAATAAAGCGGTTCGCGCTTTGCGATCATTTTTGTTTTACGAATTTTACGAATTTGGGTAATAACTTCTATTAACCACGGCACATAATTATGGGCAGGTTGTTTTCAGGAGCATTTTTGATAATTATCCTGATAGATTGATTCCGCATTAAATAAACTTTGGTAAATTTCTTCTGTTATAAACGGTGCATAAGGATTTAGTAACATGAGAATAGTTTGTAAGCAAAAAGCTAAAGTATATTGCACGCTGGTTTGATTTAAAAAACTTTTAGATAATTCAATGTATCAATCACAAAATACATTGAGAATGAAATCTTTGAGAATTTTAAACCCTAGCACATAGTTGTATTTATTATTAACAAAATCAAAATACTGCTCACTCGTTTCGGCAAGCTTTGATAAAACTCACTCGTTAATATCAAGCGATGGTTCTTGTTCTAAAATTTGTTGTAACTGCTGAAGATTAATCTCCTGATTGGGCATAGCAGCACTAACGTATCGGGCAGCATTTCATACTTTATTCAAAAATACTGCGCCCTCCCTAACTTTTAGGGCAGACCAATTCAAATCTAATCCTGGCTTGCTATTGGTTAATAATCATAAGCGTAAGGCATCATTACCATACTCATCAATAACATCCTGAGGGTCTATCCCGTTATCTAATGATTTAGACATTTTTTTGCCGTGTTCATCACGAATTAACCCATGTAAAAGAACTTTTTTAAAGGGAATAGCATTTTTGAGCACAATTGCTTGTTGCATCATTCGGGTGATTCAAAAGAATAAAATATCATATCCTGATACCAAAAGACTACTAGTAATACTGTTGTCTGCTTTTTGATAATAATGCGTAGCAGCTACTAAAGGTCAAAGTGAAGATGAAAACCATGTGTCTAAAACACTGCTATCTTGGGTGTAGTTCGCTAGATCACTTGGTTCTGTACCAACATGAATGGCATGGGTTTTTTTATGATATCAGACTGGTATGCGATGACCCCACCAAATTTGGCGCGAAATACACCAGTCTTCTAAATTATCTAATCAAGTATTTAATGTACTATGAAAGCGCCTAGGATAAAATTGCACTGCCTTGTCACTATTTTGTCATTTTTTAATAATGGGCGCTAATGCTGAAGATTTAATAAATCATTGCTTTGATAACATCGGTTCAATGACTGCACCGCTCCGAATGGAATAAGCGACATTCATCGCATGGTGAACTTGTTTGATAAGGATGTTTTGCTTTTGAAAATCAGCAATAAGATTTTTGCGACAAGTAAAACGGTCCTGGTTAGCATATGGACCGGCCACATCATTCATGTGCCCTTTTTTATCAATGCATAAAGTAAACTTGAGATTATGACGCTTACCGATAATAAAGTCATTAAAATCATGAGCTGGTGTGCATTTCATGACTCCAGTCCCAAACATGGGGTCAACATAATCATCGGTAATAACCGGAATGACTTGATTATTAGCGGGGTTAATCACTTTTTGGTTGTGATATTCTTTGTAGCGAGCATCATTCGTGTTGACTACTAAACATTGATCAGCAAACATTGTTTCTGGTCGAGTGGTCGCGACTGGTAAATAACCATCAGCATTTAATAAGCGATACTTAATATAGTAAAGCTCCCCTTGGACAGGGCGGTGTTCAATTTGAATATCACTTAAAGCTGTTTCCAAATGGGGGTCTCAAGATATTATTCTTTCCCCTTGGTAAATGAGCCCCTTTTTATACAGTGATTGGAAAGCGGTTTGTACAGTTCCAGCGAATTCTTGATCCAAAGTAAACCCAATTTTATTGTAATTAATGGCCAACCCTAGCTGGTTTCATTGCTTTAAGATAGCTAATTTGTAATTCGCCACGTGCTCTCAAATAACTTTTAAAAAGGCAGTGCGCCCAATATCCCATTTTGTTTGCTGCTTTTGTTGCCATAAAGCGTGCTCAACTTTAATTTGGGTGGCAATACCCGCATGATCAATGGCCGGGATCCAATTAACGTTATAGCCTTGTAGTTTAGCAGAGCGAATACTAAAATCTTGCAAAACTAAGTCTCAGGCATGTCCAAGGTGCAGGCGGCCAGTGATATTGGGGGGAGGCATTAAAATAGAAAATACTGGTTGGGTAGAGTTTTTGTCATAGGTAAAAAACCCTGCTTTTTTTCACAAGGTGTTTTTGTTGTTTTCAACATTGTTAAAAATGTAACTTTGATTAATCTTTTTCACAAGCTAAGAGTCGGCTGTTATAACATTTAATGGTTTACGCTTCACAAAGGCTAAAGCAATTACTCAAGAAATAAGCAGTACTAACATAATAATACCAAAGCAGATTAAAGGATTAGTATAACCAAGCGGAATAGGGAGTAAAATGCCAGCTAGGTTAAAAATTAAATTAGATAGGAATACCCATAGACCAATGTTGACAAACACTGCTAAGACAAACATCACTATTACCCCAATTAAGTAGTTGCCAATGACAATGTAGTTAACCTGAGCGTTACGATACCCTAAGGCTTTCATGGTTAATATAATACCAGTGGATTCATCAATAATGGCTACAACCACTACTAGTAGTAATACTGCAATTAAAGCTGCATTGAGAGTTTGTAATAAAGCTAATTGTTCATTAACTTTACCCAAAGATTCTTTGACTACATTACGCAGTAATGAAATAGGCAAAATGTTAGGTGGGTCCACCAGTAATGCTTGAAGGTTTTTAGCATCGTATTCTCCTAAATTCAGTTGATTAAAGTGCCGCTGAGAAGGAGGCCCGTTATCAGTAAGAGAATTTTTACTAATATTAAGTACTTGGTCTCAGTTCATATCACCGGTATTTAATAATGATAAACCAATGTTTTGCAAATTATAAGTTATTCTTACTTTGCCGGCGAGAAAATCTTTAATAGGAATATTAGTATTAATTAATTTTTTCTTGGATACTAAATTATTATAAAAATTATGAGCTAAAGGAACAGCAGGATCAGTTGGCATTTTTCTTTTTTGGATATATAACTTCCTTAAGTTAGCAGCTGACATGTAAATATTATTCGATAAAACATCGCTTTTCAAAACCCCAACAACTTTCATCGGCAATGTTGGATTTGGATTATTATATTGCGTTATGGGCATATCGTAAACTGAATTTACTTGTAAATTCAAAACTTTAGCCATTCTTTGGGAAACTATAACCGGAACAGGGCCTGTGGGGTTATCTTGATTTCATTTTCATTGATCATCAAAAATTTGCGCAACATCAATGTTAGGAAAATTAAAAAATTCATTTCAATTAGTTTGCGGAATACCCTGGACATCAGCTTCTTTGGTTATGTTACTTTGCGGATACATAGTTGTATCAAAAGTCGGTAATTCACTCGCTGGATCGTAATATAAACTATTAAATGTGAAATAGCTAGAACTAGGATTATTAATGGATAGTATGTTAGGAAGAAATTGACTTAAAAATTGCACTGGCTGCCCTTTCAGATCATAGTTATCATTAGAGGGAGTTCCAGTATTGCTATACGAATAAATCTTCGGTAAATTATTGATATTAGATAAAAAAGGTAAGTTATCGCGAGAAAGACTAACAGGAACCGGTAAATTCGTGGCAGTAATAGGACCTTTAGGATAAATAATATAGAGTAACCCAAACATATTAAGTCCATCTAAAGTATTAACAAAATCCGTTACTGAACCTGAGAATTTAGAATTTTTTGGACTTTCTTTGATTGGCTTAGTAGGAGAATCATTTGCAAGAAAAGAATACAACTGGGTTGCTATGTTACGAGCTTCTTTTAATTGTGGATTAGGTGTTGGTTTAATGTTGTCAAAGGGATTTTCTTGTAATTGAGTTGGTGTATAGCCAGTCATCAACAGAAATGACAACATAGATCATTGAGGGCCACTTAAATTTACATCTTTAAGAAAATCAGGTTTTGTTGGGCTTTTACTTTGAGCGATGCTAGAAAGGGTTTTTGCTTGTGTTTCCCCTGTATAAGTAAATGTTTCTTGATTTCACGCTAGATTTGATGGAGCATCAGGTTGCATTCCTGCTTGCAATAACCCGAGTGGTGTTCCTAGCACTCGATGATAGGCAGCATCTTCAGGGGGGACACCCTTTGGGGTTGGCAAATAAACAGTATTGCCATTTGTAAAATTTAATTGTAATTCTTTGGCTTGTGTGTCTCAAGTGCTGGCTGTTAATCGCGGAGCAGCAGCAGCGGTGTGGTCCACCGCTTTGTTATATTGTATAAACAGATTTTTAGTTAAGGATTTAATCTCACTCACTGCTGAAAAGGTGAATAAAAATAATGTAGACGAGATAAAAAAGACCAGCATCACTGCTAAATATTTACCAAACGCTTTAAAGGTAAATGACCCTTGTACCCGAAAAGTAAAACTTGATCAACTAAATAATACTCTAAAAGCTCTTGCCAACAGAGGTATCCTAGCCTTTTGGTTACCACGAATTAAATTCATAATCGGTTGTTTAATGTAGTAATAATTTAAAAGGTAAGAAATTAATGTAAACGTAAGTGGTACAACAATAAAGAAGAAGCTTAGAAAAATTGGTGATAAATAAATACTGTTAAACGGGAATAAAACATTATTCACAAACTGCTCAGCACTTAGTTGCTGCAAGGGGATTCCGCATGCAAAACCAATGCCGGCACCTATAAATGTAGTAATTAAAAATTTAAGCGCAAAAATTCAGGATAGTTCCCGGTTTTGATAACCAAAGGCTTTAAAAATACCTAGTTGAATACGGGTTTTATTCATTTCTTTTTTCATAGTGAAATTAATAAAAATAAACCCTAAAACTATCAAAACAGCACTAACCGATAAATTAACTACCAAAGTTACAAAAATATTTTGTAAATTAGTCGATACAGGAGATTGTTTATAAGTTAAAAAACCACTATTAGCAGCAAATGCTGGGCTAAAAATTTGGTTTAAGTCATTTTGTGAAGCTCCATTAGAAGCTTTATAATAGAACTCACTAGCATCACTAATACTATATTGGGATTGAGGTTTTTCACTATTGACTCAATAATCTGCACTAATTGTGTTAACTAAGTTACTGTTGGTATATAAAACTGTGTAATTAGCAACAGGGGTAGGCCGCAAAGAGGCATTAGCACCAAAAGTGGTTGAAGTAGTTTTACGCACAACTGTATCGAGGGTAATACCATTACCAGTAATTTTAATCTGGTAATTACCACCTGCTGGTAAAATAGGAATATTAACAGTGCTATTGGGGGAGTTCTTAAAATTAACCGATAGTTTGTCATTAATAGCGGCTTCATTGTTAGGACTACCTGCTGAAGCAGCAGTCGGAGAACGTCCAGAATATATTTTTAAATCATTAATTTTGCTGGTGCGATTAATGCTTTCAATTAAAAAGGAGCGGTTCTTACTCGGGGTAGAAAGGTTTTTCCCACTTAGATAAATATTATTAAAAAAATGACTAGATCAATTTTTTGCTCTTTGCGCTTGTTGAGGATTATTAAATAAATCATGATTTAGCAAAACACGCATATCTAATCCTTGTGATTCCTCAATGACTGGTTTTCAAAAATTAAATCCTTCTGGAGATATAAAATTGCCTACAAATAAACTATCTTCTTGTAATTTTGAAGATAATCCGTCTGTAGCATAGAAGTTTGTTCGCGAAGGGTTCTTCAAAAAACTATTAATCAGCGTAAGATTTTTATGTTGAAAATCAGCAACTGCCGTTAAAATCTTGTTAGTAACAAAGTTTGCTTCTTGTCTTGGTGTCTTTTTATCAACAGATTTTAATCAATTTTGGTAAGTTTCAGATGAAGTATTAATGATCCGATGTCGCGTGAAATTAAGATCCTTGGTATACAAACCACCAAAAGCAATTTTTGGATCTTCATTAGTCAAATAAAAAGGCACGAACCCCGCTAAAAAATTATTACTATCGTTATTAATCAGATCATTATTATTACTTTTATTGTTATATTTAAATTCCAACGAATAATTTCAGGGTTCAGAAACCTTTTCAATCGCTGAAAACCTACTGTAATATTGGACAACGCCAGCCAAAATACCATTAATCACCGCCATAATAATGATCATAAAAATGATCAGCCCAAAAGCTTCAATAACATTTTTAAAATATGATTTGATATAGCTTTTAATGATTAAACGCATAAATTTAATCTAAATACACAGAACAAAATTATTAATATAAATATAAATGACAAAAAATGGGTATGATTAATCTAAATATACTGATTGATTATACCTAATATTTACAGAAATATAGTTGGGCGGACCACGATGACAGATTTAATTTTTACCACTGCTTACTTATGAGACAAATTAAAAATAATGATGAATGAAAATTTAGAAAATAAACATTTTCAGTTTATTAAACCCCATCATATGCGCATGTTAAAAATTATCTATGATCATAAGGAGCCACTAACTTCTATTGAATTAGCCAGAATTATGGGCCGCCACCGCAGTGATATCACTTTATGAAGTCAAATTTTACTAAGTAAAGATTTTTTAAGCAAAAAAGTTTCTACCAAGGACAAGCGCAAGCAATATTTGTATTTAACAACAAAGGGGATAGACCTGGTAGTGATTTACAATAACTATGTTACCAACCTAAATAATCGAATCAGCACTGTGCTCAGCGATGAAGAAGTAACTATATTCAACAATGTGCTCGATAAAATTACCCATTTATTGTAGAACTGTTTGGAATGGTTTGTTAACATAGAATCAAGCGTTATCTGCAGTTAATTCTGGGTTAATTACTATTTTTTTAGGTCTTTGCACCCATGCGAGTGCTTGGTAATTACACTGTTGATTATTAATTAGATTTTTGATCAGCATCGCTTCATGTTGAACATGATCAAACTTTTGACGTAGCAGATCCCAGTAGTATTGTTGCACAGCATTAGAACGTAAATAGTTATTAAAAAATTTCTGCAGTTTAATTTCATCAGAAAAGCTATGAGCTTTGATGTATTTATGACGCAAAGAATATTTAAATAGCCTCTTAAGGTTCATTGTGAAATCTAACACTACCAGGTATGGCTCATTGATAATGCCAAATTTAGTGGTTGCTAAAGCAGTGGGTGTGATTTTATAACGAATTAATAATGAACCGTGTTCGTTAGCGTGATGATTTAAGTTTAATTGTGTAATTATGAAAAATTTATTGAGGTTGTCCTGAGTGAAATCAACTCCGATAGTGCTGGTGATGTGGCGTGTTAAATACTCTTGGATGTTTTGTTGGGTATTATCATGGCCTATCAGCATGTGGCGGTATGCATAATTTTTGTACTGCCATTGATTCAAATAACTAAAATCATAGTAGTCTTTTTCATACTTTCACCCTGGTTGACGCAGGAACAGAGGAATGACATACTGGGTTAGCAAAACTATTATCAAACCAATCGCCGCAAAACTGCCAATTAAAGCATAATCTAAAGTGCGGTGATACGGTAAAAACAACTCTGCTGGATCTTGACGGTGTGTCTCCAAAATTAGGCGAATACCATTTCACAGAAAAAAATACATACCCCCTTCTACTCCAGCCTTAGTAATGAAATAGCGGCGCGGATTGTGTGCCCGAACGAGCGCACCACCACGCAAATGGCGACTGGCCGTTAGAGTTGGTTGAAAATCATTAAAACTGCGTTTTCATACTTCATGATAGGATAAATAATCAGGGTCTGGTTTGATGCGGCCTCAGTATTTGAGGTTATACCAAAAAGAGTATTTTCAAACAGTTCGGTTTTTTTTGTAAGGTTTCGGACCAAACCATTTACCGATATGAGGGACAGCAAACGTAATGAGCATTCAAGCCATAAAATTACCAAATGATTCATACAGAAAAATTGGTTCGCGGTAAACTATCAAACCATTATGCATTTCTGGTAGGCCATTCACTAATTTAAAACAATTATCTTGAATAAAATTAGGAAGTCAGTTTAAAGAAGAATAAGAAACAACATCACCTAATAATTCATGATTAAAGAAGTTGCCCCATCGGCCGATAACCTGTCCAATTAAAATATTAGGTAAAATGGCATCTAAATAAACTCACATTGATACTTGGTAACGACGGCTAAAAATAGCAAAAAAAGCTGTTCCAGCAACGATCCCAAATAGGATGGCGCCGTGGATGCTCAGTCCTCCTTGTCAAAAATAAAACAAAGTTCATCAGTCAGACCGAACACCAGTGCCGTTAGCATCTAATTTACCAAAAAAGCTAGCCCCAAACAAAGCACAAGGCACCACAATAATCAAGCACCCTAAAAGTGGCTGAGCGGGAATGCTCCGACGTTGCATTTTCACATACGTCAACAAAGCAGCAATTAAAATACCAGCTGTCATTGTAAAGGCATAAACATGGAAAAACCCATAGTTACTTTGGATACCGTAAGGAAATTTATACATCGCTACCTAGCAATCTGAAAAATATTAATACCATCATTATTAATTAATATCGTTATTTTTGCAATGTTTTTCATCAGGACAACAAGAAACGGTGATTTTTTTAGCAATAAATAACGAAGCAATCACAAGCAAAAAAATACTACTTAAAGCCATAAATAACACACTCAAGATTGGCGATAATAATCCAAATAATGCTAAAGGAACGGAAACAATATTGTAGAAAAAAGCCCAAGATAAATTAAAGATAATTAGTCTTCTGGTTAATTGAGTTAATTTATATGCTTTGGCGACAGTCAGGATGTTGGAATTATTGAGCAAAATGTCAGCTTGATGGACGATTTTAGCATTACCCTCCCCTAAAGCGATGGATAAATCTGCTTTTTGTAAAGCAATCAGATCATTAAAACCATCCCCAACATAAGCCACCTTATTCTCATACCGTTTTTGTAAATGACTGATAAAAACTTCCTTTTCAAAGGGGTTAGCCAAAGCATGGTAATGAGTAATATTTAATTGTTGAGCAATATATTTGGCTGGTTTTCATGCATCTCCTGTAATCATCACTACTTCTATATTCTTTTGGGCAAACCATTGAATGGTAGCAAAGGCAGTTGGTCGGATTGTGTCACCAAACGAAAATATATTTTCAATGACCCCTTCTACTACTACAGCAATTTTAGTTAGTGGTTGCTTGAAAACTTCTGCACTTTCTAACTCTTGTGCTAAAGCAGGTGCCAACTTGTAGGACTGCTGTAGGGCCTTTTCAAAACTAATAATTTGCCAAAATTGGTTATGCACATGAGCGGTAATGCCTGAGCCAGGTACTTGCTTAACATCACTAAGAATGTCACTATGACAAGATGTTTGGCATTTAACCATACGGTTAGTTTCTATATAGTTGACAAAAGCTCTGGCTAGCGGGTGTTCGTTTCATTTTTCTAAATGGTAAATGGCGTGAAAATTACTTTTTTTACCATATAAGCCTTTTAAAACTAAATCACCATTGGTTAAAGTGCCGGTTTTATCAACCGCTAAAACTCGAATCTTTTGAATTTTTTCAAAAGTGCGAATATCAGTAAAGGAAGCTCCAATCGAGCGTGCCTTGGCGACACCAATTGCCACAGCTAGCGGAATAGCTAATCCCAATGAACACGGACACGCAACCACAAGAACAGATATAGCCGTAAAAATTGCTCATGCTAATCGTGTATTTTGATCATTAGGATCATTTCATTTAATAAAATGAACAATTTGGTTGAATTGATAGCCGGTAAAATATTGTAGTACAAAGGTACCAATGGCAATTAAGATTAACACAGGCACAAAATAATTAAAGATTCGATCTGATAAGTACTGTAAGCGAGTTTTTTGGTTTTTAATTTGCGCAACCCGTTTTTTAATGTTAGACAGCGTACTATTTTCCAAAGTTTTATCCACTTTAACAAAAAAAGCTGCTCCTTTATTAGTAGTACCGCTGAATACCTTGTCATAATTATGTTTTTCCACATATATCGTTTCACCGGTCACAATACTTTCATCTAATACAATTGCCTTGTCTGAATAGCAGACCCCATCCAGAGGAACTATTTCATTAGATTTCACCAGAATAACATCTGCTACTTTAACTGATGCTGGTGGTCGTAGCTCAGTGTGATTAGTTTTTAAATCAGTCACAACAGCAACTTGGGATGCTACAGCATAATTCACTACTTCAGCTCTTTTATTAACCCGTTCGTTTAAAAAATTAGTGACGGCATCCCCACTTTTGGTGAAAGCAATAATGGCAATCGCTTCTAAAAAATAATAGCGATCAAAAGAGAAGGTGTACCCTTGGTTTTGACTAATAATGACATAAATACTGTAAAAAAAGCAAATTTGGGTGCTGATAAACACCGATCCTGACATATAGATGCGGCGCTTTTTAAATAAATTATAGAAAGTATCATAAATAAAATTAAAGCCAGCACCATAAATAACTAGAAACGCTAAAACTAATTGGTAAATATAATTATTATTGAGCGTCTCACTAAAAAGTGTAGCTAGCACTGCTACTAAACTTAATCAAGTAAAGCTCAATCCAATAATTAACCCCTTTTGGGAATTAACCAGTTTGTTAATGCGCTGTATGAAAATCATAGGAACCTAATAATACCACTTTATTTAGCTTTTTTCAATCATTTATGCTGTGCTAAACAACCTAATTGCAAGCCACAATTGCCTAAGATCGGCAGAAAGGAAAGGGTTAATCCGATCAGATACACATAATACGGCATGGAGGGACTAAGGCGAAAAATATCATTATTAATCTCTGGAATAAAAGTAGCGAGAGCAAAAATAATTAAAACTATACAGATAATCCAAGCAAACAATTTATTACTATCAAAAAATTTAAATTGGAAATAATCCTTATCCATTTTAAGAGTATGAATCCATCACAAAGGAGCTAAAATTAGCACCATAAAATATAGGGTGCGTCCATATGCCAGGTCATGAAAGCCTTCATAACCAACAAAAAAGGCCCCTACTAGCATTGCCGTGCTCAACAACGTGACAGCTATTAGGTTAATCATAAAGCCTCTTAAAATAAATTCCTTTAGCGATCGCGGTGGATGGTTCATAACATTCAAATTAATTTTTCCAATCGACAACGGAATGACCAATAATGATTCAATGACAAAATTAAAAATTAGCACTGATGGTGAATAAATTGGCAAATCACGAACACTTAACACAATGATTAAAATGGCTAGCACTGAAGAAAAATTGGCTGCTAAAATGGTGGTTAGGACCTTTTTAAATTTAAGATAGGCAAACCGCCCCACTTTCACCCCCTCAACAATTGCTGCTAAATTATCATCTTGTAAAATCAAATCAGCAGCATTTTTAGCTACCTCAGTGCCGGCTTGGCCTAGTGCCATACCAACGTCGGCCTGTTTTAAAGCGGGTGCGTCGTTAACACCATCCCCGGTCATGGCAATCAGTTCTTTTTCTGATTGTAAATTCTCAATAATTAATAGCTTATCTAGAGGTGTGAAACTACTAAACACCTTTTTTTCAGCAATCATATGTCGCACATCGCCAGGATCTACGCTTTGTAATTGATGGTGAGGTAAAATATCAGCTTCGGACTGAGCAATGTTGAGATTTTTGGCAATGGCTAAAGCAGTTTGCTCTGTGTCACCTGTGATCATTTTTAGTTTGATACTGGCTTGATTTAAATCAGCTACCATATTTTTGGCCTCAGGGCGCAGTGTATCCTTTAAGGCTGTTCCACCTAAGAAAATCGATTTACCATTCAGTATAATTGCACAACCCAGTACCCGCATACTTTGACTGGCTAATAGAAAGTTCTGCTTTAAGATAGCATTTTGGGCTTCTTTATTAAGGGCTTTAATCTGGCCATTGATGTCCATCATCATGTTGCATTTCGCTAGAACCACTTTGAGGTTACCCTTAATATAAGTCGCGGTTTGATTAGCTAAGGTGCCTTTAATACTCATAAATTTTTTTTCAGAACTAAAGCTTTCTTCTTGAATAACCTGGAATCGATGTTGTAAATCCGCTATTTTACTTGCTGATAATTGCGTTCAGTTAGCCAGGGCTTTTTCAGTTGGTGAACCAATCAGCTTATGTTTACTATAATGCACATGACTACATAAAATAACACATTTATGCATTCAATCTAATCAAACGTTCGATGGTGCTGGCTTCTGATGATTATATAAACGATCAGCATTAAATCATGTATTGACCTCCATCTCCCCGGTGGTTAGTGTGTTAGTTTTATCTGAGCAAATTGTTGTAATAGCCCCTAAGGTTTCAATTGATCATAATTTCCGCAGAATAATTTTTTTGTGAGCTAGAGCTCGGGCCGCAATAGTAAACACAACTGTAATAACAATCGGCAAACACTCAGGGATAACCGCTACAGCAATGGTGATACTGGTTAAAATAACATCATCGAGCTTGCCATCGTGGAGGAAATAAATCATAGTAAACATCAATAAACCAGTAAACAAACCTAAAAGAGTGATTCATAGCGTTAATTTGTTTATTTTCTTTTGTAATGGTGAATAATCTTCATGACGTTTTTTATTTTTCAGAGTAGCTTGGATTTTACCAATCTCTGTTTGGTTACCGGTCTTAGTAACCTTAGCTCAGCAAAATCCTGTTAAGACAAAAGTACTCATAAACAAACTGTTAATTTTTGGGGTTTTACCTGCGGCCAGCTTAGTGACAGGATCACTTTCACCAGTTAGTAATGATTCATTAACAGTACAATTATTGGCATTTAAAACTTCTAGATCAGCTGGCACAATCATGCCTGATTCCAAAAAAACAATATCACCTGGGACTAAATCTTGTTGGGCCACTTTATGCGACGAACCATCTCGATAAACTATTGTTCAGATAATATCTTTAGAATTGAGTTCAGCCACAATCTTATTGGCTTTATAAGTTTGGGTGGTTTCTAAGATGGCGTTAAAAATAACAATAACAAAAATAAAGGTAAAATCAATTCAATCTAAATCTTTGCTGACAAAAATACTTAGCAACAAAGATAAAATAGCAGCCGCAATTAAAATCAAAATAAGCGGATTAATAAAGCTTGTTAAAAATAAAACCAATAAAGGTGTTCGTTTATTTTTGGCAATTTCGTTTGCGCCATACTTGCTCTTTAGTTCTTGTACTTGAGAGCTACTAAGCCCTTGGGCTTTAATTGATGAAATAGATTTCTCGGATGGCATATCACTATTTTAAGAAAAATATCTTTATTTTTTATTAATTATACAGTGAATATAACTAGGAATATACATTACCATTGTATGTACCCTAATTCTAAAAATAATGCATTATTTTTATGCATTTAGAGAAAAAATATGTATAATTATATGTTATTAAAAAATTAAGGAGTTCAAATGAAAGACACTATTCAAAAAGATTTAAATACTTTTATTAAACATCACATTCACTACCAACTAGCAGCATTTGCATTATCAAACCGTGCCAATCATATTGGGTTTTCTGGCTTTGGTCATTTCTACCAAGTAGAATCCGCTGATGCTTTTGTGCACACCCGTCGCATTATGAATTACATGATGATGACAGATGTTCAATACCACGTGGTAACACCTGATCTAACAAAAGAAATAGCGCATTACAACACCCTGGATATTGTGGCATTAATGGAAGTATTGTTAGACATCAAAATTAATTTATTAAACTTAACTAACAAGCTTTCTGATAACGCTCGCAAAGCAATGGACTATGGTACTGCCCGTTTTTATGAATGATATTTAATTGATTTAACCCAAGAAATTGATTATAACCGCGATTTACGTGATTACATGAAGTATGACAAAACCCAAATTGTTAATCTGGAACGCAAATTCCACGATCGTGAAGAACCAGATGTTAATACTGTGCAAAAGCCGTTTACTATTAATGAACAATAGTTTGAAAAATTTCGACTCATAAATCATTAAAACCTTCTTTTTTCAAAGAAGAGGTAGTAATAATTTTGTTCTGCAACAAGCTTAATTGTGTCCTAATTATTTTAAGATGACGGTTAAGCTTGTTTTTTGATAATTTATCAGCTTTAGTGCCAGCAATGATATAAGGTATTTTATAGTACCTTAAAAAATCCAGCATTTTCTGATCAAGTTCTGAGGGTTTATGACGCAAATCTAGCAAAACAATTACGAGTTTTAAATTAGGGCGATGTTGCAAATAATTATGCATAAGGGTAGCAAAGCCCTTGGTTTTAAAGCGACTGAGGGCAGTATATCCGTATCCTGGGGCATCAACAATTCTTAGCAAATTATTATTAATACTAAAAAAATTCAGCAGGACCGTTTTGCCTGGTTTAGAGCTAATATAAGCTAATTTTTTACGGTTAGTTAAACCATTAATTAAGCTAGATTTACCGACATTACTTCTTCCTACCAAACAAACTTCTGGCACATTATCATCGGGACACCCCGCTAAATCAGCTGCACTAACAATAAATTGACTGTTTTTAATATGAACTTGCATAGTCATTAATGAAAATGAAAATTTAAATAAAATAATCGCATATTCATTTTATAATGAAATTGTAAAAAAGATAAGGAGATAGCAACATGGATAGATTCAATAAATCACAGGCAGAATGAAATGATTTGGGTGGTAAAAACACCAGCGAAGAAATATACAAGCAACCCGAGGTATGAGAAAAGGTTATTAAATTATTTCAATCTGAGGAAAGTTTAATTAAACGTGATTTAGATAAAGCTAATGTACAAGATATGAAAATTCTCTTAGCTGGCGCAGGCAGTAGTGAGTATGTTGGTAGATCAGTTGTGTATCAATTACGTACCTTAGGGCTGGACGCAGACGCAGTTGGTACAACTGATTTACTAACGAATCCTAAATTATATCTCCAGTTCGAAAAACCCACTTTGCTAGTTTCCTTTGCTAGAAGCGGAGATTCTCCAGAATCCTTGGAAGCGATTAAAGTTGTCCGCAAAGTCCTTAAAAGTAAACTGTGAACAGCCAACATTACTTGCAATAATGCTGGCGAATTAGCCGTACAGAGTCAGAAATGAAAACAAAATTTCCTGTTTATTTTGCCCAAAGCAACTCTTGATAAAGGGTTTGCTATGACAAGTAGTTTTACTAGCATGATTTTGTGAGTTTTATTAATGTTTCAATCATCTGATGGCATTAATGAAAACATCAAACACCTTATTCGCAACATTAATAATCTGCAGCCTAAGCACATCACTACTTTAGAACAGCTAGCGCATGCTGGCGCAGAGAGAATTGCCTTCATTGGTTCCAACCACCTTCAAGGGTTTGCACAAGAAGCCAGTTTAAAATCACTAGAATTAAGTAATGGTAGTGTTGTCAGCTCATATAACAGTGCTTTAGGGTTTCGGCACGGGCCTAAAGCAATTATCAATAGCAAAACCATTGTCTTTGTTTTTCTGTCTACCAATAGTCTGACTCGACAATATGATTTAGATCTTGTTAAGGAAATTCAACAAGAAAAAATATGTCAAAAAATAGTCGTTTTTGATTATAAGCGAAATAATAAGTTAGCTAGTATCTGCGATCATTACATCTATGCCCCAAGTTCACGTCAGACAACTGATATTTATGCTGGTTTATTCTATATTTATTTAGCGCAAATTTTTGCCATTCTGCAATCAGTCGCTCTTCGTAAAACGCCTGATAATCCCTGCCCTACTGGTCAAATTAACCGGGTGGTCGAAGGGGTTAAAATTCACCACTTTAAATAATAATGTAGTTAAATATAAGCATTGAAAAGGATAAAAAATGGGTAATTTTGTTTATATTGCTTGTAGCATTGATGGCTATATAGCTGATCAAAAGGGCTGGGGTCCAGCCAAATGATTAGAAGAGATTGGTAATCCCACTAAAACCGACTTTGGATTTGATAATTTTATTCAAAAAATAGACGTGCTGGTAATGGGTCGTAAAACCTATGAAGGCGTTTTAGAGCTTTTACCAAAATCAAATTATAGAAAATTGATTAAATTGTATAACATACCTGTGATTGTTTTATCAAAAACCCTATCAGTTCTGCCGACAAAGCTTGCTAAAAACATGAGTATCATGCAAGGCAAACCCCAAGAAATTATTGATAATTTGCATAAAAAGGGGTTGTTTAATATTTGAATTGATGGAGGAGTGACTATTCAGCAATTTTTAGCAGTTAATCTAATCGATGACATGACTATTACCACTTTCCCTATCCTACTAGGAGGAGGAACTAAATTATTTGGTCCTTTACCAACTCCCCTACACTTTAAAAGTGTTAGCGTAAAAACTTTTTTTAATTTAATAACTCAAGAGCATTATTTAAAATAATTTATTACGAGCAAATTTAGTTAAACAAAA
Source organism: Mycoplasmatales bacterium (assembly GCA_965200445.1). GTDB lineage: Bacteria > Bacillota_I > Bacilli_A > Mycoplasmatales > Mycoplasmataceae > CBDATY01. The sequence continues at coordinate 630,359 of OZ241341.1, forward strand.
CATTAAAATCATCATCACAACAAACGGTGAATTATTCCCACAGAAGCAGTATGGTTACGCTTGAAGGTTTAAAATTAACCTTTTAAATCAAAATAGTCTCTGGTAAGAGACTATTTTCAATTAATCTTGCTTAAAGATCGAGCTTACTTGTTTTTGTTCTGTTTTTGAATATTTTTCTTAATGATTTCATCATGTTTATATTCTTCTTCAAAAACGCGCACATATGATTCTACTTGCACACCAATGACAATTTGCAGACCAGTGGTCCCTAATCGAATAATACTTGCTCCCCCGTTAGCTTTAATCTCGCGATCGTTAACTGGTTTAATATTATCCTTAACAGTCAGACGTAGACGGGTAGCGCAATTAGCAATTGTTTCAATATTATCAAAACCACCTACTGCCTTATAAATAGCTTTGGCTTGCCTGGCGTATATTTCAGATCGCTTAGGTTTTTTGACCTTAACAGGTTTTGTAGGAGCAGGAGCTTCAAATCCAGGACGAGCAATCGCCATATTGTCACCTTCACGACCCGGAGTTTTAACATCCATTTTTTTAATAATCGGTAGGAAAGTAAAGAAACTTAATACCAACATAAACAATGAAATTGGGAAAATCCATAATGGGTTAGCAAATAGCTGCGCAGTCGCCCCATTAGTTGTACCATAATAGATTGAGTTTCCTCATGATTGAGGGAAAGAAATAATATAGTCAATTAGGCCGGCCGAGAACCCAAATCCTAAGTGAATGTGGAATGCTGTCACAATGGCGTTAGAAATACCAGTGTAAAATGCATACACACCCCATAATAATGGTGAAACAAAAATAAATGAAAACACCAGAGGTTCATCAATTCCTGTTAGGAACGCTATAGCCCCGACTCCAGCTAAGAACCCGGCTACTTGATTACGTTTTACTCCTTTAGGGGCAGCCAGAATCATGGCTAAGGCCATACCCGGTTCTGCACCCATAAAGACTGGGAAATATCCAGATTGGAACACACCAGCCTGAGCTACTCCGCGGTTAAAAGCATTAATATCACCATTGACAGTTACATTTTCCATTAAAATCTTACCGTTAAAGCTTACTTCAGTACCATGAATAGGTAATTGAAACCACAAAAAAGTGTTTAAAATGTGGTGGAGTCCAAAGGGTTGCATTAATCGATTAATAACCCCGTAAGCAAAAGCACCTGGGATTGCAATTGCATTGCTAGAAGAAATGGCAGTTCCAAATAAAACCAGTACATATTGCAACCAAGGCCACACAACAGCAAACATAAAACACATTGGCACACTAAACAGCATAATGATCATTGGCACAAAGCGGCGCCCGCCAAAGAAAGACAGAACTTCTGGTAATTCTAAATTTTTAAATTTATTATAAAAATAAGCTGCAAAACCACCAGAAGTGATCCCACCCAAAACTCCTACATCTAAAATGTATTTCTGACCTACTATTTGACCAGTGGTCGGATTGACAGTTGGTAAATAAAATAATTTGGAGTAAAGCTCACCATTGGCACTATTTTTAAACGTTAAAACATTATTATAAAATAATGACGGAATACTACCCTCAGCTGTAAAGGCGGCTAAAATTAAATACAGCAAAATACCGACTAAAGCTGCCTCGCCACGATTATCTTTAGACAGTCCAAACCCCACACCACAAGCAAATAAAATTGGTAGATTATTGAAAACCGTTAAACCAGGTGTTTGAACAATAGTTGCTATTCATCAGTCTACTTGGTGGTAATGGCCAGCTTCTGTTGCTACCTGCACCCCTAGCGCACCTAGCCGATTTAACAAAGCAGCAAAAGGTAAAACAGCAATTGGGTAAATTAAAGCCTTTCCCAAGCTTTGTAACTTAACTAAAGCAACAGAATGTTTTTTTTGTTTAGGCTTTAAATTTTGTTCAGGTTTTTTATTGCCTTGAAAAAGCCTCTTAAAAATAGATAGTCTGGGAGTCATAATTAAATCTTTTGAGTAGGGGTATCAGGAATATCAATAATTTCAAAATTAATTGTTCGGTTTTTATATAAAGTCTTATTTACAAAAAACGAAGAAGTTTGAGGAAAGTCCATTCCAATAATCATCGCTTTGTACTTAGGATCACGTGATTGAAAGGCATATTTTGTATATGCTCCTGCGAAACCTGTATTATAGTACAATTCTTGATCGTCTTGCGAGGAACTCGGAGGAAGACAAAATAATCGAAATGTATCCTTAGGTGGGGTTGGCGGGATTGGTGGACTCGCAGCAAATATGTTTTCATAAGTTTGATTCTTTAAAAACCCTTGATTTTGCATTTGCTCTAAAAGCATTTGGTCCATTTTAGCAACATCAAATTCAATATCACTGAATTTAATGTTTTGAATAACAATATTATTAGGAGATTTTTTAGAGTTGTCAATTGTTGGATCCAAATAATACTTTTGACCAGTTAATAACCCAGAGTTTGTTTTCCATCCGTATATTTTGTTAACTGCATTCGAAAATTTATAAAAGTAACTTAACCCTGGACTAATATCTTTGGCAAAGGTAATATCAAACTCAAATAAGCCCGAAGCTGGCATAAACCCAGCCACAGGCTGAGTAATAAAATCAATAGTTACGTTTGTGTTAACTCATTCGTCAATTCTATCTTTAACACCTTGAGAGGGGTTAGGTCCATTAGCTGCAAGAATTAACTTCTGAAGATTTGTTTTAACCCTTCGGGTGAAATCGCTGGAGAGAGCACCTGCTCTCAGATCATTCTTAATATCCCCATTCATAGGAGCACCTTTATTAATGGTTGTATTCAACAGAAACAAATAATTTCTGGTTGCAGCATTATCACATGCAATAACCGAACTAGCTAAACTAGATATACTAAAAGCACCCATCATTGCTACTAAAAGTTTTTTCACAATCTTGTCCCTCTGTTTCTACTTTATTATTACCACATTTAATGTCATTTATCTTAAAGTGTAATTTAAAAAGCTATTTTAAATTATCTTATTCTTAAAATTAAAAATTATCAATAGCCGATACAATAAAAATTGCTAAAGCAACCACCATCCCTATGGCTAACAAAACAATAGCCGCAATATAAACATATCGAATAGCAAAAAACACCCAGAATTTGTTTTTACGAAACGCAAAACTAGTTTCATCAGTTTTTTCATGCTGGATTCTCTTAATAAAGAAATAAATAGTAACAACATTGGCAATCAACATCGCAATAGCCGCTGCTAAAGTGCCAGTCATAATTCCTGTCCAACCATTGGCTAGCAATAGTAGACCTAAGTCATTTAGCTTCATTTGACTAAATCATCACTCAACGGTAATTCTCGGTGTTTGTTACGCGTTAACTGATTTTGGCTTAAAAATTTTTGATACTTTGCTTCTAGATTATGTTTGGCTTCAATCAATGGTTTTTGTTCATCTTTATTATGAGCATTATCTATTTGATAGTTCATCAAACGTAATTTGTCTTCCCAACGGTACTGCTTAAGTCTGAGTTTGTATCACTGGCTTTGTTTTACTTTGGTTCAACTTAATGGTGCAATTTTGGTTTCAGCAATTAAATAATCAATATCAATGTGTTTGCACCCTAAATGATGATACCCGCGCGAAATAGCTTCACTCATAGTAATATAATTTTTACTGACTTTTTCTAATGATAATACCTGATTTTCAAAAGCTTGGCACAACGGACAACTATCTTTTTCGGGTTGCACATAAACCAATGTCTCATAGCGAATAGATGTTTTTGAGGTAAAAAAATTAAAAATACCAAAATAACGATTTTCAGCGATTTGAGCAGCTGTCGATTGCTGAACAGCGTTGTCTTTGGGCGATTCTTTGGCAGCTTGTGATTTTATATCATCCAAATGCAGGCGATCACGCTTGCTACGCAATTTATCTCACGGCACCACAAGCAAAAGAATCAAAATAGCGACCCCGCCCGCAATACCAACTATTCAACCCACTGACATATTATTTATTATCCTTATTTAAATTTTCATAATAGGTAGTGGCTTTCATCACATCTAATTTTTGGGGAAATTGGCATACCGTACACTTTCCTTCGATATGAATATTTTGCTTCCAAGGAATTGGTTTAGCAAAAATGAAGCGTTGGTATGTTCAGCAGTGACGACAAAACATATATATTCAATCAATTTCATTAGCAAATGCAATCATCTTAAACAGTGTCTTGAGCAGCAATTAATAATTTAATAATGGGATCAAATTTCATAATACTGAAATATATGACTGCATCAAATAATGCTTCTTCTTGCTTGGCGGGGTTCAAAATATTTTGCACGAGATTGGTAGGTGCTAAAGGTTGCACTACCTCCCACACCTTGGTAAAATCATAAATTGTGTTCGTTTGGCCAACTAATGCTTTAATTTGTTCGGCTTTTTGGACCAAATAATGATTATCCTTAAAATCAGCTTTCAAATCTAGGGTAACTAAAGCATTATTCAAAACACTGCGTAGAGCTTGCAAAGTAGCTCTTTCCACAGCAGACTGCGTGATGGGCTGGTCAAAATCTATATAATGCGTTAATTGGTACCATCACCATGATAGAACAGTCACTGTAAACCAAAAATTAATCACCCAATTAATCACAGACGATGTTAAACCAGCGCCAGCTTTTTTGGCGATTTTTTGTAAAAATTGCTCTAAGGATAAATTGAAATAACGGTAGTAAATTAGTTCATAGGCATCAAAAAACAATGATTGAAAATCAACAACGTCTACTTCTTCACCTAAAATCCGTTTATTTCAATTAGCGCTTCATTTATTAATAGTCTTAAAAGGACCAGCAAAAAATGAGATTTGCTGGACTTGGTCGAGCGCTTTTCCTTCCGCTATTTCTGATAGCAAAGTATCAGAACTATACTGAAAGAGCTTTGTTAATAATGGTACTAATTTCACAATCTGGTATCAGCAACTTTAAAATTATCTTTCGTTATAACTTAGACTGATCGCTTTCAGAGCTGCTTTGGTCACATAGTTAAATGGTTGGTTAAAGTGAGGCAAAAAGAACATATCAACCAAAGCTAAATCATCAATTTTGATTTTTTGCTTGATTGCTAAAGATAACATATGAATAATTTCGGTGTGGTTAGCAGTTTTTGATCCTACTGCAGCACCTATGATTTCCTTAGTATCGGTTCTTCATAATAATTTGAATTGCACCCTATATTTTTCTTGCATAAAAGTAGGACGATCCCAATCTTCTAAATAAACAGTTTTATAGGGAATATCAGCATTTTGACAAGCCAGTTCACTCATACCAGTTGAAGATAGGTTTCAGTCAAACACAGAAATGGCATTTGATCCTTGAAAGCCAGGTGATTCAATTTTTTTATCCAAAGCAATGTTCATAGCCGCTAAGATACCTGTCCGAATCGCTGTTGTCGCTAAAGCGATGCAGGCCGTACATTCACGAGCATTATTATAAACTTCCACACAGTCGCCAATCGCATACACATCAGGATGAGAAGTCTGCATTTCAGCATTAACCACAACATTACCAGTTTTAGTTAAAGTAATTTTATCCTTTAATAATGCAGTATTCGGACGGAAACCAACACATCAAATCACTAAATCAGCTTCGTATTCATTTTTATCGGTAATAACGTGCGTTACTTGATTGTTAGTCCCACGAAATTCCTTAACGGTTTCGCCGGTAGCAACCCGCACACCAGCATCCTTCATTGCTTTTGTAACTTTATCAGTAAATTCTACATCATAGTAGTTAGGCATAATGCGTTCACATATATCAATTAAGGTTACTTCTTTACCAGCAGCGTGAAAGGCATCTACTAATTCTACCCCAATGTAACCAGCACCGCACACAACAACTTTTTTCACAGCAGGGTCTTGATTAGCCTCTTTAATCGCTTTACCGTGCTTAAATAATTTAACAATCTTAATGTTATCTAACTTAATACCTGGGATGGGCGGAACAATTGGTCAAGAACCCACAGCAAAAATGATCTTGTCATAATGATCTTTTACTTCTTTACCAGTTTGTAAATTATGCAAGGTAATTTCTTTTTTATCGGGATCAACACTAGTGCAATCGTGCAGCATATGCACTTTGATCCCTTCTTTTTGTAGTAATTCAGGGGTAGCATAAAAAAGACCATCCGGGTCATCAAACTCCCCTTTCACTCACAGAGCAATCCCACACCCTAAAAAGGATATGTTATCGTTGCGATCATAGACGACAACTTCTAAATCTGGATTTAATTGTTTTAAAGTACGGGCAGCTACTGTACCAGCATGGTTTGTGCCCACAATAATAACTTTTTTCATTAATAACCTTTTTTAATTTAATTTAAAATAAATTTTTTATGCATGATGTTTATACATTATACATTTATTAAGCGTAATAAAAATAATCCACGTGCTGAAACTAAACTAATTTTAGTAACCATTTTTAGAAAAATGAGTTTTATGAACCTCAGGTTTTTCCGTAGCTTTCTAACGCAAACTGTCAATTATTATTATGATCATAATTCACAGCCCAAGTCATCAAACCACTAATGTTTAGCTTTTGTTGTTGAAAAATTTTGTATGCTTGTTGCACAACAGCTGGTTCAGTGTACCCAGAGCCAGCTGCTGAAGTAGTAGCAGGTAACCCAATCAATAGTTTAGCTGGATCTACTTTTACAGCAAAATTAGGGTCAGAAGGATCAGTAGTTGATAAATACTTCATAATTAAGTAAAGAAACTGAGCATGAAATTGAGTATTGTTTTGGGCTAAATAAGAAGGCACACCAAATTTAGCTTGATCAGAACTGCTCACATTAATACCATCACCACCTTGATTGTAAATTTGTGGTTGTAAATAAGTCAAATCACTACCTAAACTTGTTAGCAATGTGGGATAAATCGAAGGACCAGTCCTTAAATTAGGAAACTCTGGTGCGGCCGTAATAATAAAACTAGATCCTAATTCTGTTTTCAAATATTTCAAGGCCTCAGGTATATACTGTGCATTGCTTTGATCTCTAGCAGGTTCTCCTTCTAAATCAATATCAATACCATTAAACCCATAGTTTTTCATAATCGTTAATGTATTTGATTCAAATTGCTTTACATTGCCAGCATTAATAGCAGTAAAATCGATTGCGCCTCCTAAAGACAATACAACCTTATGACCAGCGGCTTGTTGTTGTTTAATGCCAGCTTTAACAGCAGCTTCATTATTAATAATGCTAGGATCTAAAGCAGGCAATGAAGAACTAGAAGAAGGAGTATTATAAAAAGCAATATCAATTAAATTATATAAGGGATTAATATCAGAAATGGCTACTGGATCCTTTCAACCATATCAATAACCCGATAAAACTTTACCACTAGGAGGTGGTGGTGGAGTTTTTTTGTCTAAAGTAACACTTAAATCTACTGTGTCTTTAGCAGTGCCAACTGTAATAGTTGCTGTGACATTAACAGCTGTGCCTGGGATAAGCGCAGGACCACTATATTTAATGGTTGCTAGATCTTGAGTTGTTAAAGTCGGGTTAGCCGCTTGAAGAGCCTTATCTAAAGCTTGCTTATCTTGACTAACATCTGTACTTGTTCCTACTGGTAAATTCAAATCCTTTGCTACGATTTTACCTTTAATCGCGTCGGCCTTTTGTTGGTCGGTTTGCGCTAAAGTAACATTTAAGTTCTTTTCAGCTATACCTTCTCCCACTGTAATAGTTGCTTTCACTATCACAGACTCACCAATTTTTAAAGTAACATTGTTGAAACTAATTTTTGCTAAATCATCATCTGTTAAATTGGGATTAGCATTCTTTAAAGAGGTTTTAATTGCTTTTATGGTACCTTCATTTTGTGTATCAACGGGGACACCAACAACAGTTAAGTTAACATTAGTAATTTTGTCTTTAATCGCATCAGCCTTTTGTTGGTCGGTTTGGTCTAACGTTACATTCAAATCTTTTTGAGCTGTGGCAATTCCTACCGTGATAGTAGCCTGCACCATTACAGGTGTATTATCTTGTAAAGTAACACTAGCAAAAGTAATTTTGGCTAAATCATCATTTGTTAAAGTAGGGTTGGCTGCTCGCAAAGCTTTTTTAATGGCAGCAATTGTACCAGCGTTAGTTGTGTCAGGGTTAGTACCAGCCGGAACAGTTAAATCAACTTTTGTGATTTTGTCTTTAATCGCATCAACCTTTTGCTGGTCAGTTTGCGCTAAAGTAACTTTTAAGTCTTTGGTGGCAATAGCAGAGCCGACTGTAATTGTGGCTGTGACAGAAATAGGAACTTCAGCTTGTAAGGTTGTGATAGAAAAGATGATTTTCGCTAAATCATCGCTTGTTAAAGCAGAGTTAGCTGTTTGCAAAGCCTTTTTAATGGCAGTAATCGTAGCAGGATTCGCAGTATCAGGGTTAGTGCTACCTAAAGGAACAGTTAAATTAGGGTTGGTAATTTTATTTTTAATATCATTAGCTGCTTGTTGGTCAGCACTAATATTATCATTGCAGCTAATAACAGTGTTAACCCCTGCCCCAATAATACTTACAGTACCAATTAATGACAGTAATTTTTTCATGTAGTTATCTCCTATTTAACAGTTTTTATTATTAATGTATCAACAGTAACTATTTTCAATCTACATTGTACTGCTAAAATACTGAAAACTTATATTTAATTATTATCACATCATCCAAAAAATAAAAATAGCATTCAACTAACTACTGATTAAGCCATGTTATTGTTAATATGCTATTAAATAGTGACTATAAGAATGTTTTATTAAAAAATAATTAAGTATTAAAAAAAGAATAGTTTACTTATGCTGATTTCATTATTAAAAAAACTGCATTGCTTTAATTAGCTCAGGAAGTTTTTGTTAAAGGTTTGTTTTTGAAACTTAGTTTATTAGTATTAATTCTGTGATGTATCACTCTTAATATCAGATATTTACGGAGATTATTTTAATTTCCCCGCCCCGCAAAGAATTAAAATCCCCCCTACTAATACTAATACAGCTGATATAATCCCAAGAACTGAGAGAAAAAGTGCAACAGCAGAGATGATATATAAAACTCCAGCAGCAATAGAAGCACCATAACGATTTCACCCAACTAAAGTTAAGATGAAGGCAACTGATGGCAAAACTATAAATAGTGAAGATAAAACATAACCAAATGTTGAGTCGTTTGCGTCAAAAAATGGTGAAGTTGTACCAATCAACAGTAAAATACCAAATAAAATAGCCAAAGCCCATCCTACTATTGCTGTTATTTGACCACCTCGTAGAACACCTAGTTCCTTGGAGGTTTTAGTCACTTTTTTCTTTGTGTCCATTATTTCCTTTGTTTAATATTTTGTTTAATTTATATATTTATTTTATAACATAAAAATTTCTTTGAAGTAAAAGCATTAAGTTAAAAAGAAAATAGCACCAATTGAGAAGAAAATAGCAGTTGATAGCGCATCCACTAGGGTTGTTAGCAGAGGTGCTGCCATCACAGCAGGGTCAAGTTTCACTTTTTTAGCCAGGACTGGCAACATGCCTCCAACTAATTTAGCGATAATCACTGTTACATATAATGCTAATGACAGTACAGCGATCGCTCTTCACTCGTTAGCACTAATGGTATGAGGTGATTCGACAATATAGATAATAATCATACGGGCAAAATTCACTACTACTAAAATTAAACCAGAAATAAGAGCCACTCGTAATTCTTTTCATAAAACTCGCGCATAATCACTTGTTTTAACTTGCTTTAAGGACAAAGCTCTTACTACCATTGTTGATGATTGGCTACCAGCATTTCCGCTGGTACCCGACACCAAAGGCAATAATGGGACTAACAGACCAGTTACAATAAGGGTAATCGACTCTGAGGTAGAAGAACCAGCCTCAGAGGTATTGACTACGCCATACAAGTTTAAAAAAGCGGTAATAACTAATTGGGAAACAGTCGCAGAAATCATTAAGAATAATAACCACACACTACGTGATCGCACCATTCGGAATATAGATGTTTCAAAATAACTTTTTTCAATCGGATCAATACCAGCTAGCTTTTGGATGTCTTCGGTAGATTCTTGTTCTATAACATCAACCACATCAGCGGAATCAACAATCCCCATCAGGCGATTTTCGTTATTAACAATCGGCAGCACATCTAAGTTATATTTTAAGAATAAGTTAGCTATGTCTTCTTGGTCTTGGTAAGTTTTTGCAGCTAAAATCCGCTTGTTGCTTAAATCAATTAGGGGCGTATTTGGTTTTGCAAACACAATGGTTTTTAATTCAATCGTGCCGACCAAAGTATGGTGTTGGTCTGTAACAAAAAAATATTCAGTTTCTTCCAGCCCTTGCAGTTTTGATTGAATCATTTTTAAAGCTTGTGCTGCAGTCAGACGTTCATCTAACTCTAGGAAATTAACGTGCATCAAAGAGCCAGCCGAATCCTCTTCGTACTGCAAAATGCGATTTACATCACCTCGCATATCTTGGGGAGTCGCACGCAGAATCTTTTTCACCAGATTAGATGGCATTTCTTCAATTAAATCAACAATTTCATCAGGGTATAAATCATCAATTAATTCATTTAGCTCTACACTCGTCAAGGTATTAATAATGTGTTTTTGTGATTCATAGGTTAGATTAGCAAAAACCTTAGCGGCAATAGCAATCTTTAGCCAGCGCAAGCAGATCACCATATCTTTATCATCTAACTCTTCTAACGCTAAAGCAAAATCAACAGGATGGCTGTTTTGAGCAAGCAAACGCAAATTTTTAACATCTTTAGCTGCTAAAAATGCGGCAATTTTTAACTTAATCAAATCTTGTTTAGGAGTTGTTTGGTTAGTAGACAAAGGCGACCTCATCAAAGTTTTTACATAACCTTACTATTATAAATAAAACATCAAAACTTATCTAATAAATCTTTTGCAACAAATATAAATTATAAATCCACACCCATTAAAAATAACCAAATCTAAGCCATTTAGTTTAATTGCGTATAAGCAATAAAATAATTTTTAATATATTTAGCACATTGATGATGTTTAATTCTAAAAAGTAAGACATCTTGCCTAATCGCAAGATAATCAAGTATTAAATATTGAGTAATATAAGTGCCAAAATGATGAGCATATTTTTTTTTTAAATGTTTTCAAGCATGCAATAAACAACAGCAAGATTTGGATTTAAAAATTACTGCATTTTAACGCAGAACAGTTTGCGCGGTGGTGGCTTTTAACTGGTGAGTAAAGGCAACGCTATCATTTAAAATATTCTTAATGCGGTATTTGTACTGTAAGGCGACCTGGTGGAACGAAATGATTTCAAAACCAGTATTACTTTCAGTATCAGGGTCATGCAAAATTTCTGATATCCGACCACGAAAAATAAAGATAAAGCTTATGGCGATAATGGTTGTGATGATATTCCGCACCGAAGTACCAATAAAGAAAATATAACCAGCACTTTGGATCGCCGCACCCGACGATCAGGTGGCGGCTCAGAAAAGATAATAAATGGGGACATGCACCAGCCAAGTTCGAAAAGAAGACAAAGCAATTGATTTATAGACTTGTCCAGCAACTTGAAAGACCATAATAATAGTATTGGAAAAAGCTAATACAATAAAGCCAAACGATATTAGTCATAGGAAATGAGTATAGAGCGTAATCGGTAGTTGCGGGTCTCTAATCAATAACCCGATCAGATATTCACCGGCACCAATTAAGAACAAAAAGTAAACAATTAACCACACTAGCTGGACAGCGAAGATAATTTTGATAATTTTTCGCATCCGCGAATACAATTTGGCCGAATAGCAATACGCCAGAATACTCCGACCACCAATGATAATCCCAATTGGAACCGCCCGCATTAAGTTAAATCAAGGTGCTGAAGCCGACAAAGCTTGAATGAGGCCATTGGTAGGCTGACTCACCGAACCACCTTCATCACCAGGGCTGACAGGCAGGTTAGAAGCCAGGTGAATGATCACTATGGCTGACAATCCACCACCTAGCACATTTAAGCAATTAACTGTCCCAAAAGAGTAATAACGTTTAACTAGATTTTTATTCCATTTCAGATGACGCTTTTGTAATCTAATCCAACTGCTTCGATCAAAAGCAATCACCAAAAAAGCCAGCGTAAAAGTAATAAACCATATCAAGACATTAGCTAAAGCACTGGCCACAATTCCTAGGTTAGTTTGGCTTAGCAGTATTCAATTTAACAAAGCATTAAACATCGCTGAACATAATGTGATTCCTAAAACACTATACGTTCGCCCCTCCGAAACCATAAAGTTAATTAACATTAAACCAGCTAACTCCATCGGATAACCCAGTAAAAAGACAAAAGAAAAATTATAGGCCATCTGATCAGCTGTACTATCACTTCCCCCTGAAGTAGCAGAGGATTGAAAATTAATTAATGGTTTTAATAGAAGCATACCAACCCCGACAACGATGACAGAAGTAATGATGCCAACATTCACACCAGTTCCAATAACAGCTGATGTTTCGTTTTTATCACGACGAGCAAAGGCATAAGCGAATAATAAGCCACCAGGGACCGCCACTAAAATAGCAAACGCAAAAATAGTCGTTTGAATAGTGCTTGAAAACTGGGTAGCTAAGTTTAAATTATCAACAGTCTGAACATAACCAGCATTATAAGCATGCGGAGCAAAACGAACAACCATTAATCGATCCACTACACTGAAAGAAAGGTACACTAACTGCTGTGCCACGGTGGGAATGCAAATCACAAGTACAATCAACCAAGGTTTAAAGTTATAAAACATTGATTGACGTTTTTTTAAGCGTAGATATTCTTTGCGTGATGCCAGATTGCCTTGTTGCCAATAGCCATGATCAAAGAAGTGGTTATCAGCAATTTTTCTGCTATTGAGATGGTCTTTTTTAACATTAATAAAAATTTTATCCACGAACTCTCGGTTAGTAACAATCTCAACCTTATCTTCGTGTAATTGCTGTAATTTCAATAAATGCTTTTGGTTGCAATAGGACATGAACCACAAGGCTCAGCTGGGAATTTGTAGTAAAGCTAAAACTAAACTTAACGTTTTTAAAATCCCCACCGCAGAGTTATCCATAAAAAAGAGGCTGGTTAAAACAATGCCCGCGACTAGCAAGCTAGCATAAAGCCCAGATTGGACCAAACTGTACCATTTATTAAACACACTCACTGGCTTGCGATAAATGGGTGAGATGATGGCTACAAAGATTGCTACTGACAGTAAAATCGTCACCATCATCAAAATAAAAGGTACATGATTAATGTAACCTAATTGGCCCAGGCCGTTCCCAAAAAACGGCACATAGCGAGAAACATTAGCTGGCGCTACATAAGTTAGACCCGGCTGGCCCTTACTAAAGTAAAAAGTGCCCGCCATAATAATAGCGAGTTTTTCAAGCAACACAAAAAACACAATCATGAACAGCGCTCAGGTGATTGCTAAGCTGATTTTAATTATTAAAATTAAATTTAAACCCTTTTGATAACTATACTTAAGTTTTGGCACAGTAAATTCACATTTTATCTAAATATTTTCCACGTTATTATTTTATGTATTAATGATCTTCGCTGCAAGCACAAACCAAAAATATAATGATCAAAGCATTCTCCCTCATCATAAATGCCAGCGACCCTTATCGCGATAATTACTATAAATTATCGTTGGAGTGTTTGTAAAGTAATATTAACAACTATTTAGGCTAGATTGATTAATTATCCTAAATATTGTTATTGAATTTAGGGATTAAAGGTAAAGTATTAACACCTTGATTAAATTGAACATATTTCAATGGGTATAGGTCGTTAATATTTTTATCTCATTCAAAATTTTGTAAATCACTAATCCGATTTGCTGTTAAGCCAAAACGGGGGTTAGTAGCTTTACCAAGTAATTTTCAGTCTGTTTTATCTGTTGCGGGACTGTGGTTCATCGCAATCCCTTTGCTAGTAGTATTAACATCTTCGTAAATATTACCTTGGAAATAAATATATTTCACAATCGAAGTTGGGGTAGGATGACCCTTTCAAGTAACATTATAGTAGTTAATATTAGCATCATAGTATTCAATTTGACCATCAATTAGAGTAGAAGCAATGGACACAGTTAAGGGTTTGCTAGCTGGTGACTTACCTTTCGGATTAACAGCAATTACTCGGAAAGTGTGGTTACCCACTACCTTTAATTGCGGATATTCTCGGAAAGAAATCGCGGCAAAACTTCTTTGCACTTGCGAAATCACATGCCCTTGTGCATCTTCTAAAATATAGTATTTAGCATTAGCAACAGGATTTCATTTTAAAGAAATGTATTGTTGTGATTTAGCATACAACCTTAAGCCTGTGACTGCTTGCGGCAGTTGAGAGTATGTTTGGTTTCAAGTAGCTAAATCAGCAAATTGGTTTTCGATCAATTTAGAGAAATAAAAATCAGTCACAGAATCTTGGCTCGCTTGGGTTGGATCTAGCGGGGAATTAATTTTGTGGTCTAATCCAACATTTCATAACCCAATGAAACCTAGGTGATTGGTGATAGCTCAAGGAATTAACTTTTTAAAATCATCATAACTTAACTTCCCTAGCTGCTGACTGCCTGCTTGGTTAGCTGGTTCTAAAGCACTCGTCACCCCTAAGTGGGCGTATGTTTCTTGCATGCTCATTTTGGCAAAAGCAGGAATATTATCACGTAATGCTTTGGCATCGGCTTTCACACCTGCAATCGCATCATCATTACTTGGAGATTGGTTATGCGGAGTAAAGTATTGTGTTCATTGCATATCATTAAAAATGAAATTAGTTCCATAATATTTAACAATACCTTTTAGCACATCTAAGTAATGGGTAAAATAAGACGATGGTGTCATAGTAAAGCGTACATGCAACTGACGATGCATAGAATGCAGTAATCCCGCTAATTTGTGCAGTGCCATCCCGCAAGCAATTACATCATTACCAGTCAGAGTGTGCACACTTTCTAAATCAAAATCAAAAGAGTTAACATTGTAGCCCAAAGCTAATTCGCGCAAGTGTTCATACATAACAGCACCACTCGGGTCAATATTAAAAAAGGAACTTTCGTTAGGCGTCCATCCTCCAAAGGAGACAGTGACATTACCACCCAAGGCATGAATTTCTTGAAAAGAGTCAATATAGCCGGCACCTAGGTTTTGAGTTTCATCTTCATTGCTTAAAGGGTTCAAAAAAGCTAGGGTAAAGTTCGAAATAGGTGAATCCTTCATAATTTGTTGAGCGTTAAAGGGTTCATTATAATTACGCCCTCAATAAACACTAAACAAAGGACCACTTCAGGCGTTAGCTTGTTCTGAATATTTATTAGCATGAATAGATTGCGGTTTTAAGTGGGCAAACCCAATTTTTCCACTACGGTATGCTGTGTCAAAATTTAAATCCTTTACTTTTTGCGCTTGCTTAAAGTTTTCAATGGCTGATGCTGCGATCATACTACCACCAGCGCAAGTTAAGCTACTCGCAACAATCAATAGAGATTTGTACATTTTTAGACTTCCTTTTAGTTCAAAATGGAAAATATACTTCTATTTTACCACTTTCACTTTATTTAATTAAACTGAGGCAAGTCATCTCAGCAGGAATGGGCAAATTAAGCAAAGTTAAGATAGTTGGTGCTAGGTCACAAATCCGCGCATTGGATTTAATGTGCACAGTATCATCAGTAATAATGATGGGTACTTTATTTGTTGTATGTTTTTTAGAAGGACCACCATTGTCAGGGTCAATCATGACTTCAGCATTGCCATGGTCACCTGTAATGATCATAGTACCATTGATTTCTGGCATAACTGCATAAATCTCTGCCAAGCATTTGTCTATAGTTTGCACAGCTTTAATTGTAGGAGCCAAAAAACCAGTATGCCCTACCATATCGCAATTAGCAAAATTTAAAACAACCAAATCGTAATGATCCTTACGCAGGGCTTTAATTAAAGCTTCAGTGATGGGTATGGCACTCATTTGGGGAGCTAAATCATAGGTTGCCACTTTAGGCGAAGGAATCAAAATCTTAGAAGCACCCGGCAAGGAAATTTCAGCTGGTGTAGCTAGACCGTTTTTAAAGAAATCTTTTTGACCATCAAAGAAAAAAGTAACGTGCGCAATTTTTTCGGTTTCTGCAATTCTTAATTGCTTTAACCCTTGCTTACTTATCCATGTGCCCAAAGTGTTCATTAACGGTTGAGGCGGGAAACAAATAGCGGAAGCCAAAACTGAATCACTGTATTTACGCATAGTTAAAAAAAATAAGTTTTTAAAAAACACTGGTGGTTTTCATAAATAGGCAGGATTAGTAAAAGCACTAGCGATTTGAATGGCTCTGTCAGGGCGAAAATTAGTAAAAAACACCACATCACCATCCTTGATTTGACTATTGGCAGCATCAGTATTATAGCCTGGTTCTAGAAATTCATCACTAATATCAGCGTCATATTGCGCTTCAATGTATTTGACCGGGTCTGTAAAGGTGTTGCCTTTGTGAAAAACCATATTATTAAAAGCACGTTCTGTACGATCGAACCTTTTATCACGATCCATTGTGTAATAGCGTCCAGCTATGGTTGCGATGGTTCCCACTTGATATTGATTAATTAAATCCTGCAGCTGCTTAACCGCCATCATCATTACAGCTGGTTTTGTATCACGACCATCGCCGATGAGGTGGAAAAACACTTTTTTTAAACCATGGGATTTAATAATTTTAAAAGCTGCTATCATGTGGTTCATATGAGAATGCACTCCTCCATCGGAGAACAGACCCATTAGGTGAAAATTGCTATTGTGTTGCTTAGCATAACTAATAGCTTTTAGTAAAGCAGCATTGTTAACAAATTGTTTAGTGGCGATCGCATCATTAATTAATGATAGTGATTCTTTATTAATACGTCCAGCCCCAATGTGCAGATGGCCCACTTCAGAATTACCAATTTGGCCACTAGGTAGTCCTACTGCCCACCCAGAAGCTTCTGCTAATACATGTGGGTATTTTTGTTCAAGTTTTTTCACAAAAGACATATCAGCCAGAGTGACAGCGTTACCAGGACCAGGTTTGGTTACTCCTCAACCGTCTAAAATTGCTAGTAAAATCGTTTTAGGTTTTTGAGTTTTCATAATACAATATTCTAACTAATGTTATTAATAATATTAACAAAGGTTTGTGGGTCTAAAGAGGCTCCTCCGATAAGCAAGCCATCAATATCTGGTTGTTTCATTAACCCGTCAGCATTGTCTGGTTTAACGCTGCCTCCGTATTGAATAATAATGTTTTGAGCTGCTGCGGAGCTGTAGTTATGAACAAATCAGCTACGAATCCGGGCAATCACTTTTTGAGCTATAGCTGGAGTAGCTGTTGCTCCTGTGCCAATCGCTCAAATTGGTTCATAGGCAATAATAATATTTTGTAATTTATCTTCACTAATCCCTGCTAGACAAGTTTCTAATTGATGATTAATAAATTGAAAAGTAGCATCATTTTTAAAAATTTCTTGTGATTCGCCGACGCATAGAATAGCTTTTAAATTAGCATTTAGCACATTTTTTAGTTTACTATTTACCATTTCATTAGAATCTTGAAAAATATTTCTTCGTTCGGAGTGACCGACAATAACGTAAGTAATATTAATTGATTGTAGCAATGACGCTGAAACATCGCCTGTATAAGCTCCGGTTTTTGAATACTGTGAGCAATCTTCAGCACACACCGCAATATCAGTTGCAAGGTGTTGCTGTAAATAATGTAGATAAATAAAAGGTGCCGCAATCCCTATTTGCATATTAGGTTTCACTACAAAACCCTTAAATTGCTTGGTAAATACTTCAACTTCTGGCATGGTTTTATTCATTTTCCAATTACCAATAATAACTTGTTTTCTCATTTCCTAATTCCTTGACAGCTTTGCTGCTGCTAATTGATCTGTAATTAATGTCACATCGGGGTGATTATGCAATAAAGTCACCGGGATTTGGTTGGTGATTTTGTGATCCATAATTTGTTTAACAATGGCGGATTTATTACTTCCTATAGCAATAATTATAATTTTTTTAGCTTGCATAATGGACTTAATTCCCATTGAAACTGCTTGTTTGGGTACTTCAGCTAAATTGTTAAAAAACCGTGCGTTGGCCTTAATAGTAGAACTGGTTAAATCAACCACTCTAGTTAGAGAATTTAATTGGGCTGGTGGTTCATTAAAGCCAATGTGACCGTTGAGCCCCACACCGAGAATTTGTAAATCAATCCCTTGCCTTGCTGCAATCAAATCATCGTACTTGGAAGCATAACTTTGGTAATCACCCACTCCACAGGGAATAAAGGTATTTTCAGACAAAATATTAATGTGACTAAATAAATTTTTATGCATAAAATAATGATAGCTATTTATATTATCTGTTGTTAGCCCCACATATTCATCTAAATTAAATGTAGTTACTTTACTTCAGTCAGTATGATGCGTTTGATAGTTTTTGACTAATGCTTGATAGGTTAAAAGTGGTGAAGAACCTGTCGCTAAACCAAGCACTGGGTGTTGTTGGTGTTTAATAACATCAATTATTATAGCTGCCACTGCTTTCCCTACTGCTTTATCATCAGATAAAATTTGTAATTTAATCATTATTTACCACCTTTGACCAAGTAATTGCGCCGGAAAAAGCTTTTTATATTGTTCATTAATATACACCAGTTGCCCTTCTACAATTGTCATCACCACAGCGTCTTGATCGTTTAAAATCACTAAATCAGCCATTTTGTTGACAGCAATGCTACCTGTTTTATCAAAGATGCCTAATTGGCGGGCAGCATTGATAGAAGACATGTAAATCATAATTTCGTCAGTTAAATTATTAAATTTTTTAAACAAGCGGTAACAGCGGTCAAACTGTGCAACAGATCCAGCAATGGTACCATCTTTAACCAAATGCGCTTCGCCGTTAGCTACAGTTACCTCTAGTGTTCCTAATCAATAGTTCCCATCAGGCATACCTTTAGCTCGCATGGAATCAGTAATGAGGGTAATGCCTTTAAAGCCCTTACATTTGTAAATTAAGCGCAGTGTATCAGGTTTGATATGCACTCCATCACTAATCACCTCACATAAGACGCTATCATCAATTAATGCCCCCACAGCCAGGCCAGGATGATGTTGATCCACACCGCTCATCCCATTAAAGAGATGAGTAACATGATGAATGCCTGCTGGGACAATTTCGTCTAAAAATAATTGAGCAGAAATATTACTGTGCCCGGCACTGCCCACAATGTTTTGGTTTCTTAATAAGCGCAGAAAATCCTTATCGGCTAGTTCAGGCGCAAAAGTAATTAGTTTAATATTTTGGTCTGATGCTTTGATTCACGCTTTTAAAATTGCAACAGAAGGCTTTTGCAATAACTCTAAAGGGTGAGCCCCCTTCTTTATTGGTGATATGAACGGTCCCTCAATATGCGCGCCAATCTGCAAGGCTTGTAAACCATGATTATGGTTGGCTAATCATTCCTTATAAATAGCAAGTGATTGAGAAATGTTTTCATTAGTTCCCGTCACTGTTGCTTGACAGAACCTGGTAACACCTTCTCTTAAAATTTGCTGAGCATACAAACTAAAGCTTTCAATGCTAGCATCTTCAAAAGCAACCCCGTACCCACCATGGGTGTGAACATCAATAAAACCTGGTAAAATTTTTAGCCCCGTTAAGTCTAAAACAGCGTCATCATTAGCATAATCGTCTGATGCAGACACCTTAGTAATAAGTCCCTGCTTAATCTGCATTCAACCTTTTTTAATAGGACCTTCTGCTAAAATAATGCGAGCATTTTTAAGAATCATAATTATCCTGGAAAATAGTTTTATGTAAATGACAATATGGTTGCTTGTGGGTTTTGGCATAGTAATCTTGATGATAGCCTTCTGCTGGTCAGAAAGTGGTAACTGGGTAAAGTTTAGTAGCAACAGTATAGTTCATATGCTGTAATTTATTAATTACTTTTTGAGCAGTGCTTTTTTGATTACTATCATAGTAAAAAATAGCACTTAAATATTGACTTCCCTTATCAGGTCCTTGCCCGTCAGTTTGTTCAAAGTTATGGATTTCAAAAAAATACTGATATAAATTTTGTAGTGCAGTTAGTTTAGGATTATAAATGACTCTTACAGCTTCTAAATGACCTGTTTTACCGCTACAAACCTCTTCGTAGCTAGGATTAAGGGTTTTACCCCCTATGTAGCCCACTTCTGTTAAAAGCACTGCGGGATGCTGTTTAAACAAAGTTTCTACACCTCAGAAACAGCCTGCTGCCACAATGATTTCTTCTGTGTCCGTAACGCCTTCTCCTTCTACTGCTTCAATCGAAACTGAATTTACACAAAACCGTTGGTTTTTAGCAGTATAGCCTTCGCCATAAAAGACGTGTCCTAAGTGCCCTTCACAATTTTGGCACACAATTTCTGTCCGGATGCCATCGGCATCTTTCAAATATTTAACATTTTTTTGATATTCAGCATCAAAGGATGGTCATCCACAACTGGACTGAAAATGAGATTCTGCTAAAAACAATGGGATTCCACATTGCCGGCAAATAAACGTTTTTAGTTTATTTTGATCTGGATTAATATATCGACCCGAACCTGGACGCTCAGTACCCTTATGTAAAATAATCTTCTTTTCATAAGGGGTCAGGCTTTGTCCTTTATTAGTCATCTTGTACCTTAGTTATCTTGCTTATATGCTATTCAACAATTTAATTATATTATTAATGACACAACATACAGGCATAAATTCATAAAAAAAAACTCAATAACATTGAGTTTCAGTATCAATGGTGGTCCGAAACGGAATTGAACCGCTGACACATTGAGCTTCAGTCAATTGCTCTACCAACTGAGCTACCGGACCTATGGCGGTCCTGACGGGAATTGAACCCGCGATCTCCTCTGTGACAGAGAGGCGTGATAACCACTTCACTACAGGACCTGGTTGCGGGAGCAGGACTTGAACCTGCGACCTTTGGGTTATGAGCCCAACGAGCTACCAACTGCTCTATCCCGCGGTATAGATGGCGGAAGATGAGGGATTTGAACCCCCGCGCCAGTTTCCTGACCTCTCGGTTTTCAAGACCGATCCCTTCAACCAGACTTGGGTAATCTTCCAAAATGGTAGATCCTATTGGACTTGAACCAATGACCGCCCGGTTATGAGCCGGGTGCTCTAACCAGCTGAGCTAAGGATCCTTGGTAGCGGGGAAGAGATTTGAACTCTTGACCTCACGGGTATGAGCCGTGCACTCTAACCAGCTGAGCTACCCCGCCGGGGTGGGTGTATACATCGGATTTGCACCGATATTCAAGTCTGTAGCACCCAAATGGTCGGGAAGACAGGATTTGAACCTGCGACCCCTCGGTCCCAAACCGAGTGCTCTACCAAGCTAAGCTACTTCCCGATGGCGCGCCCAGAAGGATTCGAACCCTCAACCTCTTGATCCGTAGTCAAACGATCTGTCCAATTGATCTATGGGCGCAGATACAAATATATTATAGAAAATAATAAATTTGTTTGCAAAATATGCACTGGAGGCACCAACCGGACTCGAACCGGTGATCAGGGAGTTGCAGTCCCGTGCCTTGGCCAGCTTGGCTATGGTGCCACATGCCTACTTATTTTAACATACTCATTAAAAAAAACACTTTTTAATCACAATTACTAAAAATTAATTTATCTAGTACTTTGGCAACCCCAGCCCGCTTGTTGGTATCTGTGATATCATCAGCTACTGCTTTGACTTCATCATAAGCATTTTGCATCGCAACCGAATGCCCTGCATACTTGAGCATCCCAATATCATTCATCCCGTCACCAATAGCAAGTACATTTTCAGCTTGCAAATTGTAATGGTTAACCACTCATTCCAAACCAATACTTTTATCAACATTTTGACTAACCAATTCGTGCAAAAAAATATTGCTATTTAGTATTCTGCTTAAAAAAGAATTGCAATGGGTTTTACTTTTAACTGCTTTTAAAAATAATGCCATGTTTTTGGCACTACCTTTAGTCAAGGCTTTAACTAATCTAATCGGTTTTTCGGGATCAAAATAAATAGTTTGATAAGAACTCAATATTTTAAAACACCAAATTAAAAACCTTCTTCTGCGCCCGGTATAAATAATTTCTGCTTCAGCAGCAGGATAACCTCAAACTTCAATATTATATTTTTCTGCTTCAGCAAATAAAGTTTTAGTTTGCTCTATGGAAAATACAGTTTGATGAATAATTGCCTGTTTTTCAAAACTATAAATAATCGCGCCGTTATAACAAAGGCAAAATAAATTTTTATGGGGTAACTTTAAACTATTGATAATACCGGTGGTGCGAGTCAGGTCTGCTCCTGTAGCAATTAGCACCTTATAGTTATTATCAATGAGTTTTTGAATAGCATGATAATTTTCCTTTGGCATTGACCGAAATTTATCCAAAAGCGTGCCATCTAAATCAATAGCAACTAATTTAATTTTATGTTCCATAACATAATGATCTGGTTAAAGTCTTAAGATTATAAATATTGGTTTTAGTGTGAATTAATAAATTCTACAACTTGCCCTTCAGGTAAAAACCCTTGTTTACGGCCAACTTCTTTACCATCTTTAACATAAACCATTTGGGGGATGGATTTAATACCGTATTTATCTACTATGTCTTTCGTATCTTTAGCATCAACATCAATTTCAAAAATAGGAGTATCTACTTCTTTGGCCACCTTTGCCACAATGGGAGCTAATAATTTACAAGGACCACATCATTCAGCAAAAAATTTTATTACGTATTTAGGGGTTTTTTCTAATAAATCTTTATTGTTGTTAGTAATGTGTTCTATTGCCATATTTAAACCTTTCAAAGCAAAAATCAGAATTTTATATAATCATATTTTACCATTTATAGAGGCGCTAATATTTATAATAATATAAAAAATAACCTGCTAGCAATCTAGCAAGTTATTTAATTGCCAATGGTCCGGGACAAGGGACTCGAACCCTCACGAGTTACCTCGCCAGATCCTAAGTCTGGTGCGTCTACCAATTCCGCCAATCCCGGCTATAACCCAAAAGTGGTACGCTGTACAGGGCTCGAACCTGTGACCCACTGATTAAGAGTCAGTTGCTCTGCCAACTGAGCTAACAGCGCGTTATGGTGCTGGCTAGAAGAATCGAACTCCCAACCTACTGATTACAAGTCAGTTGCTCTACCTATTGAGCTAAGCCAGCGTGGTCGAGTGTGAGGGACTTGAACCCCCGACCTCTTGCTTGTAAGGCAAATGCTCTCCCAACTGAGCTAACACTCGCTGGTGACCTGTACGGGACTCGAACCCGTGCGTGCATGCGTGAAAAGCATGTGTGTTAACCGCTTCACCAACAGGCCTCACAATGGCGCCTAGTGTAGGATTCGAACCTACGACCGGTCGGTTAACAGCCGAACGCTCTGCCACTGAGCTAACTAGGCAAGCTATATTATTTTAACTATTTAGTAATAAAATATCAATCTTTTATATTTTTTTTAGTTTAATTGCTTTTCGATTAAATACGCTTTTTTAATTCTAGTAACGATAAGCAGACGATCATTTAACTGCAAAGCATTAATTTCGGCAGGCAATTTAACACTGTTGTTACGCTTAATATGCACAATATTATAGTCTTTTTTATTCAGTAGATTAAGTTCTTCTAAGCTTTTTCCAGCCTTTTCGGGATTTTTGAGTTCAATATCTAAAATAACATAATCATCATTGATTAATTGAATACTTGAGTCAATGCCAAATAACACTTGGGAAGCGGTAATCCGAGCGACTTGTTCTTCTAAAACAATAATATTTTCAATGCCAATTGTTTTTAAAATCTTTTTATGCAAATCATCTTTAGCTCTCACCACCAAATTATTAACCTCAGCGTTCTTCAGCATAACTGCAGCTAATAAATTAGTTTCTAGATCAGAAGACAGTGCTAAGATAACAGCATCAAAATTTTCTAAACCTTGCTCTTCAATAAAATTAGGATTAGTGACATCTGTAATCACAGCATTGACAGACGGATATAAAGCTTGAAAATTATTAATTTTCTTTTCATTTTTATCAAATACGGTGATTTCACCCTTTCTTTCCACTAGAGCCTTGGCTAGTGCAAACCCGAACCTACCTAACCCGAAAACTGCAAAAGATTTATTAACCATGATTCTCCTGTTTAATTAAATATAGGAATTTTTATTTATTTTACTATAATAGTGTTAGCACTAATTAGTAAATTATAATACAAAAGTTTTGTGCCTAGTGAAAATAAAATTTCCCATCCCAAATGATTTAATTCCTTTTTATCGTTATTGAGCTAAATCTAAGTCCGGAAAACCTGAATCTGATACCGTTTGGAAAAAATTAAAAATGGCTAATCCCTGAAGAGCGCAGGCAGGCCAAATTTTTACTATTTACCTGGCCTTGGTCTTAATAGGTGGTTTGCTACTATCCACTCCTGGAATTGTGCATCGACATGGCACTATTAATGATAACGGTACTATCACCAATGTAACCTGAAGTTGAAAATTTTTATTTGGGTTGTTTAACGCCTCCAGTGCTTTTTCAGATACAGGCTTATTTGTTGCTAATGCTGCCAAAGATTTCTCGTTTTGAGGCCAATTAATCATTGCGTTATTAATCCAATTAGGGGGATTTGGCGTTCTAACTTTTAAAATAATGCTATGAGCTTTTCTGGGGCATAAATTTAAAATCAGGGATATCATTTTGGTGCAAGATGAACGAGGCACTACTGATTTTGGATCAACCTTAAAACTAATTAAGCAAAGTTTTGTCTTTTTAATTCTAGTAGAGTTAGCTGCTGCAGCAGTTTTAGTAGTCACCTTCTATTTTTCTAAAACAAGTGGACCTAGCAGTAACGATGTGTATAACACATATGGTAACTTTACTCGTTCATTGTGAAGTGGGATATTCCACTCCATTTCAGCAGTAAATAATGCTGGTTTTGATATTATTGGCCCCCAATCATTAAATCCTTATAGCACAGTCTATCTTGTGCAATTTGTGTTCATGGCAGAATTTATTATTGGTGGTATTGGTTTTCCCACCTTTTATGACTTAAAAAAGAAAAAATTCGGGTTTGATCGAAGCCAACGCTTAACCTTGTTTACAAAACTCAATTTAATCACCTACCTGGGCATTTCGGTTATTGGGGTTGGTCTAGTATCTGCCATTGAATATGGGCATGCTGGCAGCTCCCAAATTTTAAAAACTAGTGGGGGTGGCTTTAATGGATTTATGGCCATTCTGTTTAACACTATGTCGACCCGAAATGCTGGTTTTAGCACTTATAGCACTGGACAATTTTTAACCGGTAGTCGCATTATTCAAGCCATTATGATGTTTATTGGCTCAGCACCCTCCTCAACTGCTGGTGGGATTCGGACCACCACCCTAGCCATATTACTGATTGCTTGCTGACAAACGATTCGCGGTAAGCACAATATTAATATCTTCAAGCGTTCAATTCCCCAAACCACAGTTAAAAATTCTGGGATTGTTCTATTTACGAGCGTTGTGCTGGTAGGATTAGTCACTTTTATTATTACCGCTGCCCACCCTGGCTGGGACCCACTTTCTGTGTTTTATACAATATGTAGCGCTTTTGGAACCGTCGGCCTCAATAACCTGAGTCAATACCAAATGTACCGGGCAGGCCCATTAGTTTTACTATCTATCATCTTACTAATGTTTGTTGGGCAATTAGGAGTCACAGGTACGTTATTGTCTTGGTCTAATAAACATAAAAAGCAAGACTTTAAATACCCAGAAGAAAACATAAGAATTGGTTAGCGTTCTCAAAACAATCTATAATAATATTAAAGTTATTAAATTTACACACCATAAGGAAATAAACTATGGACATCAATAAATATGCTGTGGTAACTGGGTGCTCCCGGGGTATCGGGTATGCATATTGCATAGAACTACTCAAGCGAGGATACAATGTTATCGGTGTATCACGGCACACTGAACCATTCATGAAATTAGCTAAAAAGTATCCTGAACAAAAATTAGTTGCTTATAATTTAGATTTATCTGTTAAAGAAAACCCGGCCAAATTTTTTCAAAATATTAAAAAATACCCCATTGATTTAGTGATTAACAACGCTGGGTTTGGACGCTTTGGACTCTATTGGAATACCGATAATAACAATGATTTAAACATGATTGACCTGAATATTGAGGCCCTACAAACCCTGACTTATTTATTTGTTAAAAAATTCATGAAACAAAAAAGTGGTCGGATTATTAACATTAGTTCGATAGTCGGTTTTTTACCACTACCTTATAGTCCCACTTATTCAGCTTCTAAAGCTTATGTCACTGCATTTTCTACGGCAATTAATCACGAGTTAAAAGCTCATCGTAGTCCTGTGCGCGTAATTACAGTATGCCCAGGTGCTACTGAATCTGATTTTGCCCAACGTGCTTATGCCCAAGACAAACTAGATAAATTCTTTAACAAAATCAAAAAAATGCCTGCTGACTATTTGTGCGAACAATCCCTAGATAAAATTGATCGCAAACCCAACAAAGACATTATTATCATTGGATTTAAAAATAAGTGCTTTGCTTTGATTGGCAAAATCATCCCAAGTCGCTTCACCTCTTTTTTGCAAGCTAAGTTTCTAAGAAAAATATTCCAAGATCATTAAGGTGCTAGTTTTTGCAAGGCTGCTGCTACTAATTTGCTTGTTAAAGTAGGCGAGCAATTACCTTTAGTTGCCTTCATAGTCTGACCCATTACAAATTTCTGGATACGGTCTGTATGTCCAATGTTTTTATCAATAAATAATTTGTTGTCCGCAATAATTTTGGCAATAATGGGTTTTAACAGCGCTGGATCATTAAGATAGACAATCTGAAGTTTTTTAATAGCTGCATTAACATTGCCACCATTAACCAGCAATTCCTGCAGAATGAGCTTAGCGTGCTTGGACGAAAATTCATCTTGCTGCAACCGGTTAACCAATTCAGCCAGCATTGCTGGGACTAAACGTGTCTCTTTTAAGGCTAGTTGATGATTATTCAAAAACGCTAAAATATCACCGGTTATAAAGTTAATAATCATTAAAGCGTGTGAGCTGGTCAATAAAGATTCTTGAAATAAGCTGCACAGTTCAAAATGACGTAGTAAAATTTCTACTTTAGCTGGCGGTAACTTAAAGTCAAGTAATAACTTCTGGCGAATTTCAGCGGGTAAAGCAGGCATGTGATCTTTAATATGCGCTATCCAGTCATGCTTTAACACAATCGGTTGGATATTGGGTTCTGCTAAAAATCTATAGTCCCCAGTGGTTTCTTTGCGGCGCATACTAACTGTAGTGTTTGATCCTTCATCAAACCGACGCGTTTCGGAATAAACAGTTGACCCGGATGCTAAAACACTTGTTTGACGCTTAATTTCATAACTAATGGCTTTTTTAATGTTAGCAAATGAATTTAAATTTTTAATTTCCACTTTATTCAACATTTTTTTAGTACCACAGGGCCGCAAGGAAATATTGACATCACACCGAAAAGACCCTTCGGCCATTTTCCCATCGCTAATCCCTAAAAAGATAACAATGTCTCGTAATTGCTTAACATAAGCCAGGACTGTTTCTGCATCTGACATCACAGGGGCACTGACAACCTCGAGCAACCCTATGCCTGCTCGGTTGAAATCTAATTGAGCCACATTACCTTGGTAAATTTGCTTAGCGGTATCTTCCTCAATTTGTATTTTATCAACCTTAATTTTAATTGGTGTTTCACTGTGAAAGCTAATATCCAAATAGCCATTAACACCGATCGGATGGAAAAATTGTGTGATTTGAAACCCTTTGCTCAAATCACTATAGTAGTAATTTTTACGATCAAACATGAGTAGTGGTGCAATCTCCATGTGCAAAGCATGGCACAGCATAATAGCGTATTTAACCCCTTTTTGATTCACGGTAGGTAATACGCCGGGTAATGCAATATCTAGCGGATGCACCTGACTATTAGGGTCGGCCCCATATGACACCGGACCAGGTGAAAACATTTTACTTACTGTCTTTAATTGGATGTGGTTTTCAATCCCAATGACTACTTCATACTTAATTGCCATGACGATTCCCGATCCACAAATTTTTTAATTGGGTGATTTCTTCAATTAAGTAACCCAGGTTTAAAACTTTTTGCTCATTAAAAGGCAGTGAACTAATGTTAATCCCAAAAGGCAGTCCTTTATGGAATCCTACCGGAAGGGTTAATGATGGAGAGCCGTTAAAATTATTTAAAATAAGTAAATTTTCCAAAACAGGATCAGAATCATAACCTTTCATAACTTCATTGATTGTGGGTGCCACCCCTGGACTAGCCAACCCAATTACTCCATCATAATTTGTTAGAAATTTTGCATACTCTTTTGTGATAAGATGGCGAATTTGTTGGGCTTTTAAAAATAATTCTTTTTGGTTTGCGGTTTGTAAGCAATAAGAACCAACAATAAAACGTTTTGTGACTTCGCGGCCTAAATAATTGCTACGACTATTGATCACACTATTGACATAATCAGCCCCACTGTAGCGTTCCCCAAAAGTTAGACCTGTAAGATTAAAATGAGTGCTGATTGATTCTGAGTAAGAAATAACTTTATACACTGAAGGAACTGCTTTTAATAATTCTGCATCAAATTCATGAGCTTCCACAACCACTCCTTGTGCTCGTAAAGCACGAAATAGTTCATGATATTTATCTTGCATATACTGGGGCATTTTTTTAAATAATGAACCAATATAGCATCAACGTTGATTTTTAATCTTACGAGTTAAGTTGTTAAGATAGGAATCCTTATACCGATTAATAACACTTGTGAAATCATCCTTGTCATACTTAGCTAAACAATCCGTCACAATTGCAACATCTTTTACTGAACGCGCCAACACGCCCACCGTATCCAAACTAGGAGCGTAAGGAATCACACCAGCACGTGATATTAGACCATAGCTGGGTTTTCAACCAACCAAACCGCAGTACGAAGCAGGTTTTCTAATGGAGTCTCCAGTATCTGTACCCAAAGCAAACGGCGCCACCCCTGCCGATACTAAAGCAGCTGAACCAGAAGAAGAGCCACCCGTAATGTGCTTATGGTTTCAAGGGTTTAACACGTGCCCTGTGGCCGCTTGCAAGCCATTACCACCCATCCCTAATTCATCTAACGCTGCTTTACAAACAGGAATAGCACCGGCAGCATTTAGTAAACGAATTACAGTAGCATTATAAGGCGGGACATAATTTTTCAGAATATTAGTAGATGCAGTGGTGACTGTATCTTTAATACAAAAATTATCTTTAGCTATATAAGGAATACCTTTTAAATAATGATGCGCATCGACATTATCATCTGCTATCTTTTGGGCCGCTGCAAGCGCTCTTTTTTTGAACACTAAAACAGCAGCATTAAGATCATCATGTTCAGACATAGCATTTAAACTAGTATTAACTAATTCAACAGCTGTAATTTTTTTATTCAATAATTGCTTGTGAGCTTCTCAAATGGTTTGCACTTAAAAATCCTTTTCCGCAGAAGTTGCTGTGGGAATTGTAATGTAACCATTTTCTGATTGTGGGGCGATTTTCATAACAGTTGCTTGACTTAAACATGTGGTCTCTTCGTCACTGCGTAAATTATGAAAAACATGGCTATGAGGAAAGTACATCGGCGTAATTGAAGAAGTATCAATGGCATTAAGCACCTTCATGTCGTTAATGGTGCTATTAATGTCTGCAATAATTTCTGTAATGAAATCATCATCCACTTTAATCAGAACATCATTTGCAAGTTGAATAATTGTGTTTTTATTAATTGTTTTCATATTCTTTACCTTGTTTTAATATATCATCAAATTCCTGTTCTGTGATGATTTTTATACTGGCAAAAGTTTGTGCTTTTTGCAATTTTGATCCCGGGTTTTCCCCCACCACTAAATAATCAACATTACTAGAAACACTAGAACCAATCATTGCGCCGTGTAGTCGTAGTTGCTGAAGGTAAGTAGCTCGTGGACGCTTTAAACTGCCGGTCAGCACAATGCGTTGTCCTGTTAGGATTGAGTAAATATTTTTAGCAGGTTGCTGATAAGTAAAATTCAGTCCACACTCTTTTAATTGGCTGAGAAGTTTTTTATTATGTTCTTCAAGAAAAAAATCCACAATGGCAGTAGCTTTGATGGAGGCTAGTCCTTTAATTGCGGTCATTTCCTGTAAGCTGGCAGTGGCAATTTTATCAATCGTACCAAAATACTTAATTAATGTTAAAGCAGTATCACTACCCATCCTAGGAACGCCTAAAGCTGTAAGCAGGCGGTTAGCGTTTTGGCGTTTTGATTTTTCGATCGCCGATAATAAATTACGCACACTTTTAACGCTTCATTGTGGTAATTTCTCTAAAACAGCTTTTTTATGCTTTAAAACATATAAATCACTCACATTGACTAGCAAATGCCGAGTGTATAAATCTTTGATTTTTTTGGTCCCTAAACCAGAAATGTCCATGCAGGGTTTGGAAACAAAATATTCTAAATTTCGCAGCAATTTTGATTGACAGTGAGGGTTTAAGCAGAATTGATCAACTTGGTCATGCAATTTACTTAAGGGTGCCTGACAGGACGGACATAATAAGGCTGGTGTTCATGGTGCACTGGTGTGTTC